>DCFZ01000019.1:9102-37107 GCA_002314455.1 Lentisphaeria bacterium UBA1791 | reverse complement strand
TAAGGTGCTGCGCACCGTTATTTTTTCAGGAGGGAGAGAGTGGTGTTGGCAATATCGCCTGCTTCCGCCATTCGGCCGACGCCGGGGGCGCCACAAGCGACGCGACCATTGACGGGGCCGCAAAAGAGGATGCCGCGTTGACGAAGTTTCTGGATATTTTCCTGACATGCGGCATGTTGCCACATTTTGGGATTCATAGCGGGGGCGAGTAATGTTTTGCCGTTAAAGGTAGCGGCAAATGTGGTCAATGCGTCGTCGGCGATGCCGTATGTGAATTTGGCGATAAAATTGGCGGAAGCGGGGGCGATGACGAAACAATCGGCGACGTCGGCGAGAGAGACGTGACCGGGGCGCCAGTTATCATTTTCCCACAAAGAGACGAGCACATCCTGTCGGCTCAAGGTGCGAAAAGTAAGCGGTGACACAAAGCGCGTGGCATTTTCGGTCATGATGACATGGACTTCGCACTCGTTCTGCATCAGCAGACTGCATAATTCAGCGGCTTTGTAAGCGGCGATGCCGCCGGTAACGCCGAGGACGACGATCGGGGGATTTTTCATGCGAAAGGATTTCCTTTTACAATCGACGTACGCATACGGAAAACGTCGAGCAGTTGGTTAAGATCTTTGGCGGCGACTTCGAGGTCGTCGTTGACGACGAGAAAATCGTAAGTGCGGAATCCGGCGAGTTCGTTTTTGGCGGCGCCGAGTCGCAGTTGGATTTGTTCTTCGCTCTCGCTCTGGCGGCCGCGGAGTCGCGTTTCCAGAACGTCGAGCGAGGGGGGCACGATCATCACGAAGACGCTTGCGGCGGCGAGTTCCTGATCATTTTCGGCGGCGGCGCGAATCTGTTTTGCGCCCTGCAAGTCGATATCGAGCAAAATGCTTTTGCCCTGCCGCAACTGATTGAGGACTTCGCTTTTGAGCGTACCATAGCGATGGCGGAAAATGCCGGCTTCCTCGAGAAATTCGTGATTTTGGCTTTTTTGGGCAAATTCCTCTTCCGAGAGGAAATGGTATTCGCGGTCGTTGACTTCGCCGGGACGCGGAGCGCGCGTCGTACAGGAAACGGAAAAGCCGAGTTCCGGGTGGGCGGCGCGCACCATTTTGACCAACGTGGACTTGCCGACGCCGCTCGGCCCCGAGAGAACGATGAGATCACCGCTGCGAATCATTTTTTCCTCCGGCACAATCATTTTCCCACCCCGGATAATTCCAGCGGAGCGGGAAATCGCGGCACTGCCGCGGTTTGACGCATTGGATCTTGCATTGCGGCCCCTCTGCCGTTTCCTCAAAGAAGCGACAGGGGCGATCCGCTTTTCCGGCGATGACAAGATCGCGCCGGTCGGCGGAAAGCGCTGTAAAATCCCGCATAAAAACGTCGAAATCGACGCCGAGATACGCGGCGATCGCGTCGGCTTCGAGGGGGGTGATAACGACTTCGCCCTCGCGCCGGCAGCAGTTGCCGCACCGTTTACAAACAAACGCTCCGGAAGAAACCGTTTCTCCCGGAGCCGTCGAAAAATCTTTCATAAACTCCGGGAATTACCGGAAATCGTCGAAAATCAGATCGTCGTTGCGGATGTCGATAAAGAGGAATCCGAGCGCGAGGTCCGCCCATTCGACGGGGTGGATGTAAACACTGCCGTCGATGCCGAGGCCGAGTGCGCCGCCGATCGCCCAGTAGTCGCGCTGACCTTCAAAGAAGTCGTAAGTGCGCGTCCCGAAATCGGGCACGCCGAGGCGGTCTTCCTGATACTTCCTGACCCAGGCGGAACCCTCGTTCATCGAGTAGCTTTCCTCGCCGACGAAAATCAGCGACCAGTACCAGAATTCCTCGATGCCGACGCCGATCTGACGGCCGTATTCCTTGGTCGCCTTGCAGCTGTAGCCGATGCCGCCGCCGACGTCGCAGGCGCGGGTGAACATCAAGCGGCCTTCGACGACCGGGCCGATGCCGAGCGAAACGCTGAAGCAGTCGAGCAGATCGAGCACGCGGTTGGGCAGATAGAGCGCCAACGCTTCGCCGACGTTGAATTCACTTTCGTTGTTGCCGGCATACGCGCCGGTAAAGGCGGTGCAGACGACTGCGAGGATCAGTAAAAACTTTTTCATTCCGGTATTCTCCCGTTAAAATGATTGCCGTTTGGTTCGATATATTATAACCTACAATCTTTTTGCAGATTTTTCAAGTTGTTTTCAGATGAGAAGCGGATTTTTCGACGCGAAAACGTCGCCGGAAAGCAACGGCTTGCCGATGTAGACCTGCCGCGGACGCGTGATCTTGGTCTGACTGCCGATCATTTCCTGCCAGTGGGCGACCCATCCGGGCAGACGCGCCAGCGCGAACATCGCGGTGAACATATTTTCCGGAATCCCCATCGCGCGGTACAAGATCCCGCTGTAAAAATCGACGTTGGGGTAAAGGTGATGGTCGATGAAATAGGGATCCTTGAGCGCGACTTCCTCGATGCGGTGGGCGACGTCGAGCAAGGGGTCGCTGTAATGGATCGTCTTGAGATACTGCTCGCATTCGCGGCGGATGATCGCGGCGCGCGGGTCGTAGATCTTGTAGACGCGGTGACCGAAACCCATCAGCCGGAAAGGATTGTTTTTGTCCTTTGCCATTCTGATGAATTTATCGACGTCGCCGTCCTGCTGGATGGCGCGGAGCATTTCGATGACCGCCTGATTGGCGCCGCCGTGAAGCGGCCCCGACAACGCGGAAATGCCGGCGGAAATCGTCGCGTACAAGTTGACCTGGGCGCTGCCGATGACGCGCACGGCGGTGGTGGAGCAATTCTGCTCGTGATCCGCGTGCAAAATGAAAAGGATGTTCAAAAGCCGCACGGTTTCCGGGCGGATCTGATAGGGTTTTACCGGCGAATCGAACATCATATTGAGGAAGTTCGCGCAGTAGGAAAGATCGTGACGGGGGTAAACCACCGGTTCGCCGATCGACTTCTTGTAAACGAATGCCGCCATCGTGCGGACGATCGAGATGACACGCGCGGTCGCCTGATCGATGTTTTCGACCAGCGATTTGGAGTCGACGTTGGGATAAAACGCCGCCATCGCGTTGATCATCGTCGCCAAGATGTGCATCGGGTGCGCGTCGTGCGGGAAAAGATCGAAAAAGTGGCGCATGTCTTCGTGCATCAGCGAGTTGAAGTTCAAGAGCTGAGAGAAGTTGTGCCTTTCCTCCTCGCTCGGGAGTTCCCCGTGGACGAGCAGATACGCGACGTCGATGAACATCACCTTTTCAACGAGTTTCTCGATCGGGATCCCGCGGTAACGCAAAATGCCGCGTTCGCCGTCGATGTAGGTGATTTTGCTGAAACAGCTGGCGGTGTTGCCCAAGCCGGGATCAAGCGTCACCAATTTGGTTTTTTCCCGCAGATGCGAGATATCCAGGGCGCGTTCCCCCTCGGTGCCGGTCACGACCGGAAGTTCCACCGACTGGTCGCCGAAAGTCAGCGTTGCCCGATCGATATTTGCCTCTTTCATCGCATCCATTCCTTTTTCACAGTTGTTGAAATTGCCCAAACGCTTAATATATCACAACTTGCGCGCATTTACAAATTTTACGCATCGCGAAAACTTTCGGCGAAGTCGCTCAACGAGTTGTCGCGGGCGCCCATAATGACGAGGGTATCGCCTTTTTTGAGCTCGGCAAGCAAAGCTTTCTGCAAGGTTTCGCGCGAAGCGACCTCGATGAAACGCGCCGGGTGTTTCACGCGCGTTTGCCAGTCGGCAAGCACCTCGTGCGCCGTCGGCTTGAAGCTCGACGTGCCGCCCGCATAGTAGGGTTCGCACAAGTAGAAACGGTCCTTTTCGCGCAGATCGCCGTCAAGGTATTCAAGCAATGTATCGCGCATGAAACCGAAAGGGCCGTAACCGTGCGGCTGATAGACGGCGAAAATGCGCCCGGGGGTGATCTCGCGCATCGCTTCCAGACAGGCGCGGATCTTTTCGGGATTGTGGGCGTAGTCGTCAAAGATTTTCGCGCCGCATTTCGTCGTGCCGTGACTGTCGCTGCGCCGCCAGACGCCGTCGAAAACCGTGAGCGCATTCAATGCGGCGGCGCGGTCGACGCCGAGCATTTCGAGCATCGCCAGAACGCTCAACGCATTCATAGCGACGTGGTGACCGCTCTGCGGCAACGCCACTTCCGGCATGCCGGCAAACTTCGCATAAGGCACGTGATCGCGCACCGCGTAACTTTCCAGACGGTAGTCGCAGGAATCGCCGACGCCGAAAATTCTGACGGGCAGTTCCGGCGGCAGGAAACTTTTGACCGCCTCAAAAACGTGCTCCTCGACAACGGCGCCGCGCCGGGTGCGGCTCAGGAAAGTACCGAAAACGCGGCCGAGTTCCGCCGTGTCATAATGATCGCACCCCAAGTTGAGGACGACGGCGTAGTCCGCCTGATAGCCGAGCAGACTCTTGTCGCTCTCGTCGCTTTCAAAGACGAAGTACCGGCCGCTGCCGCGCTGATAGTTGCCGGCATTTTCTCTGCGAATGAAACGCTTGACGAGCGCGCCGTTGAGACAATCCGGCGCAAGTTCGAGATTGTCGAGCGCTTCCGCGAGATAGGCGGTGACGGAACTTTTGCCGCAACTGCCGGTGACGGCGATCGACACGCCGGGGAATTCGCCGATCAGCTTGCGGAGCAATTCCGCGCGATGCAAGCGCGGTATCCCGGGCGCGGCGGCAAGATCGGGATTGTCCTCCTCGATCGCGCTCGACCAGACGAGGAAGTCGGGCCGCGTCGACCGGATGAACGAACCGTCCTGCGGAAAAATGGTGATCCCCGCCTTTTCGAGCGGTTCAAAAATGCGGTTGTTGGCGCATTGACCGTAGCCGCGGTCACTGCCCGTGACGACGTCGCCGTTGGCGCGGCACATCGCGGCGAGCGCGCTCATACCGATGCCGCCGATGCCGATGAAGTGATAACAACTCATAACTCCTCCTTTTGCCACAAAAACGCCCCCGCGCCGTCGCGGGTGGATTCCGGCAGGACAATGCCGCCGTCCATTCGTTTGAAGGCGGGAAATTCCGATTCCAGTTGATTGGCGAGCAAATTGTTTTCCTCCTCCTCGATGCTGCAGGTGCTCAACAGCAATTTTCCGTGCGGCGCAACCAGCGTCGCCGCGTGAAAGAGAATCTCCTGCTGTAATTGGAGCAATTTTTCCTGCATCGCGCCGTTGAAACGCCAGAGCGCGTCGGGGCGGCGGCGGAAAACGCCGGTGTTGCTGCAGGGCACATCCGCGACGACAAGGTCGTAAACGCCCGTCACATCCTGCGCCCGCGCGACGGCGATTTCCGCCGGAATGTTGCGGAGCGCGAAATTTTTTTCCGTCAGTTTCTGCCGCCGCGCCGAAGCGTCAAAGAGAAACAATTTCGCCTGCGGCGCCCGTTCGGCGAGCATCAGCGACTTGCCGCCGGGGGCGGCGCAGAGATCGGCGATGCGCCGCACGGATGAAAACTCCCCGAGCGAAACGGCAAAACTTGCCGCCGGATCCTGAATGTAAATTTGCCCCTTGGCAAGCGCGGAACTTGCCAGCACGTCGCCGGGATTTGCCGTATAAAACGAAAATTTTCCGAATGCCGGGACTTTTTGCGCACCGGGGATTTCAAGCGCATTTTCATTTGCCCGATAGGTGAAGGGCGCTTCCGATAGAAACAACTTGGTCAACTGCGCCAAAATTTCGGGCGAAAAACGCGCTGACCAGCGGCGGAAAATTTCCGGCGGCAAGACCATTTGGGCGTCATCGGGAAAAGGCGTTTCGTTTTCGAGCACGCGGTGCAAAATCGCGTTGACGAATTTGTCGGCGTGAAACTTTTTGGCGAGGTCGACGGCGACGCTCACCGTCGTTTCGCGCGGAGCCGCCGTCTGAAAGAAAAGCCGCGTTGCCGCCGCGCGCAACAGTGCGGAAACTTCCGGGCGCGGCGGTCGCGAAATACGCGCATTCACGCGCGCATCGAGCGCGCGCTTGCGTCTGAAATAAGTAAGGAGCAAATGCGCGACAATTTTCCGGCACGGCGCGATCTCATCGCGATCGAGATATTCGTCGAGCGTCAGACGCTCCGCCTCGATCTCGGTGATCCCAAATGCGGCAAGGCGCAATGAAATGCCGGAAACGCCCTCGGCTCTCATTCGTCGCCCGGACGCTTGCCGGTAATGAGATGATTCTGCAGATAGTCGGAAACCGCTTCATCGAGCGTCGCGACCGGGCAGTCGAAACCGAGCGCGTAGAGTTTTCCCATCTCGGCGCAGGTGTAATACTGATAACGGTCGCGCAGACTTTCCGGCATATCGATGTATTCAATGTCGACCGGCAGTTTCAGCGCGTGAAACGCCGCCGTCACGAGGTGGTTCCAGGTTTCCGCCTTGCCGCTGCCGATGTTGTACAACCCCGCCGCCTTGGGCGCGTTGAAAAGGAACCAGAGCATATTGACCGCATCTTTTACATAGAGGAAATCGCGCTTCTGCTCGCCGTCGGCAAAGTCGCTGCGGTAACTGCGGAAAAGCTTCATCTTGCCCGTCGCCGTGATCTGCTCGTAGGCGCGCAGCACGACCGAACGCATCTCGTTTTTGTGCGCTTCGTTGGGGCCGTAAATATTGGAAAATTTACAGCCGATCAGCCGGTCGAAATAACCGCGGCGTTTCGCCCACAGATCGAAAAGCTGTTTGCTGTAACCGTACATATTGAGCGGCCGCAAAGATTCGATCGTGTTTTCGTCGTCGCGATACCCCTGACTGCCGTCGCCGTAGGTGGCGCAACTGGAAGCGTAGATCATGCGGATCTTGTGCTCCAGCGCAAAACTTGCCACTTCCGTCGTGTAGCGGAAATTGTTGTCGATGAGGTAACTTGCATCGCGTTCCGTCGTCGAGGAACACGCGCCCAGATGGAAAATGCCTTCAATCTTTTTGCCGGCAAATTCGCCGCGCTGCAACATCGCGCGGAAAACGTCCTTTTCCTGATAATCGGCAAATTTGAGCGGTGCGAGATTTTTCCACTTGTCGGAATTGCCGAGATGGTCGACGACGAGGATGTCGTCGATCCCCTCGCGATTGAGCTTCCAGACGACCAGACTGCCGATCAAGCCGGCGCCGCCGGTAACGATGAACATAGCGCGTGATCCTTCCTTAATAAGCCCCGAGCGGGTCGGGCGTCGTAAATCCCTGATTGGCGACGTTGAGCATTTCATTGCCGCTGTAACCCGAGCCGAGACCGAGGTTGACCAGCTGAGCCTGAATGGAAAAGTTCTTGTCCCAGTCGTCCTTTTCGTTGACGTCGGTGTTGCGGTCGAGGCTGAAACTCGCGATCACGTCGATACAGTGGAAACGGCGGCGCAGGAAAAATCCGTAGCGCGAAATGTAGCCGCGAACGAAATCGTAGTCGATCTGGAAGCCGCCGAACGTGCGGCGGTCTGGCGTCAACGGCAAGGTGACGTTGCCGGTGATGCGTTCGTTGTGATCGGTGTAGTACTTGGTGAAAAGTCCGCCCGCGTCAAACTGCGTCAAGGTCGATCCCATCGAATAACTGCTGCGCGTCGCGTAAGGACGGTTGTAAACGTAGCTCACCGTGAGGTTGACGTCCTGGATCGGGGTGAAGCTGATCGAAATGATCCAGCGGTTGAGCCATTTGCAGTTCAAGCCCGTCTTGCCGGCGTTGTAGGAGCTCTGACCGGGACTTGTCGGCTGACGTATGGTGTCGGGGATGTCACCGTTGACGTTGGAAGGATCGATCGCAAACATCGTCGACAACGTCAACTGTTTGATCGGCTGAAAGGTCAACAACGTGCAGATGTTGCCGAAACGGCTGAACGTGTCGCCCTGACTGTTGATATTCATTTCGGAAAAGTAGAAGTCCCAGTAGTTTTCCATCGACAGAAGGTTGACGATCTGATTGCCGGAGCGGGTCTGCAAGCGGTTTTCCAACCCGAAGCGGATGAAGTTCTGCCGCTGGAGCCGGTCTTTTTCGTCGAAGTAATAGAGATTTTCGCGATCGGTCGTGCAAATGTAATCCAAATAGGTGTAGTTGATGTAGGGGCGCATCACGTGACGCAATCCGTCGATGCCCAGGAACTCACTGCGGACGTTGCGCCAGGTGTTGTGGATCTTGGTCGACGCTTCCACGCCGAGTTCCCAGGCGAAGCGCACCTGCGCGCCGCCCTTGTTGTCGAAATTCTCAAAGAAGTAGTTCGTCGTATTGGTGTCATTCGCCGCGGCGAACATTTTGAGCAGATTCTCGTCGTCGACCGGATTTTCACTGCTGTTGCTGTAGGTCGTCAGATTCACGCCGGCGCGCGGCACGATCGTGAAGTAATCGGTCTTGATCGGGTAGTAGAGGAAGTGGGTCATGTCAAACCGGAACGCCGAATAGTTGTAGAAGTCCGTGAAATCGACGCCGGGCGTTCCCGGGCGCTCGGTGAAGTTGATCCAGCGCATCCGGTCGTAACCGGCAGTCATATTGCCCTGATAGTACAAATTGGTGTCAAAAATTTCCTGCCGGTGGACGTCGATGCGGACTTCCGGCATCTTTTCGACGACCGTGTAGAAATCGTTGATCCGCGGGCGGAAGTAGATCGACGCGCTGAAGTGGTCAAACTGTTGCTCCAGCGCCGCATAGGTCGCCGGTTGCGAATCCGCGCTGTAACGGCTGTTGAAAAAGTCACGCGTAAAGAAAGGATCGCTCGCGTACTCGATCACCCCGCGGAAATCCAAACGCGGCGTGATGTGCGTCACGTTGCTCAAACGCAGATCGTAGCGGTAATGCGGCACGGCGACCCAATACTTGTAGTAGTCGGTGCTTTCATCCGGATGACGGTCGTAGATCGTGTAGGCGAAGAAGTTCGTCCGGCTGTTTTCCATAACGATGCTGCCGTCAAAGCCGACGCCGACGCCGCGACGGTCGTAGAGGTCGACCATCAACTTGCCGCGAATCTCCGGATAATCGTAGAAATTGAATTCGCGGAACATCTTCAAATAGTAGCCCCAGTCGCCGTTTTTACCGACCTGGAATCCGAAAAGCCCCAGCGGCTGATCGCGCGGCACGTAAAACGCCGGAAGCCAGAATACGGGGACGCCGTAGATCTTGATGATGCCGTTGGCGCAGAGGATCGAGTAATCCCCCGCGTCGGTCTTGACGCCTTCCAGCCCCGGCAGATCCGAAGCGTAGGGCGTCAGCGTCGCATTCGCCGCCGCGACCGCGTAGTGCGCGTTGTCGCCTTGCAGATATTCGCACGAACTGAATTCGGCGCCGTTGACTTCGACCGTGCCGTTGGGGAAACGCTCCGCCCAATCGGCGCGGCAGAGCGCCATATCCATCTTGAGCACGATCTTGTCGAAGCGGAAGTAACCGGTTTTCAGATTGCCGGTCATGCGCTGGGCGGAAAGATTGCCGCTCATTACCAGCGCGGTGATCGAAATTTTCTGATTGCCCCATTCGTCGCCGACGAGACCGTCGGTCTTGATGATGATGCCGGAGCGCTGTTGCAAAGTCGCCAGCTGCGCCGGCGTCACCGTACTCGAGATCTTGCGCCAGCGGTAAAAGCGGATGTCGCCGACCGCTTCGATATCCTGCGTTTCGGTGTTGACGATGACCTTGTCGGCGTACAACTCATATTCGCCGAGCGGCAAATGCACCTGATCCTCGGCGAAAATGTTTTTGCCGACGATCGACCAGTGCCCCGCCTTGACGAATTTGACGTCTTCGATCTTCATGCCGTCAGAACCGGCAAAAAGCGCCGCCGCGACGACGAATGCCGCGACCCCAAGCAGAGTTTTGATGCTGCGGAAAATCATCTCTGACGCTCTCTTTCCTGACGATTCCACTCATCGAGATGCGACGAGATGAAATCGATGATCTGTTGCTGTTCGTGTTGACCGTTGCCGGTGATCTCCAGCGGAGCGCCGAATTCAAACCAGACGTCGCGCTCCGGGTGGATCGGTCCGAGATCCTTGAATATGCCCTTGCCGTTGTCGATGAAGTCCGTTTTCAACGCCAGAGGGAGCACCCGCGCACCGGCGTGCTTGGCGAGCTTCACCCCGATCGAACTGAAATGCTCGGGGTGAAATTCGCGGCTCCGCGTTGCCTGCGGAAAGACGATCATCGCCCGCCCGGCGTCGATGACCGCCTTGCCCGAAGTCAAAATCGCCTTGAGGTCGGAGCGCGGATTGTTGCGCGTCATCGGCACCGCCTTGAACGCGGTCAAAATGTCTTTGATGAACGGCGTGCGCATCAGCGACGCCTTGACGACAAAGGAAAAATCGAGATATTCGCGGATGATCGCATGGATGGTCGACGTTTCAAGCATACTCATATGATTGGCGATGACGACCACCGGCTGACCGGCAACTTCGCGCAAATGATTCAATCCGCGCAAATGGATATGCCCGCCGCACCGCTCCACGAGGTCGAGATTGCGGTTGGAATTCCAGATCTGACGATCGCCGTCGAGTTTGCCGCGCCGCGCTTCGATGCCCGAACGCATATAGGTGCGGAAATTGTCGAAGTAAAAGTAAAAACGGCTCCTGCCGAACAGACGGAAAACGCGCGACGCGCGGGCGTCTGCCGGCGTGTCGTACGAATCGACGTTGCTGAAACGGTAGGATGTCATCTGATTTTCCCTGTTAGATCTGCGCCAGCGCCTGATCGAAATCGGCGATCAGGTCTTCGGCGTCCTCAAGACCGGCGCTCAAGCGCACCAATTCCGGCAGAACGCCCGCGGCGATCAATTCCTTTTCCGAGAGCTGACGGTGCGTCATGCTCGCCGGGTGCAACACGCCGGTGCGCGCATCGGCGACGTGGACGACGATCGCGGCAAGCTTCAAGTTGTTCATCAATTTCTCGCTCGCCTTGAAACCGCCTTTCGCGCCGAACGTCAACACGCCGGAAGCGCCCTTGGGCAGATACTTTTTGGCGCGCCCGTAATCGTCGTCGCCCTCAAGACCGGGGTACTTGACCCACGCGATCTTGGGGTGCGCCTGCAAAAACTTCGCCAATGCGAGGGCGTTGTCGCTGTGTTTGCGCATACGCAGACTCAACGTTTCGGTGCCCAGATTGGTCAGGAACGCGTTGAACGGCATCATCGGAATGCCGTAGTCGCGCACCAGCTGCACGCGCAGTTTCACCGAAAACGGCGCCGCCGCGAAATTGCGCGTATAGATCAAGCCGTGATAACTCGCATCCGGCTCGGTAAATTCGGGGAATTTGCCGCACGTCCAGTCAAACGTGCCCTTTTCGACGACGACGCCGCCGACGCTCGTGCTGTGGCCGTCGAGATACTTGCTGCTCGAGTGCGTCACAATGTCCGCGCCGAACTCAAAGGGGCGGCAGAGCGCCGGGGTCGGGAACGTATTGTCGACGACAAGCGGAATCTGATTGGCGTGGGCGACGCGGGCGTACATTTCGAGGTCGCAGACGTGCAGCGCCGGATTGGCGAGCATCTCGACGAAAACCGCCTTGGTGTTGGGTTTGATCGCCGCCTGAATTTCCGCCTCGTCGGCGCCGATCGAAACAAACGTGAATGTAACGCCCGCTTTTTTAAGCGTGTTGGTAAAGAGCGAAACGGTGCCGCCGTAAAGCGCGCTCGCCGCGACGACGTGATCGCCCGTCTGGGCGATGTTGAGCAAAGCAAAGGCATTCGCCGTCTGACCGCTCGACAGCGCGACCGCCGCGACGCCGCCCTCGAGCGCCGCCATTTTCTTTTCAAAGACGTCGACCGTCGGATTGGCGAGACGCGTGTAGAAAAAGCCCGCCGTCTTGAGGTCGAAAAGATCGGCGACGCTCTGCACGTCGTCGTATTTGTAGGTCGTCGACTGCACGATCGGCGCGATCCGCGGATCGCCGTTTTTGGGTTCATAACCCGCTTGAACCGCCAGCGTATCAAATTTCCAGTTCGGATTCATAAAAAGTCTCCCGTTTATAGAATAAATCGCTATAATATAGCACCCGAAACCGGATTTTTCAAGCGCGCGTTTATATTTATATACGCGTGCGAGACCTTGACGGCGCGCAGGGCAACGCGCAAGCGAAAAGTTCGCCGCTCGGCTGGTCTGACGATTTTTTTTGGGGGGATAGCGGGTAACCAAGGAAACGCACCGCCGCTGACGGGGCGTTCCTATTTCGTATCGATCATGCGGCGCACGGCATTCAATGCCATTTCCGCGACGTCCGGAGAAAGTTCCACTTGCGGCTTGAGGTCGATCAGGGCGTCGCGCACCATCTCAAGCGTGATCTTTTTCATATCTTTGCAGACGACGGCGGGCTCCAGCGCGAAAAATTCCTTGCCCGGATTTTCGTTGCGGAGCCGGAAAAGGATGCCGCATTCCGTCGCGATGATGAAACTTTTTTTGTCGCTTTCACGCACATAACGGAGCATACCGCCGGTACTGAGCGCCCGATCCGCCGCCGCGACGACTTCGGGACGGCATTCCGGGTGGATCAACACTTCGGCGCCGGGGTGCTTGGCACGCGCGTTTTCGATCATTTCCAGCGTGATCGCGTCGTGGATCGGACAACACCCGCTCCAGTAATTCATCGGCCGGTCGAGCGTCCTGCTGACGTTGCGCCCGAGATTGCGGTCGGGCAAAAAGAGGATCGGCGTTCCTTTTTTGACCGAAGAAACGATTTTTTCGGCATTGCCGCTGGTACAGCAGATATCGACTTCCGCCTTGGTCGCGGCAGTTGTGTTGACGTAAGCGATGATCGTCGCGTCGGGCATCGCGGCGCGCGCCGCGCGGACGGCGTCACCGCTCGCCATATCCGCCATCGGGCACCCCGCATCGGCGCACGGCAACAGCACGGTGGCGTGGGGCGACAGAAGTTTCGCCGTTTCCGCCATAAACCGCACGCCGCAAACGACGAGCACTTCGGCGTCCGCCTTGGCGGCTTTGACGCTCAACTCGAGCGAATCGCCGACGAAATCGGCAATCTCCTGCAACGGAAAATCCACGTAATTATGCGCGAGAATCAGCGCGTGGCGCTCCACTTTGAGCCGGAGGATTTCTTCCTGCAACTTATTCATCATGCGCTTCCTTTCTCAAGAGTTTGCCGAGTTGATAAAATTGGGCGACGCTGACGCGGTCGGGGCGGACCTCCAACGGCAACCCCAACTGCGCAAAGGCGGCGGTGACGCTTTTTTCGTCGTAAGGCCCGTGCGCAAGGACTTTGCCCATTTGCTTGCGCCGCTGACTGAAAGCGAGCTTGACGACACTCGAAACGCTTTTGCCGATGCCGTCGGAAAGATCGTAGCGGTCGTGCCGGACAAACTTCACCAGCGCCGATTCGACTTCGGGCGCGGGGTAAAACACTTCCGGCGGCACGATGCGCGCGATCGAAACCTGATAATCGAGCTGACAGCGCACCGAAAGCGCGCCGTAAGCCTTGCTGCCCGGCGTCGCGGCGAGCCGTTCGCCCATTTCCTTTTGAAGCATGAAAAACATCGTATCGGGCAACACCGCGCCGTCGAGTATGCGCGCAATGAAAACCGTGCTGATCGCATACGGCAAATTGGCGATCGCCTTAAAGGAGCGTCCGGCAAAAAGTTCGCCGTAATCGACGCGGCAGGCGTCGGCTTCGACGATCTTCAACGTGCTGTCGGCAAAGCGTTTGCGCAAATAATCGGCGAGCCGGTGATCGTATTCGACGGCGGTGACGTTGCCGCCGCGCGCGAGAAATTTTTCCGTCAACGCGCCAAAGCCGGGGCCGACTTCCAGCACCTCGTCACCCGCTTCAAGCCCGGAAGCGCGGGCGATGAAATCCAGCAAATTGCCGTCGAGCAGAAAATTCTGCCCCAACCCCCTGCCCGGTCGCATATCGAGCGACTCGAGCGTTTTCATCAATTCTTTTTTATTCATCGTCTAATGGTGGTGATGTCCGCCGCAACCGCAGGCACAGCCGCAAGTGTTGGATTCATGCGGACAGTTGCCGTGCGCGGCACAAGGGTGATTCGATTTGCTCACGGCGGCAAAACTCGTGTTTTCACGCTCCAATTCCGCGCTCTGACACGTCGGGCAATGCGCCTCGGCGTCGTAGCGCGGCAACAACAATTCAAAGTGCTTGTCGCAACGCGGACAATGAAATCGGTAGATCGGCATAAAAAACTCCCCTGACTTTGATATAATATAGCGCGTGTGAGAAAAAATACAAAGTTTTGCTTTCCGCTTTTCCGTTTTAACCGGAAGCCTCTCGTGTTTCCATCACGCGACAAGATCGGATGATGGCAAAAAGGGACTGTTGCTTGCCAATCAAGGTTTTGCAACAGCCCCGATCTTTTTTTGCCGGTGCGATCGCATCGGCGTATGACCAAGATTTGATCCTGTTATTTATGCCAGCTGGCGACGTCGTCCGCCTGTTTGTTTTTCAAGCAGTTGTCCGCCTCGGCGTTGCCGCCATTCTGGTTTTCGCCGTCGGGACCGTACGACCAGATGATGACGTTTTTGTAAACGTCGTGCCCGGAGTGAGGTTGCATTTTCTGAGTGCCGTCGGTGCAGATCCAGATGGTGTAGGCATTGCCCCACGGATCAGGCCAGCAACCCTCGGTGGAAAGCGTACCTTTGTAATCTTTCGAGGGATCCAGAAAGCGGGTCTTGCGCAAGTTGTTGTTGCAGGTGACGCTATCGGGGTCGCACAATTCGCCGATGAGATATTTCGTTTTGTCGCCGGAAACTTTGATCGGGCTTCCGGTACCCATCGACTGGCCGCCCCACGAATAGGTGTTGCCTTTGCGGCCGGCGGTCGAGGTCATATACTTGCCGCCGTGGGCGCTCGCGAGCGAATCCAGCGCGGTCTCAATGGTTCTCATGTCGGTTTTCGCCTGCGTGATCTTGCCGCGCAACTGCGAACTTGCGACCACGGGGATCACGATGGCGGCGAGCAGGCCGATGATGGCGATGACGGCGAGCAATTCGATGAGGGTGAAACGATTTTTCAGCATCTTTATTTTCCTTTACGTTAAGAGTTTAAGGTAACGTGATTTTTGCGATCAAGGGGGCGTGATCCGAGGGAAAAACGCCCTGCGGCTTGTAAACGTCGACGTAGTGCGCAACGACGTTGATCTGCGACGAAACAAAAATGTAGTCGAGGATCGCGCCGGTGCGGTTCGCCGGGATGTCGCGATAGCCGTGAAACGTGTACTGCGCGCCGCCGGACTTGGCGGCGACTTCGCGCGCATCGCGCAACAGCGAAGCGGCTGTGCGGTACGTGGGCGAACCGGGGATCGCGTTGAAATCGCCGGTCAAAACCAGCGGCAAATGCGCGGCTTCCTTTTCCGCATGGCGCACGATCATTTTAATCCCCTCCTGACGGGCGATGGCGCCGATGTGATCCAAATGGGTGTTGTAAAAGGCGATCTTTTTGCCGGTACGGCGGTCGAGGAAAATGCCCCAGGTCGCGATGCGCGGGAAGCGGGCGTCGTAACCGACCGAGGGCGATCCCGGCGTCTGCGACAGCCAGAACGTGCCGGACTGGATCAATCCGAGCCGCCGCGGATCGTAGAGAATCGCGGTGAATTCGTCGCCGCTCAACCGGCCGTTGCGGGCGATGCCGATCGACTGGTAATTGGTCGATTGCAGAATTTCGTTGAGCTGATAATCGCGCAATTCCTGGGTGCCGATGATCTGGGGGTGATAGCGGTTTAAGATTTCCAGTACCGCGGGCAAGCGGACGTCCCAGTTCAGCCCTTTGGCGGCATCATTTTCGCGCGCGGCGCCGCCGGTGCGCAAATTATAACTCATCACGACCAGGGGACGGCGGATATAACGGTGCATTACGCCAAAAAAAGCTCTGCCCAATTTGCTGAAAAACGACATCTTTTCCCTTTCTGCGCCCCTTGTGCGCAAATTGCTACGATTGAATAGTAACACCGCAAGTCAGATTTTTCAATTCGTTTTTGCTTTTTTCCTGAAAAAAAACGACAAAAAAAGCGACTTTTGCTTGACAAAACACCTTGCAAACAGTATCCTATATAAAAGGATGCCTCGTTACAAAACCACTTAAACGGAGATTTTTTATGAAAAAACGTCTTTTTACCTTAATTGAACTTCTGATCGTCATCGCCATCATCGGCATTCTCGCCGGAATTCTGATTCCGGTCGTTTCCAGCTCGCAAGCTTCGGCCGCCAAGGTCGACTGCATCAGCAATCAGAAAAATACGATGACCGCCCTGACCGAAGAAATGGCGGCGACCGATCAGCGGCTGATTTCGATCGCACAAAAAGGCGACAAGTCCACCTGGTCCAAATACCTTTACGACAACAGTAAACTTTCCGACACCAAGGCTTTCAAGTGCTCCAGCATCACCTATTTGACGGATGAGACCAATCCGGCGGAAGATGCCGAAGCGCTCAACAACGTTTTCGGCGTCATCAGCTCGAGCGAGACGTTTACCTACGCCAACGACACCTACACCGGATTGAATTTCAAAGGGACGAAATACACCAAATGTGACGGCAAGATCATCGCTCCCTCGCAACTTTTCATCGGTTGCTGTTTCACGGCGGGAACGCCGTATCTGACCGCGACGACCTCCCCCTCGCTGCCCGATGCGCACCGCGGCGACGTCAACATTTTCTGTCTTGACGGCAGTGCGACCAGCATCACGTTGCCGGCAAGCGGCAAAAAGCAGTTGAACTATTATATGCCGAAACTTGGCGGCGCCCAGCAGATCACGTTGAGCAAGTAAAATGACGAAAAAAAACCGCAGTGCTTCCGTCACGCGCAAAACGCGTGAGACCGACATCAAAGTCAAACTTTCAATCGACGGTTCCGGCAAGGGCCGCATTGATTCAGGCGTGCCGTTTCTCGATCATATGCTCGAATTGTGGGCGAAACACGGCTTTTTCGACCTCGAAGTCCTCGCTCACGGCGATCTCGCCGTCGACGGGCACCACACCTTTGAAGACCTCGGCCTCGTGCTCGGCGAAGCCTTTTTGAAAGCGCTCGGCGACAAAGCGGGAATCCGCCGCTACGGCGAATGTCTGCTGCCGATGGATGAAACCCTGGTGATGATCAGCCTCGACCTTTCAGGCAGACCCGGCCTCTATTACGACGTCCGGCCGGTCGCCGAACTCGTCGCCGGCTTTGACGCGTGTTTATTTCATGAATTCTTTCAGGCGTTTTGCGTCAAATGCGGACTCAATTTGCACATCCGGCAAATTGTTTCGGGCGAAAATCATCACCTGTTTGAAGCAATCTTCAAAGGATTGGCACGCGCACTCGATATGGCGACAACACTCGACCCGCGCATCCAAGGCGTGCTGTCGACCAAAGGTTCGCTTTAAATGAAAAATTTCGTCTGGCTCGGAGCATTGCTCCTGCTCGGCGGCTGCGCAACATCACCCATCACACTCGAAGAAAAAAATTCCGGCTCGACAGTCACGCTGTCGCCCGGCGAAAAATTCTCACTCTCTCTCGCCGCCAACCCAACAACCGGATACACCTGGGAAACCGCCGTCCCCCCCGACGATCATATCTGCAAAAATACCGCTTCTCACTATCAATGCCATAACCAAAATAACAAAATCGTCGGCGCCGGCGGAATCCAACATTATTCCTTTTCAGCCATCGCCCCCGGCAAAACAAAACTAAAACTCCTCTATCGCCGCAACTGGGAAACCGACATTCCACCCGCCAAAACCTTTGACCTCGACATCGTTGTGAAATAACAACGTTTTACGTTGACGATGTGTCGCAGATCATGCGAGGGGCGCTCACGCCGCCCCGACTACTTGAGGTATGGCACAGGGGAAAATATACCAGCGTCAGATTATGCGAGGGGCGCTCACGCCGCCCCCTCGCGCACCCCAAAGCGCCCGCACTGCGGGATTTTGTACTTCAGGCGGTTCCGCAAGCGTGACAGGCGGTGCCCGTCACGCTCGCGGCTCGTCTATATTGTTACCGCCCAAAAAAGGGATGTCCCACGCGGGGCTCTGCTCCGCTCTGCCGCTCCGCCCGCCCCGACTACATAAGGTGAGTAGCTGGGGGAAATATGCCAACGTTAATATCGCTCATGATGCGAGCGGATTGGTGCGCGATCGCGCAGTCTGATATGGAGCGGACCATTTTGCTTCGGCAAAATGGCGCGAGCAAAAAATTGCGAAGCGGCGACTGAAGACGAGCATTAAGGGCGCGAGTGAGGGGGCTTCGCCCCCGAACGCAGCCCGCAGTAAATCAGCGGGAAACTACTCGAGACGCCCGCGCCGCTACAAGCAAAAGGGTGCCCGAGGGGAAAGCGCAATGCGCTGTCCCCTCGGCTCCGCCCATTTCGCGGCGGCGCCGCGAGGCCACCATCAGCCTATGCCGTCTATCGCCCGCGTCGCAACACAAAAGGCATTATGCCAACGTCAGTTAGGTCATGATGCGAGCGGGTTGCCCGCGAGCGCGCAGTCTGATATGGAGCGGACCATTTTGCTTCGGCAAAATGGCGCGAGCAAAAAATTGCGAAGCGGCGACTGAAGACGAGCATTAAGGGCGCGAGTGAGGGGGCTTCGCCCCCGAACGCAGCCCGCAGTAAATCAGCGGGAAACTACTCGAGACGCCCGCGCCGCTACAAGCAAAAGGGAGCCCGAGGGGAAAGCGCAATGCGCTGTCCCCTCGGCTCCGCCCATTTCGCGGCGTCGCCGCGAGGCCACCATCAGCCTATGCCGTCTATCGCCTAAGCGGTCGGGGCGGCACCGCAATCCGGTGCCGCAGGGTATTTTAAGGGGGCCTGGGGGTTCTAAACCAAAATCTCAAAAACTACCTCTCGCGCAGTCGCGAGTACCGGAGCGTAGCGAGGAACGGAGCGCGATAGCGCGGGGGTCCCCCCGAAAATCACCCGTAGCCGAGCTGCGAAGCAGTCGGGACGTCGCCGCACCCGGCGACGTAGGTGATTTTAAGGGGGTTCCCTTGACAAAATGGGGATATAAGGGGTATATTATAATATATACCGAGGGAAAGATGAGTCAAAGAGTTGCAATTTTCGACATGGATCACACGCTTTTGAGCGTGGATTGCGATTATACCTGGAAGCGTTTTGCCGTTGACCGCAAACTTGCGGACAGCGATGCGCTTGCCGAGGCGGATCGTTTCATGGCGGCGTACGATGCGGGAACGCTTGAGATTGCGGATTTTCTGCGCTTTCAGTGGCGGGAATTCATCGGCAAGAGCGTTGCAGAAGTGGAAGCGCTCTGCCGCGAGCACTTTGTGACGAGCGTTCTGCCTTACTGCCGAGCCAAGGCGAAAAAGGAGATCGACATCTGCCGTGCGCAGGGCATGCAGATTTGGATTCTCACGTCGACCTGCCGTTTTCTGGCGCAACCGGTTGCGGATCACTTTGGCGTCGATCATCTTTTCGGTGCGGAAATTGAAGTCAAGGACGGGCTCGTCACCGGCAATGCGACGGGGCTTTACCCTTGCGGCGAAGCCAAAGTTGCGGCGGCGCGGGAGATCGCGCAAAAGGCCGCTTGTACGCTTGGGGAATGCCGTGCATACGGTGACAGCATCAACGATCTGCCGCTTTTGAAAGCGGTGGGGATGGGATTTGCGGTCAATCCGGCGCCGGCGCTTGAGGCGGCGGCAAAGAGTTGCGGTTTTGAAATTTTCGACTGGGAGAATTGAGATGGCGCGAACCCGATACAACGATTTGAAGCTTTCGGCGGAATTCAAGCGCGACTACGTGCAAGTGCTGGCGCTTTTCGCATTCTTTTTCATTCTTGCGGGCGAAGTGGCGCTGGCGATCAGCATTCCGTGGTATCTCGGCAGGGAAAACGCGATGGCGGACGAAGTAACCCGGTTGGAATTGCGTGCCGAGTTCGACGGTTTGCGCAACGGGCTCAACGGCCGCATCAAAAATTCGCGCAACGACCTTTACACTGCGGAATTGAAAGTCGCCAAGTGGGACGCCGACAAGATGGCGGATTTCCTGCGCGACAATCTGAAAAAACTTTCCAAGGAAGACGTCGCCGAGATGCGGCAGCGCGTGCGGGAAATGTCCAAAGTGACCACGCCCCCGCCCGGACGCGGTTCGGTCTCGCAGGAAAACGTCTTGAACACCACGCGGTATATTGATTCGGTCATTCCCAAAAAGGAAGCGAAACATGGAAAATAGATCTTTTCTCGACTTGCTCAATGCTTTTGCCAACAGCCGGGTTGCGGTATTGGGCGATATGATGCTCGACGTTTATCTCTGGGGACAGGCGACGCGGATCTCGCCGGAAGCGCCGGTTCCCGTCGTCAACATCCGCAAACAGACCGCCTGTCCGGGGGGCGCCGCCAATGTGATGCGCAACATTTCGACGCTGGGCGGCAAGGTGATTGCCTTTGGTGCGATCGGCAACGACGCGGCGGGCGAAACGCTCTGTGCGGAAATGCACAAGCTCGGGATCGACACGCAGCATCTGGTGGCGACGCCGGGTCGCTGTACGACGGAAAAGCGGCGCGTCATCGCCGGCCATCAGCAGTTGATGCGCGTTGACTTTGAGGAAACTTCCGCTTTGGATTCGAGCATCCGCGACGCGGTGGGGGCGCCGTTGCTCAAGCTCATTGCCGGTCACGAGATCGACGCGATCATTTTTGAAGATTACGCCAAGGGCTTGCTCTCGACGGAACTTGTTCGCGAGATCGCCGATGCGGCGGCAAAGGAAAACATCATCACGGCGCTCGACCCGAAACCGGGGCGGCTGATGCCGGTCAAAAACATTACGGTGATGAAGCCCAACCGGGGCGAAGCCTTTGCGATGGCGGGGATCCCGGAAACGCCGGTCGCCGAAACGCCGCAAAAGGATGAAAATCTGCAACTGGTCGCAAAATCGCTCGCGGAAAAATGGGCGCCGAAACAACTTTTGATCTCGCTTGCCGCGCAGGGCATGGCGCTCTTTGCCGACGGCACGGTCGAAGTCATTCCGACACGGGCGCGCGAAGTCTACGACGTTTCCGGCGCCGGCGACACCGTCATTTCGACTTACACGCTCGCGCTTTGTGCGGGCGCAACGCCTTATCAGGCGGCTGAACTTGCCAACCGCGCCGCCGGCGTCGTCGTCGGCAAAGTCGGCACCGCGCCGATCTACAAACAGGAACTGATTGCCGAATTGGAGGCTCTTTCATGAAAAGCGTCATCGTCATTCCCGCCCGCTATGCGAGCAGTCGTTTTCCCGGTAAACCGCTGGCAATGCTCGCCGGCAAACCGATGATCCAGCACGTCTGGGAGCGCGCCAGCGCCTCCAAGGCGGATCTCGTGCTCGTCGCGACCGACGACGAACGTATTTTCAACGCCGTCAAGGCGTTCGGCGGCAACGCGGTGATGACGCGCAGCGATCACCCGTCGGGCACCGACCGCATCGCCGAAGCGGTCAGCCAATTGGCAAAGGAATACGATCTCGTCATCAATGTTCAGGGCGACGAGCCGCTGATGCCGAGCCGCGTGATCGACGCGTTGATCGATTTGATGCGGAGCAACGCCTCCTTTGAGATGGCGACGGTCGCCGTCCCCGCCGTCCGCGAAAAGATGACCTCCGACAACGTCAAAGTCGTGATGAGCGTCGACGGCCGCGCGCTCTATTTCAGCCGCGCCGAGATCCCCTTTGTGCGCACGGGCGGAGTTGCCGCGCCGGTTTATCTGCACTGGGGCATCTACGCTTATTACCGCGGCATTCTGGAAAAATTCGTCAAATTGCCCGCCGGGATCCTGGAAAATTCCGAGAAACTCGAGCAATTACGGGCTTTGGAAAACAACATCTCGATCCGCGTTCTGATTTCCGATCTGGAAAGCATCGGCGTCGACACCCCGTCCGACCTTGCGCGCGCCGAGAAAAAACTTGCGGAGTTCAATGATGGAAAGCATTAAAGTCGGCAATTTCGCCATCGGCGAAGAGCGGTTGACCATTATCGCAGGCCCCTGCATGGCGGAAAGCCGCGACGTCTGCCTTTCGGTGGCGGAGTTCCTCGTCAATCTGTGCCGGAAACTTGACGTCAATTACGTTTTCAAAGCCTCCTACGACAAGGCGAACCGCACGAGCGGCACCAGCCGCCGCGGTCCCGGTCTGCACGACGGGCTCGCCTATCTGGACGAAGTCAAAGCGACGTTCAACGTGCCCGTCATCACCGATGTCCACGAAAGCTGCGACGTGCCGGAAGTCGCCCAACACGTCGATATGCTGCAGATTCCGGCATTCCTCTGCCGCCAGACCGATCTCCTGCACGCCGCCGGCAAAAGCGGCTTGCCCGTCAACATCAAAAAGGGGCAGTTCATGGCGCCGGAAGACATGGCGGGGGCGATCGAAAAAGTGCGCCTGGCGAACAACAATCAGGTGCTTCTCACCGAGCGCGGCACCAGTTTCGGATATCACAATCTGGTCGTCGACATGCGTTCGCTCGTGACGATGCGCAATTTCGGCGTGCCGGTCGTTTTTGACGCGACCCACTCGGTCCAGTTGCCCGGCGGCAACGGCACGAGTTCCGGCGGACGGCGCGAGTTCGTCGCCCCGCTCGCCTGCGCGGCGGCGGCGGTCGGCATCGACGCGCTTTTCTGTGAAGTTCACCCCAATCCCGACAAAGCGCTTTCCGACGGGCCCAATTCACTTGATTTCGCGCTCGCCGAAAAGATCATCAGCAAGGTAAAATCGATCTATGATCTCATCTGACGCCTGGAAAAAGATCAAACTCGTGATCTGCGACATCGACGGTGTGCTGACCGACGGCAGAGTCGGCTACGGCGCAGAGGATTTCATCAAATTCTTTCACTACCGCGACGGTCACTGGCTGAAACTCGCGATGCGCGCGGGGCTGATGGTCGGCTGGCTCTCGGGGCGCAAAAGCAAAGCCAACACCTTGCGCGCCAACGAGTTGGGAATCACTTTCCTCAAGGAAAACTGCACGGATAAACTCGCTTCGTTTGAGGAGATCCTCAAGGAATACCATTTGAATGCCGACGAATGTTTCTACATCGGCGACGACGTGATCGATCTGCCGGTGATGCGCCGTTGCGGCATCGCCGTGGCGGTTGCCGACGGCGTCCCCGAACTCGACGAAGCCGCCGATTTCCGCACTCAAAACCGCGGCGGTTGCGGCGCCGTCTGCGAAGCGATGCGCCGCTTGCTCGCGGAGCAGGGTAAATTAGACGAAATTCTCGAACGGTACCGCCGATGAAAAAACTTTCTGCCATTTTGCCGATCGTTCTCGCCGGTTGTGCACTCTTTGCCGCCAACGACAACTTTGACACGCTCAAGGGGTTGAGCTTTTCCAACGCCAAGATTCCGGTCTATCAGGACCGCGATCTGCAGATGATCATCTTTGCCGAGCACGGCAAGCGCAACGGACTCATCCTCAACGGCGACGGCATCGTCCTCAACATCATCCGCCCCGACGCGGACGTCGACAAGATCGGCGACGGCTGGAGAACCCAGCCCTATCAACTCGACGCGCCGCTGGCGGAAATCCTTGCTTTCTGGAAGGAACGCATCTTTTACAGCGACGGCGTCATGGTCACCCGGCGCGGCGACGTCGATCAGAAAACCCGCCGTTGCTACGGGGGTGAACGCGTCTACTTCCGCAGTCCGACGATCGACCTCAACGGGATCGGCTTCGTCGCGGACTTCAACCGCCATACGATCCAGGTCAACAGCAACATCGACGTCGTGATGCGCCCCGCTTCGAGCGACGTCGGGCGGATTCTGCGCGACCACGAACCCGTCCCCGCCGAATACCGTTTTATGACGGCGACCGGCGATACGTTGCTGATCGACAACGCCAAACACCAGATCCTGCTGGTCGGCGACGCCCATGTCCGCGAAGGCGAAACGACGCTCGACGGCGAACGCATGACGATTTTCCTCGGGCGCGGCTATGAGCCGCCGGAAAAAGAAGCCGGCAAAACTGCCCAAGCCGCAGCCAAGCCGGAGGAAAAAGCCGAAACGCCCAGACTCGCCGGTTCGCAGTCCGGCATTCACTTCATTCTCGCCGACGGCGATGTCGTGATGAAAGACGGCAAAACGCAACAGGCCTTTGCCGACCACTTGCATTACGATCTTATGCGCAACAAGATCACCCTTTCCGTCGACCCGACGCAAAAAGGCGGCACGCTCGCGCAGATCAAACTGATCTCGATCAATCCGGAAACCGGCAAAATCGAAGGAACTCTCACCGCCGACCACGCCGAGATCTACCGCAGTCGCGACTACGTGCTCTTTTACGGCAACGTCCACGCCGTCGACGCCGACGGCACCATCGACTGCGACAAGCTGGAAATTTATCTTTCGCGCGCGACCAAAGAGGATTCCGACCGCATCATCGGCGGCGGTTCCGGGCAGAAAATCGAACGCGCCGTCGCGCTGGGCAACGTCCATATGGTCGACGACAAAAGCGTGCTCGACTGCAAAAAGATGACGCTCTACTTCCAAACGGGCGAAGGCAAGACGACGCCGATCAACAAAGGCGCTTCCCAACTTGCGCGCGTCGTGTGCGAAGACGAGGTGGTCGGCACCGTTTACGACGAAGCGCCCGCGCCCGGCAAGCAGGTCAAGGCGATGCAGAAACTCTACACCGACCATCTGGTGCACGATCTCACGACCAATATCATCACCCTCACCGTCAAGCCGACTGCCAAGGGTCAGGAACCGCGCAAAGTCCGGCTTTACAGCGGCTTCGACGCCGACGGAGCGCCGGAAAGTACGCTCACCGCCGATCGCGCCGACTTCTACCGCGACCGCAATTACATCCTTTTCACGGGGGCAGTTCACATCGCCGACAAGGCGGGCGTTTTGACCAGCGACAAACTGGAACTTTTCCTCACGCCCGCCGAACCGGGGCAGAGCGACCGCGTCATCGGGCAGAACGGCGGCAGTCTGAAACTCGATCACGCCGTCGCGATCGATCACGTCAAGATGGTCGATCCGAAATCGACGCTTGATTGCGACAAACTGACCTTCCGCTTCGCGACGTCGGCGCTCGGAGCGCCGGCAACCAAGGGGCTTTTCCACTCCGGAAAATCGGAACTTTCAAGCCTCGTCGCCGAAGGTCACGTCATCGGTACGACGAGCGAAACGAGCAATCATACGGCGATGTTCGGCGCGCTGGGCAGCGACGGACGCGCCGGACGGCGCTTTTTCGCGGATAAAATGATCAGCGACGTCGCCACCAACAATACGGAATTGCACGGCAACGTCATCGTCCGCGACGATACGACGAAACTCACCTGCCGCGACATGTACATCATCGGCAAGAAAAAGGCGAAGCTCGCCAAACAAGTCGTCGATCCCGACGCCGATCCGTTTGAACTGGTCAACAGCGAATCCTACGCGCCGTCGCACGTGATGCTCAACGACGACAACGAATTGGAAAAGATCATCTGCGAAACGGACGTCACCGTCACCAGCCGCCAGAACGAAGAAAAACTGGTGCGCGCCGAGGGCGATCACGGACTTTACTCGGTCGAACAAAAGAGCTTTATCATCACCTGCGACGAGGGCAAGTATTGCCGCATCCGCGGCGACGGCAGGTTGCAGAAATGTGAAAAGATCCGTTATTCGCTTGACCGCGAACGGTTCACCGGCGAATCCCGTCCGGGTAAAATCGTCTATTCTGAAGTCGATCCCGAGCCGATCCCGGAATTGTAAAAAAACACCCGGCAAATGGGTGAGTGAAGGAGAAAAATGAGCAAAATTCGTGTGATGATTGCCGGATACGGCAACGTCGGGCGCGGCGTGCGCCTTTCGCTGAACAAACAACCCGACATGGAACTTTGCGGCATCGTCAGCCGCAACGTCGACCGCGTCAAAAAGGAAATCAGCGACCTGCCGGTTCTGCCGATCGCCGATGCCGACGCGTGGGTCAAGGAACTGCGCCCCGACGTGGCGATTCTGTGCGGCGGCTCCAAAGCCGATCTGCCCAAACAGGGCCCGGCGCTCTGCCAGTACGTCAACACCGTCGACAGCTTTGACAACCACAGCCAGATTCCGCAATACTACGAGGCGCTCAACACCGCCGCGGTCAAGGCGAATCACGTCGCGATCATGTCGACTGGCTGGGATCCCGGAATCTTTTCGCTGGAACGCGTGCTCGGCGGAGCTTTTATGCCCGGCAGCCGCGCCTACGGCTTCTACGGTTTGGGCGCCGCCGGCGGACTCAGCATGGGTCACAGCGATGCGTTGCGCACCATTCCGGGGGTCGTCGACGCCCGCCAGTTCACCCACGCGATCCCGGAAGCGGTCGAACGCGTCCGCCGCGGTGAAAATCCGGCGTTTGAACCGGGCGATATGCACACACGCGAATGTTTCGTCGTGCTCGCGCCCGACGCCGATCCC
Organism: Lentisphaeria bacterium UBA1791; assembly: GCA_002314455.1. Lineage (GTDB taxonomy): Bacteria > Verrucomicrobiota > Lentisphaeria > Victivallales > Victivallaceae > UBA1784. The sequence continues at coordinate 10,821 of DCFZ01000019.1, read as the reverse complement.
GCCGAAGTGACCAAAAAGATCGTCGAAATGCCCGGCTATTTCGCCCCGTACGATACGACGATCAATTTCGTTTCGCAGGCGGAATTGAATGAACGCTGCAAAGGATTCCCCCATGACGGGCTGGTCATCACCGCCGGCGAAACGGCAAAAGGCACGCCCGCGCTCGCGGAATACCGTTGCGTCTGGGGCAGCAATCCGGAAGCGACCGCCAATGTCCTCGTCGCCCACGCCCGCGCCGCCGCGCGTCTCGCCGCCGAAAAGAAAAGCGGGGCGTTCACGATCCTCGACATCCCGGCGACTTACTTCTCGCCGCTGGATCGCATGGAACTTTTGAAGCACTGGATGTAAGAATGGGCGATTCACTGTTTCCCGATGCCGCGCAAGCGGCGGATGCCCCGGCGGCAGAAAAGGTTGCCCAAAAGGACGAGCTTTCTTTCGAGGAGGCGCTCAGCCGTCTGGAAGCGCTTGTCCGCAAAATGGAAACCGGTCAGTTGCCATTGGAAAAGCTGATGACGGCTTACGAGGAAGGCGGCAAACTCGCCAAAGTTTGCCGTACCCGGCTCGATCAGCTTGAACAAAAAGTCCAGATTCTCACTGGCAATGCGGGAAATGGTCCGCAGTGGGAAAATTTTAAGGGATAAGCACTTGCGAATTCCGAAACCGAGGGAGCGCACCACGCGCTCCCTCTTTTTTTGGCACAAAACGCTCTTTTTTTCTTATTTTAAAGGCGATATTGTTAAAAAAAGCTTGACAATTTTGTTTTTCATGGTATATTAGCCGTTGAAGAGAAAAAAGGTGTCTCCGCAAAACTCATTGATGAAAGGAGATTTACGTTATGAATAACATCATTCCGTCTCTCTACAAGGCACTGCAACTGATCCATCAACTTTCCGAAAAAAATTACACGCAAGTTGAATTGAGCAAAAAGCTCAAAATCACAATGAGCACGACCTACCGGATCTTGTGCACATTGCTCGCCGAGGGGTGGGTCGTCAAGAAAAAGGATACAAGCTATATGCTCGGCGGCGGAATGTTGCCGTTGCTTTCCTTTTTCAACCGCGACGTCGCACGTATGGAAGCGGTACGCGATATCATCGCCGAGATACCGGAAGAAACAGGGCTTTTCGCCAAATTGAGCATCGCCTGCGGCAATTTGCACCATGTGACAGTATACAACGTCGCCCCCGATCATGAACGAATGCAGTTGTCGAGCAGTAACGGTTCGACCTTCTCGCTGATCGACGGCCCCACGGGCGCGGCATTGCTCGCCGACCGCAAACCGGAACAATTGAAAAAACTTTGCGCCAACAGCATCGGCGCAACGGATGAAAAGAAAAATCCGGACATTCTGATCCAATCCGTCGCACATTGCCAGAAAGAAGGATACGCGCTCGCCAACGTACAACGCACCCGCTGGGCTGTCGCCGCAATGGCTGTGCCAGTGCGCTTCGAAGGCAAAATCATCGCGGCTATCACAGCAATGGGCTGCTCCAAAGATTTCGAAGGCACCAAAGAACGCGCAACCGCCAAAGTACTGAAAGAAATCGCCAAACGTTGCGAAAAAACGATCTCGGAAGTTTAACTCTCACCGCATCGTCAACAAGAGAGCGGCGTGAGCCCTCTCGCAGGATTGACGTTTGATCGCGGTCAGTACATCACGAGGGGCTGGTTTCGCCCCTCGCGGCTCCCTCAACCAGCCACGGGCTGGATTTTGTACTT
>DCFZ01000019.1:0-8978 GCA_002314455.1 Lentisphaeria bacterium UBA1791 | reverse complement strand
GCCGCTCCGCCCGCCCCGACTGCTTAAGGTGAGTCACAGGGGCAAATATACCAGCGTCAGATTATGCGAGGGGCGCTCACGCCGCCCCCTCACGCACAAGCGCCCGCTTATTTCGCGGCATTGCCGCGATATTACCCTTTTACATATGCTCACGTTGTTTTAGTCAGACATGTCCGACCTGTCTGACAAGTCCGACAAAGACGCCCATTTCGCGGCGTCGCCGCGAGGCCACCATCAGTCTATGTATCGCCCGCTAAGCGGTCGGGGCGCACCCGCACCCGGGTGCGCAGGGTATTTTAAGGGGGTCTGGGGGTTCTTAATCAAAATCTCAAAACTACCACAGCGAGCCGACGAGTACCGCAGACCTTTTGCCGGAGGTGCATAGCACCAAGCTATGCACCGTAGCGAAGCGGAGGCGGCGAAGCGGATGCGAGACGCCGGAGGGACCACAAAAGGTCGAGGAACGGATCGAGGGGAGCCGGGGGTCCCCCCGAAAATGCCCCGTAGCCGAGCTGCGAAGCAGTCGGGACGTCGCCGCACCCGGCGACGTAGGTGATTTTAAGGGGGTTACTGTTTCCACATCACGGGGAATGTATATCTCATCGGCTTGCCGGTTGGTTCGTCGATGGGACCTTTGCGGTCGATCAGCCCGGTGCGGCGGGAAAGCGGCCAGAAGCAGACGAATGCTCTGCCGACGAGGTTTTTGCGTGGCACCGGACCGAAAAAGCGGGAATCGCCGCTGAATGCGGAATTGTCGCCGAGCATGAAGTAATGGCGATCGGGGATGGTGTATTCATTTTTTCCGTAGACGATCATACCATTCATATCGGAGTTGTGCCCCTGATAGCCGCCTTTGCCGGAATAGACCTTTTCAAAGCGGGGATCGAGTTGTTGTACGGGGACGAAGGCGTCTTTGCCTTTGGGGCGCACATAGAGTTGATTATTTTCCAGTTTGATCGTATCGCCGGGGAGTGCGACGAGGCGTTTGATGTAGTATGCGCCGCCGCTTTCGGCGAGCGGCTGGCCGTTCATGCCGGTGAGGCCGTCGGTGGTAAAGACCATAACGTCGCCGCGTTGCGGTTCGCGCCAGTAGAGGCTGAATCGTTCGACGAAAAGGTGGTCGCCGATAACGAGGTCGCCGTCGGCGAGCGTCGTATTGGCGGCGTAGAACTTTTGATTGGAAAGTCCGGCATAATCGGTAATTTTCTCGACGTCGCCGGGCAGTTCATAGGTATCGCCGCCGATGGTGAAGCGTACGCAATCAAAGAGTCCTGCGACATATTGCACGCCGGAAAGCATTCCGGCAGATTTCGTCGTCGCCTTGGCTTCACGGGCGCCGTAAACGATCGCTTTCAGGAATTTGTTGCACTTGGGCAAGCCGGTGCGATAGTGGACGCCGTAGAGTGTCGGCTGCATCGAACTTGTCGGGATGCGGAAAGGCTGAAAGAAGAGTGCGCGCAAGCCGAAAGCGACTGCGCCGACGACGACGAGCAAGTCGAGCAGATTGCGCAAATTGCCGTAGTTCCCGTGAAGCGGGAAATGCTTCATTTTCGCCTGTGCGATCTCGACGGCGTGGCGCGGGTCGGGATCGCATTGGATCGCGGCGAGAAGTGCGTCAAAGGATTCCTTTTCCGCGGCAGAGAGCAAATCGTCCTCGTTCTTGCGGATGGCGAGTAATTCGCGGTAATATTTTTTTTGCTTGCGACGGTCAAAGAACTTCATTATTCCTCGTAATCGTTACGGTAGCCGGCCAATTTGGAGTATTGGAAGCGCAAGATGAGTTTAAACGTCGGGTACGGTCCCTTGTTGACGACCGCCGTTTTGATGAACATCGTGCGGTCGATGCCGCCGTGCGGGAGCATCGTATAAATCGCCGCGACGCCGAAATAGTTGCAGAAATGCTGCCAGTTTTTCTCGAAATCGCCGAGCGTATAAGCGCCGTTGAGGGCGATGGCGAGCATCTTGGTGGCGTCGTAGGTCTGGGTTTCGCAGGGACCGGGTTCGTAGTTGTGCTTTTGGAGGAAATCGACGCGGAATTTTTTCGCTTCGTAGATCGGATTGCTGTCGCTGAAAAAGGAAACGAAAACGCAATCGCCCAATTTTTCGTAGTGGTCGAGTTCCTCCAGCAGATCGGCGTCGTCCCAGCTGTCGGGGCCGCAGATGATGCCGTTGTAGCCGGCTTCGCGCAACGCTTTGATGATCTTGCCGGTGCGGCGGCCGGGGGCGGGCACCATGATCGCCTGCGGATTGCCGGAAAGCAGTTTTTTGACGGCGCCGCTGAAGTCGTCGGCGTGATATTCGACGGTATCGACGACGCGTCCGCCGAGATTGCGGAAAGCCTCGGCGACGTCGCGCCCGTTGTTGCGTTCATATTCCGCGCCCGGCGCCATGTCGATCATCACGCTGATGCGCAACAACTGCCGCCAGTACCAGAGGTATCCGGCGATTGCTTCCGCCTGTTGACTGTCGGTGTAAACGGTGCGGAAAATGAAGGGATTGCTCCCCGTCTGGTTGTCGGCGGTCGACAGCGGAATGACCGTCGGCAAGCCGGCGCGGGTGGCGGGATCGAGCAAGGTGCCGACTTCGCTCGTGTTGTATCCGGCGACCAGCGCGACGGCGCCCTCGTGGACGGCGAAACCGACAGGGTCGCTCTTTTGATTGCTGTCGACGATGATGAGCTTCACCGGCCGGCCGTTGATGCCGCGGCCGTGGTTGAATTCGTCGACCGCCATTTCGGCGCCGCGCACCATCTGCTGCCCGTACACGGAATTTTCGCCGGTCAGCGGGGCAATGATGGCGAGCCTCACCGGCGCGCGCGTTTTCAACTCGGGGTCGATGCGAAGTTCAGGACCGGTATGACACCCGGCGAGCAGAAAAATGCCGAGCGCCGCAAAGAATAAAACCAAACGCTTCATCGTCGTTTCCTCTACAAAATGTTAGCTTACGATCGTGCCGGATTCGGGATCGCCCGCGAGCACGCGCAAAATGGCGTTTTCCCCTGCGAAATCAAAGACGACGATCGGCAGATCGTTGTCGCGGCAAAGAGAAAAGGCGGCGGCGTCCATAACGCGGAGTTTCTTTTCGAGCGCCTCGTCAAACGACAACTGCGAATAGCGCACCGCGTTGGGGTCGACCATCGGGTCGGCGGAATAAACGCCGTCGACTTTGGTCGCCTTGAGCACGGCGTCGCAATCGGTTTCGAGCGCGCTGATGACGGCGGCGGTGTCGGTCGTGAAATAGGGTTTGCCGGTACCGCCGGCGAAAATGACGAGCTTGCCCGCTTCGAGCGCCTTGACCGCGCAGTCGCGGTTGAAGCGGCTGACGATGCCGGCGATCTCAAAGGAGGACTGCAGCAGCACTTCCTGCCCGACGGCGTTGAAATATTCCTTGAGTGCGAGCGCATTCATCACCGTCGCGAGCATACCCATCTGATCGGCGTTGACGCGCTCCATGCCCTCCTTGGCGCCGGCGACGCCGCGCCAGAGGTTGCCGGCGCCGACGACGATGGCGACTTCGACGCCTTCGTCCATCACCTGCTTGACCTTGGCGACGATGCTGCGGATCGCATCCGCCTGATAACCGTGTTCAAGATTGCCCTTGAGCGCTTCGCCACTGATCTTAAGGAGTACGCGGGAAAATTTTAAATTCATCGTCTGCACCTTTTTTGCTCTGTTTTCGATCATAAAAAAGTCATCACCGAAGAGGATCTTGCTCTTGCCGCCGGACGATGACCGATAATCATAGTGTGCGTCTTACTTTTGTTTGAGTTTCCGGACGGCAGACGCGAAACCTTCCGCGGAAGATGCGATCACCTTTTCGTCGACGCAAAAGGCGATGCGGACATAGCCCGGCACGCCGAAGCCGCGGCCCGGCACGACGAGGACGCGCTCGGCGAGCAACGCCTCGACGAATTCGCGTTCATCCGGCACGGGGCTTTTGACGAAAAAGTAAAACGCGCCGCGCGGCAACGTGAATTCCACGCCGGCGTCAGTCAACACCTTGACCATCGCGGCGCGGCGGCGGCGGTAGATCTCGAGATCCACCTGCGCGTTGAGACATTCCAACAGAATCTGCTGACCGAGCGCGGGGGCGTTGACAAAGCCCTGGATCCGGTTGCAGAGGGTCAACGCGCCCATCACCTTGGCGACGTCGCCGATCTTGGGCGAAACGGCGACAAAGCCCATGCGTTCGCCGGCGAGCGAGAGATTTTTGCTGAAACTGCCGATCACGACGGCGTTTTCAAAAACTTCAAAGACCGGCACGATCTCGGCGCCGTCGAAATTCAAAAAGCGGTAAGGCTCGTCCGAAACGAGATAGATCGTCCTGCCGAAACGCTTTTGCATTTTGTCGATCAAGGCGGCGAGCCGGGTCAATTCGCTTCGGGTGTAAATGCGCCCCGTCGGATTGTTGGGCGAATTGATGATGACGGCGCGGGTCTTGGCGCTGAAGGCTTTTTCCAGCGCGTCGAAATCAAGTTCAAAGGTAAAATCCCGGGTTGCGACGGGGACGAGCTTGCCGCCGAAATTCGCCGCGTAAAAGTCGTACTCGACGAAATAGGGCGCGGGCACGATCACTTCGTCGCCCGCCGAGAGCACCGCGTGAAACAAGACGTTGATGCCGCCGGCGGCGCCGCAAGTGACCAAAACGTTGCCCGCCGAAAGTTCGCACTTTTGCTCACCGCCGATCTTTTTGGCGAGCGCGTCGCGCAACGCGGGGTACCCGGCGTTGGGCATGTAGCCGATCGAAAATTCCTCGCCGGCACGCGCGGCGCACTTTTCGAGCGCGCGCTTGACTTCCGGCGGCGGCGGCAGATCGGGATTGCCGAGACTGAAATCATAGACCTTGTCGGCGCCGAAGCGTTTTTTCAGTTCGATGCCCGCCTCGAACATGCGGCGGATCATCGAACCGTTGCCGACGTAGTTTTCGATCGTCGGATTGAGGAGATCGTTTCCCACGGCAAAGCTTCCTTATTTCGCCGGCGCTTCGATTTTGTCGAAACCGGTGAAGGGCCGCAACACTTCCGGCACGATGATCGAGCCGTCCGGCTGCTGGTAATTTTCCATGATCGCGATGAGCATACGGTCGGTGGCGGCGGTCGCGCTGATCGTGTGGACGAGTTCGCGCTTGTCGCCATCCTTGTAGCGGATGTTCAAGCGGCGCGCCTGAAAGTCGAGCAAGTTGGTGTTGCTGGTGACTTCGCGATAGCCGCTGAAGCAGGGGAACCACGCTTCGATGTCGTACTTCTTGTAGCCGGGCGCGCCGAGGTCGCCGACGCAGACGTTGACGACGTGGTAGGGCAAGCCGAGCTGCTGAAGGATCATTTCCTCGTTTTCGAGGCAGAATTCATGATATTTGACCGACTCCTCGGGGCGGCAGAAAATAATCTGCTCGACCTTGTGGAACTGGTGCACGCGGAAAATTCCGCGCGAAGCGCGGCCGTAGCTGCCCGATTCCGTGCGGAAACAGGGGGTAAAGGCGGTGTAGCAAAGCGGGAGCTTCGCGCCGTCGAGCACATCGTCCGCATGATAGCCGACGAGCGTCTGCTCGCTGGTGCCGATCAACGCGAGGTCTTCCTTTTCCAGATTGTAGGTCTGATCGGCAAAGAAGGGCAGATAGCCGGTGCCGAAAAGCGTGCGCGACTTGGCGGCGCAGGGGGTCATAAACGCCGTGAAACCGCGCGAAACGAGGAATTTCTGAACCCAGAAAAAGAAGCTCTGGGCGAGCTGGGCGCCCTTACCTTTCCAGTAGTAGAAACCCGCCTGCGCGACCTTGGCGCCGCGGCCGATGTCGAGGATGTCGAGCATCTCGCCCAATTCCTGATGGTCGCGGATCTTGAAATCAAACGTCGGGATCGTGCCGACCTTGCGGACTTCCTGATTGTCGGCGTCGGTCTCACCCGCCGGGACGTCGGGGCTGAGCAAGTTGGGCATCAAGGCGACGATGTCGTCGATCTTTTTCTGCAGTTCCGCCTGCGCGGCTTCCTTGTCGGCGATCTCGCCGCGCATCGCCTTGACGCGTTCGCGGGCGGCGGGGTCGGCGGCACAGCTCTTGCTGAGCTTGTTGCGTTCGGCGCGGAGCGTTTCGATCTCGCCGGTCACCTTGCGGCACTCGGCGTCGATCTCGAGCAACGCCTTGACGTCGACGTCGAAACCGCGGCGGGTGCAGTTTTCCTGAATCATTTCCGGATTGCTCCGGATCAATTTCATATCGAGCATTTTCGTTTTCTCCTTGCACTCAAATTAAAATTGCGGCATCGGGAAATCCAGCATGAACGCCTGGACTTCTTCGCCGAGCTTACGCAACGCCGCCTCGTCGTCGCGGAGCGCAACGCCCCGCTCGATGAAGTCCGCGACGCGCACCATTTCGGCTTCCTTGAGGCCGCGGGTGGTCACCGCCGGCGTGCCGATGCGGATGCCGCTGGTGACAAAAGGCTTCTCGGGGTCGAAGGGGATCATATTCTTGTTGACGGTGATGTGCGCCAGATCCAACGCGTTGGCGACGACCTTGCCGGTCGCCTGTTTCGGACGCAAGTCGATCAACATCAAGTGATTGTCGGTACCGCCGGAAACGATGCGGAAACCGCGCGCGGCAAGTTCCGCGGCGAGCTTGGCGGCGTTGAGCTTCACCTGATGCTGGTAACGCTTGAACTCCTCGCTCAAGGCTTCCTTGAAGCAGACCGCCTTGGCGGCGATGACGTGTTCCAGGGGACCGCCCTGCAAACCGGGGAAGACCGCGGAATTGATCGCCTTGAGGTACTGCTCGCGGCAGAGGATCAGACCGCCGCGGGGGCCGCGAAGCGTCTTGTGCGTCGTCGTCGTCACGATATCGCAGTAGGGCACCGGGCTCGGATGCTCGCCGGCGGCGACGAGACCGGCGATGTGCGCCATATCGACCCACAAATAGGCGCCGACCTTATCGGCGATCTCGCGCAGACGGGCGAAATCAATGATGCGCGGGTAAGCGCTCGCGCCGGCGAGGATCATCTTGGGCTTGTTCTCAACGGCGAGGTGTTCGACTTCGTCGTAATCGATCATTTCGGTCTCGCGGCTGACGCCGTAGGCGACCATGTTGTAGAGCTTGCCCGAGAAGTTCAGCGGGTGACCGTGAGTTAAGTGACCGCCGTGGTCGAGACTCATCGCGAGCACCGTGTCGCCGGGCTGGCAGAGCGCGGTGTAGACCGCCTGATTGGCACCGCTGCCGCTGTGGGGCTGAACGTTCGCCGCTTCCGCGCCGAAAAGCTGCTTGACGCGCTCGATCGCGAGCGTTTCGACTTCGTCGATGTGGGCACAGCCGTTGTAGTAACGCTTGCCGGAGTAGCCTTCGGCGTATTTGTTGGTCATCACCGAACCCTGCGCCGCGCGCACCGCGCAACTGGCGAAGTTTTCGCTGGCAATCAATTCGATGCCGTCGTTCTGACGCGCCGCTTCGCGGTCGATGATCGCGGCGACTTCGGGGTCGGCAACGCGCACGGCGGCGATGTCGTCGTACGAATCAATTTCGATCTTGTTGAGACGGCGTTCGTGACGGGCGTCGCCGCTGAAAGGAGTCGACAGCCACGCCTTGAGGATCGCTTTCATCTCGTCGTTCGTCGTGTAATCCGCCGGCAGCACGAGCAAGTTGGAAGCATTGTGCTCGCGGCTCTTTTTGGCGACTTCCTGCGTATAGGCGACACAGCCGCGGACGCCGTGGAAACGGTTGGCGACAATGCCCATGCCGACGCCGGAACGGCAGATGAGGACGGCGGCGTCAGCCGTGCCGAGCGACACCATCCGCGCCGCCTTGGCGCCGAAATCCGGATAATCATCGGCGGGATCGACCGCGTACGCGCCGCAATCGATTACGTTGTGACCGGCGGCTTTCAACAGCGCGGCAATTTCCTGTTTGATCGCGAAACCGCCGTGGTCGGCGGCAAGCGCGATGGCGAGTTTCGTGTTGGCGATTTCTTGGAACATTTTCAACTCTCCCTATCGATTAGTTGGTTAGACAAAAAACGTATGATATAATATATATCATAAGCGCGCATTTTACCAATGGCAAAATGCGCGCTTCACACAAATAAAGGAGCTTTTTGAGCTCTTAACGGAAAATCGCGTCGGGAGAAATCATTTCGACCGCTTCGCCGGCGAGCGCTTTTTCCGCCGCCTCGGCGTCGGCGAAACGGAAAATCAACGCCGCCCGCTGGGAGGCGATGCCGGGGAATGCATACATATATTCGACCGAAAGCTCGTGCTTGTCGATCACCTGCAACACATCGGCAAGACCGCCGATGCGATCGGGCACACTCAACGCGATGACGTCGGTCAATTTGACGATGAATCCCGCTTTTTCCAAGGCATTTTTCGCCACCTGCTCGTCGCGCACGAGCATGCGCAAAATACCGAATTGCTGCGTATCCGCAAGCGACAGCGCCCGCATGTCAATGGCGTTTTCCTTGAGCACCGCACAGACTGCCGTCAACGCGCCCGGACGGTTTTCCACAAAAAGCGAAAGTTGTTTCAGCATTGCAAAAACTCCCTGTTTTGGTCTTTTGTGCAATATAGTGCAGAATCGGAAAAAAAGCAAGCTTTTGCGCGCCGGAAGAGTAAAAAAAATCAGCTCCGGGAAACCGGAGCTGGAAAGAGAGTGGCGAGAGAGACGGGACTCGAACCCGCAACACCCACCGTGACAGGGTGGTACTCTAACCAATTGAGCTACTCCCCCGCTAAAAGTCTTGCGCCTTTCAGCGTGTTCTATAATATAGCCCGCTTTTACAAGTTTGCAAGTCGGAAATTCGATTTTTTAGAATTTTTCTTTGACGGTCTCGCGGCAACGCCGCGATATGGGCGTCTTTGTCGGACTTGTCAGACTTGTCGGACAGGTCGGACTAAACCAACGTGGGCATAGGCTGATGGTGGTCTCGCGGCGACGCCGCGAACAGCTCGCATCATGAGCTGGCATAGCGCTGGTATATTTTCGGTTCTTCGACGGTTTATGACACA
>DCFZ01000036.1:18743-139939 GCA_002314455.1 Lentisphaeria bacterium UBA1791 | reverse complement strand
TGAGCCCTCTCTTGTTCTCACCACGTTACGAAATCAGATGAGGGCAAAAAAAGCTGTCGCTTACCGGTGGTAGCGGATCGCCACACCGTCGACTTGCGTTGTGATGCTGGTGAAAATGCCGAGGATGCTGAAAACGCGGGTGGAAACCTGCATATTGAGCACGTCGTCGGCGGCGACGATGTCTTCCAGCGCATCCGCTTTGGCATCGCGGACGCTGCAGTCGCCGGCGGCAACGAGACCGAGAATGTTGATCGCGGTCGCACTGCCGTGGACGGGCTTGACGATCTTGACGTGAGAAGCGTCCGTGAGCTGAGTGCCGACGTGGTTGGTGTGAGTTTCCTGCGTGTAGAGCAATCCCGGCAGAACGCCGTTGTAGGTGTTGTTGGGCACATAACAGCCGGCGGCAACGAGGCCGAGTGCGACGGCAACGAGAGAAAGCTGAAGTTTCTTCATAATGCAACCTTTCTTTTTTGAAACATAGATGTAATATACACTTTTCTTTCTTATCTTGCAAATCAAAACAATCCATGATATATTTTACGCAGGGTATCTCGATCGATGAAAATGAAAAAATTATTCATATCGGCGCTCGTCGTTGCGGCGGGCGCGCTCGGGGCGGCGGTCACGGAAAATGATCTTGACCGCACTCATTTCGGCAATTTTTTGCAGGATCACTTTGTCGACGTCGCCCGCGCCAATTTTGCATTGCGGAAAACGCGCTTTGCCGCCATCACGGACGCGGCGTCGGCACAAAAATATGTAAAAACCGTACGCCAAAAGATCCGCTCGAAACTCCGCTTCCCAAACGAAAAATCTCCGCTCAACGCCAAATTGACCAGCGTTTATCAGGGCGATGGCTACATTGCGCGCAACGTTCTTTACTTCAGCCGTCCGGGGTATCCCGTCACGGCGACGCTTTTTCTGCCGGATCAGCCGGGGAAGTTTCCAGCCGTTGTTTTCACCGTCGGTCATTCGGTCGCCGGTCGCCAAAGCGACGCTTACTTACGCTGTTGCATCACGCTCGCCAAAGCGGGCTTCGCGGTCTTTGCGGTCGACCCCGTTTCGCAGGGGGAAAGATTGCAGTTCGCGCGCGTTGCGCAACCGATTGCGTTGACGTCGAGCGGTGAACACAATATGCGCGGCAAACAGCTCTTTCTGCTCGGCGAAACGCTCGGCGCGTGGCGGCTCTGGGATCTCATCCGCGCGATCGACTATCTTGAAACCGTACCGGAAGCGGATTTGAGTCAACTTGCCGTCACCGGCAATTCCGGCGGCGGCACGATGGCGGCCTTTCTCGGCGCCTTTGACGACCGCGTGAAGATCGTCGCGCCCAGTTGCTACATCACTTCATTCCGGCGCAACATCGAAAACGAACTTCCCGTCGACGCCGAGCAGATCATCCCCGGCATCTTGCAGGACGGCGTGGAAATGGCGGATCTTTTGATCTGCCGCGCGCCGAATCCCGTGCTGGTGATGGGGCAGGAAAAAGACTTTTTCGACGTGCGCGGCACGCGGGAAAGCTTTGCCGAGATCCAAAAGATCTACACGTTGCTCGGCAAGGCGGAAAACGCCGAGCTTTTCGTCGGGCCGACGACGCATGGCTACTCGATCGAAAACCGCAATGCAATGTACCGTTTTATGCGGCGCGTGATCTTGGGTAAACGCGATGCTTTTCAGGAAAACGCCGCGCTCGTATTGCCGCCTCCGGCGTCGCTCAACGCCGCGCCGCAGGGCGACGTTGCCAATGTGCCGGGCGCCAAAGATCTCCACGCGATGATCCTCGCGCTGATCCCGGAAAATGCGGCGTTGACGCGCGATCAATTGACGGCGGCGTTGAAGCGGAAGTTGGAAATCACCGATCTTGACGCCGTGCCGGAATACCGCGTTTTACGCGTGTTGTCGACGGCAAACGATAAACTGTACCTCTCGCGCTTCGCGCTGGAAACGGAAAATGATCGCGTGTCGAGCATCCTCTACTATCCCGCGTGGAACGGCAACTTTTTTTTGCCGAAATCAAAGGAAGTTGTCTTGTATATTCCGCATCTTTCCGCCGAAAAGGAGTTGCCCGCACTGGAAAGCAAACTCCCCGTGTGGGGATTGGATGTGCGCGGCGTCGGCGCGTTGGCGCCTTCCGGCGCCAATCAGATTGAGCGGCGCTTTTTCGCCCCCTATCAGGCGGATTATCATTACGATGCGCTCGGCATTCTGACGGGGCATTTGGTGTTTGGCGGCAAAGTGCGCGACATTCTCGGCGCGGTCGCTTTGTTGCGGCAAAACGGCGCGGAAAAGATTTATCTGTCGGCACGCGGATTGGGGACGCTGCCCGCTCTCGTCGCGGCGTTTTTACTGCAGGACAAAATTGCCGGCGTCGAACTTGTTGACGCGCCCTTTTCGTGGCGCAATATGGCGGCAAAGGAGTATACGCTGTATCCGCAGTCGGCGATGCCTTTCGGCATATTGCAGATCACCGATCTGCCTCAACTGCGGGAAATGACGCCGAATCTTACGGCGACTTTCGCCGACGAACCAGCTGTACCGGAAAAATAGAGATTATAGCGATCCTTTATCCGGCGACCAGTAAAAGCCTGTTGGGCAAACTTTCCGCAGAGGATGAGGTTGCCCGCTTGCATGTTGCTCCATTGCCTATATACGTCAAAGGAAAGCAAATCTGTCGACGTTGAGAGAAAAAAGTTGTTTTTGCGCAGGAATCGCGCTATTTTATGGTAAAAGAAAGGACGCGTTATGGAAAAATTCACTTACGATGGCGTGACGTTTGACGCTCATAAAATTGCAACGGAAAATGGTTCGATCCTCCTGATCCAAGCTTCGCACGGGATGCTCGGTTGCGGCTACTTTGCCGTCGAGACCGCCGACAAAATCGGCGATGCGCTGGCGATCGTGAGCGGCGTCAAGAATTACGACGACATGGTGCATGCCGCCGTGAAAAAAGTTTCGCTCGCCGCCGCGCAACGCGGCGTGACCGTCGGGATGACGGGTGGCGAAGCGTTGTTGAAACTGCGCTGAAAATCAGCCAAGCAGAACGTCGATCTTTTCAAACGACTGCCGCGTGCGCGCCGAAATATCGGGCGTCGTCCCCTGCGGATGACGGAGCGTGAGCACTTTGCCGTTCGCATCATAGGAAACGCGAATCTTGCCGTGCGGCGTGACGACTCCGCCTGAAACGTCGCCGAATTCGGCAAAACGCGTGACGTCGACGGCAAAGTTTGCAAATCCCGGCGTCAACGGTTCAATGCCGAGGAGGTAGCGGCTGAAAAACCAGACGGGCAGCGCGCTCCAGCCGTGGCAGAGACTGCCTGCATTTTCAAAGGCGGCGGCGCCGTCTTCCGTTTCCCACATAGTCGTCGAGTCGCCCCGGGTCATCGGCAGAAATTTTTCCTGCATCAGATCCAGAGCGCGGCGGCAATATTCGCCGCCCTGGCGCATCAGCGCGCGAATGAGATAGTGCAGCGCGCTCAATGAAATGGAAATGAATTCCCCGTCGAGAATGCGCGTCAAAAGTTGCGGCACATCGTCTGGCGGCACGACGCCGAGCCAGATCGCGAGCGCTTGCGTCGTCGCGTGCAACTGGTCGCTGTCGCGCCGGGTGCGCAAGACGCGTTGTTGACAATCGTAAAAGACCTTGCGCACGATTTCGCGTTGAATTTCAGCCTCGCGGCGGAAGCGGTCGTCGCGCGTTGATTTGGCGAGATTTTCGAGCATCTCGATCAGGTAGAGATTGTAGATTGACTCCATGCGCGGCGCGCCGCCGAGCTGGGAAAAATCCAATCCGCTGCCGTTGCCGCCGTCGAGCCCGTCGCGCCATTCGTAGAAATGCCAGATGCCGTCGCCTGCCGGGGTAAGGAAAAGTTTCGTTTCTTCATCGACGTTGCGCATACACGCATCGGCGATGCCGCGCGCGGCGTCCAGACAAAGATCCGCCATTTTCCGGTTGCCGGAAAAGAGTTCGTGCTCGTAGATTGCCGTGACGTAGGCGATCGCAAAACTTGTGATCGGCGGGCCGATCCTGCTCGGCGCGTTGAGCCGCAACAATCCGTCGGGGCGCACGCCGTCGGCAAAGAGCTTCCAGTTGGCGGCGGCATAATCGTAATTGCCCCACAAATAGTAGCCGAAAAGCATCTGATTGCGGGTGTCGTAACCGTAGAGAGACTGCTCCCGCCACGGACAATCCTCGTAGTGCTCGTGCATACAGCAAACGAGCGTACGAATGCTGTTGTCGAGCATTTTCATCCAGTCAAGATTGCCGCAATGTTGCGTGGCGTACGGGGGGAGGGGGAGCGTTTCCTCACTGATGGCAAGCGTGAGCTCTTTTACCCGATCGGCGTTGTCGATGACGTGAAGTTCGACGTAGCGGCCGCCGATGCGCCGGAAAAGCCGGAACGTCTGCACCCCTTCGCGCGTGATGTAGCGGTCGGCGAAATTCCGTTCGCCGATGCGGCAGCGGACACGATCGTCGGCGAGATGTTCCCCGTGGGCGATGTCGATGACGATACCGGATGGCGCGTTGCAGTGAAGTTCGAGTAACCCGGTGCGTTCGCATCCGAGGTCGAAAATCCAAAAGGAACCGTTGCCGCGGTCGACGCGCAACGCATCTTGCGCCATCGTCAACGCGTACGGCTGATCGGCGACGCCTTGACGCAAGAGGGTGCCTTTTTCGATGCAGCGCGCCTCGACGCGCGTTTGCTCCATCACCGGGACGGGGCGCGGAAAAAGTTCCGGCGTCTTGTCCATGGCGATGGCATGCTGCCAATGGCGGTCGTCGAACTTGGGATCGGTGAAATTTTCCGCTGAATTCGCGTCGAATCCGATCGCAAATCCAACCTGCGGATCAACTGCGTCGATGCGGTCGCGCAACAAGGCGCGGGAAAGTTTTGCCCGCCACTCGCAGTCAGAGGAAACGATATTTTCCAATTCGCACCACATCCCGGGGGTGTCGCTCGGCCAGCAACTTTGGAAATCGCTTCCGCAATAATAGACGGAGACGGCGAGCACGTGCTTCCCCGCGGCGAGCGTCAATTCGCATTCGGTGAAGCTTTTTCTTTCCGGATAATCGGAATATTGTCCGCGCAGAAATTCCTTCCCGTCGCAAAAGGCGAAATAGTTGCTTTCGGCGCTGATGCGAAAACGGTAGTTCCCCGGTGTTTTGACTTCAAACGCGCGGCGAAAAAGTGCAAGCTGATGCGGCGCAATCTTCTCTTGCGCCCAGATCCACGCTGCCATAAAAAGTTACTCCTCAATGAACTTCAACGCGACTGCCGACCCCAGCGAGATGAGGAGCAACGCTCCGCCGATCAGCAGAAACGCACCGCTCGTGCAAACTTGGATCAGTTTGAATTCTTCCCAGTCGGGAAAAAGCGTCATTCGCCTGCCGTGCCAAGGGACGATGACATCGCGCACCACCACGTTGCCGTCGGCGATCCTGACGTCCAGATAGCCCCAGTCGAAATCACCTTGCCCCGACGCGCGGACGACGTACAGCGGCGCATCGGCGTAACGGGTTTCGACGTATTGGTGCAAGTGACCGCAAAACGTGACGGTCACCTGAAATTCCTTCAACAGCGCCTCCAGCTTGAGGGAATCTTTTTCATTCATCATCTTGCGGTTGAATCCCGGACAGGCGGTCTCGGGGGGCGCGTGCATGTAAAAGACGAAGTTTCTGTACAACGGCCGCAACAGGGAAAGGGTGTCGCGCATTTGCGCAAAATCTTCATCGCTGAAGGTCAGCCGGCTGTTGTCAAGCGCGTAAAAAAGCGTGTCGCCGTAGGTGAAAAAGTAACTGCCAGATCCGAAAAGAGTCCGGTAGTGCCGCAAGTGATCGCAGTCTTCGCCTTTGGCGGCGACGTCGTGGTTGCCGGGAATCGGGCAAACCATTTTGTCTTGGAGGACTTTTTTCATCTGCCGCGAAGAAACGTTGACGATCTGCTGGTCGTGACGCGGTACGATGTCGCCGAGCAGAAGGACGAATTCAGGCTCTTCCTTGAGCGCGGCGTCGTAAACCGTGGAAAAGAGCGCGGTGTTGACGACGACATCGCCGAGCACGGCGAAGTGACATCCTTTCCGGTCGGGACAGAACATTTTTCCTGCGGGGGCGGAAATGTGCTCGAGCTTTTTCTGATTGTTCCAGTAATAGACGAGCGCCGACAAAAGGAAAACGATCAACGCGGCGACGCCGCAACTCCACGCGGCCATTTTGATGCATTTGCGGACGATGCCGCGACGTTTGTCAGACATAGGATCTACTTTCCATTTTTGATTTTTTTGGCTCATGCCCGATAAAAATTAGCACGCGCGCGGTGTTTTGTCAATCTGAAACGAGGTGAAAACGCCGATTTCCAAACAAAAAAAGCGCGGGGCGAAAAAGTTCGCTCCGCGCCGGAAACGTCGAAAAACGCTTATTCCGCGGATTCAAGCGCCTCGGTGGCGTCGACGACGGAGGCTTCGTCCATCGCGGAGGGGTTGAAGTCCGGATTGCTGCTCAAAACGATGCAATCGATACGGGCGTTGGCGCCGGCGATGATCTTGACTTTGATGATCTGGTTGGCTTCCGCTTTGAGGGGAAGCATCGCTTTTTTCCAGATCAGGCAGGGCTTCTTAAAGTCCTTGATCTTCTCATCGCCGAACTTGCCGAAGGAGGCGTCGTTGATCTTGAGCTGGACTTTGCGCCAGCCTTCGTTGTTGGTCTGCGTGTGGACCCAGACCGCGTAGGAACCGGCTTCGGGGATCTGATAGGTGCCGGTGAGCACAGAATCTTTTTTGGTCGCATAGAGCATATGGCCGTTGGTGCCGGCGCAATGGTCGCGCCATTCGCTGTTTTCGGCTTGCGTCATGTCGTTGGCTTCGATGCGGTATTCGGCGGCGCCGCAGAGAGCGGCCGCGCCCGTGAGGAGAGCGAGGAACATTTTTTTCATTTGTTTTCCCTTTTTGTTTTTTGTGCTTTTTTTCGGCACAGCTAAATACAATACCATCTCTTTTGTGGAAAGTCAAGAAAAAATCACTTGGATTGATTTTTTTCGCGCCGGAGTTTTTCCCAGTATTCGAGCCGTTTCTTGATTTCGCGCTCGAAACCGCGCTCGACGGGCAGATAAAATTTCTGGCGCGGCATTTTGTCGGGGAAGTAGTTCTGCCCGGAAAAACCTTCCGGCGTATCGTGGTCGTAACAGTAGTCTTTGCCGTAGCCGAGCTCTTTCATCAATTTGGTCGGCGCATTCAGAATGTGCGCCGGCGGCATCAGCGAACCGTATTTCTGCGCGGCGCGCCGTGCGAGCATCGCCGCCTTGTCTGCGGCGTTGGATTTCGGCGCGGTACCGAGAAAGGCGACCAGTTCAAAGATCGCGATATCGCCCTCGGGAGAACCGAGCCTTTCGTAGGCATCCCACGCGGCGATTGCCGTCTGCAGCGCCAGGGGGTCGGCGAGACCGACGTCCTCCATCGCAAAGCGGGTGAGGCGGCGCAAAATGTAAAGCGGGTCTTCGCCGCCGGCAAGCATGCGCGCGGCGTAATACATCGCCGCGTCGGTGTCGGAACCGCGCAACGATTTGTGGAGTGCGCTGATCAGATTGTAGTGCCCTTCGCGGTCTTTGTCGTAAGCCGGGGCGCGCTGTTGCACGATCTTGAGCAAGGCATCTTTGTCGAGCGTTTCGTTTTGCGCCGTCAAATCGAAGACCGATTCCATCAGATTGATGAAGTATCTGCCGTCGCCGTCGGCAAGTTCGATGAGGGTCAAGCGCGCCTCGTCGTCGAGCGGGAGCTTGCGCGCCATCAACGCTTCCGCCTTGTCAATCAACTTGCCGAGCGCGGCGTCGTCGAGCGGCTTCATCACAAAAACCTTACAGCGCGAAAGCAACGCGCTGTTGAGTTCAAAGGATGGGTTTTCCGTCGTCGCGCCGACGAGGACGACCGTACCGTTTTCGACGTAGGGCAAAAATCCGTCCTGCTGGGCGCGGTTGAAGCGGTGGATCTCGTCGACAAAGAGGAGCGTCGCCACGCCGGATTGCCGGCGCATTTTCGCTTCGTCAAAGGCGCGGCGCAGATCGGCGACGCCGGAAAAAACGGCGGAAAGCGCGACGAAGTGCATATTGGCGCACGAGGCGAGGATCCGCGCCAGCGTCGTTTTGCCGCATCCGGGGGGGCCCCAGAGGATAAAACTTGAAATTTTGCCCGAGTCGATCATCCGCCGCAACGGCGCGCCGTCGCCGAGAAGTTCTTCCTGCCCGAAGATCGAATCAATGCAGTCCGGGCGCATCCGGTCGGCGAGCGGGCGGCTCACCTGATCGGCAAAGAGGCCGTCTTCGTTGAAAAGATCGCTCATTTTTCCTTGTCCCACCGGCAAAACGGCATTTTGCTCAACGAGCCGTTGCCGTAACGTTTGTCCATACTGACTTCCTCGCCCAGCCACGCGGGGCGGGGAAAATCGGCGTCGATTTCCGGCAATTCGATTTCCGCGACGACCAGTCCGGCGTTGTCGCCGAGAAATTCGTCGATCTCCCACACGTATTGCCCCGCGGGGACGATGTGGCGGATCTTTTCGACGACGGCTCCGCACGAAAACAAGTGGAGCATTTCGCGCACGTCGGCGACGGGCAATTCGTATTCAAATTCGCTGCGCGCGATGCCGTGCAAACGCCCTTTGAGCGTCAAAAAAGCGTGCGCATCGTCGATCACGCGAAAACGGATGGTGCCGAGCGCCCCGCCGGGAGCGGCGTACCCTTGGATCAGGTGGTGCTTTTCGTGAACCAGAGGTTTCCACGAATCGTCGCGGACGAGGAATTTCCGTTCGATCTCACAGCCCATGGCACAACTCCTGATAGGTCTTGAAATGGGTCTTGGCGCAACGCTCAAAAACGGCGGGCCCGTGTTTTTCCAACAGCATCTTGCCGACGACTTTGACCTGCGGCCCCGCGCCGCGCGGAAGTTCAACGCCGATCTCGGCGGAAAGTTTTTCCATGCCGCGCAGGAAACCTTCGCGGGCGAGGAAGCTCGCGGCGGCGACGGCGACGTCGCTTTCGGCGCGCACTTGCTGGTCGAGGACGATCTTTCTGCCGCGCTCCATCAAGGCGCGCTTGATCAAAAGTTCATTGCCGAATTTATCGGAAAGCATCCGCGGACAATCCGGCACCAGTTCGAGCAGATTTTCGATCGACCGGGCGTGCCCCCACGCGAGCAGACGGTTCAAGTTGCCGATCTGGCGGTAGAGGCGGTTGTAGGTTTCCGGCTTCAGCGTGAGCACGGTGAACTGCCCGGGGATTGCCGCGCGGATCTTCGCCGCCATATCGAGCAGTTTCTTGTTGCTGGAAACCTGCTTCGAGTCACAGGCGCCGATCTGACGCAAGAGCGGCGCGGTGCCGGCGTCGGCGTAGACCGCCGCGACGACGAGCGGACCGAAAAAATCGCCCTTGCCGCTCTCGTCCACGCCGCCGTGGGGGGTGACGACGATCCCGGAAATCTCTTCCGGCGTGTAGCCGTAGGTGAAAGTGTGCAGAATTTCCGGCTCGAGGGTGAATTGCACGAATTCCTCCGTGCCGCGCCCCTGAACGACGAGCTTGCCGGAAGTGTAGGCGGTGGCGTTGACGTGATCCGCCTCTGAAGCCGCCCGGTATTCGGCATAGGGACAGGTGGAAAATTCCCATCCCCTGCTTTCGAGCAACGTGCGCAGTTGCGCGCACTGTTCCTTTGTGATCTGACAGACGAAACCCGCCATAAAAAAACCTTGTTGTTTGTTTTGACGGTTTTAATATACAGCATCGTTTGCGCTTTGACAAGCGCTGATCTTTCGATAAAAAAACATTTTCGGGTTGAAGTTTGCGCTTTCTTAAAGTATATTCTAAAAATGAACGGGAATGGGAGTCCTTTTTATGAAAAAATCATTGATCGGAAGTTTCGCGGCGCTTTGCGGCGTACTGGCATTGCTGTCGGCAGGTTGCAAGAGCGATCAATTTTATCAATCCCGGGCGGCGGACGACGCCCGCGAGTTCCTGCTTGAGCACGCGCCGGAATTGACGGCGGATCAGGTTTGCTATGTGCGCTACAACGACCCCTTGTTGCTCGTCGGCGAGGGCGTCGGCGATCCCAATGATCTGGGGCCGTGGCAGCAGTCGAGTTCCTATATCCGCCAGATCTGCGTCGCGTGGGAGATACCCGGTCGGGACGAGATCTATATGGTCTGTGGCTTTTCCGAGGAAAGAATGCAATACTGGTCGCCGAACCGTTTGATCCGCAAGAAGTTCCACAAATCGGCACAGGCGCAGGACCCGATGCTTTCGCAATCCCGCGAGTATCTGCTGCACAACTTGACCGACGGTCTGACGACCGCAGAGATCAACTTGGTGCGCTACACCTATCCCACGCTGGTCGAAAGCAATTTTGACGTCAACTTCAAGACGAATCTGGACGAGAGCGCCGACGCCGTCGCCGCCAAAAAGGAAATGCTGACGAAAAACAAGCAGTATTCTCTCATTTGGGAACTCGGGGATCGCCGGGCGGTCTTCACCGGGTACTCCACCGAGGAACTTGCGGGGTGGAATATCCTCTTCGCCGGTATTTTAACGGCGGATGAGGCGAAGCAACACACGCTTTCCGTGGTCAAGACGCCGGAAAATTTCAACACGCCGTTGATGGAAAGTGTAAAGGAGCGTTAACATGTTCAGCATGACAGGTTTCGGCAAGGCGGACGGCGAAGTCGCTCCGGGGAGTGTTTTGTCGCTGGAAATCTCTTCGGTCAACCGCAAGCAGTTTGAATTGCGTTGCAGTCTGCCGGCTGAATTCGGCAGCTTTGAAAATGCGATCCGGCAGAAAATGGCGGCGGTGATCTCGCGCGGTTCCATCTCGTTGCGCGGTGCGTGGCACCGTTCGACGGGCAGCGGTTCCGGCGCCAAGATCGATCAGGCGTGGTTGCGTACGCTCGTCGAAAGTTGCCGCGCCGTCCGCACGGCGTGTCAGTTGCCGGACGACGTCGACGTCGAAGCGCTGATTTCGGCGCCCGGCGTCGTCACGACCGAGGCATTCGATCCGGACGCCCCCGGCATCGCGGACGCCTTTATGGCGGTGCTCGATCAGGCGATCGAGCGCTATCAGCATATGCGCGCCGTCGAGGGCGAAGCGCTCAAACTTGATACGCTCAAACGGTTGCAGTTGCTCGAGGAAACCCTCGCCAAGATCGAGCCGATCGTCGCCAAAGTGCCCGAATTGCAGAAACAGCGCATTCTCGGCAAGCTCAAAGCCGAACGCATCAGCGTGCCGGCGAACGACGAGCAGTTGTTGCGCGAGGTGCTTTTTTACGCCGATCATGCCGACGTGACCGAAGAGATCACGCGGCTCAAAAGCCATTTCGTGCAGTTCCGGAATTTCCTCGATTCCGATCGCCCTGCCGGGCGGAGCATGGACTTCCTGATCCAGGAATCTTTCCGCGAGATCACGACGCTCGGCAACAAGGCGGGCGGCGTGGAGGTTTCTCCGCTGCTCGTCCTCTTTAAGAGCGAATTGGAAAAATTGCGCGAGCAGATCCAAAACGTGGAGTAATCGACGATGAACCGTGACGAATTAAAAGCCCTGGCGAAAAAACTGGATGCCACTTACGCTGACAACGTCGGCGTGAATCCCGGCGGTTTCGACAATCTGCCGCGCCGCAATGAAGTGATCGCGCTGACGGAAAAACTTCTGGAAATGCTTTTCCCCGGATTCATCCGCAATCTGGAGGAAAAGTCGACCGAAGGCAAACTGCGCGCGATCCGCGAGGAGTTGCTGGGCATATTGCAGCGCACGATGCGCCGCCCCTGCGCGGATTCCCCCAAGTGCCCCGCGCCGGAAAAGTGCGGCACCGATGAATCGTATTGCTCCGGGATCGCCGACAGCGTGATCCTGAAATTGCCCGATCTGCGCGAGATCGTCAAGCTCGACGTCGCCGCCGCTTTTGCCGGTGATCCCGCTGCGAAAAATTACGACGAGATCATCGTCAGTTATCCGGGGCTGAAAGCGATCACCATTCAGCGGTTGGCGCATTTGCTCTATCTGCAAAAGGTGCCGCTCGTCCCGCGGATGATGACCGAATACGCGCACACCGTCACCGGGATCGACATCAATCCCGGCGCGAAACTCGGCAGCGGCATTTTCATCGATCACGGCACCGGCGTCGTCGTCGGCGAGACCGCGATCATCGGCGACAACGTCCGCATCTATCAGGGCGTGACGCTTGGCGCGGTGAGCTTCCCGAAAGACGCCTGCGGCATGCTGATTAAAGGCAACAAGCGCCACCCGACCATCGGCAACAACGTGACGATTTACTCCGGAGCGTCGGTGTTGGGCGATATCACCATCGGCGACAACGCCGTGGTCGGCGGCAACGTCTGGCTGACGGAAAGTCTGCCGGAGGGCGCCAAAATCACCGCCCGTCCGCCGGAACATACGGTGAAATTCGCTTCGGAACAGAAAAAATGACGATCCCTGAAAATTACCGGGCGCTTTCGGCGCGGCTCGCCGCCGCGGCGCAAAAATCCGGCCGCGCGTCGGAAGAAATATTGTTTCTCGCCGTGACCAAAAGCGTCGATCTGCCGCAGGTAAAGGCGCTTTACGAGCTTGGTTTGCGCAATTTCGCCGAAAACCGCGAACCGGAATTGCTCCGCAAAAGCGCGGCATTGCCCGCCGACATCGTCTGGCATTTCATCGGTCCCTTGCAGAGCAACAAAGTGCGCAAAGTCGTCAAGTGTGCGCAGGTGATCCACGCGCTGGATACGCTTGCCGTCATCGAGCGCGTCGACCGCATCTGCGGCGAGGAAAAGCGTCGTCCCGACGTGATGATTGAAGTCAACGTTTCCGGCGAAGCGAGCAAAGGCGGTTTTACGGTCGATGAAGCGCGCGAAGCGGCACGGCTTGCCGCGAGTTGCCGGAATTTCAATTTCAAGGGCCTGATGACGATGGCGCCCAACCACGCCGACGAGGCGATGCTGAAAAACGTCTTTTGCGGACTTGCCGCGTTGCGCGACGAGTTGGAAAAATCGTTGCAGATTACGTTGCCGTATCTTTCGATGGGGATGAGCGGCGATTTTGAAACTGCTATCGCCTGCGGTTCGACCATCGTCCGTATCGGGACTGCGCTGTACGAATAAAACGCCTCTTTTGTGTCGCATCTGCGAACTTTTTTGAGCGAAAAAAACGTTCTTTACGTCAAAGATGCTTGACAAAATAAAAAGCTGCGTTATATTGTCAAATATACAGGTCAACTGCAATATCCAAAATTACGAAAGGGAAAAATCATGCCCGACATCAAGCAGGTCTTAAGTGACGAGATTCGCCGGCTCGCCCGCAAGGAGATCCGGATCGCAACGCAGGCGCTGGAAAAGAGCGTTTCGATGCTCCGCCATCAGTTGGCGGAGGAAAAGAAGCTCGTCGTCAATCTGGAAAAGCGGTTGAGCGCGTTGGACAAGGTGTCGCCGTTTGCCGCAGCCCAGTCCTGCAAGAGCGAAGCCCCCGTCAAGTTGCGGATGAATGCCAAAGGCATCGTTCGGCTCCGCAAAAAGTTGAATGTGACGCAGGAAATGCTCGCCGCGCTGCTCGACGTCGCGCCCCATACGGTCAGCTTGTGGGAGCAGGGCAGGACTTCGCCGCGCGCGGTACAAAAAGAAAAACTTTGCGCGCTTCGCTCCACCGGTAAGCGCGAGGTGAAAAAACAAATTACTGCCTTGCAGGCGGCAAAAAAAGAGGAAAAGCCGCAGGCGTAAGAGCGGTTCCCGGGAGGAAGAAAAATGTACAATTGTGAAGTTGAACTTCTGCTCGATACCATCGAAGAATATATGATGAAAAGCGAAGATGCGCTGAAAAACGCCTTTGCCGCCATCCGAACCGGCAAAGCTTCGCCCTCGCTCGTCGACGGGTTGATGATCGACTATTACGGCACGTCGACCCGTTTGCGCGACATCGCCGGCATCACGACGCCGGAAGCGCGTCTGCTCGTCATTCAGCCGTGGGATGCGCATGCGCTCGCCGCGATCGAAAAGGCGATCCTCGCTTCCAACATCGGCATCACGCCGATGAGCGATGGCAAGACGATCAAACTGCCGATTCCGCCGTTGAGCCAGGAGCGCCGCGGCGCGCTTTCCAAGCAGGCGAAAGGCGAAGCCGAAGACGCCAAGGTGTCGCTCCGCAACATCCGCCGCGAAGGCAACGAGACTGCCAAGAAAGCCGAAAAGGACGGCAATCTCACCGAGGACGAATTGAAAAAGATGCTCGATGACATTCAGAAAATGACCGATCGTTACATCGTGGCGTTTGATGCGCTCCTCGCCGAAAAGGAAAAGGAATTGATGACGGTTTAGTTTCCCGTCTCCTTGAAAGAGGCTGTCGCGGAATTTCCAAAGAAAGCGCGACAGCCTTTTTTTATTGCAAAAAACACTTTTTTGCTGTATATTATGAAAATGATTTCGGAGTGACGTTAAAATCGAGAACGAACGTACATTGATCACGGTTGCGCAGGATTACCGTTTTGCGGAAGATCTGCCGCTGGATTGCGGGCGAAGCCTCAAAGGGGTCGTCATCCGCTATGAGACCGCCGGAAAATTGAATGCCGACGCCTCGAATGCGGTGTTGGTGACGCACGCCCTGACGGGGGATGCGCACGTCTGCGGCAAGCACGATGTTTCCGACCGCAAAAGCGGCTGGTGGGACGAGATGATCGGTCCCGGCAAGTACATTGATACCGACCGTTATTTCGTCATCTGCTCCAATGTGCTGGGCGGTTGCTCCGGTTCGACGGGGCCGCAGTCGATCGACCCGGAAACGGGCAAGCCCTACCGCCTTGATTTCCCGGTCATCACGGTGCGCGATATGGTGCGCGCGCAAAAGCGTTTGATCGATCATCTCGGCATCAAACAGCTTCTCGCCGTCGTCGGCGGTTCGATGGGCGGTATGCAGGTTTTGCAGTGGGCGGTCGATTACCCCGACTCGATGCGCGCGATCGTGCCGATCGCAACGGCGGCGAACTTCTCGCCGCAAAACATCGCCTTTGACTGGGTAGCCCGCGACGCGATCCGTTCGGACGCCAATTGGAAAAACGGCGACTACACGGCGGAAAATCCGCCGAGCCGCGGATTGGCGGCGGCGCGTATGCTTGCGCACATCACCTATCTTTCCGAGGAATCGCTCGGGCGCAAGTTCGGGCGCAATTTGCAGGATAAATCCGAATACGATTTTGACTTTACGCACGATTTTGCGGTCGAGAGTTATCTGGAGCATCAGGGCAAGCGGTTCGTCGAACGCTTTGATGCCAACGCCTATTTGTATATCACGCGGGCGACCGACTATTTCGATCTGACGGCGGAAACCGACGGCGATCTCGCCAAGGCGTTCGCTCCGGTCAAGGCGAAGTTCCTGATCGTTTCCTTTTCGAGCGACTGGCTCTTTCCGACGCGGCAGTCGCGCCTGATGGTCGATGCATTGCTGCGCAGCCGCAAGGAAGTTTCCTTTTGCGAGGTCAAGTCCGGCTATGGGCACGACGCCTTTTTGCTGGAAGTCGATACGCTCGGGCGCATGGTGCGCGACTTTTTGCGCCAGGTGGAGGTGAAGTGATGTTTGTCAAACGCGATCTTGACGTCAATCGCCGGAGAGACCTTGAGGTCATCGCCGAGCTGGTTCATCCGGGCGACCGGGTGCTCGACCTCGGTTGTGGCGACGGCGTCTTTTTGAAACAGCTCAAAGAAGCGCGCAGCGCCGAAGTGCTCGGTGTCGAGATCGACGCTGATTCGATCGGGCGGTGCATCGCCAACGGCGTGCCGGTCATTCAGGGCGACTTGGACAATTCTTTGGACTTTGCGGCGGATCAATCGTTCGACCTCGTCGTCGTCAGCCACACGCTGCAGGAGATACGGCGGCCCGACTTGCTGTTGAAGCACATCGTGCGCGTCGGCAAACGCGCGGCGGTGAGCTTTCTCAATTTCGCCCACTGGCGGTGCCGGTTGCAGTTGTTGCGGGGCAAAATGCCGCGCAACGCCCAGTTGCCTTATCAATGGTACAATACGCCTAACATCCACTTGGGGACGATTGCGGACTTCCGCGACACCTGCCGGGAATTCGGCATTGAGATCATTCAGGAAACGCCGATTGCGGCGCGCTTTCCGCGCTTAAGTTACCGTTACCCCAACTTATTTGCCGTCAGCGCGGTCTTCGTGCTGGAAAAGCGGTAATTTCTGGAGTTTGAAGCGTACGGTCGCGCCGCTTGTTGCCGCGACCGTGTGAAGGTCGCTCTGCCGCACGTTGGCAAACCAGATGACGCGCCCCTTTTCATCGTGAAGCACCGGCAGCGCCGGAAAAGCGGCAAGTTTGCGGTCGACGCGAAGTTTTTTGAGTTTTTCCGGCGTTTCCCCGCCGAAGACCGTCATCGTTTCGCCGGGGAGGGGGGCGGCGACGACCAATCGGGCGGGGAGCGTCGCTTGGTCAAAACGCGCTTCGTCGGGGGTGCAGGGCGTGCCGTCGTCGGGTGTGACGGAAATCTGCCAATTCCCCCAGCAAAGCGTCGGTACGGCGCGCCAATCCCAGACGGCTGGCGGCGGAGTTTGGGTTTCCAAAGCGAGGTTTTCCCGCGTGAAAACGAGCGTGATGCCGCCTGAAAGCGTCACGCGGCGCGTTTCGTGGCTTTCTCGTGCCAGTTCTTCGTTGAAGCGGCGGCAGTCCCCGCCCGTCGGAAGAAAATCGCCCGCCGTCTGCTGTTGGACGAAAAGCCGCAAGAGCCGCGGACGCAATGCAAGGTGGGCGTTGCGCCAGAAATCAAGCGAATCAGGATCCTTGGACTGAAAATATTGCATCGCCGCTTCTTCGATAAAGGAAGCGTCCTTTTCGAGCGCGTCGAGCGACGCGAGAAATCCGGCGCGCCCCCCCGGCGACGCCGTGTAGAGTTCGGGCAATATCCGGCACCGCAGATGATTGCGCAGATAGCGGCAGTCGGCGTTGCTCGAATCCTCGGCAAAATGCGTGATGCCGCGTCGGGCGAGAAAGGCGATGATCTCCTCTTTGGACGCTTCCAGAAGCGGGCGGTAAAACCGGATGCCGTCAAGGGTGGTCGAAGCGCGCAACGCCGTCGCCCCCGAGGTATTGGCGCCGCGCCCGAGGCGGAGCAAAAGGTTTTCGAGCCGGTCATCGGCGTGGTGCGCCAAAAAGACGGCGTCGGCGCGGTATTGCGCGACGAGTTTTTTCCACGCGTCAAGGCGCGCCGCACGGGCGGCGTTTTCCAGATTGCCCGCGCAATCGACGTCGAGATCGACGAGCTGAAAGGCAAGGTGTCGTTGCGAGCAGAAAAGTTCGGCGTCTGCCGCTTCCTGATCCGACTCCGCGCCGCGCAGATGGTGGTTGAAATGGATCGCCGTGAAAGCGTAATGAAAATCCGGTTGCAGATCGCGGATCATCTCAAGCAGCGCGGTGCTGTCCGCGCCGCCGGAAAAGCCGATCAGAAGCTCTTTTGGATGAAATTTTAAAAAAATTTGCCGACAAAGCGAATAATTCATTTGCAAAAATCCCGTTTCTTGTTATAATATATGCCGGGTAAATGAAAATACCAAATAAAGGAGAAAAACTTTTATGGCTTATATCGTCATCGCAACGGCCAATGCGCACAAGGTTGAGGAGTTCCGCGCCTTGATCGGCGAGCAGGACGTCGAGCTGAAATCTCTGCTGGATTATCCAGATTTCCCCGAGATCGAGGAAACCGGCAGGAGTTTCAAGGAGAACGCTTCGATCAAAGCGCTCGCGGCGTGCAAGTACTGCGACGTGCCCGCCTTTGCCGACGATTCCGGCTTGGAAGTCGAAGCGCTCGACGGTGCGCCGGGAATCTACTCCGCCCGCTACGCGCCGACGCCGAAAGAACGCATCGAGAAACTGCTCGCCGCGCTCGAGGGCAAAGAAAACCGCCGCGCCCGCTTTGTGTGCGTGATTGCGATCGCCTTCAACGGCGAAGTGATCGAGACCTTTGAGGGCGAAGTCAAAGGGCGTATCGCCGACGCGCCTCGCGGCGAGGGCGGTTTCGGCTACGACCCCGTTTTCATTCCCGACGGCTATGATTGCACCTTTGCGGAACTTCCTGCCGAGGAAAAGAACAAGATCAGCCATCGCGCCCGCGCCTGTGCCAAGGCGATGGAATTCGTCGAAGACCAAATGTCCGTGTTGGACAATGATTTCCTTTAAATTCATTCAACCAAAGAAAGACTGAACGCAATGTCCGTTAAGTACACCGACTACTATTCCCCCGAAGACTGGAAAGTTTTCAAGGAGGAAGCCGCCCGGCATGAGACGCCGTTTCTGTTGGTCAACCTCGATCTCATTCGCCGCAAGTATCAGGAGTTGGAAAAGTTTTTCCCGTTTGCCAATATCTACTACGCGGTCAAGGCGAATCCCGCGCCGGAGGTGATCTCGCTGCTGCGCGATCTCGGCTCCTGTTTTGACATTGCGTCGCGCTATGAGCTCGACCGCGTGCTTTCGCTCGGCGTGCAGCCGGAACGTTTGAGTTACGGCAACACGATCAAAAAGCCGGCGGATATCCGTTATTTCTACGAAAAAGGCGTGCGGCTCTTTGCGACAGACAGCGAAACCGATTTGCGCAACATCGCCAAGGAAGCGCCGGGCTCGAAGGTCTTTTGCCGCATCCTTTCCGAAGGCGGCGAAACGGCGGACTGGCCGCTGTCGCGCAAATTCGGCTGTCACCCCGATATGGCGATCGACCTCATCATACTCGCCAAGACGCTCGATCTGGAACCTTACGGGATCAGCTTCCACGTCGGTTCGCAACAGCGCGAGATCGGCGCGTGGGACTCGGCGATCGCCAAGGTGCGCTACATCTACGACTACCTCGAGGAAGAGAATATCCATTTGAAAATGATCAATATGGGCGGCGGCTTCCCGGCGAGCTACATCAGCAAGACCAACAACATGGCGGTCTACGCCGAGGAAATCACCCGTTACCTGAAAGAGGACTTCGGCGAAGATCTGCCGACGATCATTCTCGAACCCGGCCGGTCGATGGTCGGCGAAAGCGGCGTCCTTGTCAGCGAAGTTGTCCTGATCAGCAAGAAATCGGCGACCGGCATCGACCGCTGGCTCTACACCGACGTCGGCAGATTCAACGGACTGATCGAAACGCTTGACGAAAGCATCAAATATCCGCTTTACTGCGAAGCGCGCGGAGAGGCGTGCACCGATTTCATCATCGCGGGGCCGACCTGCGACAGTCAGGACGTGATGTACGAGTACTTCCGCAATCCGCTCCCCGCGTACGTCAAGCCGGGCGACCGCATTTACTGGCTTACCTGCGGCGCGTATACGGCAAGTTACGCGGCGGTCGAATTCAACGGCTTCCCGCCGCTCAAGACCTACTTTGTCGGGGGCAAGTAAGCCGTTATGAAAATCGCCATCGTCGTCTTTCGTTATTTCCCCTATGGCGGTTTGGAACGCGACACGCTCCGCGTCGCCGAGTGCGCCGCACGCCGCGGTCACGAAGTGACGGTTCTGACGACGAAATGGGATGGTGCGGTGCCGGAAAAGATCCGCGTCGAAAAAATCGGCGTTTCCAGCTTGAGCAACCACGCGAAAATGCGTGAATTTGAGCGCAAGGTGCAACCGTATCTTGCGCAATTTGACGTCTCTGCGGCATTCAACCGGATTCCCGGGTGCGATTTCTACTTTGCCGCCGACGAGTGCTACGCCGTGGAAATGCCCGATCGGCACGGCAAACTGCTCTGCCGTCTTTTGCCGCGCTACCGCTCTTTCCTCGATCAGGAAAGGCGGATCTTTGCCCCGGAAGCCAAGACGCACATCTGGACGATTGTGCCGCATCAGAAAACGGACTATCAGTTGTCGTATCACACGCCCGACGATCGTTTTACCGAATTGCCGCCGGGGATCGACGCCGCATTCCGCTGTGATGAGACGACGGAAAAGAAACGCGAGGCGATGCGGAAAAAATTAAATCTGGCGCCGAGTGACAGGATGATGCTTTCCGTCGGGACGAGTTTTGTCCGCAAGGGAATGGATCGGGCGATTCTCGCACTGGCGGCGTTGCCGCAAGAACTCAAAAATTGCACTCAATTTTATTTTGCAGGCAGATCGGATGCGACGTCGATGCTGGAACTCGCGCAAAAGCACGGCATCGCCGACCGCGTTCATGCGCTCGGCGCCCGCGACGATGTGCCGGATCTTCTAACGGCGGCGGATCTTTCGATCTTGCTTTCTCACAGCGAAGCCGCCGGCGCATTTCTCACCGAAGCGATCGCTTCGGGGTGTCCTACGATCGCCTCCGGAGCCTGCGGATTTGCACCGCTGGTCGCGGCGGCGGGGGGCGGCGTCGTGCCCGAACCGTTTGCGCAAAAAGCGTGCAATTTTATGGTCGCTCAATTTCTCGCCACGTGTGAAGCGCGCCGCAAGCAGGCGATTGCTTACGCCAAGACCGTCGATTTCACCCGTCGCGCCGAAGTCGCCGTCGAGGAAATGGAAAAAAAGAGATGAGAGATGATGGCTTCGCACTTTGCGAGTTTTTGCCGTTCGATTCGTATACTTGATTTCTATCGCAAGCGACAGTGACGACCCCGTTGCGTTGTATGAGGGGCAAGCGTTCCGCTTTCCCCTCAAACTCCCCTTTTCACATCTGTGGCGAGTACAAACGCAAGCAGCCGTTCCTTTCTGAATACATAGCGGGCTGCGCTCGGGATAACCCCTCGCTCGCGCCCTTACTGCTCGTGCTCCCTCGCCGCTCGCAATTTCTTGCTTCGCGCTCTTTTGCCGTACGGCAAAAGAGTCCGCTCATTCCCGCACTGCGCGCTCACGGGCAACCCGTTCGCATGTGATCCCGATCAGAATGTCTGCTGTTTTTTTCGCTCTCCTTGACAAAATCTCTTGTGCGCGGTATATTCTATAGTGTGTACATTATTATTCGTTTGAGGAGCTTTTTCTATGGCGAAAAAAAATATTCTTTGCATCGGCGCCGGTTATGTTGGCGGGCCAACGATGGCGGTGATCGCCGATAAGTGCCCTGATTACCGGGTGACCGTGGTCGATATCAATCAGTCGCGCATCGACGCGTGGAACTCCGATCAGTTGCCCGTTTTCGAGCCGGGACTGGCGGAAGTCGTCGCGCGTTGCCGCAACCGCAACTTGTTTTATTCGACGGACATCCCCGCTGAAATCAAGCGCGCGGACATCATTTTCGTCAGTGTCAACACTCCCACCAAGACCTTCGGTTACGGCGCGGGTAAAGCGGCGGATCTGCAGTTTCTCGAAAAGACCGCCCGCAGTATCGTCGAACACGCCGACAGCGACAAGATCGTCGTTGAAAAAAGTACGCTGCCCGTGCGGACGGCGCAGGCGTTGAGCCGGGTGCTTCACGCCAATACCAAGGGGATCCACTTCCAGATTGTTTCCAACCCCGAATTTCTCGCCGAAGGCACGGCGATCGCCGACTTGCAGTGCCCCGACCGCGTCCTGATCGGCGGCATGGAAACGCCCGAGGGACGCAAGGCGATGGAAACGGTTTCCGCGATTTACGAAAACTGGGTGCCCAAAGAACGCATCATCACGACCAACATCTGGTCGAGCGAATTGACGAAACTGGTTTCCAACGCGCTCCTCGCGCAACGGGTCTCGTCGGTCAATTCGATTTCCGCCCTGTGTGAGCGTACCGGCGCGGACATCGATCAGGTGACCTCGGCGGCGGGGCGCGATCAGCGCATCGGCTCCCGCTTTTTGAAAGCGGGGCTTGGCTTCGGCGGTTCCTGCTTCAAAAAGGACATTTTGAATTTGGTCTATCTCTGCGAGCACTACGGTTTGCCCGAAGTCGCCGCTTATTGGGAAGAAGTCGTCAAACTCAACGACTATCAGGCGAAGCGCTTTGTCGAAAATATGCTCGGCGCGATGTTCAACACCGTCGCCGACAAACGCATCGGCATACTCGGTTTCGCCTTTAAGGCGGATACCGGCGACACCCGCGAATCCCCGGCGATCGCCGTCTGCCGCCAGTTGCTCGAGGAGCACGCAGAGCTTTTCGTCTACGACCCCAAGGCGCTCGAAAACGCCCGGCAGGATATGATCGGTTATCAAAAGGTTCACTTCTGCGAGGATCCCTACGAAGCGCTCAAGGGCGTTCACGCGATCGTCGTCGCGACCGACTGGAAGTGTTTCAAGGAATTGGACTATCAGAAAATCTTTGACAATATGGAAAAGCCCGCCTTTATTTTCGACGGCAGAAATCTGCTTGATCGCGAAAAACTTTTCAAGATCGGCTTCAACGTTTACGGCATCGGCAAAAAGCCGCTGACGAATTTTTAAGGTTTTTCACAAAAAAGTCGGTTTTTTACAGAAAACGGCTTGCAAAGTTTTCAAATTCGGCATATATTATAAAACTTTGATGCTCCGGCATAGCTCAGCGGTAGAGTAGGTGGCTGTTAACCACTTGGTCGAAGGTTCGAATCCTCCTGCCGGAGCCAATTTTTTTTGGCTCACAGGAAACGGTCGCAAAAGTTGCGACCGTTTTTTTTGTCTTTTTATGGTAGAAACGGGATATTGCGCCACAAAGCGTCAAAGCTCCCTTGATATTTTGCGGAGCGCCGCTATATTAACAGCAAACGACGGAAAATCGAAATGAAAATTCTGCAAGTTACATATTTCGGCACGACGACCAATTACGGCGCGGTATTGCAGGCGTTTGCCTTGCAAAAAGCGTTGCGCGAGCTGGGGCACGAACCGGTTCTTTTGCGGGCGGATTTTACCTACTGCAACAAGATCAAAAAGTGGTACAAAAGTCCGTTCAACGCCTTGAAAGCGTGGCGACAGCAACAATCGATCCGGCGCGAGGAACTCCATCATCCGCGCCGCTTTGCCGAGTTCATTCAAACGCATATGGCGGTCACCGGGGAGCAGTATCATACGATCCGCGAAGTGCGCCGCGCCTCGTGGGATGATTTTGACGCCATGGTGACGGGCTCCGATCAGGTCTGGAGCAACAAGAAACCGTCGCCCTTGTTTTTTCTGAACTTCGGGCCCAAAAATATTTTACGTTTCAGCTATGCCGCTTCCGTCGGGACCAAGGCGCATTCGTCGACGCAATACCTCGATGATTTCCGCAACGCCGTCCGGAATTTTACGGCGATTTCCGTGCGCGAGCACAACGCGCTGGAGCTGTGCGAAAAAGCGGGCGTGCCGGCGACCTTGTGCCCCGACCCTGTTTTTCTCTTTTCTCCGGCGGATTACGAAAAAGCTCTGCATTTGCCCCCGCGATCGCAAGAGAAAAAAACGTGCCTGATTTATCTTGTCAGTAAAAACGCTGCGTCGGCGACGGAGGAAGTCTACCGTTATTGCCGCGAGCATCAGTTGACCCCGATCTCGGTCAATTCCCAAAATCACGCCGCCTGTGCGCATCAGATGGGGGAGGAAATTTATCCCGACATCCCCGGCTGGATTCAGCACATCCGGGATGCGGAACTGGTCGTCACCGACTCTTTTCACGGCTCGGCTTTTTCGATTTTATTCGGTAAAAAGCTGGTCATTTTCCCCAAGAAAGATTACGACGCAAGATTGGATATGCTGGATCGCTGTTTCGGAATCGGTCCCGCGATTTGCCGCGGCGATTTTCAGCAGGCGGTGGCGTTTCAGCCGGATTATTCCGCGATCCGGGAAAAGATCGCGATGTTTCGCGAGGAAGGATTCCGTTTTTTGCGCGATGCCTTGCGGCATCCCGCGGCGATTACCCGCAAAAATTGTTGCGGCTGCAGTCTTTGCGCGGAAATCTGCCCGAAGCACTGCATCACCATGGTGCCGGACGAATGCGGCTTTTCCGTACCCAAAATTGATGAAGCGCAGTGCATCGGTTGCGATCTTTGCCGGAAATCCTGCCCGCTGAACCAGCCGGAATCGCCGGCGCGCACCGACTCCCCTTATTTTTATGCGATCGGCAAAGACAAGGATGCCGTCCAAAACTCCTCGAGCGGCGGGATCTTTCCGCTGTTGGCGGCGCGCACGTTAAATGCCGGCGGCATCGTCGCCGGGGTGAAATTTGATGAAAAGTGGAATGCCGTCCTGGACACGATCGACACGATCGGTCAGTTGAAACTGTTGCAAGGTTCAAAATACGTCCAATCTCTGATTGCCCCCGGTTTGTTCGGTCGGCTGAAAGCCGCCTTGGAGCAGGGGAAACAAGTGCTGTTTTCTGGGACTCCCTGTCAAATTTCTGCATTCCGCCATTTTCTGAAAGATCAGAACTACCCGAATCTGCTTCTGGTCGAGGTGCTCTGTCACGGCGCGCCGTCGCCGGAAATCTGGCAGAGCTACCTGCGCTATCTTGCTCAAAAAAACAACTTCGAGTTGCCGCAGATTTATTCCGTTTCGTTTCGCAACAAGCGCGACGGATGGCATGATTACGCTCTCCATCTGGAAGACGCCGCGGGGAAAACGCTCTACCATTGCATTCATAAAAAAGATCTTTATTGTCAGCTTTTCATCCGCAATCTGACGC
This sequence comes from Lentisphaeria bacterium UBA1791, assembly GCA_002314455.1. Classification (GTDB taxonomy): domain Bacteria; phylum Verrucomicrobiota; class Lentisphaeria; order Victivallales; family Victivallaceae; genus UBA1784. The sequence continues at coordinate 115,455 of DCFZ01000036.1, read as the reverse complement.
TTCGCGATTCCTGCTACCACTGTGCCGCCAAAGCGGGGCGTTCCGGCGCCGACTTGGCGTTGGGCGATTTCTGGAAACTGAAAAAGATCGCCCCCGAACTGGACACCCCATCCGGGGCGAGCATCGTGATTGCCTGCACGGAAAAGGGCGCGGCGGCATTTCAGCAAGTGCCGTGCGAAAAACTTAAGGAAATGTCCGCAACCGCGTGTCTGCAAAAATTCACCGCCTTTTTTGCGTCGGCGAAAAAGAATGAAAACGCCGACCGCTTTTTCGCAACATGGAAAAAGGGCGGCAAACAATGGGTCACCGATCCGCTCTTTTACAAGACGAGGAAAAAAGGATTGATCCGCCGGATCTTGGGCTTGTAGGCGGTTCCGGGATGGATATCTCGTTTTCACCGATCGGATTTTACGCTTCGCCGCAGAAGTTCCGTTTTGAAACGCCGCGGCAGGGCGCCTTTTCGACAAGCGGCGGCGTGATCGAACTCGTCGACGATCAAAGGATCATTGACGCCTGCCGCGATCTTTCCGGCGTCGAGCGGATCTGGGTGATTTTCTGCTTTCACCTCAACGAAAACTGGAAGCCTTTCGTGCGTCCCCCCGTCGCGCCGGAGCACGGCAAGATCAGCACCTTTGCCACGCGCGCGCCCTACCGCCCCAACCCCATCGGCTTAAGTTGCGTCAAACTTGAACGCGTCGAGGGGCGGAAACTTTTTATCGCGCAGAGCGATCTGCTTGACGGCACGCCGGTCTTGGATATCAAACCCTACATTCCCGAAGTCGACGCCTTTCACGACGCCCGCGTCGCTTGGCGCGATGCGTTGACCGCATCAACGTTTGCAGTAAGTTTTACGGATCTTGCGATAAAAAAAAGCGACTTTTTGCGCACGATCGGCGGCCCCGATCTTGAAAATTTCGCGCAAGTTCAACTTTCACTCGATCCCTTGAATGCCGACCGCAAGCGCGTCGCCTCCGACGGGGCAGGGGGCTATTTGATCGGTTGCCGCACTTGGCAGATCGCCTTTGTCTGTAAAAATCGCCAGATCACGGTGACGGACATTTTATCGCACTACACGGCGGCGGAACTCGCCGATGCGCAAGATCGTTACGGCGACAAGGATCTGCATCGCGCATTTGTCGGAAAGTTCGGCAAATAGATCCGTTCGCCGCACGGAAGCATCAACGTGCCACGTCGGACTTAATTTGCCGTATCGCCGACGGCGATGCTGGTAATGAGCGTGCGGCTGCCGCCGGGGGCGACGACCGCGTTGTTCAAGGTGCCGGCGGTGAATAGATGACAACGCCTGTCGCGCTTTAATTCCCAGCGCGAATATGCGGGGTCGACCATATAGGCGATGCGCAACGCTTTTGCCGGATGGTGAAAGATTGCGCCGGCAAAGCCGCTCGGGCGCGACTGATTGATTCCGTTTTCCCCGATCGTGACGTCGAGGGAGCTTCTCTGCGGCAGGCGGAAAACGGGATAAAGCCCCCATTGAAACGGCATCGGTTTGACGTTGAAACTCTTGACCGCGATGCTTTGCCGGACGATGTCGGGGTAAAACTGATAGCGTATCCACAATTCAAAGGCGTAGTCAAATGCGGGCGCTTTGGCGTGATGATAACGCGCGCCGAAGCCGTCGGCGTATTCTTCCAGTTCAAAGACGCAAGCGTTGAGATCAAGCGTATTCAACGCAAACGAAACGCCCCACTTTTCCGGCGTTTCCAATTTCCGGTCGAGGGGGCGCGGCGTATGCAGGAGTTGGAAGTTTTTCCTGCGGTATTGCAGTTGGAGCAACTGCCCGCCGACGGAGGAAAGCGTCGCTTTCCAGTCGTCGGTGAGGTAATGGACAAAAGCCATTAAATATCCATTTTCTTTTCGAGGTAGTCGCGCAACTGCGTGATGCCGATACGCTCCTGCTGCATCGTGTCGCGGTCGCGCACGGTGACGGCGTTGTCGTTGAGCGAGTCGAAGTCAAAGGTGATGCAGTAGGGCGTACCGATCTCGTCCTGACGGCGATAGCGTTTGCCGATGCTGCCGGTTTCGTCGTATTCACTGCGGAAGTGACGGTCGATGCTCTTGTAGAGCTCGTAGGCGTTTTCCTTGAGTTTCTTGGACTGCGGCAACACGGCGACCTGGATCGGCGCGACGGTGGCGGGCAAGTGAAGGATGACGCGGGTGTCTTCTTCCATATCCGCCTTTTGGGTTGCCGCCTTTTCCTCGTCGTAGGCGAGGCTGAGCAACGCGAGCATCGTACGGTCGAGCCCCACACTGGTCTCGATGACGGTCGGCATCAGCTTGCGGTGATTGTCGTGGTCGATGTACTGCAAGTCCTGACCGGAAAATTCGCTGTGACGCGAAAGATCCCAAGTCCCGCGGTGGTGGACGCCCTCAAGTTCGCCCCAGCCGAAAGGATACTTGACTTCGATGTCGATCGCGGCGTGCGCGTAGTGCGCGAGCTTTTCATGAACGTAGATGCGCATGAAATCTTCAGGGAAGCCGAGCTTCTCGCGGTAGTACTTGATGCGCTGTTCTTTCCAGTACTCGAACCACTGCATGCCCTCTTCGCCGTCGCAGAAAAATTCCATTTCCATCTGAGTGAATTCGCGGCTGCGGAAAGTGAAGTTGCGGGGATTGATCTCGTTGCGGAAGCTCTTGCCGATCTGCGCGATGCCGAAAGGCAGCTTCTGACGGGTTGCCACCTGCACGCTGTGGAAGTCGACGAAAATCGGCTGGCAGGTCTCGGCGCGCAAATATGCGACGTGCTCGTCGTCAAAGACGGGACCGACAAAGGTTTTCATCATCAGATTGAATTCGCGCGGCTCGGTCATTTCCTTGCTGCCGCACGCAGGGCAGGTGGTCGGGTCTTCCATCTGGTCGACGCGGTAACGCGCCTTGCATTTCTTGCAGTCGGTCATCAAGTCGCTGAATTGATCCAAGTGACCGGAAGCTTTCCAGACGGTCGGATTGCAGATGATCGTCGAATCCAACCCCTCGACGTTGTCGCGCATTTCGACCATTTCGTGCCACCAGAGGTTCTCAATCGCGCGCTTCATCCGCGAGCCGTAGGGACCGTAATCCCAGAAGCCGTTGAAGCCGCCGTAGATTTCCGAACTCGGGAAAACGAAACCGCGCCGTTTGCACAACGCGACGATCTTGTCCATCAACGCCTGATTTTTTTCTTCATCCGCCATGATTAAATCTCCTTATAAAAAGATGAAAAACATCGTTATCCTATATATAAGTGCTTAATATATCCCCTTTTTGCACTTTTTGCAAAGAAAATATACTCTTTCCCGGCATTCTGTGCCGCGTTTTTCCGCAAAAAGAGTTGTTTTTTTCGCCAAGACGGGCTATATTGAAAGCGAGTTCCTTTTAACAATGCCTCAAAAACGGGAGTTTGAGTATGAAAAAGAGTGCTGACCGTAAAGTTCGTTACGCCATCATCGGCTTTGGCGGCATCGCGGAAAACCGCATCGCCAAAGAGGGGTTCGCTTGTGATAAAAAACGTTTTTCGCCGCTTGCCAACGCGGAATTGGTCGGCGTGACCGACATCAATCCCGCCCGGGAAAAGGCCGCCAAGGCGCTCGGGCTGAAATTCTACAAGAATCAGGATGAGATTTTCGCCGATTCTTCGATCGACGCGGTTTTTGTCGCGGTCAACAACACCAACCACGTCGTTGCGACGTGCGCCGCGCTGGCGGCGGGGAAACACGCGATCGTCGAAAAGCCCTTGGCGACGAGCGTCGCCGATGCGCGTAAAATGATCAATCTCGCGTCGCGCAAACACTTGTCGCTCGCGGTCGATCATATGATGGTGCACAACGCGCGCAATGTTTTGGCGAAACGCTATATCAAAGATGGTAAGATCGGTCCGATCAACGATGGTTGCTTCCACATGGAATTCGCCTGCGGCTATACGCCGGAAGAGGCGGCGACCTGGCGATGCTCCAAGATCGCGGAAATGGGCGGTCCCATCGGCGACGTCGCGTCGCATTGTTTCTACGTTGCGGAATATCTTTTCAACAGCGAGATCACCGGACTTGCCGCCTGCTACTACCCGAAGCAGATGCCGATGCGCGCCGAAGATGGCGCCTACATCCGCTTCGATCTTGCCAACGGTTTGCAGTTGAGTGCGCGCGTCGCCTTTTGTGAACGCCGCGGCGGTTTGGTCGGCAACCTTTCCAATTTGGGATTTGAAGTCTACGGTGAAACGGGCGTGTTGCGTTCGTTCGGGACGATGTTCCAGCTTTCCGGCTACGCTGATGAACCTTATCCCATCCGGCTTGAACTCGAAAATGCCGCCGGCGTCAAGAATCTTGTACCGCGCAAGATCGTCAACATCTATCAGCAGGTGATTGAAAACCACGCGCAGTCGATCCTTTCCGGCAAGCCGGTCAACGCCGAAGCGGGGCTGCACAATTTGAAATGCTGTCTCACCGCCCACCGCTCCGCACAAAATGGCGGTAAATACTACAAGGTGAAATAGGGAAATTCCATTAAGGCTTGAGGCGTGCCCTCAAGACCCTTGTGATAAAAAGAAGCGGCTGTTGCAACACCTCGATCGGCAAGCAACAGCCTTCTTTTTGCCGCGAAACGGTCGATCTGGTCAGACAAGTCGGACAAGTCAGACAAGTCAGACAAGTCGGACAAGTCGCGGTCGGGGCGGCGCCGCAATCCGGCGCCGTAGGAGACGTTTAGGGGCAGGGGTTATTTAACCAAAATCAAAAACAACCTTTCGCGCAGTCGCGAGTACCGGAGCGAAGCGAGGAACGGAGCGCGATAGCGCGGGGTCCCCAGGAAGTCGACCGAAGCCGATCCGCAAAGCGGTCGGGACGGCGCCGCAATCCGGCGCCGTAGGAGACTTTTAGGGGCAGGGGTGTTTAACCAAAACTTAACACTACCATACGCGCAGTCGCGAGTACCGGAGCGAAGCGAGGAACGGAGTGCGATAGCGCGGGGTCCCCCAAAATGAACCGAAGCCGAGCCGCGAAGCGGTCGGGGCGCACCCGCACCCGGGTGCGCAGTTCATTTTTAGGGGATTAGAACGCCGGTGGTAAAAATTCCTTATCGTTGATCGGCGTATTGACTTTGTAGTACAAGACTTTGCCTTTTTGGATGAGGCCGTCGGTATTGATCTGGGTTTCGTCGGCGAGCATCAGACCTTCGTACATCTGATAGCGGATGATGTGGGAATCGTAAGCGGAGGTGCCGCCGCCTTCGAGTACGAAGTTGCTGGTGATCCGGCGCGGCAGGAAATCGTCGGCGGAAATGAAGACGTAAAAGGGATTCTGCTCGGGGTTGACGCAGGTCAGCCGGTAAAGTTCCTCGTCGTCGATCGTGCAGCGGTCGATGGTGACCTGGTCAAAGAGTTCGCTCATTTTGGAAGTCGGTTTGGCGAGATCCTGCATGAATTTGATGTCGTTGATCATTTCTTCGCCGATGTCGTCGCTGGTTTTACGATCGTAATCGACGCGCCACGCCTGTTTGCCGTTGACGATCAACGCGGTCGTCGGCTGGTTTTCGTCAAAGGTTGTGATGCTCATTTTATCGGGCGCTTTGTATTTGATTTCGACCATCTGGATGGTATCCGGTTCGCCCCAGCCGTGGCTGGTTGTGATTTCCTGACGGAGGATCGAGGTTCGGATGTCGTGCATGCGCTTGCCCGGATCGACGGCTTCCATCTGCTTGGATTCAAGTTCCGCGACGGTGAGATCGCTCGGCGCCACGTTTTTGACGGAGGAACATCCGGCGGCAAAAAGCGCCAGTGCGGCGGTGACAAGGTAGAGGTGTTTGGTTTTCATCGGTTGGGAATCTCCTCTTGGTGGGGTTGCTTTTCTTCCTTTTTAATATACAGCGTGGAAGCGTTTACGCCAATGAAAAAAGCAGTTTTTTTGAAAATTTTTGCAAAAACGCTTGCAAGGAGCCCGGCTTGGGGGTATTAGTAATTTTATGCACATATGCACACATGCGTATATGTGGATAGGTGCGCGCCCGCGTAAGAGCGCCTGTAATATATACAACAGAAAGTTGGTGAAAATATGTCGAAACTTCTGATCGTCGAGTCCCCGACCAAGGCGAGGACTATCAGCCGCATGCTCGGCAAACAATTTGACATCATCGCCTCGATGGGGCATATCCGGGATCTGCCGGAGCACGACCTCGGCGTCGACGTCGAGCACGACTTTGAGCCGCAGTACGTCGAAACGCCGCGCAGTCGTCAGGTGGTGAAGACGCTCAAAACCGCCGCGAAAAAGGCGGACAGCATCTATCTTGCCCCCGACCCTGACCGCGAGGGGGAAGCGATCGCCTGGCACTTGCAAAGCGTGCTGGCGCCGGTCTGCGATGTGCCGTTTTACCGGGTTACCTTTCACGAAATCACCCGCAACGCCATTGAAAATGCGCTCGCCAATACCGGCGAGATCGACCTCAATTTAGTCGATGCGCAGCAGGCGCGCCGGGTGCTTGACCGCATCGTCGGCTATAAGGTAAGTCCCCTGTTGTGGCGCAAGCTGGAAAAGGGGCGCAGTGCGGGGCGCGTGCAGTCGGCGGCGTTGCGTCTGGTCGTCGAGCGTGAACGCGAGATCCAGGCATTTGTGCCCGAGGAATACTGGGCTTTTTCCGCGCTCTTTATGCGTATCGGCAAGGAAAAGCTTGCCGCGCGGCTCTTTAAGATCGACGGCAAGGATTTCACGGTCGCCGACGAAAAGCAGGCGATGGCGTTGAAACACGCCGTTGAAAACGCTTCGCTTCACCGCGTCGAGACGGTTACGACGCAGGAAAAGAAGCGGCACGCGCCGCCGCCGTTTACGACGAGCACCTTGCAACAGTCCGCCAATACGGCGCTTCACTTCAGCGCGTCGAGCACGATGCGCTACGCCCAGCAGTTGTACGAAGGCGTCGATCTCGGCAACGGCGGTTCGGTCGGTCTCATCACCTATATGCGTACGGACTCGGTGACGCTTTCGCGCGAATCGCAACAATCGGCGGCGAAATTCATTGAAGAAAATTACGGCAAGGAATATCTGCCGGAAAAGTTCAACTATTATAAGAACAAGGCGGCGGCGCAGGAAGCGCACGAAGCGATCCGTCCGACTGATGTGCGCCGCACGCCGGAATCGATCGCCTCGTACCTCGATCCCCAGCAGTTGAAACTTTACACGCTGATCTGGAAACGCTTCGTCGCCAGTCAGATGGATTGCGCGGTGCAAAATCAGCATACGCTCGACGTCGAAAGCGTCGGCGCTGATCGCCGCAGTTACCGCTTCCGCGCGGTGGCGACGGTGACGACCTTCCCCGGGTATACGGTGCTTTTCAACGACACCGCCAAAGATGAAAACGATGCGCGGCAGGCGGCGCTGATCGGCGCCTTTGTGCAGGGGGAAAATCTGACGCTCGAAAAGCTCGAGCCCGCGCAGAAATTCACGGAACCCCCGCCGCGTTACAGCGAAGCCGCGCTGATCAAGGCGCTCGAGGAAAACGGCATCGGCCGTCCGTCGACTTATGCGACGATTTTGCGGACGATCCAAGACCGCGAATATGTCAAGCGCGAACAGGGCAAACTGATCCCGAGCGAACTCGGCTTTTCGGTCAACGACTTCCTCGTTGCGCGGTTGCCGGAACTTTTCGACATCGGCTTTACCGCCAATATGGAAAAGCAGCTCGACGAGATCGAAGAGGGCAAACGCGGCTGGATTGAGATGATGCACGAGTTCTACGAACGGCTGATGCCGTGGATTAAGGCGGCGAGCGAATACGACGCGCCGCCGGCGGAAAATTCTCAAACGCTGATCGGTCTTTTGAAAAAAGTCACCTTTGCCGCGCCGGAAAAAGCGGTCGGCAAAGTTTACGACGACAAGAAATTCTTTGAATCGGTCGAGAGCAAATTCGTCAAGAGCGGCAAGATCAGCGCCCGCCAGCATCAGGCGCTGCTCGCGTTGATCGCGCGTTACCGCGAACAGATTTCCGACGACGAGATCGCCCAATTGCCGCAAGGCGATCAGGAGATCCTGCAACAGGCGACGGCGGCGCGCAACGCCAAAGCGGAAGCCCGTCAGCAGATGCCGTCGCTTGATTATCAGAAAATTTTTGCCGCCTTTGACAAAGTCGAATTCGCCGCGCCGGAAACGCGCGGACGAATTTCGTACGACGACAAAAAGTTTTTCACGTCGTTGAAGAAACAGGCGCTCGGCGGTCGTGAACTGTCGGAAAAACAGCGCGCCGCGCTCGGCAAAATGGCAAAGAAATACGCTTCTTCTCTCACCGATGCGGAAGCGGTCTTGAATATGCTCGGCGTGGCGGAGGCTCCGGCTCCGGAAGCGGCGCCGGCTGCTCCCGTTGTCGATCCGGCGGAAATCGCATCGATTTTTGCTGCACTGGAGAAAGTTGAATTCGCCGCTCCGACGCGGCGCGGACGTTTCGTTTTTGACGACAGGAAATTTTTCGAGTCGCTGAAAAAACAGTATACTTCCGGCAAGGCGTTGAGCGACAAGCAACTTGCCGCGCTCAACAAACTTGCTGCCAAATACGAGGTGCAAAATGGAAAATAAGCCTGCACTCCCCAAAAAGGCGTGGTGGCGACGTGCCGGGTATTGGACTCTTGCGACCGTTGCGATCCTGCTTTTGGCCTGTACGATCCTCTATTTTTCGAGCGATTGGATCGCCCGCATGATTTTGGTGCCCAAGCTCGCCGGTTATTGCGGGACCAAGGTCACGATTGAAACGATCCATTGTTCGCCGGAGCAGAGCCGGCTGGATCTTGAAAATTTGTCGATCGCCAATCCGAAAGGCTTTTCGTCCCGTCCCGCACTCTTTATCCAAACCGCGGCAATCGATGTAACGTTTGCCTCTTTGTGGAAAGAGGAAAAAGAGATTGAGGAGCTCAATATCAGCGGACTTACGCTCTTTTACGAACAGCTCGCTGATGGTCGCGACAATCTTTCCGTCATCAAGGAAAATATCTACCGCAAGATTCAGGAGTCGTCGAAAGAGGATGGCGAATGCCGCTACCGGGTGAAAAAGTTGCACGTTTCCGACGCCAGGGTGGTGCTTCTGATCAACAATCAGGAATCGATCGTCAAGATTGACGACATTGAAATGTGCGACATCGGCGCGGAAAAAGCGTTGACCCGCGATGAGCTTGCGGCGCAAATTCTGCTCCACTATTCCGGCAAATTCAACGTCTCGGAGATCGCGATCCGCAATCCGGCGGGATTTACGGAAAAAGATTTTATCCACATCAACAATCTCAGCGTCGAGCTGGATATGACGGGCTTGCCGCACAAGCATTACCGGATCAAAAGCATTGATATCGGTACTTTCAGCTTCAATATGGAAACGCTTGCCGATCAGCGCAACAATATGAAAGAGATTGCGGCGGAAGTCGTCGCTCATCAGGCGCAGAAAAAACTTTCGTCGCCTTCCGACGGCGATGAACGCATCGAGATCGACGAATTCTGTATTCAAAATATGACGCTGGTCATCTCGAACAACGGCGTTTCCAAACGCGTCCCGCTCGGCAAGCTCGAGTTGAAAGCTCTCGGCAAAAAGAAACCGTACGGCAAGGAAAAGATGGCGCTCAAACTGATGGAGCAAGTCAACGCCTTTATCAACAATTCAGGCAGCAAGGTTTCTCAAGCGCAGGATGAATTGCGAAAAGAGACGATGCCGGCGCCGCAGAATCAATAAGACAAGCGCAATTACACGAGGGAGCGATACTTCATCGCTCTCTTTTTTTTTGTACGAAAATAGCGCGCCGTAAAAACGGCACGATTTTATCATTCGTAGCACAAAAATAGCTTGGCAATCGCCGTAAACGATGGTATAGTAAGTGACCATGGAGGCGGTTTTATGAAACGATTTCTTTTTCTTTTGGCGATGCTGTGCATTGGGGGGCTTCAGGGCGAAAATTTGCTGATTGAGGCGGAATCCTTGCCGACTCCCGGCAAGTGGCAACTCGGCACGGCGGGGGCGGCATCGCAGCGGACTTTTGTTGAAGCGAGGGAAAAAAATGCGGTCGCATCGGGACACTTTTGCTTTGAAACGCCCGGCACCTATTACGTCTGGGTGCGCAATATGAGCTTCAGCGAAAGCTGGCGGCGTGCGACGGTCGCGATCGACGGACGCAAGGCTTCTTCCGTCGGCGACGAAAAGACGACGCTCGACACCCCCGCGTGGATCTGGAGCAAAAGCAAACGCCCGTTGATCGTCGCCAAAGGGGAACACAAGGTGGAACTTTTTGCCGACGCCGCCAACGCGCGCATCGACGCCATTTTGCTGACGACCGATAAAAATTATGCTCCGGAAGAGGGAAAAATGCTTCCGGAAGGAAGTTTCCGGCGGCTGTTGCCGACCGACGTTTCCGCGCTCAAGGGTAAACTTGAGATCGGCATTGCCTGCGACAAACCGGCGATCGCCTACCGCTGCGGAGAAACGATCACGTTCCGCCTGGCGCCCCGGTGTGACGGCAAGCCGTTGACTGCGGGGAAAATCCGCTATTGCTTGCGCGGCGACGACGGCAAATCGACTTCGGGGGAATTTCAACTTACCGAAAAAACGAACTCTTTTACACTGCAGACGACGCTGGACCGCCCCGGCTTCTGCCGTTTGACCTGCGACCTTGTCGATGACAAAGGCGAACTTCTGCAGAGCGTTGACGCCGCCGGCAGGGCGTATCAGGCGCACTTCGACGGCGGCGCGGGGGCGGAAATCGACCGTATTCCGGCGTGCCCCGAACCGGCGGACTTCGACGCGTTCTGGACGGCGCAAAAAGCGCGACTTGAAGCCGTTCCGATGGTTGCCACCGTGCAAAAGATCGATTCCCACAGCGATGCCGAGTTTACGACCTATGCCATCGAGATCAATTGCGCCGGCAACCGTCCCGCGACGGGATTTCTGATTATGCCCAATGGCGCGGCGGAAAAAACGCTTAAGGCGGAAGTGCACTTCGACGGTTACGGTATCGGCTTTCCCGCCATTCCGGGGGCACACCGCCGCAAAGCGGGCAAGATGGTCTTTTTCGTCAACGCGCACGGCGCGCCGCTGAAAGCGACCCGGGAAGAATACGTCCAATTCTTTGCCGAACGTAAAAACTATGCGCTTACCGGCAACGAGACGCCGGAAAAGTGCTATTTCCTCAATATGGTGTTGCGCGATTTGCGGGCGACGCAATACCTCGTCAGCCGCCCCGAGTGGAACGGCGTCGACCTCGAGGTGGTCGGCGGCAGTCAGGGGGGCTTGCAGTCGCTGTGGATGGCGGCGCTTGAGCCGCGCGTTTCGCAGTGCAGCGTCGAGGTGCCGTGGAATTGCAATATCGGCGGTCGTACGCTCGGCTTGATGGCGCCGGATTGGGGCATCAGGGAATACACGCCTGCCTTGGGGTATTTCGACGCCGCCAACCACGCGAAACGCATTGCTTGCCGCGTCGACGTCAGCCGTGCGGGATTGGGCGATTACACCTGTCCCCCGTCGGGCATTGCGCGGATGTATTATAATCTCGCTTGCCCGAAATCGATCAAATGGTATCAAAATTCCAACCACAGCAAGGTGCCGGAAAATCCGGAAATCTTTGTCGTTGAAGGAAACGAGATGAAATAAATTTTCCGTTTGAGTTTTCCCGTTTCCCGCGCCTGCGGAAAGCGGGATTTTTTTTTGTGCTTGAAAACAAAATTTGAGAAAATCTTTTTTTATTTATGAAAGGTGGCTTGACATTTAAAAATTGCACGGCTATATTGAACTTGTCGCATTAGAAAACGCCAAGACAAAGGTGCCGTCCCTTTCGGAAATCGTTCCGACGGAAACTTTTATTGACGGGAAGTTTTTGATGACGGAGCAACGATCAATTGTGGTACGGCAAACGCCGTGCAAGAAAAAGAAAAGAAAGGGAAAAGTATGAAATTCAAACACCTGATCCTCATTGTCGCGTTGATGTTTTTCGGCGCGGTCAGCAGCTTCGCCAAAAAGGCGGATCACTCCAGCAAAGAAGCGGTGGCGGAAAGCTTTGTCAACGCGTTGTTTGGCGGCGATTTCGAGTGCTTCTCGGATTCGCTCACTGCGAAAAGCCGTGCTGAAATGGAAGCTGAAGGCAATGCGAAGGCGCAATTTATGTTGCTTTCCGCTGGTATCAAACAGCAGATTCCCGCCGATCAGATTGAGATTTTCAAGGCTCTCATGACGGTGCAGGTTACCAATGGCGCGGAAAAGGTCAACGACGGATGGTATATCAACGCCGACAAGGCGTTTAAAGACTGAGCTGTTGTTTATCTCAGAGGGCCGTTGCAAAAAGCAACGGCTCTTTTTTTGCCGTGAAACGGACGATTTGGTCGGACAAGTCGGACAAGTCAGACAAGTCGCGGTCGGGACGGCGCCGCAATCCGGCGCCGTAGGAGACTTTTAGGGGGCAGGGGGTATTTAACCAAAACTTAACACTACCATACGCGCAGTCGCGAGTACCGGAGCGAAGCGAGGAACGGAGCGCGATAGCGCGGGGTCCCCAGGAAGTCGACCGAAGCCGATCCGCGAAGCGGTCGGGGCGCACCCGCACCCGGGTGCGCAGTTCATTTTTAGGGGATCGGAAAGTTGATGATCGGGAAAAAGAGAAAATACGCATCGGGGTTATAGTTCAGGAGGCCGATCTGGAAGCCTTGCCCGATGTTGTAGATGCCGATCTGGAGACCGGTTGCGCCCTCTTTCAATTCTTCCTTGCGGGGATAGCCGCCGGCTTCGATGTTGATGGCACCGATCTGGACGCCGTAGTTGCGACCGGTGAAGCCGGTGAGAGCGGAAATGTCCAGTCCGTAGTTTTTGTTGATCAGCGAAACGACTTCGACGAGAAGTCCTGTGTTTTCGTCCTGCCCGCTGGTGAGACCGACTGTAAAGACGGAGTTTTTCTGTTCCATGGCGAAAACGCTGATGGCGATGCCGTAGACGTCTGCCGTATCGACGAAAAGCTGACCTTGGGAAGCGGGAAAGAGCGAGAGCTGAAACGGCGTCCATTCCGCCTTGAAAATGCCGTATTTTTTCTGCAGTTCGACGGGGTGTTCATGATCTGCAAAGAGCGTCGCCGTTGTCATTACAAGCGCCATTGCCAGAAAAAACTTTTTCATTGCATTTCCTTTTTTTTGACCGGTTGGTTATGGTTTATAATATACCGTAGTTCGTTTGAAAAATCAATTTTTTGTTTGCTTGAAGCGGGGATTATTGAAAAAGCGCCAACAGTGCGGCGCCCGCGAGGATGACGATGAGCGCGACAAGTTTTTTGCTGCGGTTGACTTCGTGCCAGAAGCAACATCCGTAGAGGAAGGGAATCAAGACGTTGCAGCGGCGGAGTATGGCGAGTACAGCGATGGAAGCGTCAGGGGTGCTGACAGCCCGGAAGTAGAAAAAGTCCGAGAGCACGACGAGGATCCCGGTCGCGGGGATGCTCCAACGCCAGTTGAATTTCGGCGCGTCGGTGCGGCGTTTCAGCACGAACATGGCGATCATGGTGTAGATCGCGGAGTTGATGCAAAAGTGGAGCTGGACGACGTCGCGCGGGATCATCCGCACGCCGAGCAGATACTTGTCGAAAAGCGTCGAGCAGGAACCGAGCACCGTGGCGAGGAGGATCATCACCATACCGAAACTGGTCGGTTTGAAGCCCTCTTTTTTACCGAAGATGGTAAAGAAAACATATCCGCCGAGGATCAGCGCCATGCCGATGAATTGGATGGAGGTGGGGCATTCGTGATAGAGAATCATCGCGCCGATGAGCGTCCACACGGGGGAACTGGCGCGGATCGGTGCCGCCAGCGTGATCGGCAGTTCGTGCAAGGCGTAGTAACTGCAGATCCAGGACGTGCCGACGAGGATCGCCTTGATCCAGAGGAGAAAATATTCGGTTCCCGTGCAGAAAACGGCATCCTTGAGCGTGCCGTTGCAGTATGCAAGAAGCGTAAAGCAAACGGCGCCGGAAAGCGTTGAGAGAAAAAGCGTCGGCATCACGGCATTGCCGTTGACGGAACTTTTTTTGGAAATGTCGTAAAATCCGAGGGCGACCGCCGACAGTAAAATGGGCACCACAAAGGGCGCGACAAAAACCATAAAGAACCTATTTTTCCGCTTCCGGAGCGCTGAATTTCAGAAATTTGGCGCGGATAATCCGACGGTAGACGGTCGTCGTTGCGGCCTGCTTGTTGCGGATGTTGCCGTAATTCTGATCGACGTCGCTGTAGAGCTGATTCCAGCCGTTGTTGGTGTCGTCGGCGTTGAATGCCGTGCGGAACGCGCCGCCGGAAGGAGCGTCTTCGGCGACCGGCAGAACCTGCTGCTCGGTGATCAGAATGGCATCGGCGCCGCAGTCGGCGGCTTTGCTTTTGAGTTTGTCGATCATGCGTTCGCGTGAAATATTCTGATAGTTGCCGGAAACCGTCGCTGTGCCGAGCTCGGTATATTCCGACGGGATCCGCTTGGCGTCGGTGTAAAGCTTCATGGTGTCGGCGTCCGTTTCGTTTTCGGCGCAGGTACCCTCGTAATCATAGGAAATGCAACCGGCGCCAAGCAACGCGAAAAGCGCGGCGCAACAGAGAATCAAAGTCCGTTGAATCATGAAAAAATCCTCAAATAAATTGATGCGTCAAAAGTATCCACGATATAATTTAAAGCTTCGGCGCGGTTTTTTCAAGGCGGGCGCGCGGGAAGAGGTTGATTTTTTTGTGTCGGTGTGGTACATTAAGGAGTGTTGATGAATTGGATTTACTGGAAATTTTCACCAAACAGGAGTATGATATGGAACTTCGCGGAGTTTATACAGCACTGGTGACGCCTTTTCGGGACGGCAAGGTCGATTATCCGGCATTGAAAACGTTGGTCGAATCCCAGATCGCCGGCGGCGTTGCCGGTTTGATCCCGGTCGGCACGACCGGTGAAAGTCCGACGCTGGATTACAAGGAGCACAGCGAAGTGATCGCCTTTACGATCGAATGTGCCGCCAAACGCTGTCAGATCATTGCCGGCACCGGTGCCAACTCGACCGCCGAAGCGATCAAATTGACCCGGGAAGCCAAGGAAATGGGCGCCGATGCGACGTTGCAGGTGACGCCTTATTACAATAAACCGACGCCCGAGGGGATCTACCGTCACTTCGCGACGGTCGCCGATACCGTCGGATTGCCGGTGGTGATGTACAATGTGCCCGGTCGCGCCGGCGTGCCGATCCCGGTCGACGTTGTGGCGCGCCTCGCCGGCAACGCCAATGTCATCGGTATCAAGGAAGCCGCCGGCAGTGTCGATCGCGTTTCCAAAATTCTCGACGTCTGCGAGCTTGATGTGCTCAGCGGCGACGATTCGCTGACCTTGCCGATGATGGCGGTCGGCGCCAAGGGCGTGGTTTCGGTCGCTTCCAACGTGATCCCCCGTGAATTGACCGAGATGGTCAATCTCGCGCTCGCCGGCGATTTCGCCGCCGCGCGCAAATTGCATCAGAAATACTACCGGCTTTTCTGCGATCTTTTCATCGAGAGCAATCCGATCCCCGTCAAGGCGGCGATGGCGATGAAGGGTATGCTCGCCGAGGAATACCGGTTGCCGTTGTGCGAAATGACGGCGGCGCACCGCGACGTGTTGCGGGAAACTCTGATCGGGTGCGAGGTGCTCTAAATGGCGGATTGTGTTACCGAAAGACAATCGCACCGCCGGTTGATGGCGGAATTGGCGTACCACGACCTTGAAGTGGGCGTGGCGAAAAACTTTCGCGTGGTCTCGCACGGCAAGATCTACAGTTCCGCACAGCCCAACCGTCAGCAGTTCATCGAGATGGAAAAACACGGTTGTGTGAGTGTGCTCAATCTGCGCAGTCACCACAGCGATCTGCCGATCATCAGCGGATTGCAGATCAAGGAATTCCACGTGCCGACGCACCATATGACGGAAGACGACGTCCGTACCGCGTTGGAAGTGTTGCGCGATGCGCCGAAGCCGCTTTTGATCCACAGTTGCCGCGGCGTCGACCGCACGGCGCTCGTCGTTGCCGCGTATCACATCGTCTTTGAAAATATGTTGCCGTCGGAAGCGCTGGCGCGTTATCGCGACCGCACCAACGGGCTTCACCGTTACCTTTACCGCGCTTTCCCGCGGTTGATCCGCAAGATCGACTGGGAAGCAATGAAAAAAACGGTGCTCGCCGGCCAGCCGGCGGAAGTTCCGGAAGCAAGCGCCACCGTGGAGAAAATCGATCATGAATGAAGAATCTGTACGTTCTGCCTTGCTCCTGATGGGGCAAAAAGCGCGCGCCGCGGCGGCGGAACTTGCCGTGCTCGACGACGCGAAAAAACGCGACTGTCTGAATCAGATGGCGGCAGCGATCCGGCTTGCCGCGCCTGAAATCCTGGCGGCGAACCGCGAAGACCTCGCCGGTGAAAAAGCGGCGAAGCTCTCGAGCGCGATGATCGACCGGCTCACGCTCACCGAAGCACGCGTCGAAGCGATGGCCAAAGGGCTTGAGACCGTCGGCGCCCAGCGCGACCCCGTCGGCCGCATCCTCTCGGAAACGACGCGCCCCAACGGCTTGAAGATTCAAAAAATCAGCGTGCCTTTCGGCGTCATCGGCATCATTTACGAAGCGCGCCCCAACGTGACGGCGGATGCTTCCGGAATTTGCCTCAAGGCGGGCAACGCCGTCATTCTGCGCGGGGGCAGCGAGGCTTTTCATTCCAATCTGAAGATTGCCGAAGTTCTGAACCGCGCCGCTATGGCGTGCGGTTTGCCCGACGGCGTCGTCCAGATCCTGCCGTGGACGGATCACGCCGCGGTGCCGATTATGCTCAAAATGGATCGTTACATCGACCTCGTCATTCCGCGCGGCGGCGAGCGGCTCATCCGCGCTGTCGTCGAGGCGGCGACGATGCCGGTCCTGAAACATTACAAAGGTGTCTGTCACCTTTTCGCCGACAAGACGTGCAAGATCGACGAAGCGATCAAGATCATCGTCAACGCCAAATGTCAGCGACCGGGGGTCTGCAATGCGCTTGAAACGCTGTTGATTCACCGCGATATTCTCTCTGAATTCGCCCCGCGTTTCGCCGCGGCGATGCGCGAAAATCGCGTGGAACTGCGCGGCGACGCCGATTTCTGCCGGCTCGTGCCGGAAGCGAAAGCGGCGACCGAGGAGGATTATTACGCAGAGTACCTTTCGCTCATTCTCGCGGTCAAGACGGTCGGCGGCGTGGAAGATGCGGTGCGTCACATCAACACCTACGGTTCGCGGCACAGCGACGGGATCTTGAGTTCGACGCCCGAAAACATCGAATACTTTCTGGCGCGGGTGGATTCCTCGACCTGCTACGCCAATGCGTCGACCCGTTTCACCGACGGCGGCGAATTCGGCATGGGCGCGGAAATCGGCATCAGCACCGATAAACTTCACGCCCGCGGTCCGATGGGCGCCGACGAGTTGACGACCTACAAATACCTTGTGCGCGGCGAAGGGCAGATTCGGGAATAAGGGAAGCTGTTGTTATGATCGTTCCGATGAAAAAAATTCTCCTGCTCGCGGTCTCGGCGGAGCGTGAAAACGCCCTGAAAGCGTTGCGCGACGTCGGCGTGATGCAGATTGACGTGCAAAACGCCAAGCCGACGGCGCGTGCGCTGGAAGCGGCGGAAGCGTTTCGCGACGCCTGTCGCGTCGAGAGCGAGCTCGCGCGTTTTGCCGAAGAAAAGGAGATCGGAGCTCCCGCGAATTTTACGCCCGACCGGAGCGATGCGGAATACCTCGCCGGATGCCGGGCGCTTTTTGAGCGCCGCAGCGCGTTGCAGACGGAGTGCGAAAAGATCAACTTGCGCATGCAACAGCTTGCGCCGTGGGGCGATTTCCGGCTCGCCGCGATCAACGAACTTGCCGAACGCGGCATTTTTGTCAAACTCTGCCGCGGCACCTATAAGGATCTGGAAAAACTTGACAAGTGCGACGATCTTGCGGTCGCGATCGTAAATCAGGATCGCCGCAACGTCGATTTCATCCTCGTTTCCGAACGCGAGATCGACGACCGGGAACTGCCCGTCGTGAAGCTCGCCGACACCGACGATCCCGTTCTTTTGCGGATGCGGCTGGAAACGGCGGAAAAGGAGATATCCTCCATCGAGGAAAAGCTTGTTTCCTACGTCGCCGCCCAAAAAGAGATCGCCGCGGCGCGCGACGCATTGCTCGCCGACGCGGAGTTTTCGGCGGCGTTCGATGCGGCACAGGATTGTGACGCCGTGATCGCGCTGGCGGGGTTCGTCCCTGCGGAATCGGTCGATGCGCTCCGCGCCGCCGCCAAAACGCACGGCTGGGGATTGGTCATCGACGACCCCGCGCCGGAGGACAACGTGCCGGTGTTGCTCCGCGAGAACAAATTTTCCAAGACGATCAAGCCGCTTTTCGATTTCCTCGGCATTATGCCGGGCTATCGGGAAATGGATATTTCCGGCGGCGTGCTGATCTTTTTTACCATCTTTTACGCGATGATCATCGGCGACGCCGGGTACGGTGCGCTTTTCGTGCTGGCGAGTGCGGCGGCAACGTGGAAGTTCCGCGGCAAAAAGCAGGCGAAAATGCCGCTCAAGCTCGCGTGGATTTTGAGCATTGCGACCGTCGTGTGGGGCGCGCTTTCCGGCAACTGGTTCGGCGTTTCTCTAGGCGGCTTGAAGTGTCTGACGGATCCCGCCGTCAAGGATGCGAGCGTGCAGTGCTTCTGCTTCGCGCTCGCTGTTATCCAGCTGTCGCTCGGCCACATTTGGAAGGCGATCTTTGACCGCAATTGGAAAAGCATCGGCGCGAATCTCGGCTGGATGCTGATCATCTGGGGGAACTTTTTCCTCGCCATCCGCATCATCGTCTGGCCGGGGGACTACCCCGCGGTGATGAATTACTGCTATCTCGCGGGGCTGGTGCTCGTGCTCATCTGCGGTTTGAATTGGAAAAATCCCGCCGATATTTTCCAGTTCCCGTTTTCGATGATCGGCAGTTTTTCCGACTTGTTGAGCTATATCCGCCTCTTTGCCGTCGGCATGGCGGGTACTTATATCGCCGGAAATTTCAACGGCATGGGATTGAGTGTGATGAATTCCTCCGCGTGGTTCATCCCCGGCGGGCTGCTCGTCATCCTTTTCGGGCACGTGCTGAATCTCGCGCTCTGTTTGATGAGCGTACTGGTGCACGCCGTGCGCCTCAATACGCTGGAATTTTCCAATCACACTGGTTTGACGTGGAGCGGAAACGCATTCCACCCGTTTGCCAATCATAAACCCTCTAACGATAAGGAAGTGGAAAAATGACAGGAGAAGTTGCAGGTTACATCACTTTGGGCGTCGCGTATGCGGCAGTCGGTATGGCGGCGA
Organism: Lentisphaeria bacterium UBA1791; assembly: GCA_002314455.1. Taxonomy (GTDB): domain Bacteria; phylum Verrucomicrobiota; class Lentisphaeria; order Victivallales; family Victivallaceae; genus UBA1784. The sequence continues at coordinate 96,108 of DCFZ01000036.1, read as the reverse complement.
TCGGTTCCGCCATCGGCACCGGTATCGCCGGTCAGGCGGCGGTCGGCGCGTGGAAAAAATGCTATCAGCAAGGCAAGGCGGCGCCGTTTTTGTTGCTCGCGCTCGTCGGTGCCCCGCTGTCGCAGACCATTTACAGTATGATCATGATGATGATCATCAAAGGCAAGATGCTGGTCAACGGCGCGATTGTGCACCCCGAATACAGCGGTCTTTTCATCGTCATCGCGTTGCTCGGCGGCTTGGCGCAGATGATTTCGGCGATCTATCAGGGCAAGGCGGGGGCAGGCGCGTGCGTCGCCTTTGCCGAAACCGATCAGGGATTTGCAAACTACTTGATGGTGCTCGGTATCGTCGAGACTTGCGCGATCTTCGCGTTGGTTTTCTCGCTGATGATGATGCCGTAGGAATTTTTGGATGCACCGTAAACTGCGAGCAATCGGTCGCTGGTTTTGCCGGTTCCCGGTGGTGCCGGAAATCGTCGTTTTGCTGGTGATGGCGGCTTTTGTGTCGCTCATCTGGAGCAACCGGTTGCCGTATCCTTTCCGCTGGCAGGTCGAAAAGATCCTCCTCGCCGCGACTTGGTTTTCGGCGGCAGGGATCATTTGGCTCATCGTTTGCGGTGTTTCCCGTTGGCGTCAGAAGGAACGTGAACGCGGCGGCGCATTGTTGCTGTTTGCATTCGGTTCCGTGTTGGCAACGGCGGGATGTCTCGGCGCGTATTACTTTTATTTCTATTTCGGGCCGACGCGCGATCACTTTGCCGACCATCTGCATTTGCCGACCGGCGTCGTATTGCAAACTGCCGCATTCCCGGAAACCGACTGCGATTTCCGTCAGGCAAAGAGCACGACGTTTCAGGCAAAAGTGCTCAATTCCTTTCCTTCCCCGCTGGGCAACGCGGAAAAAGAACTCGCGTTACCGTCGCTTGAAAAAATGCAGGAAACAGACGCTAAAAAGGCAAGTTTACTGCAGTACCTTGCCATTCATCCCGAATGGCGGCTCTACCGCGAATCCGTCAGTGGCAACTACATCGCAACACGCCGTTTTTTCGGAAGTTCCGGAAATCTGGTGACGACGCGCGACGGCAGTTACCGCTTCTCTGGAAGCAATGGTTCTTACCGCTACCGGCTCGATCTGCGCCTTTCCGGGCGCAGCTGGAACAACCGGACGATCTCCTCCGGCAGTGAACACGATTCCGCTACCGTTTATCACCGCTATACCACCCGCGTCAAGGCGGGTACGGCGTGCGTTGAAATCATCGACGAAAGTACCGAGCCCGGCAGAAAGATGACGTTGCGCACGCTTTCGCTTCTGGAAACCGAGTTTGCCGCGTTGCTTTCGGGAACATCCCCGTTGCAGGAAGACGCAGTCCAAAAAGGAAAGCCTTCCATCACCCTTTCCGGCAACCGCGGCGATTACGTGGCGACGATCCGTTGCAATCCCGGCGAACCCGGGGATATTTATCTGAAAGCTTACGAGATCACCGGCAATACTCCGCTTTCCGCCGACTATTTGCGCCGGACTGCGACTGAAAGAACCGGCTATTCCAACGCCCCGGATGAACTCTATTTCGCCCAGGTTCCGTTTCGCATTTACGAAGGCGACTGGGGGCAGTTTTACGGCGCCAATATCCAAGTGTGGTTTGTGCCCGAAGACAAAACCCACCCCGAACGCATGATCTGCAGCGAAAACTTTAAGATCGAAGGGTGGATGCGCGAAGAGTGAACCCCAAAAAGTCTCCTACGGCACCGGGTGCGGTGCCGTCCCGGCCGCTTCGCGGCTCGGCTTCGGTCGACTTTCCGGGGACCCCGGCTCCCCTCGATCCGTTCCTCGACCTTTTGTGGTTCCTCCGGCGTCTCGCATCCGCTTCGCCGCCTCCGCTTCGCTACGGTGCATAGCTTGGCGCTATGCACCTCCGGCAAAAGGCCTGCGGTACTCGTCGGCTCGCTGTGGATGATTATGTTTCATTTCCCCAAAAAGTCTCCTACGGCGCCGGGTGCGGCGCCGTCCCGACCGCTACCTGTCCGACCTGTCCGACCAGTCCGACCTGTCCGACAAGAGCCCCTTGGGGCGATCAAAAGCGCGATGGGGCGGCGATTCTTTACTGATAGATCAGTTTGCCCGATACGCACCGTTCGCGGGCGGCGTTGAAGCCGGTGAAGATCGCATCGTTACCGCATTGCCTGACGCCGATGGTCAATATTTCCGGCGCGCGCAATGAATGGTGGTAGGCGATCTCAAAGCCTTGAAATTTTTTGACGATGCCGTTGGCGCAAAGCGCATCCTGGGCGGCGGCAAGGTATTCGGCGTTGTTGAGGTGACCGTTGACGTCTTCCATCGAATGACGGATCGCCACATCATAGAAAAAGTCGTAATTTTCCGGTACCGGGAGTTTTTCCGCAAAATCAAAATAGACCGGCAAGCCGGAATTGTCGGGTAATTGATCGGCGATCGTCAACGCCGACAGGGGGCGCAACGTCGCCTTGTCGAGCAATATCCAACGGCTGGAACCGGCAAGAAGCCGTTCGTCCGACGCGTTTTTGATCTCATATTCGCGCAGTGCGAAAAGCCGGCGTGTCCCGCTCGGATAGGTGGCGACGCGGACGCTTTCCCCCGGGCAGGGGGCTTGAAAGAACTGCACCTTCAGTTGTGCCAGCACCCAAAGCTGATTTTTGGCATTGAGGTCGAGCATCCCGACGCCGAGTTCCGCTGCGTGATTGGCGGCGGCTTCCTGCAAAAGATCGCTCCACGCGTGAAGCTTGAAATTCCCCTCCCGATCGAATTGGCTGTGGCGGATCACATGCTCTTCGTACCAGATGTTTTGCATCACAAATTCCCTTTGACATACGCGACGAGCCCGTCGAGCGAGGGTTTCATCACGTTGAAAATGTGGTCGTAACTCGCCTGATTTCCGCCGTATGGGTCGGGAATGTCGCCGCAACTGCCGGAAAATTCTGTAAGCAGACGCACGTTGTTCGCCTTTTCCGGCACGATCTGCAAAATTCTTGCCTGGTGGGCGGCGCTGACGGCGACGATGAGGTCGCACGACGACAGCAATTTTTCCGTCGCCGGTTGACTGCGGAATTGCGACGCGTCGATGCCGAATCGTGCAAGGATATTTCCCGAAGCCGCGGAAATGGGGCTGCCGCCCCACGTTGCAACTCCGGCGCTCGCCACTTCGACGGGCAATCCCGCCAACTGGTGTTTGACGTAAAGTTCCGCCAACGGACTGCGGCAGGTGTTGCCGGTGCAGACGAATAAAATTTTCATCGGTTGAGTTTGAGCAATGCCTGCCGGAGCAGATTTTCGCTCGTTTGCTCTTCGGCGGGAAGTTTCGCGCAAAGTTCTTTCAACGCGTCGTTGATCGCGGCGCGTTTGAAGCCGAGTTGCTCCAGCGCCAGCGCGGCGTCGGCGCTCCCCGGTGCGGCGGCGACCGCCGCCTGATCGACGTTGAAGTAATCGCCGAGCTTGTCTTTGAGTTCCAGCACCATGCGTTCGGCGGTTCGTTTGCCGATACCGCTGATGCGTGAAAGCGCGCGCACGTCGCCGGCAAGGATGGCGGCGTTGAAATTGTCGACCGGCATCGCGCTCAAGACGTTGAGCGCGAGTTTTCCGCCGATGCCGGAAACGCCGAGCAACAGCCGGAAAAGTTTGCGCTCCGCCGCTTCGGCAAAGCCGTAGAGCGTGATCGCATCCTCGCGCACTTGCGTGTGGATGAAAAGTTCCGTTTTTTCGCCTGGATGCGGCAGTTTGTCAAAGGTCGAGAGCGGAATGGCGACGTCGTAGCCGACGCCGTGGCAGTCGATGACGCAACTGGTGAAATCGCTTTCCAGCAGGATTCCGGAAAGACGCGCGATCATTTCGCCACCTCGACGTCGAGCGAGATGTCCGCCGCCTTGACCGAGTGGGTCAGCGCGCCCGCCGAAACGTAATCGACGCCGAGTTTGCCGATCGCGGGAAGCCGTTCCAAGGTGATGCCGCCGCTCGCTTCCAGCTCGGCGCGTCCGGCGACGAGCTGGACTGCCTGCGCCATTAATTCGTCGCTCATATTGTCGAGCATGATGCAGTCGGCTTTGGCCTTGAGCGCAGCTTCGACTTCTTCGAGGCGGTCGGCTTCGACTTCGACGGGGAGCGTCGGAAATTTTGCGCGGGCGCGCTCGACCGCGTGGACGATCCCTTCGGTGTCGCCGAGCAAGGCAAGTTCGCGGTGGTTGTCTTTGATCATGACCATGTCAAAAAGTCCGATGCGGTGGTTGACCGCGCCGCCGACGGCGACCGCGTACTTTTCCAGATTGCGGTATCCGGGCGTCGTCTTGCGCGTGTCGAGAATAACACAATTGGTGCCGCGCAACGCTTCGGTGTAACGGTGTGCCGTCGAGGCGACGCCGCAGAGTCGCTGCAGAAAGTTGAGCGCGGTGCGCTCCGCCGTCAGAATCGACTGCGCCGGTCCCGTCATCTCAGCGAGCAGATCGCCTTTCTGGCAGAGCTCGCCATCCTTTTTGAGCGCGGTGAAATCAATTTCAGGATCGACGATCTCGAAAACCCGTTTCGCCACGTCAAGCCCCGCGAGCGTCATCTCGTTTTCCTTGCAGCGCAAAACGGCGCGGCAACGCGTCTCTTCCGGAATGACCGCGAGTGTTGTCGTATCGCCGGCAAGGTCGAGGTCTTCGGCGAGCGCAAGGTCGATCAGGTGGTCGACGCGCCCCCAGTCGATCGGGGGGATCACAGCAGGATGAAGTTTCGGCATAAAAGGCTCCTTTGGTTTTTTGTCAAACGGCTTGTCTCATTTCTCTTTAAAATAACACGCGCGGGCGCGCTCTGCAAGTTGCCATGGCAAGTTTTACGAGAGATTGTTGCCGCTTTCTGCGCTCTTTTGATAAAATAATTGAGAAAAAAACGGCAAAGGGACTTTACTTATTGCTAAATGGTGTTATATTTGTTTCAGAGCAAGCGTATTTTCGCTTTTTCAATATATTTTGACAGGAGTGAGCCGTTTCGGGAAGGACGGAGCACTGCGCAGAGAGAGGTTTTCCGCCGGCGTTTTTCGACGGGATGATGAAAATAAAAACCATGCGGCAAGTGTGGTTCTAAACAACGCGTCCCGTCCGGCGTGCCGGATGACAAACCATTGAACTGCACACAGTTCCGTAATTTCTGGCGGGATCGACAACGTATGGATGCGCCGGAGTTGAAAAAAAGTTTGCGCCGCGATTTTGCCGCGCAACGCCGCACCTTGAGTGCGGAATATCGCCGCGACGCCGACCGGAAAATTGTCGATCGCATAGAAGCCCTGCCGGAATATCGCGCCGCTCGTTTGATCGGTTCTTTCGTCGCTTTCGGCGCGGAGCCCGACCTCTCGGCGCTTTCCGGCAAACGTCTTTTCCTGCCGCGTTTTGACCAAAGCAAAAACGAATACTCGATGGTGGAAATCCGCGATCGCGGGCGCGATCTCGTGATGGGGCGCTACGGCATCCCGGAACCCGTGCCTGCGCTTTGCGAAGCGACGCCGGAAGAACTTCGTCAGATGTTCTTTCTCGTGCCCGCCGTCGCCTGCGACCGGAAAGGCATCCGGATCGGGCGCGGTTGCGGTTACTACGACCGGTTGTTGCGCGACGCCATCCAAATGACGGCGGTCGTCTATTCCTGCCAGTTGGCGGAAATCGATCTGCCGTTTGAAGCGTGGGACCGCCCGATGACGCGGGTGGTCACGGAAATGGAAACGATTGTATGTAACGCCGGAAGTTTCCGGCAGAGTGAGAGGGAAAAATGAACCAAACGATTCTTTCCGTTGCGGTCGGTCTGGTGGCCGGCGTTGTCGGCATCATCGCCGGCGCCGTCATCACCAACGTGGTCCGCAAGTTGCAGAAAGATTCGGCGAACCGCGACGCGGATAAGATCCGCCGCGACGCCGAGCGCGACGCCGAGCACATTTTGCGCGACGCCCGCGTTTCCGCCAAGAGCGAGACGATCAAAATGCGCGAGGAGTGCGAAAGCGAATTGCGCGACCGTCGCCGCGAGCAGTCCAGCACCGAGAAACGCCTCGCCCAGCGTGAGGAAGCGCTCGACCGCCGCACCAATGCGGTCGACGAAAAGATCGCCAATTTGGACAAGCAGGAAGCACAGGTCGCCGAACTGCGCGAGCGCTTGAAGAGCCGCGAGCAGGAACTCGCCGCCGAAATTTCCAAGCAGATCGACGAATTGCAGCGCATCAGCGGCTACACCCGCGAAGAAGCGCGGACGATCATCCTCGACAAGTTGCGCGACGAGATCCGCAACGAGTCCGGATTGATGGTGCGCGCCGAGCTGGAAGAGGCAAAAGCGCGTTGCGAGCACGAGGCGAAGCGCATCCTCACCTATGCGATCCAGCGTTACGCTTCGGATTGCACCTATGAGCGCACGACGGCGACGATCCCGTTGCCGAACGACGAGCTGAAAGGCCGCATCATCGGCCGCGAAGGCCGCAACATCCGCGCGATTGAAGCGGCGACCGGTGTCAGCATTCTGATCGACGACACCCCCGAGGCGGTCGTCATCAGTTGCTTTGACCCCGTCCGCAAGGAAGTCGCGCGTCAGCTGATGGAAAAGCTCATCACCGACGGGCGGATCCACCCGACCCGCATCGAGGAGCTCGCCGCCAAGATTTCCAAGGAATTGGACGAGGAACTTTTCCAGGTCGGCGAAGCCGCCGTCCTCGAAGCCGGCATCCCCGGCGTGCCTGCGCCCGTGATGAAAATGCTCGGCCGCCTGAAGTACCGTTACAGCTTCTCGCAGAATGTGTTGAAGCATTCGCTTGAAACCGCCTATTTCATGGGCATGATTGCCGCGGAACTCGGCCTTGACGAGAAAAAAGCCAAGCGCATCGGTCTTTTCCACGACCTCGGCAAGGCGATGGATCACGAGATCGAGGGCCCGCACGCGCAGATCGGCGCGGATTTCCTGCGCAAGCACAACGAGGCGAAAGACATCGTCCACGCGGTCGCCGCGCACCACGGCGAACTGGAGCCGGAAACGCTTTACGACGTTTTGGTGATGACCTGCGACACGTTGAGCGCGTCGCGTCCCGGCGCCCGCAGCGAAACGACCGAGCTTTATCTCAAGCGTCTGGAGCAGTTGGAAACGATCGCCAAGGATTTCCCCGGCGTCGAATCCTGCTTCGCGTTGCAGGCGGGCCGCGAAGTCCGCGTCGTCGTCACTCCCGAAAAGATCAGCGAGGGCGAGGCGCAGATGCTCGCCAAGGATATCTGCGAACGTATCGAAAAGGAAATGACCTATCCCGGTCAGATCAAAGTGACGATCATCCGCGAAACGCGTTCGGTCGAATACGCCAAATAAAGAACGGACGTTGTTTCCCGACACCGCGCACCGGGCAAGCGGAATCGTTTCCGGTGCGCGATTTGTCTTTTTTGGGGGGGAGGAGCCTATGAACGAGAAAATGGAGCAGTTGGATCAGCTGAAAAAACTTGCTGACGCGCGGGTGATGATCCCCGTTAAAACGCGGCGGCAAACGCTTCGCTGTTTTCGCCGGGAATTGACTTCGCACCGCGCGGCGATGACGGAAGCGTTGCAGGGCGATCTCGGCAAGTGTGCTTTTGAGACGCTTTCCGGCGAATTGCTCGGCGTGTTCGGCATCCTCGATTACCTCGTCAGAAAATTGCCGCGTCTTGCCGCGCCGCGCCGGAAACTGGTCTCGCCGATCAATTTCCCCGCTTCGGGCGCGCTCGTGCCGGAGCCTTACGGCGTGGCGCTCGTCGTCGCGACCTGGAATTATCCGCTTGCCTTGAGTATGGAGCCGTTGCTCGGCGCCTATGCGGCGGGCAACCGCGTCGTCGTCAAGCTCCCGTCGCGCTCAAAGCGCACGACGGCGTTGTTGCGCTATCTCATCGAAGCGGTTTTTCCGGCGGATGAAGTCGCCGTCGTCAGCGATGAGATGCATCTGGAGCAATTGCTCAAATTCCGTTTCGATTACATCTTTTTGACGGGCAGCGCTTCGGCGGGCAAAATGGCGTTGCGCGCCGCGGCGGAAAATTTCACGCCGGTCACGCTTGAACTCGGCGGCAAATCGCCTTGCATCGTCGACGGCAGCGCCAATTTGAAACGCGCGGCGCGCCGCATCGCGTGGGGCAAGTTTTCCAATGCGGGGCAGACGTGCGTCGCCCCCGATTATCTGCTCGTCGAAAAAAATGTGCGCGACGAGTTGGTGTACCAGCTTGGCATCGCCATTCGCGATCTCTACGGGGAGTATCCGTTGGAAAGTCCCGATTACGGCGCGATCATCGACGAAGCCGGCTACGAACGGTTGAATTGTATGCTTGCGCACGGCAGATTGCTTTATGGCGGCGAAAAGGATCCCGCCGCGCGGCGGATCGCGCCGACGATCATCGACCAGCTCGACGCCGATGATCCGCTTTTGAAAGAAGAAATTTTCGGCCCATTGCTCCCTGTCGTCACCTTTGACGGCGATGCGGAATTGATCGGAAAGTTGCCGAAACTGCCCAAGCCGTTGGCGCTCTATTATTTTGGCAACAACAAAAGACGGATGAAGTTTCTGACCGAGTCGACCAGTTCCGGCGCGCTGGTCTTCAACGACGTGGTCACTCATTTTCTCAATTTCCGTCTGCCCTTTGGCGGCGTCGGCGCGAGCGGCATGGGCTGTTACCACGGGCGGCAGACCTTTGAGACGTTTACCCACTTGAAGCCGGTGATGAAACAGAGCCGCTGGCTCGATCTTTCCTTCCGCTATCCGCCGTATGACAAATTCCGGCTGGCGCTGATGAAATTTCTGACGAAATAAAAGCGGAAATGCGTCCGTTGGGGCGCGGCGAAGTCCGTGGAAAATCGCGATTTGCAAAATTTGTCCTGCCGGGATATATTACATTAAAAAATCAATCAGGAGGTGAAAAATGGATTCTTTTGCATATGAAAAGCCGGAATTGTTGACCTTTGCTCTGGGAGATTCCAGCACCCCTAAAGTTTCCTGCTTCGTGGATTGTACGACGGACAATATCTGTGCTTCCGTTGCCGACGAGATATGCTCCGGTTCCGATGAAGTTTCCGCATTGAAGATCACGGCGACGAGCGAGAGCCGCAGTTACAATGGCGCGGCGTTGACGGGAAGTTATACCTATAATTCCAACGCTTTGAAAGCGGGCGATACCCTTTCTGTCACGGTGACGGGGAGCATTCAGGATGTCGGTTCGACGACGAATCACGTCGCCTCTTATCAGGTGTGGCGCGGAAGCTCTGATGTGACGACGGAATATACGATCGTCACGCAGGACGGTACGCTTGCGGTGGTGCCGTGCAGCGTTGTGATGGTGAGCGACAGCGCGACCAAGGTCTACGACGGCACGCCGCTTACGGCGTCGGGGGTGACGGCTTACGGTTTCGTCGCGGGCGAGGGGGCAACCTATACCGTGACCGGCAGTCAGACTGCCGTCGGAACCAGTGAAAACACCTTCACCTATACGTTCAACGCCAATACTGCGGCTTCGAATTACACAGTGACGCAGGAATACGGCAGTTTGACCGTCACGTCGGCACAATCAAAGGGTGCAATCAGCGACTACAATGGTTCGGGCAAGAGCGATATGATCCAATTCGTCAACGGCCTTGTCTATGTGACCTACGACGATGGCGGCAAGTACATACAAACGCCCGCGATCAACGATATTACGGGGTGGAACGTGGTCGAGATTCGCCGCGATCTGACAGGTGACGGCTATGCCGACATTCAGATTACAGCCTACGACGGCGCAAGTGAAACGTGGGTTGCGACGCTCCGCAACGACTATCTCGTCAACGGTTGCATCACGCTCAATTATCAATTCATCGGTGCGTATCAGACCCGCCTGTGGAGTTATCTCGGCTCGGCGGACGTCAATTCCGACGGCAAGTCGGAAGTGCTGATGGTTCAGACGGCAGAGGGGGCGGACGGCATTTACCGCCACGTTGCCGCGTGGGTGACCGACTCCGAAGGCAAGTGGGTGGACAATGTCTGGGTCGGCAGTTTGACCAACGAGTGGAGCATCGCCGGCACCGCCGACTTTACGGGCGACGGCGAAGATAACATTTTGTTGCGCCGCTCGGACGGGATGATCGGTTATTGGCGCACGGCCGGCAGCAACGACATCGTTTTGCTGAAAAATGGCGGCGACCGGGTGATGATAACGACGGGCGACTTCGACGGCGACGGCGCGGACGACTTTTTGTGGCAGGCGTCCGACGGCACGATGTCGACGTGGACTGGTGTTGCGGGAACGATGAGCGACACGGTGATCGGCAAGGTGAGCGACCTTGGCGGCAACTGGCTTTTCGCGGGGGCAGGGGACTACAACGGCGACGGCAAGGATGAAATTCTCTGGTGCGACACCACGACCTACAAGACGGCGTACGGCGATGCAAAACAATCGACCTTCGCCAATTTGACGGTCATCGTATAAAAAATTAGCAACTTTTTGTAAAAAAAACCGCGCGCCGACTTGAAAAATTTCAAATTGTGGGGTATCTTATAAAACGTTGTTCAAATAGAACGGCGATTTTCTCGGCGGGTTGATAGCTCAGTCGGTAGAGCATCGCCCTTTTAAGGCGGTGGTCCCGGGTTCGAGTCCCGGTCAACCCACCAGTTTTTCTGGTGACACAAGTTTTAACAACTTTTAGAAAAAAAGAGGCAACAAAATGAGCAGAGTTTGCGCACTTTGCGGCAAATCGAAAGCCAACGGCGGCTGCATCACCCGTAAGGGCTTGGCGAAAAAAGCCGGCGGCATCGGTATGCACGTCGTGAAAAATGTCAAGCGCACGTTCGAGGTCAACCTCCAGAGCGTGAAAATCAATGATGGCGGCACGGTCAAGACCGTGAAAATGTGCGCCGCCTGCATTCGCACCGGGAATTACCAGAAGGCCTAAGCGTCGCGGTAACCGGTTGCAAACCGGCAATGGATCTTTCGGCGGACGAGTTGGTCTTCAACTTCGTCCGCCGTTCCTTTTTTTACGTTTTTTTTACGCGCCCGCGCGAGCGGGACAGTGAGAGCAAGGAGTTTGAATTATGGCGTTTCCGCCGATTTCCGGGCAGGTGGATTTCCCCCGTTTGGAGGAGGATATCCTGAAGTTCTGGCAAGCCGAGCAGATTTTTGCGAAGTCGCTTGACCAGAATCGCGGCAAAGATGAATTTGTTTTCTACGACGGTCCGCCGTTTGCGACCGGCTTGCCCCACTACGGGCACTTGCTCGCCGGTACGATCAAGGACGTCGTGCCCCGTTATCAGACGATGCGCGGCAAGTATGTCGAACGCCGTTTCGGCTGGGACTGCCACGGTCTGCCGATCGAGGCGTTGGCGCAGGATGCGCTCGGCATTTCCGGCGCGCACGAGATCAAGAAATTCGGCGTCGACAAATTCAACGAGCAATGCCGCTCGATGGTGCAGCGCTACGTCGCCGAATGGCGCAATACCGTCACCCGCATGGGGCGCTGGGTCGATTTCGACCACGATTACAAGACGATGGACCGTTCCTTTATGGAAACCATCTGGTGGGTCTTCAAACAGCTTTGGAATCAGGGCCGCGTATACAAATCCTACCGGATCATGCCGTATTCCTGGAAGCTCTCGACGCCGCTTTCCAACTTTGAGGCGGGCAGCAACTACAAGGATGTTCAGGATCCGACCGTCACGGTGCGCACGCCCGTGCTTTCGGGCAGCGATCCGGCGTGGGGCACGACCTATCTGATGGTGTGGACGACGACGCCGTGGACTCTGCCCGAAAACCTCGCGATCTGCGCCGGGAGCGACATCGACTACGTCGTCGTGCGCGACCTCACCGACGAGGCGAAACCCTGTTATGTGATGGCGGAAGCGCGCCGCGCCACGATCTTCAAAAAGGAAGGCACCTTCGAGATCGTCGCCAAGCTCAAGGGCAGCGACCTCAAGGGCTGGCGTTATCAGCCGATTTTCCCCTACTACGCCGACTTGGCGAAAGAGGGGTGTTTTGTCGTGCTCAACGACAATTACGTCAGCACCGACGACGGCGTCGGCTTGGTGCACATCGCCCCCGCTTACGGTGAAGACGACTTCCGCGTCTGCCGCGAAGCGGGCATCACCGCGATCGCCGATCCGTTGGATTCGTCGTGCAATTTCACCGGCAAACTCCCTGAATACGCGGGGCGTTTCTGCAAGGATTGCGACAAGGACATTATTGCGCGGCTCAAGGCCGAGGGCAAACTCGTCCATCAAGCGACGATCACCCACAGCTATCCTTTCTGCGACCGCACCGACACGCCGCTGATCTACCGTGCGATCGAAGCGTGGTACGTCAAGGTCGAGGATCTCCACGAACGGCTCGCCGCCAACAATGAAAAGGTTCACTGGACTCCCGACTACGTCGGCGGCAAGCGTTTCGGCAACTGGCTCGAAAATGCGCGCGACTGGAATATCAGCCGCAACCGTTTCTGGGGCTCCTGCATCCCCGTCTGGATCAACGACGACGATCCCGATGACCGCATCTGCGTCGGCAGCGCCGCTGAACTTGAGGCGCTTTCCGGCGAAAAGGTGGTTGATCTGCACAAACATTACATCGACAAGATCGTCATTCACCGCGACGGCAAGAGCTATCACCGCACGCCGGAAGTGCTCGACTGCTGGTTTGAGTCCGGCTCGATGCCCTATGCGCAACAGCATTACCCCTTTGAAAACAAGGAACATTTTGAAGCGAACTTCCCCGCCGATTTCATCGCCGAGGGGCTCGATCAGACGCGTGGCTGGTTCTACACGCTGATGGTGCTCGGCAGTTGCCTTTTCGATCAGTCGCCCTACCGCAACGTCGTCGTCAACGGACTTGTCCTCGCCGAGGACGGCCGCAAGATGTCCAAGCGGCTCAAGAACTACCCCGACCCGATGGAAGTGATCAACCGTTGCGGCGCCGATGCGTTGCGTCTTTTCATGCTCGGCAGTCAGGTCGTCCGCGCCGAAGACCTCAAGTTTTCGGAAAGCGGCGTGCGTGAAATTCTGCGCAGCGTGATGATCCCGATGTGGAATGCGTTGAGCTTCTTTGTCACCTATGCCAACGTCGACCACTATGAGAGCGCCGAGGTCGTCGCGCCCCCGAAACACCCCGGCAACGTGCTCGACCGCTGGATCCTTTCGAGCGCGAGCCAGATGGTGCAGGAATTGCGCGAGGAATTGGACAACTACAACCTGCAGAAAGCCGCCACCCGTTTCAGCCGGTTCATCGACGATCTGACCAACTGGTACATCCGCCGGAGCCGCCGCCGTTTCTGGAAAAGCGCGAGCGACACCGACAAGCGTGAAGCGTATGAAACGCTCCATTACGTTCTGCTGGTTTTCGCCAAGAGCGCGGCGCCTTTCATCCCGTTCACGACCGAGGCGATCTACCGCACGTTGCGCACCAAGTCGATGCCGGAATCCGTCCATCTTTGCGAATATCCGACCCCCGACGACTGCCGCGACGAGCGTCTTGAAAAGCAGATGCAGTACACGATGCTCGCCGTGACGCAGGGGCGTTTCCTCCGCACCGCGAACAACCTCAAGGTGCGCCAGCCGCTCGCCAAGGCGATCCTCGCCGCGCCCGACGCCGAAGTCGAAGCGATGCTCCGCGAAGCCGCGTCGATCATCGCCGAGGAACTCAACGTCAAGAGCGTCGAATTCTGCGCCGACGAGGAAGATTTGGTCAAACGCAGCTGCAAGGCGAACTTCAAGGTGCTCGGCAAAAAGCTCGGCAAGGAAATGAAAGCCGCCGCAAGTTTGATCGAAAAACTTTCCGGCAAGGAAATCGGCGACGTTCTCGCCGGCAAAGAGGTGAAACTTTCGCTTGAAAGCGGTACGAGTTTCACGCTGACTCCGGAAGACCTCGTCATTCACCGCGAAGAAAAAGCGGGGTTGGTCGCCGCCAGTTCCGACGGTATCACCATCGCGCTTTCGACCGAGATCACGCCTGAATTGGAGCGTGAAGGCTTTGCGCGCGAATTCGTCAGCAAGATCCAGAATCTGCGCAAGGAAGCCGGTTTCGACGTCGCGGACCGCATCACGGTCGCCTACGAGGTGCCGGAAGCGTGGCGCGAAGCGATGACCCAGTTCCACGATTATATCGCGGGCGAAGTCCTTGCGACCAAGCTGGAAGCGGGCGCCGGCGATACGGCGCTTGAACTCAACGGCGTCGACGTCAAAGTCGCCGTTGCGCGTGAGAAATAAGCGATGACCAAGCGTACCGCTTGCGGCGTCATCCTCGCTGTGCTGTTGCTGGCGGGGATGGCGTTTTCTTTGCGCGGAAACCGGGAATCCCCCGAACGGTGGAGCATCCGCTTTACGACGATGGGTACGATCGCGTGCTTTGACTGGTACGCAACGGAAAAAGTTTCCGACGAAGCGTCCGCCGCCGCCCAAAAAGCGTTTCAGGAGGTCATTGATTGCTGCAATCTGCGCGATGAAAAAAGCGAGTTGTCGCGCCTCAACGCGACGGCGGAAAAAACGCCGTTTGCCTGCTCCGATGTGCTCTGGGCAATTCTGCTGGAAGCGCGGCGCGCATATTGCGAGAGCGAGGGCGCCTTTGACGTCACCGTCAAGCCGCTGATGGATCTCTGGGGATTTTACCGCAAGCAGGAAAAGCTCCCGCCGCCGGAAAAGATCGCCAAAGTGCAATCTCTTGTCGGACTTGAGCGCGTTGTTTTCGACGACGCCAAGCATACCGTTTTCTTTCCCGTAAAAGGCATGGCGCTCGACCTCGACGGCATCGCCAAGGGGTATGCGCTCGATCGCGCCGCCGATGCGGCGAAGCGTTGCGGCGTCAGCCAAGGCGCGCTCGACCTCGGCGGCAATTTGCGGCTGTTGGATCCTTTCCCCGGAAAAAAGGGATTTTCCGTCAGCATCAAGATGCCGGACTCGAGCGACGCAACGGTGAAGCAATCCGAATTGCAACAGCTTGCCAACGTCGGAATTTCAACTTCCGGAAATTATGAACGCTTCGTCGTACTGGATGGCAAACGCTACGGTCATATCCTCAATGCCAAGACGGGGCGTCCGGCGGAATTCCGTTATTCCGCGACCGTCGTCGCCCCCGACGCGGTGACGGCGGATTGGGCTTCGACGAGTTGTTATCTGCGCCCCGAACTTGCGGCGAAATTCCGCAGGATGGGGTTCATCGTCATTCTGGTGGAACCGTGAAGATCAACGGGCAAAACAACGGCGTGCGCATCGTCAAAAGCAGCGTCACGTGGGATGCGGCAGGCACGACTTTGCTCAACTTTCTCGCCGGTCGTTTCACCTACCGCAGCGCCGACGAATGGCGCAAACTCATCCTCGACGGCACGGTGACTTACAACGACAAGGCAGTTGCGCCCGATACGCTTCTGGCGATCGGCGGCGTCGTCGAATACCGCCCCGGCGAACTCGTCGAGCCGCCGGCGGAACTTTCCTATCGCATTTTGTATGAAGACGGCGATCTGCTCGTCGTCGACAAGCCGGGAAATTTGTGCGTGCACCCGGCGGGCCCCTTTTTTAAGCACACCTTGTGGTATTTGCTCCGTGAAAAATACGGCGAAGAACTGCACTTCGTCAACCGCCTCGACCGCGAAACGAGCGGCGCGATGATCGTCGCGCTCCGCCCTGAAGTCGCCGCCAAGCTGGAACGCGTTGAAATGACGAAAGTCTACCTCGTCCTCGTCCACGGGGATTTCCCGGAAAAATTGACGGCAGATGGATTTCTTTTTCACGACGACCTTTCCGTCATCCGCAAAAAGCGCCGCTACGCGGAAACGGCGCCGGAAAATGTCAAGTGCGAAAGTTGCCTCACCACCTTTCGCAAGATCGCCCGGAAGGGCGAATTTTCCCTCGTTGAAGCGACGCTCGGCACCGGGCGGATGCACCAGATCCGCGCGACGCTTGCTTCGCTCGGCTACCCGGTCGCCGGCGATAAACTTTATGGGCTTGACGAAAATTTCTATCTGCGCCAGAAACACGACGCATTGAGCGACGCCGACCGCGCCGCGCTGGTCTTTCCCCGACAGGCGCTTCACGCGTGGAAATTGAGCTTCCGTCACAGCGCAAGCGGCGAGATCATCAATTGTACTGCGCCCGCGCCGGATTTTATGGCGTGATCACGAATTCAAGACACTTAAAAGCAAATCGTTTCACCGAGCGAAAGATCGACGAATTTGCACGCCGGGAGCGATCGTTTGAGAAAAGCGATCGCTTCATCGCCGGTGCAGTGGAGCAACGCGCACCGGCGGAGTTTGATGCGGCGCAAGTAGGCGGCGGTCAAGTTGAGCCGCGCCGGCGACGCATGGCGCAAATGCAACCCGCCGACGATCGTGTGAATTTTGATTTCCGGGTGAATTTTTTCACAGAGAAAAAGCGTGTTGAGAATCCCCGCGTGACAGCACCCCGTCACCAGAATTCCCCCCGCCGTCAGCAATGCCGTTTCTTCCGGAATCTCGTCTTTGATCGTACACGCCGCATCGTGGTAAAAATCGCCGCCGCAATCTTCCGCCGTCGTGCGGGGAATGGGGCCCGTGAGGAAAATTCCCTTGCCGATTTCCTGAAACGCGCTGACGTTGTGAAATTTGCACTCCTTCAGCACGTTTTTGGATCGTTCCGGCATCGTGAGCAAATGGATCTTGCCGTCGTCGTGGCGGCTGAAATGGGGCATTGTAACGCCTTGGCACGCGTAGATCGCTTGAGGAGAAAGTTCCGCCAGTCCCCCGGTGTGATCGCAATGGCCGTGGGAAAGGATCACCCGCTTGATGGATTTTGGCGCGATGCCGAGCCGGGCGAGATTCGGGGCAAGCGCCGCCCCCGCACCGGTGTCGAAAAGATATTTCCCGTTGCGGTAGTCGAGGAGGAGCGAAAGTCCGAATTCCGCTTGAAATCCCCTTTTTTCAACGTGGTTGACGAGCAAAGTGATCTTCACAAGGTAACTCCGTCTTTGAAGATGGAAATTTCTTCAAAACCGTTTTCCTCGTTGGCGGCTTTTTTGCCGTTGACGATCGCGAGGAGCGCGTCGCGAAATTCCCGGTCGACCGCCGTTATGTCGCGGTGCAACACCGCCGATGCGTCGAAATCGATCCAGTGCGCCTTGTTTTCGGCGAGCTGTTGATTGGTCGCGATCTTGACCGTCGGGACGACCGTGCCGAAAGGCGTGCCGCGCCCGGTGGAAAAGAGGATGATCTGCGCCCCCGCCGCGGCGAGCAGGGTCGACGCCACCATGTCGTTGCCGGGGCCGCTCAAGAGATTCAACCCCCTCGTTTTGACTGTTTCGCCCAAAGTTAAGACGTCTTCGACCGGCGACGATCCCGCCTTTTGCGTGCATCCCAGCGCCTTGTCTTCCAGCGTCGTGATGCCGCCCGCCTTGTTGCCGGGCGAGGGATTCTCGGAAACCGCTTCCCCGTAGCGGAGAAAATACTGCTTGAAGTCGTTGATCATTTTGACGCATTTGTCAAAGACTTCCCGGGTGCGGCAACGGCGCATCAACAGCGTTTCCGCGCCGAACATTTCGGGAACCTCCGAGAGGATCGCGGTGCCGCCGTGACCGACGAGAAAGTCGCTGAAACGCCCGATCAGCGGATTGGCGGTTATGCCGCTCAACCCGTCGGAGCCGCCGCATTTCAAGCCGACGACGAGATGATCGAGCGAAAAGCTTTCCTTCTGATCCGCCGCGGCGAGCGTGCCGAGCGCCCGCAGTTCGGCAAGTCCCGCTTCCAGTTCGTTCTTTTCCTCCTGGGCGACGATGAAGCGGATCCGCTTGGGATCGTAGTTTCCGAGCGTCTGCTTGAATTCGGCGATCGTATTGTTTTCGCACCCCAGCCCGACGATCAGGACGCCGCCTGCGTTGGGGTGATGCGCGAGGTCGGCGAGAAGTTGCCGCGTCAGCGCGTGGTCGCTCCCCAACTGCGAACAGCCGAATGGGTGCTCCAGGGCGAGCGCACGGTCGACGTTTTGGGGGAGTTCCTGATTGATCTTTTCCGCCAGCGTGCGCGCGAGGCGGTTGACGCACCCGACCGTCGGAATGACGAAAAGATGGTTGCGGATGCCGACTTTGCCGTCGGCGCGGCGGTAGCCTGAAAACCGCGGCGCATCGCAAGTGGCGGTGACTTCGCTGAAATCGGGCTGATAATCGTAGTTGAGCACGCCTGAAAGATCCGTCGCCATATTGCAACTGTGCACGTGTTCACCCGGCGCAATATCGCGCGTCGCATGACCGATCGGCATACCGTACTTGACGACGGTTTCCCCCTGTTTGATCGGCTTGACGGCGATCTTGTGACCGCGCGGGACAAGGCCGTCGTCGCTCAAGACGACTTCAACGTTGTCCTGCGCGTGGATGCGAAACGTTTTCATTTCAGCAAAGCCCTTTCAACGCTTCGCGAACACCGACCGACTCGATGGCGGCAAGATCTTTTGCCACCTGTCGGGTTAAGCCGGGCACTTGATTGAGGTCCATTTCCCAGAATGCCGTGTTGCCGAGCGCCGCTTCGGCAAACGCTTGGGCGTCGAGTGCGCGGCGTTCGGCGAAAAACCGGAGCACTTCCGGCGAATCGGAAACCGGGTACGTTTTGCCGTCGACGCTGCCCGTCGCCTTGCCGTCGGCGTCGAGCGTCAAACGGTAAAAACGAAGCAACGCCGCGAGCGCGAACGTGAGCCGCTTGGGCAGTTCATTTTTCAGCTTGAGATAATCGAGCAGCGTCGGCAGTACGCGCACCTTGAACTTCGATACCGAATTGAGCGAGATCGAGAGCAGCTGATGGTGCGCAAAGGGATTGAGAAAACGCTCGACGATCGAGTCGGCGAAAAATTTCTTTTCCGCGTCGGGCAATTGCACCGTCGGGAAAATTTCCTCGTAGATCGAGCGGCGCACGACGTCGCCGAAAAGGGGATCGTTCATCATCTCGTCGACCTGCTTCAAGCCGCCCAGGATCGCCGCGAGCACGTTCGCCGTGTGCGCGCCGTTGAGGAAGCGCACCTTGCGGGTGCGGTAAGGCGTGAGATCGTCGGTGATGCAGACGTTGAAGCCGCATTCGGCAAGCGGCAATTCCTGGAGCGCGTCGGGGGCGCATTCGAGGACGAAAAAGTGAAAGATTTCGCCGCAGTCGATGAGTTTGTCCTCGTAGCCGAAGGATTTTTCCATCTCGGCGGCTTCGGTGCGCGGATAACCGGCGACGATCCGGTCGACGAGCGTGTCGACAAAAACGCATTCTTTGTCAAGGTAATCCACGAACGCTTGGGGCAGTTTCCAGAGCGCGGCGTAGCGCAGCATGCAGTTTTTGAGCGTCTTGCCGTTGTGCTCGATGAGTTCGCAGGGGATGAACGTGAGCGCCGGGAGTTTTTTCGTGAAACGCTCGTAGGTCAACGCCGTCAGCTTCGCCGGAAAGGTCGTCTGCGTTTCATTGGGCGTGTAAGGTTCCTCTTTGTACTCAATGCCCGCTTCCGTTGTGTTGGAAAAGATGAATTTCACCGTCGGATTGGCAAATTCCTGTTGCACCGCCGCCCATTGGGTGTAAGCGTCAATGCACCCCGCGACGACCTCGATCACCTCGCGCTTTTCGACGACTTTGCCGTCGGAAAAACCGCGGAGCAACAACGTGTAAAGACCATCCTGATCATTGATCGCTTCCGACATGCCGCGCGGCTGGGGTTGCACGAGGCGGACAAGACCGTTGAATTTGCCTTGCTTGTTCATCCCGTTGAGCATCCAGTCGATAAAGGCGCGCAAAAAGTTGCCTTCTCCAAATTGGATGGCGCGGATCGGCAAGGCGGGGGGGGCAGTGCGTTTCAACAACATTTTAATATCTCCTTTTTTTGCAGGTTTTGATAGAATATATCACATCTTCCTTGCAAGGGCAATGGTAATTTTGTAACACTATCTTGTAATTTCAGCCGCCGCCAGCCGTCCGCTGGAAAAGGCGAACTGCAAATTGTATCCGCCGCAGGGACCGACGAGATCGATCATTTCGCCCGCAAAGAATAGATTTTGAACGAGTTTGCTTTGCAATGTTTTGGGGTCGATCTCGCGCAAGTCGACGCCGCCGGACATCGCCATTGCACGCGACATCGGGCACATCTTTTTCAAACTGACCGATGTTTCCTTGATGCGTGAAATCAATTGTTCGATCGCGATATTGGAAAGCTCCATATTGCATTTGCCGTCGCCGACACTTTGATCAACGAGCGTTTTGGCAAGCGCTTGCGGAAGGATCGCACCGAGGGTGTTGCGGACAAGTTTTTTGGGGGAATCCTGCCGTGCTTTCATCCAGAAATTTCGCCATTCTTCGCGAGGCTTTTCCGGCGTGAAATCGATCGAAATCGTCAATTTCCCCAGCCCGGCAAAGGCGCGGTAGGCATCGCGCGAGAGGTCGATCGCGGCGGGGCCGGAAATGCCGTCCGCCGTAAAGAGCAAAATGCCGCGCGTCGCCGTTTTTTGCCGTCCGCTGCCGAAAAGAAGCTGAACATCCTCCAGCGTGATCCCGGAAAGTTCGCAGACCCACGTTTCCGCAAGGAGCAGCGGCGCCATGGCGGGCATCGGCGCAACGACGGTGTGCCCCGCTGAATGGGCAAGCGTCAACGCTTGAGAGGAACCGCCTAACGCCGGCGCCGCCGTGCCGCCGCCGGCGAGGATGACGCGATCGGCAAGGAAGCTTTTGCCATTGGCGATGACGCCGCGCGCGACGCCGTTTTCAACGAGGATGCTCTCTGCGGTGTGACCGCAGAGGAGTTTCCCTCCGTTTTGACGGATCGGGCGCAGAAACGCCTCGACGACGTCGTCGGCACGGTCGCTTGCCGGAAAGAAACAGCCATCCGCCAGACAGACCGCGTCAACGCCTTGCGATTTCAGGTAATCGAGCAACCACGACTGCGGCGCGTAGCGCAATGCGTCGCGCATGAAAAAACCCGATTTTCCGAAGCGCGCCATCAGCTCGTTTTCCGGCAGAAAATGGGTGAAGTTGCACCGTCCGCCGCCCGTTGCAAGCAGCTTGACGGCGGGACGCGCCATCTTTTCAAGTATGGTGACGTCGCAACCTCGCTCCGTGGCGTGCAACGCCGCCGAAAGCCCGGCGGGGCCGCTGCCGCAGATGACAATTTTTTCCGGCATAATGACTCCTTTGTCTTAATATAGCATCATAATAAAAAAAGAAAACCGTTTCAGTTTCAAAAAAGCTGAACTGGTGCTATAGTATAAGAAAGACAATTCTTTCCGGAGGCGTTCAACAATATGGAAAAAGCAGTGCGTTCCGTGACCTTTCAGGTCGATCATGAAAAAATGGCGTGCGGCATTTATTTGCCGATGACGGAAATGGTCGGCGGCGTGCCGGTGAAAACGCTGGATATCCGCGTTTGCAAACCCTACTGCGATCCTGTTTTGACCGAGGGCGAGGCGCATACCATCGAACATATGCTGGCGACAGGCGTGCGTTCTCTCGAGTGCGACCATATTCAGGTGTTGTACTTCGGTCCGATGGGGTGCCATACCGGTTTTTATCTTTTGCTCGCCGGGAATTTTACCGACCTTGAGGCGTTGCAGTTCTTGCGTGCCGGCACGGAAAAGGCGCTCGCGATGACGGCGTGCCCCGCGAACAACCGCCGCCAGTGCGGCAACTGCCGCACGCTTTTGCCGACCGAAAAGGTGCGCCCCGTGCTGGAAAAGATCCGCGCGCTTTGCCTTGCCTGCGAGGAGCGCAAGAGTTTTGATTCATACACCTATTTGGAGATGAAATGAGTATTTCCGGCTATTCGATGCGTCAGGGGACGCTCTACCGTCGCCGTGACGACGGGCAGAAGATCCTGTTGATCCACCACAATCCGATGAATCTGGAATCGATCGTCCTGCAGGAAAAAGCGGGTGCTTTCGATGTGACGGCTCCGGCGTTGCTCGGCGTCGACGCGCTGATCGCCATGCGTCAGTCCGGCGCATTCGAGGAACTCGGCGATCTGCCGAAAGCGGAAACTGCCCGGCTGATTGCCGACGTTATCGCTTCGGGCGGTGTGACCGAAGAAGTCGCAAAATTGTTGGAAGCGGTGCGTAAAGAATTGTTGTAAGATGTTTGTTGTAAATCAAATACAAAAATGTTTCGTGCCGGTTTCACAATGCGATCAGAAATCGCGCGTCGTTGCGTTGGCGAATCGCGGAGCGGTGCTTGATGAATCAATGCAACTGCCTGCACTGTCGCAACTTGGACTTGATGGAAACACCTTGTTGCTCCCCGTCGGCGAATTGGACGGCGCGCCTTGTTATGCCTGCCGCGTGGACCCCGAATGTTTTACGACGATCGCCGGGCGTGCTATTCTCGCCGGAGCCAGCGAAGACGTCCGCGAAGCTTTCTGCCGCGCGCAGGAAATGCTTTTGTGGCGCGAGAGCCACCGGTTTTGCGGCAAGTGCGCGCAACCGTTGATCCCGTCGACGCACGATCTTGCGATGACGTGCCCCGCGTGCGGCGCCGTCTATTTCCCGCAGATCGCCCCCGCCGTGATCGTCGCCATCACGCGCAACGGCGGCAATGAGATCTTGCTGGCGCACAATCATCGCTTCAACGAAGGCGTTTTCAGCCTGATCGCGGGCTTCGTCGAGATGGGCGAAAATTTGGAGGAGGCGATCCACCGCGAGATCAAGGAGGAGATCGGCATCGAGGTCGATCATTTCCGCTATCTGGCGAGTCAGTCGTGGCCTTTCCCCAACAGTCTGATGCTCGCCTTTTACGCGGAATGGGCGGGCGGCGAAGCGTGTGCCGACGGTGCGGAACTTTCGGAGTGCCACTGGTATACCCGAGATCAACTGCCGCGTTTGCCGGAAAAGGGCAGCGTCGCCCGCGCCGTGATCGACGCCTTTGTGGAAAACCGCTTATGAATCCCGTTATTTTGCTCAATATGGCGGTCGATGTTCACAACGGCCGCGAATGCGAAATATTGATCAGCCAGTACGCTTCGCGCGTCGCCGACGCGGGCGGCGTGCCGATGCTGATGCCGTCGATCGGCAAAAAGGAGATTTTCGATGCGCTGCTCGGTTGCGCCGATGGCGTGTTGCTGATCGGCGGAAGGGATTATCCGCCATCATCTTATGGCGAAAAGCCGCACCCTGAAACCCGGATGAACCGACTGCGTCCTCAATGTGATATGGACTTTGCGTGCGCCGCATTGCGGACGAAACTGCCCATTCTCGGCATTTGCGCCGGGTGTCAATTGCTCAACATCGCGACGGGCGGCAAGTTGATCCAGCATCTTGAAAATGCCGAAAAGCATACGCAAGGCGTTGTGCATCAGTCACTTATTTGCCGTGACGGGTGGCTCGGATGCGCAATCGGAAAAAAACAGGGCGAGTTCGTTTGCGTCAACAGTTTTCACCATCAATCGATCGATCCCGACCACCTGGGGCAGGGGCTCGTCGTGACGGCGACTGCCTTTGACGGGAGCGTCGAAGCCGTGGAAATGACGGGGCGCCGCCTGGTGCTCGGCGTTCAATTTCACCCGGAAAGAATGGATGATCTCGGTCCTGCGATCTTTCGTCAATTGATCGCCGAAGCGGCAAGGCAAAATTAGTGTTTTTTGGGGGATTTAGAGGGCTTTTCGCTTTGCTTTCGCCGGTCGCGCCGCAGTAAGTCGCGCTGATCCCGCCGCTCGGCAAGCCCCTTGCTCACTTCGATCGGCGTGCCGTCCGGCGCGATCTCCGCGCAGTACATCGCGCACCCCATCGTCATTGCCAGCGGCATGAAATCCTGTACCTGCTGGGGGCTCCAGTGGTATTTCGCAAGATATTCGTCGACGACTTTCATATGCTTTGCCGTACTGCCGGGAAAGTTGGAAATGAAATAGGGGATCATATACTGCTTTTTGCCGCTTTGCTGATTGACGCGGTCGAAGATTTTTTTGAATTCGTCAAATTCCCCCGCTTCGCCTTTGCGCATCAAGTGAAGCACTTCGGCGTCGAGGTGCTCGGGCGCGACGCTGATCTGTCCGGAAACGTGGTCGCGGATGATCTTTTCCGTCTGCTTGGGCTGTTTCAGCGCGAGGTCGAGCCGGACGCCCGAGTTGATGAAAACGTGTTTGACGCGCGGAATCTTTTTCACGCGGTCGAGCAATTCCATCAACGGTTTTTCCTCAATGCCGTAATTGGGGCAGAAATGGGGAAACAAACAACTGTAGCGTTTGCATTTTTTGCATTTTTCCGGATCGAGCGGGTGATGTCCGTAAATGTTGCCTGCCGCGCCGCCGAGGTCGCTTACGGTGCCGTGAAACCACGGTTTCTGCGCGAGTTTTTCGATGCTTCGCACGATGCTCGCGCAACTGCGCGATACCAGGTGATGCCCCTGGTGCGACACGAGCCCGCAAAAGGCACATCCACCGGGGCAGCCGCGGACGATCTGGATCGAATCCTTGATAACTTCCCACGCGGGAATCTTTTCGGTGTAACTCCAGTGCGGAAGTCCGGTAAAAGGCAGTTCCGAAACGTGGTCAAATGCTGGCGTCGACATCGGGGGGCGCGGCGGTTCGACGAGGAGGATTCTGCCGTTGGTCTTTTGGATCAGCCGCCGGCCGTTCCACGGATTCATTTCGGCTTCGATGATCTTCGTTTCGCGCATGATCGCTTGTTTGTCGGCGCACATTTCCTCAAAACTCGGCAGTTCGACCGTATTGTCGTCGATCCGGAACGCCGTGCTTTCCTTGCCGCCCAAATAGCGGCAGGTGCCGCGGATACCCGCTAAACTTTCCCCTTTTTTCAGGCGGTCGAAAATTTCCGGCATCGTTTCCTCGCCCAATCCGTAGCAGAGCAGATCCGCTTTGGCGTCGATAAGCACCGACGGGCGCATTTTATCCTGCCAGTAGTCGTAGTGGGCGACGCGGCGCAAACTCGCGTCGACGCCGCCGAGAATGACGGGCAGTCCCGGAAATGCCTGTTTTGCGAGTTGCGCGTAGACCACCGTCGCGTGCGGAGGGCAAAGCCCCGTCTTGCCGCCGGGGGAGTAGAGGTCTTCGTGGCGGAGCCGTCTGCCCGCGGTATAGAGTTTGACCATCGAATCCATATTGCCGCTGGCGATTCCCGCGCCGAGGAGCGGGCGGCCGAAAACTTTGAGACTGTCGGGATTTTTCCAGTCCGGCTGGGCGATGATGCCGACGCGAAAGCCTTTATCGAGCAAAACGCGGGCGATCAAAGGCGGCCCGAAACTCGGGTGATCGACATAAGCGTCGCCCGTCACGATCAGAATGTCGATCGCATCCCAGTGACGCGACTCCATTTCTTCGCGTGTCATCGGGACGAATGAAAGCAGATCTTTCGGGGAAAGCGGCGTCATTTTGCCTCCTTTGTGGGCAGCGGACACGCGGCGCGCGCACTCCGCAAGCGGGGCAGGATGTGAGAGATCAGAAATCCGACGAGCAGTGCGCTGATGATCGTGCCTTCGCGCACGCCGCGCACTTCGTGAAAGCAAAGAAGCGAAAGGATGATTGCCGCCGCGCTCAAGGCGAGGTCAAAGCTCCCCTTGGTTACGCCGAAATGGGTCTTGTATTTGGTCGAAAAGACGTGGATGATCGAATCTGCCGGCAGACAGGGCAATTCGGCGATCAGCTGGATTCCGATGCCGAAAGCGACGAGAAGCGAGCCGGCGAAAAGCATAACGAGTTTCATCGAGTAATGCACTCCGGCAAAAGGTTTCATCAAAAACATCCCGACGTCGATGATGGGGCCGAAAAGCAACAGCGGCGGAATCTGAAGAAACTGCCGCAACGCGAAGTTCTTGCCGAGCATCGCCTTTTGGAGCGCGACGTAGAGCAGATTGAACAAAAATATCCACATCCCGATCGTGAGCGGTGTACACATCGAGAGTACGTAGGGCAGACTCGACACCGGCGTCGTGCCCAATCCGGCGCTGGTGGTAACGGCGATGCCGAAACCGCTCAAGACGATCCCGATCAAGAGGACGATCCAGCGCGCCCTTTCGCTGAAGCAGATAATCGATTTCATAATGGATAAAATATACACCAAAACGGCGGAAAAATCCAGTCGGAAAAACGGTTCTTAATTCGATTCCCCGTTTGAATTTTTGCCGGCGTTGCGTTATAGTTTATGCAATTCACATACGCGAGGTTGATTTATGCTGTTGATTTGGACTGCGCTCGGGATGGGCTTGTCGACGGTAATCGGTACGGCGGCGGGACTTTGCTTTCGCAATGTGCCGCACCGCACCAACGATGCGGTTTTGGGGACGGCTTCCGGCATTATGCTCGGGGCGGCGATCTTCGGACTGATCCTGCCTGCAAGCACGACCGGAAGTTTGCACACGGCTTTGCCGATGACGATTGGCGGCGTCTTTCTCGGTGCGTTTCTTGTCAGTTTGCTCGACAGGATTACGCCGCACCTGCACCGCCTCGCGGGGCTCGATCAGGAAAGTCACGCGCACAACGCCGGCGACGGCAAGATCTTGCTTTTTGTCGCCGCGATCGCATTGCACAAACTTCCGGAAGGGGTAGCGGCGGGCGTGAGCTTCGGTACCGGCAACGCGGGCGATATTCTCACCGTGACAGGAAGTCTTGCCTTGCAGAACGTCCCGGAAGCGATGGTCATCGCGGCGCCGTTGCTCGCCATCGGCGTTTCGGCGCGCCGGACGCTCGGCATTGCCGGCGGAATCGGCGTCATCAGCATTGTCAGCATGGTGACGGGATATTTTCTCGTTTCCGTCGCATCCGGCATTCTGCCTTTGATTCTTGCGCTCGCCGGCGGTGCGATGCTCTACGTCATCAGCGATGAAATGATCCCCGAGACCCACGCTCACGGCTACGAAAAGAGTGCGACGTTTGCGATGATCGCGGGATTTCTTTTCGTTCTCGTGGCGCAACGCGTGCTGGAAGCCGCGTAAAAAGCACTTCTTGGGTCTCTCTTTAAGCTTTCCCCGATCAAGAATCAAAACAGGGATTGTTTTTCGCGCGCGAAAGGATTATATTATATACGACTAGGATGTACCATTCAATAAAGAAAAGGTTTTTTTATGGCTGATTCAGCTTCTTTTACCGTCGGCAAGCTTCCTGCTAACGGAGGCAGCGCGGTTTATTTTGATTTGAGTGACCCGATCATCTTTCCGCACGCCTTGACGCCGGTCACCATCGAGGGCGGAGAAGCGATGACGGCGCTGGAAAATGCGTTGAGCAGCGATCGTTTGCTCGCGATCTTTCCCGAACTGCCGCCGCGCGCGCAACTGGAATCGGTGCCCGACCGGTATGAATTCCGCGTTTTTGAATTTGACGGGCACGCGCATACCGCAACCGGCGTTTTGGCGCGCATCGTCAAAAAAATGGAATTTCCGGACGGCTCCACCCGCGTCGTCTTGCGGGGCGTGCGCCGAATCAGTTTCGATACGATGTTCCGCGACCCCAAAGGCGTGTTGCAGATCCACTACAATTTTGTGGATGAACCGCTCGATGAGGATGAAAAAGAATCGGCGGGGCGGCTCAAAAGCGTGCAGATGCTCTTTCAGACGCTCGTCGGTCTGACGGGCGGCGTCGCCGACGAATTGCAGTTGGCAATCCTCAATTCCGCAGAAGCGGGGCGCGTCGCCGACCAGATCGCCGATGAACTCAATTTCCGTCTGGCGGAAAAGTTTTTGCTCTTGCTGACCGCTTCGGTGCGCCGCCGTCTGGAATTGCTCAACATTTTGCTGACGCGCGAGATCGAGACGACCCGGCTCGGCATCAAGATCCAAAACGAAGTCCACGACGCCGTCAGCGAATCGCAGCGGGACTTCTATTTGCGCGAGCAGTTGCGCTCGATCCAGCAGGAACTCGGCGAGGAAACCCGCAATCCCGACATCGTCGAGATCGAAAAGCGCCTCAATGCGACCGATCTGCCCGACGCCGCGAAAAAGGTGGTTGAAAAAGAACTTTCCCGCCTCGGATTGCTGCCGACTTCCTCGCCGGAATACCACATCAGCTATACCTACATCTCTTGGGTGCTGGATTTGCCGTGGCGCGTGAGTACCGAGGATTGTCTCGACTGCCGTTCGGCTCGGCTCGTGCTCGACGAAGACCACTACGGACTTGAGGACGTCAAAAAGCGCATCCTCGAATATCTCGCTGTGTTGCAGTTGCGCCGCGAGGATCCTGACAAAAAGGCGCCGATCCTTTGCCTGATCGGACCGCCGGGCGTCGGCAAGACGTCGCTCGGCAAGTCGATCGCCCGCGCGATGAACCGCAAATTCATCCGCATGTCGCTCGGCGGCGTGCGCGACGAGGCGGAGATCCGCGGCCACCGCCGCACCTACGTCGGCGCGATGCCGGGGCGGATCCTGCAGAACCTCAAGCGAGCGGGGAGTAACAACCCCGTTTTCATGCTTGACGAGATCGACAAATTGGCGCACGATTTCCGCGGCGATCCCGCTTCTGCGCTGCTTGAAGTGCTCGATCCGGCGCAGAACAGCGCCTTTAACGACAATTATCTGGAATTGGATTACGACCTTTCCAAGATCTTTTTCATCGCGACTGCCAACGTCGAGGAGGATATTCCCGCGCCGTTGCGCGACCGCATGGAGATCATCCGACTGCCCGGATACACCGTGCTCGAAAAGCGCGAAATCGCCCGCCAGTACCTCGTGCCGCGCCAGATCGAAGCGTGCGGTCTTGATTTCAAGCGCGTGCACTTTCTGCTGTCGGCGATCGACGAAGTGATCAACTATTATACGCTGGAAGCGGGCGTACGCAATCTCGAGCGCGCCATCGCGCAGGTTTGCCGCCGCATCGCCTGCCGCATCGTCGACGGCGAATTGACGCGCGAGAGCGTCGTAAAAGTCGATAAATCGCTGGTGAACGAACTGCTCGGCGCCCGTAAATTTCTGCTTGATAAGGCGGAAAATTTCCGTGAACCGGGCAGGGCGGTCGGTCTTGCGTGGACTGGCGCGGGCGGCGTGATTTTGCCGATCGAAGTCACCGCGATCCCCGGCGGCAAGGGCAATCTGAAATTGACCGGCAGTCTCGGCAAGGTGATGCAGGAATCGGCGGAAACCGCCTTTTCCGTCGTTCGGAGCATCGCGCCTGATTTCGGCATCGAGCCGCAATATTTCTTTGAGAACGATTTCCATTTGCACGTGCCCGATGGCGCGACGCCGAAAGATGGTCCCTCCGCCGGCATCACGATGACGATGGCGATTCTGTCGCTGGTGCGCGAACTTCCGATCAAACCGAATTTCGCGATGACCGGCGAGATCACGCTGCACGGCAAAGTGACCGCCGTCGGCGGCATCCGCGAAAAGATGGTCGCCGCGCTCCGCTCGGGAATCACCGAGATCATTATGCCTGAGGAAAATCGCAAGGATTACGAGGAACTCCCCGAAGAAGTGCGCGCCAAGTTGAAATTCCACTTCGCCGCCGATTACCGCGATGCGCTGAAGCTTGTCTTTTCTCAAAACGGAGCTAAAAAGGGAAAGAAAAAATGAAAAAGCTTTTGCTGTTGCTTTTGTTTTGCGTGATCGCTCCGGCGTGGGCGGAAAGTGAATCGCTTTCTGCGTTTCTCGAGCGGGCGCGGCACGGCAACACCCAGAGCACCTACGCAATGCTTGAGGGCACGTTGTTGCACCGCCGCCGCGGCGAAAAATCGCTGGAAATGCCGATTTATTTCGGCGTGATGATCCGTCCTGACAAGTCGAGCGGTCAGGTGATGCTCGATCAGAAGGAAGCGTGTCTTGTCGGGCAGTCGCATACGACCGGCGTTTCGACGGTGATCCCGCAGGGAGGCACGACGGCGCTTTTTGACCGGGTCGGACTTCAGGTTTCCGATCTGACGCTCGGGTTCATCTTTTTCCCCGTGGAAGCGGAATTGGAAGAAACGCTTGTCGGCGGCATGGTGCCCTGCCGCGTCGTGCGCTTTTCGGTGCCGGATCATCCCGGCGATACGGTTCAGGTCGCCTTTTCCAAGGAATACGCATTCCCGTTGCAGGCGGAGTTCTTTCATCGCGGCGAAACGAATTATTACCGGTTGCTCGAGGTTTCCGGTTTCACCAAGAAAAATGATCTCTACTACGCCGAACAGCTGTTGATCGAAGGTCCCGGCTGGCGTACGCGGATCAACTTCCGCAAGGCGGACGTCGGTTTGCTCGACGCGGCGCCGCCATCGAAAGTCATACGTTCACTGCCGGCAGATCCGGCGCAGAAAGGAAAATAAAATGGCTACGTTTATGGAAATGCTTGCCGCTTCGGCAAAAAAGAATCATTCGATGCTCTGCGTCGGTCTCGACCCCGCGTTTGCGAAACTTCCGGCGGAATTTCAGCAAAAGGAAAAATCCTTTTTTGAATTCAACAAACGCATCGTCGATGCGACGCGCGACCTCGTTTCGTGCTACAAGCCGCAGGCGGCGTACTACGCCGGCGCCAACCGCGACGATGAATTGCAAATGACGATCGAATACATCCACGAGAATGCGCCGGGCGTCCCCGTTATCCTCGACGTCAAGCGCGGCGACATCGGCTCCACCGCCGAGCAGTACGCCAAGGAGGCTTTTGAGCGTTATCAGGCGGACGCCGTCACCGTCAACGCCTATATGGGCTTCGACGCGGTGAAACCCTTTCTCGATCACGCCGACAAAGGCGTCATTATTCTCTGCCGCACCTCGAATCCTCATTCGGGCGATCTGCAGAACCTCGTTTGCGACGGTATGCCGCTTTACCAGCACGTCGCCAAACTCGTGCGCGACCAGTGGAATTACAACGGCAACGCCGCGCTCGTCGTCGGCGCGACTTATCCGGAAGAGTTGCGCATTTTGCGCGGACTTTGCCCGGAACTGCCTTTCCTCGTCCCCGGCGTCGGCGCGCAGGGCGGCGACGTCAAGGCGGTGGTGACGCACGGTGCGGTCAACGGCGCGATGCTGATGATCAATTCCTCGCGCGGCATCATCTACGCCGCCGACCCGCGTGAAGCGGCGCAAAAGCTCCGCGACGAAATCAACCAATATTGCTGAGTTTCATCTATGAGCGAAATCGAAAACATTCCCCAGAAAAAACGGTGCCCGGTCATCGCGATCGTCGGTCGCCCCAACGTCGGCAAATCGTCGCTTTTCAACGCGATCATCGGCCGTCGCTTTGCGATCGTCCACGAGATGAGCGGGGTGACCCGCGACCGCGTTTCCGCCCCCGGGCGCTTTGAAGACCGTCGCTTCACGCTGGTTGATACCGGCGGCCTCGGCGAAATGAAAGGCAAGCGCAACATCGACGTTTGGGATAGCGGCATCGCCGAACAGGTTTCCGCCGCCGTGGAAAACGCCGATCTTTTGATTATGGTCGCCGATGCGCAGGCGGGCGTGACGCCGCTCGACGTCGACGTCGCTCAGCGTTTGCGTGTCTCGGGCAAACCGATGCTCTTTGTCGCCAACAAATGCGACAGCGACGAGATGAAAAACGATGCGGCGGAATTCACGCGGCTCGGTTTCAATAAAATCTATCCCGTGTGCTCGCTCCACAAGGGCGGGATCAACGCGCTGCTCCACGACGCGTTGGCGTTGTTGCCCGCTAAAAATTACAGCGGCGAGGAGGAGCCGGCAAAACTCCGCATCGCGATCGTCGGTCGCCCCAACGTCGGCAAGTCGTCGCTCGTCAACGCGCTGATCGGCGATGAGCGGCTGATGACCGGTCCCGTCGCCGGCACGACGCGCGATGCGGTCGACGTCGATTTCAATTTGAAGTACAAGGGCGAAGATCACCCCGCCGTGCTCGTCGACACCGCCGGTTTGCGTAAAACGGCAAAAGTCGATACGGTCGTCGAACTTTTCAGCGTGATGCGCGCCAAGAGCGCGATTGAACGCGCCGACCTCGTCGTCATGGTGCTCGAAGCGGGCGCCGATGCGATCACGGCGCAGGATCGCCGCATCGCCGGTCTGATCGAAAAAGCGGGCAAGGCGTGTGTGCTCGCCGTCAACAAGATCGACTTGCGCCCCGGCGTTTCGATGAAGGAAATGCAACTGGAATTGCGTTCGGAACTGCCCAATTTGAGCTATGCTCCGGCGGAATTCATCAGCGCGAAAAATCACCAGATGCTCGACCGGCTCACGGGTCGCATCGCCGAAGTGATGGAGCAACTTGACACCGAGATCACCACCGGCGTGCTCAACCGCGTCATCGGCGATGCGATCGAACGCAATGCGCCGCCGGTGATCGGCAACGCCGCGCTCAAGGTCTATTACGCCTCGGTCGTCGCGATGCGGCCGCCGAAAGTCCGGCTTTTCGTCAACCGGGTTAATCTGGTCGCCGACAACTATGCGATCTTTTTGCAGAAACAGATCCGCAGTGCGTTCGGCTTGAACGGGATCCCCGTCGCGCTCGAATTCAAGGCGCGGCCTAAAAAAGTCGTCATCCGGCAACACGACGATTCTCCGAAAAAAAGCCGGAAACGGAGGTAACTTACGATGGATAAGGCATTGGAAAACGAGATCAAGCTCTTTATGTCGCAACAGCTTGCCAGCGGCGAGAAATTGAGCGATTTGCAGAACAAAATCAATGAAAAATTCAATCAGAAATTGACCTATATGGATGTGCGCATATTGGCGTCGTCGCTCGACGTCGACTGGAAAGCGCGCGATCCGAAACCGGAGCCGAAACCGGCGGAAAAGCCCGCCGAACCGGAAGCTCCTGCGGCGGCGCCTTACGATCTCGATGAAAAGAGCGACGCCGGCGCTTCGCCGCGCGGTGCGACCCTCGTCGAAGTGAGCAAGATCGTCCAGCCGGGAACGCTTGTTTCCGGCACGGTCAAATTCGCCAACGGCGCGACTGCCGACTGGTATGTCGATCAAACGGGGCGTCTTGGCATCGACAATTTGCAGGGACCGCAACCGGGCCGCGAGGACGTCGAGGACTTCCAACGCGAATTGCAGGCGAAATTGCGGTAACAATATGAGTGACAAGCCGAAAATCCTCATCGTCGACGACGAGTTCAACACCCGCGAGGCTTTGGTGCGCTTTTTCAAGCGGCGCTACGAAACCTGTGCCGCGCCGGATGGACTTGCGGCGATCGAATTGCTGCAAAAGGAGCATTTTGATCTTGTGCTGACCGACTTGCGCATGCCGGGCGCCGACGGTATGCAGGTGCTCGGCGCCGCCAATGCGGCGGGGACTTCGGCGATCGTACTCACCGCCTACGGCAGTATCGGCGATGCGGTCAAGGCGGTGAAACTCGGCGCATTCGATTTCGTTTCCAAGCCGATCAAGCTCGACGTGCTCGATCAGATGGTGCAATCCGCGCTCGGGCAGGGGAAAACATTGCCGGCAAAGATGGCGGAAAGTGCGCCGGCAGTGTCGCTGCCCGACTTTGTCGCGCCGCCGAGCGCCGACGATCCGATGAGCAAAGTCTTTGAAACGGCGCGCGCGGTGGCGACAAGTCGCGCTTCGGTGTTGCTTTCGGGCGAAAGCGGCACCGGCAAAGAGGTCGTCGCCAATTTTATTCACCGCGAAAGCCGCCGCCAAGGGGCGTTTGTGCCCGTTCATTGCGCCGCCTTGACGGCGACGATTTTGGAAAGTGAACTTTTCGGTTACGAAAAAGGCGCGTTTACCGGCGCAACTGAGCGGCGGATCGGTAAATTTGAAGCCGCGGACGGCGGCACGATCTTTCTCGACGAGGTCGGCGAGATCGACGCGGCGACGCAGGTGAAACTTCTGCGCGTGCTGGAAACGCGCAGTTTTGAACGCGTCGGCGGCATTGAAACGATCCACAGCGACTTCCGGCTCGTCGCCGCGACCAACCGCAATTTGCGCGCGATGGTCGATGCGGGCAGTTTCCGCGAAGATCTGTACTACCGGCTCTCGGTCATCAACCTTGAGTTGCCGCCGTTGCGCGAGCGTCCCGATGCGATTCCCGATTTGTTGAATTACTTCGCCAGCTGTTTCGCGCGCGAAAACGGCAAGCCGGAACCGCACTTCACGCGGGAAGCGATGGAGCTTTTGACGCATGCCGCGTGGCCGGGGAACATCCGTGAATTGCGCAACTGCGTCGAGTCGATGGTCGTATTGTCGCCGACTTCGCAATTAAATGTCGATGCGATCCCCAAAAATGTCGTTTCGGGCACGCCCCGCAAAGCGGCGCTTGCGACGCTTGATCTTCACGAAACGGAAGATTCCCTGATCGAAAAAGCGCTTGCCGAATGCAACGGCAACCGCACCCGCGCCGCCGAAAAACTCGGCATCAGCCGCCGCACGTTGCTGCGCCGGCTCGCGGAAAAGAAGACAAAATAAGGCGCGTTACCGCTTTTCGGGGATGACTTCGAGCCAGTAGTGGTCGGGATCTTCGCAGAAGTAGATTCCCATCGCCGGATTTTCGTAACAGATGCACCCCATTTTTTCGTGGCGCGCGTGGGCGGCGGCGTAATCGTCGACCTTAAACGCGAGGTGAAATTCATCTTCGCCGAGATCGTAGGGCGTATTGCGGTCGCGCAACCAGGTAAGTTCCAGCTGATGCGCGCTGTTGCCGTCGGAAAGGTAGACGATGATGAAGCTCTTGTCGTCAGGTTCGATACGGCGCACTTCGTGCATATCAAAGGCTTCGGCGTAGAATTTCAGGCTCTTTTCCAGATCGAGGACGTTGAAGTTATTGTGAACCATGCGGAATTTCATCGCGGCATTCTCCTTTTTTTCTAATATACGGCAATGGCGAAACAAAGTCAAGCATTTCTTGTAAATGCGTTGATTTTGCATTATATTATACACTTGATTTCAACGTTTTTTTCGGAAAGAATTTTTTGATGAACGATTTATCTCAATTTGCCGAACTCGGCATTTCCGCCGCCGCGCTCGCGGCACTCGACGCCAAAGGTTTTGCGGAACCGACTCCGATTCAGAAACTGGTGATCCCGAAACTGCTCGCCGGTACGCGCGATTTGATCGGTCAGGCGCAGACGGGGACGGGCAAGACGGCGGCATTCGGTCTGCCGATCCTCGAGAAGACAACGCCCCGGGCGGGCGTTCAGGCGCTGATCCTTTCGCCCACGCGCGAATTGAGCATTCAGATCGCCGACGAATTAAGTTCTTTCTGCGGCGAACGCAACGTGAAGATCGCCCCCTTTTTCGGCGGTCAGCCGATCGAAGTACAGATTCAGAAACTCAAAACGGGCGTCGACATTGTCATCGGCACGCCCGGACGGATCCTCGACCTTTTGCGCCGCAACGTGCTGAAATTGAACGCCATCCGCTTTGCTGTGCTCGACGAGGCGGACGAGATGCTCGATATGGGCTTTATTGAAGACATCGAAGCGATCCTTGCCGAATGCAACGCCGAACGGCAAATGCTGATGTTTTCGGCGACGATGCCGGATGCCATCCGCGCCATCGCGGAAAAATTCATGCGCGATCCGGAAGTGATCCGCGCCGAAAGCGAAGTCGTTTCCGGCGATCTGACCGACCAGTTTTACTTTGAAGTGCGCCGCGAGGAAAAACTCGAAGCGCTCTGCCGGATTCTTGCGACGATCCGCGACTGCTACGGCCTGATTTTCTGCCGCACCCGGCTCGATGTCGACGAATTGGTCGAAAACCTAAAACAGCGCAACTTCCGCGTCGAAGCGCTCCACGGCGAGATCTCGCAGGCGCAGCGGTTGCGCACGATCGACCAATTCAAGGCGAAAAAGTTTCCGTTGCTCGTCGCGACCGACGTCGCCGCGCGCGGCATCGACGTCAACGATCTGACCCACGTCATCAACTACGCG
Organism: Lentisphaeria bacterium UBA1791; assembly: GCA_002314455.1. GTDB lineage: Bacteria > Verrucomicrobiota > Lentisphaeria > Victivallales > Victivallaceae > UBA1784. The sequence goes on along the minus strand of DCFZ01000036.1, from coordinate 60,468 downwards.
TTGCCGCTCAATGCGGAAATTTACATCCACCGCATCGGGCGCACCGGGCGTGCGGGCAAGCGCGGATGTGCCGTTACGCTTGTGACGCCCGGCGAAGCGCACCGTTTTGCGTTGATCCAAAAGAGCGTCAACGTGGCAATTCAAAAAGCCGAGATACCCGGTGTCCGCGCGTTGATCGAGGGGAAAAAGGCGGATTTCGCAACGCAGATTGCTGAAATGATCGCCGACGGCAAGCATTTGGATTATCTCGGTTTCGCCGAGGAGCTCTGCTCGATGAGCGACAATCCTGCCGAAGTAATCGGCGCGATGCTCAAGTTGCGCTTTAAGGATACCTTGCTTGCGTCGCATTATCCCGAGATCGGCGCACCGCGCAAACCGAAAGAACGCAAAAACTGGCAGGAAACGCCTGACGATCCCGCCGGAAAACGCGTCTATATCGGCGTGGGTAAAACGGATGGCTACGGCGCCGTGCGGATGCTCGATTTCCTCTGGGAACGCGCAAAAATCAAAAAGAACCGCGTCGGGCGCATCGATTGTTTCGATCGTTTCAGCTTCGTCAATCTGACGGTGGAGGATGCGAAACTTTTGATCAAGCGTGGCGAAAAGATGTTCCCGCGCATCGCTTACGCGGATGACGTGCCGGAAAATCATGCCCCCGCATCGCGCCCGAAAGCGCCGATTATGGAAGAATCGCGCCGGAAAAAGAGTTCCCTCGATTCCAAAGATCTCAAGGCGTGGGTCGAGGAGGTTTCCGCGACCGTTGAATTGAAACCGAAACGCGCCAAACGCAAGGAAAAGTAATTTCCTTACTGGCGCCCAGGGCCGGAAACTTTCCGCAGGCGTCCGTCGGGCATGACTTGAAAGAGCGTGTCTTCCAGCGACTCAAGTTCCTGATCGAGGAAAAGCTCTGGGTGCATCTGATAAAATTCAGGCAACGCTTCTGCTGCGTATACATAATGGATCTGGTGTTTCAACAGCGCGTTTTGGACTTCTGCCGTCGGCATCGGATTCAGGCAATTCTTACCGAATAACTCGCCGACCAGCTTGTGGTTGTGCGGAGCCCAATAAGTGAAGCAGAGCGATTTGAACCCGTAACTTTTTGTGTCCAAAATGGCAAAGCGCACCTCCGGCGCCAGCAATAAATCGGCAAATCTTTCGATCATTTCAGACTCTCTGCGCCAGACGGCGGTGTTGTCGTATTGGAAACAGAAATACGTCAACTGCTTGCCTAAATATAAACTGCCGTATGCCGTCAGCCAAATCACTGCGGCAGTAAGGCAAAGCGCGCGCTTCCCCTTTTTCGCCGGTGCGGTTTTTTCCTGCTTGGTGGCGTCGCCGAAAAACAGAAGAACGACGATCAGAAACGGGAAAAGAAAAGAGCTGTAATAGCGGCGCAATGAGGGAAAATCGCTTTCGTTCAATACATCGCAGGGAAAATTGTAGCTGTTCATGAACTCAAACTGATAATAGAGGAAAAGCGTGATGCCAAAAAGCGCAAACGCAATGCTGTTGAAAATGATCAAAGTCTTTGCCTGAAGCATCTTTTGGGGATCCCGACTGCGGCGGGCGACCCACCACAATAGGAAAACCAGCACGAGGAATGCTTCCAGATATCCCATGCACAACCGGAGTCCAAACGCACCCAGCGCGTGCAGAAAAAAGGTGGTTTTATTGATGATCAGATCGCTGATCGCCTGCCACGTGATGTGATTTCCGCCGAAACGGAGGAAGGTGTGGTAATGTTTCAATTGCCATACCCAGGAAAGCTTCACGATCACGGGCAACGCGAACATCGTCAGTATTGCGCATTTCTTGCCCCACGTATCGGTTGCCTGCCGGAAATTCCGGAGAATGCGGATCGCGTAAAGGATCAACAATCCGATGGCGTATCCCCACCCCGCGTTGCGGATCAGAAAAAGGAATGAAAGCATCACGGCAAGCTCAAAAAACTTCCGCACCTGATCCAGCGGCGTGGTGACGACGTCGTACATCGCAACGGCAAACAACAGCGCCAGCGCGCAATCGCAGTAGCCGCAGGTGTATACGTTGCAGATGACCAACGGGTAAGCGAGAAGCAACAGGACGGCTTCAAAGAAGAAGATCTTTTTCCAATTCTGCCAGTTGCAGCAACTGAAAAGCCGGGCAAATACGCCCCAGGTGATAAGATCATGCCCGAAAAGGACGATCCTTTCCTGAAACGGTACGCCCCAAAAGCATTTGTGCACCATGACGGAAAGGATTCCCTGTCCCGGGGGATAAGATGCGTGAAGCAGTATATCCGGCGGGTATTCGCAGGAAAGTTTTCCTTCAAAAAACAAGAGTTTGCTGTAAGTGCCCCAATGAGAGATCACATCCCACCAGTAAAATGAAGGATGGTCGTTTTTCCAGAAAACGGCAAACAGTCCGGCAGTGAGGAAAACGATCCCGGGAGTGGTCAGATTGCGCCACGGAATCGACTCGTTTTTCCACAACTTGATGGCGATCGTGATCGGCAATGCGAGCATATTGACCGCGTAAAGCCCATAAAAAAACGCATCCATCATATGCAGGGAAACGCCGAGATAGAAAATCAATGCGTTGGCAAGCAGAATCGGCAACCAAAGTTTTTCCGCTTTTTCGTTTGTCCACAGCGCCGCTGCAAAGGTTGCCGAAAACAAAAAGAAAAGCATCCCGCAAAAAAGCAGAAACAGCATCTTATTTACCCTGATTGAATATGTGGTTGCGCTGAACCGTGTAAGAAAAGAGGAAAAGCACCGCGTCGATCAGGATCTTGGCAAGCCAGGCAAGGCGTTCCGCGATCCAAAACCGGGTGACGATTTCGAGCGCTCCCCAGGAAAGCAACATAATGCATAACGCCAAAAGGTAGTAGCGGACAAGGTCGCGCCCCAGCTGTGCGGCCTTTTTCTTGCGGAAAACGATGATCCGGTTGATGGAAAAATTCCAGATGGACGAAACGACTCGAGCCCCCGTACAGCAGAGGAAAAGCCGGATGTCGATGACGCCCAAGAATGGCAGATTGCAAACGACGGGAGTGGTCAAAAACCGGTAAAAGAGCAAAGAAAAGAGACCGAGATCGACGAAATAGGCGCTGAGCGATGAGAGAAAAAAGAGCCAGATCCTGCTGAAAAAGAAATGGAAAACGACTCCGTAAATGCGGAGCGCATCTTTGACCGGACGGAAATGTGTACCGGAATTTTGATCGAAATAAATCGTTTCAAGCGGAAATTCCACGAAGTGATTTTCCGGCGTGACTAGCAACATCTGCGTTTCGTATTCAAAGCGGTTTTGCGGGATCTTCAAGTACAATTGCATGAAGGCGGCGGGGATCCCCCGCAAGCCCGTCTGGGTGTCGGAAATCGGCCGGCGCAACAAAACGCGGAATGTCCATTTGGTGATCTGGTTTCCCAGTTGGCTTTTCCATGGCAGATCGCCGGAAAATCGGCGGCATCCCAAGACCAGCGCATCGGGATTTTTCTCCATGATCGCTTTGGCTTCCAGCATCCGCGCGACCGGATGTTGACCGTCGCAGTCCGCCGTTACGCAACCTGCGATCGTGGCAAGATCCGGTTGATCGAGTATGAATCGAAAAGCCGTCTTCAATGCGGCGCCTTTGCCGCGATTGACTTCGTGATGCAAGATTGTGACGTCAGGTAACTCTTCAAGCGGAGCAAAGATTTTTTTCCGGTGCGTCGGAGTTGATCCGTCGTCGATGATCAGAATGCGATCGTCCGGCGATTTTTGTGCCGCCAATTCCCGCACCAGCGGAATCATTTTTTCATCTGGATCGTAAGCCGGCAGAACAAAATAAAACCTGTTGACTCCAACTGAATTCATAAGTTCTCTTGTTTCAAAAACAAATCCTCCCGAAAATATCGGGAGGATCCGTATGAAATGTTATTGTTGAGAGGAAGCGTCCTTTTGTGAATCAACCTCTGCCATGTGTGCTTCTTCATCGAGTGAGACGCCGTCTTCGGCGACCATGCCGTTGTCCAGCGGATTGGCGACGCGTCCTTTCAACTCGCGGAAGCAGAGGATCAGGTCGCGGGTACCGCCCCAGGCAAACCAAACCGACGTGATCGCCGCCATGATGCCGGGGATGACGAGCGAAGTGATGAGGAAGTAGTGACTCCACCACTGAAGCTGCCACGGCGAGAAAATATTGTAGATGACAACGACGACGAAGCAGAGGAAGAACTTGTAGCCGTAAGTGTAGGCGAAAACACCCCACGCGATGACTTTATCGCCCTTGGTGTATTCGGGGGTGATGCCGATGAGCTTGCCCCAGACGCTCTTCCACGTCCATTCCGACTTGATCGGCTTGGCGCCCTCGGTGGCGTACTTGCCGCGGTGGAGCATGCGGTCGAGGTTGAAAGGCTCCTTGTAGGTGAGCCACGAAACCACGATGTAGACAATGATCGAAACCATCGTCGCAAAGAAACTCCATTCGATCGGGTTGATCGGGCTGACCAGTTCATTCATCTTGAATTCCAGAATGGGCGGCAAGGAGATCTTCTGCAGGAAATGATCCAGCGATTCAACCCAGCCGTGCCGGTTGATGAAGGGGTAGAGCGTCCCCGGCCAGGTGTAGCGGATAATCAAACCGAAAAGGTTGAGCAACGAACCGCTTAACAGCGAAGCCCACGCACCGGCGGAGGTGCCGAAGCGGCTGTAGAGACCGAAAACGAACATCGGGCCGCAACCGGCGAGCCAGACGCCGAAAACGCCGTCAACGAACATTTTGATGTAGTCCAGCTGTGCCATAAAATAGGAACAGACTAAATAGATCAGGCCGACGAGCAACGAGAATATCTTGATCAATTTGATGTGGCGTTCGGGGGTGAGCCATTCGCGGCTCACGAAAGGAACGACGCAGTCCTGCACGACGATGGTCACTTCACCGAAGATCCGGCTGTCGTCGGTCGAAACGATGAAAAGCACGATCATCAGGCAGAAAAGTCCGATCATGCCGACGGGGAGCATCTGGCGCATCGCCATCGGGAGCATCATCTGGCGGAAAAGCGTTTTGAATTGCTGCGTTTTGCTGTTGCCGGCGCCCTCGTCATTGGGGTTCGCGGCGGTGAAATCTCTCTGCACGGTTTCAAAAACTTTGTCGTCCAGCGTGTTGCTTTGCGACAGCGGCGCATCGACGCCGATCTCGTGGATGTTGGGCGGCAACGCCTGCACGTCGGCGGAAATCTTTTGGCGTTCCTGCGGCGTGGCGATCGATGGATCTTCGACGATCTTGTTGGTGATCGCAATGCGGATGTCACGCGCGTCGTTGGCGTAGTTTTTGTGGTTCATCACGATGATGATCGCAAGCGCAATGACAACGTAGAAAATAACGGTAAAAGCATTGCTCCAGGTGCTGAGGATCGCGGCGATCTTGCCTTCGTGTGCGCTTTTGCACGCATTTTGCGATCCGGTCGAACCGCTGATGGTGTGAAGAAACGCCTGAACGATCGGCACGACCAACAGCGTGAAAATGTTGAAGTCGCGCAGTTTGCTGACGTCGTAGGGGTTGATGAAACTCTCACCGGCGGCGCGGTCCATCAGCACGGGGGCGACTTCCGTGCCCCAGTTGAACTTATAGAGCACAAAGATGATGAAAAGGAGCAAAAGCGGCAGGACGATGATGCTCTGCAACGTGTTGGTGACGAGGATCGAGAGCGTGCCGCCGGCGAGGATCATACTGATCGCAAGCGCCAGCGTGACAAAGACGACGATCATAAACGTCGGGCAATGCCAGCCGAAAATGTTGATAAAAGTCGGCAGATCAAGATAGGCGATAAAGAAACGCGCCGCAATCGCCGGCATGATGACGTTGGCGAGGATGTCGGCGATGATGCGGAGGAAGCTCGCAAAAATACGCAGACTGCGGCAATAGCGCATTTCCAGCAACTGACCGATGCTCATCGCGCGGGTTTCGCGGAAGCGGTAGCTCATATAGCCGAGCAAGCTGAGGATGACCGTGATCGGCAGCAAAATAGTTTGAAAGAATGCAAGTGAAAACCCGGTCTTGTAGTAGACTTCCACGTACATAACGACGGTCACCAATCCCAGCGCGGCGAGCGTGTTTGCAGTCGTCAGCATATAACGACGACCGACGCGTCCGGCGACGAGGTAATCGGAAACCCCGACGATGTAACGGCGGCTGTAGAATCCCATAAAGATGACGAACGTCGCCGGAATCAACATAATGAGCCAATCAATCCAATGCATAAAATACTCCTGTGTTGTTTGAGTTCTTTTTGGGTTGTGACCCCGCAATATACTCCAATTTCAGGGAAAAATCAACCTCAAACAGAAAAAAAACAGAAAAAAACTTTGACCGCTTCCGCTTTGGCGATTAACTTTGGTATATATAAAAAACCGGAATGCCGTATTTGACGGCATCCCGGATTGCAGCAGATGCTGGATTTCAGTTGCTCATCATACCGATGAAAGTCAAAAATTCCTGATCGGTCAAGTCGCCGTAGAGGGTGACTTTATTTTGACTTTGTTCGATCTGAATGCCGGAAACCGCATTGATGATGGCTTGATTTTCGGCAGTCTGCATTTTTTGCGCCTGTTCGATGAGCATTTTTTTCATAAGGCGCGCAAAAGCTTCCGCGTCTTTGGCGGCTTCCTGATTGTCAAAGCGGGAAACGATTTCCAGCCGGACGCCAATTGCCGTTTCCCGGCAATTGAAAGAAACAAGCTGCAGGTGTTGCGCGATCTTGGTGAGCGGATTCTCTTCATCGACCGGGATGTTGACGCAGGAAAAATCCAGCGTCGCGCTGATGAGCGCACTCTTGTCAATGCCGGGGGAAAGTTTATTTTGCCCTTGCGTCAAAACCCGCGTTTGCGAGGAAAGGCTTGCCATATAAGGAGTCATCTCAACGAGGCAATATTCATCGGTCTTTATGGCGCGTTTCCCCTGCAAAGAAAAGAGTGTGTCTTTCCCTTCTTTTTCGCTTTTGTCGAAAACCGTCTTGGCGACCGGGGCGTCGGCACAAAAGAGCAAATCAAATTGGGGGTCGTTTTCAAAATTGCGGACGTTGACAAAAAGGCACGTTTCCGAATTGAGCAGTTGCGGTAACGCAAGACCGGTTTCTTTTTTGACTTCAGCGTCAAAATTGTCGAGAGAAGCTTTGATCTGCGGATACTGTTGGAGCATCGCGCGGTAAATGCGGGATTGACTGATCTTGCGGGCATTCGCGTAGACGATCACATTGGTGTCGTTGGGGGCATAGCTCGTCAATTCGACGGCGCCGGCGGAAAATCCCAGCGCGACCGCAAAGAGCGTCAGCAACAAATAGAGTTTTTTCATGGTTTCTTCCTTTTTTTTGCAGACGCCAACTTTTTGCGTCTTATTCTTTTCAAATATAACGCAAAACTTTTTTTTGTCAAGCGGGAAATGAAGGAAGTTATTTATCCAAGCCGGAGCATCCGCCAGGCTTCGGCGATCTTGGCGGCGCCGGCTTTGACTTTTGCCCCGAGTTCAGGGGCGAAAACGGCGATGCGCGCTTCCGCGAGGAGCAAATAGAACTCGGCGAGCGCGGGGTGGTCTTCCAGCGTGTATTCCGAAGCCGCAATCTGAAATCTTTCGATGTAGGGTGCGATGGCTTCGCCTTTTTTTTCGTCGCGGTCGAGCGGAGCGCTGACTGCCCGGTCGAGCCGTTGCTTTAATCCTTTTAAAATGCGTTCCGACGCTTCAAATATTTCGGGGGCGCGCAAAAAGCCGTCGCGGGCGAGAAAGATCAGTTCGTAATCGACGTCGTCGCGGCTCCACGTGTCGGCTCGCAGGCGCCGCGCCAGATTTTTGGCGGCTTCAAAGAGCGCGTAGCGTTTTTGGATCTTTGCCGTCACGGAGTCAAACGCCTTGCCCAGTTGTTGTGACGCGCGGACCAAGGCGGCGTCGATGGAAGACGTGCTGCGAAGCGTTTCCGGCGGCACGTCGAGCGCGGTTAAAATCGCGAGGTCGGCGAGGTCGGTTCTCCACTCGGCGTAGTCGAGAAAAAAGGTCATGACGATCTCGTTGGAAAAATGCACTTTGCGTTCGAGATAGTCGACCTGCTGGGAAAATTTTTTCCGGTAAAGCGCGATGATGGCGAGCTTGTGACGGTAGTTCGCTTCCGCTTCGTCGAGGAAATCCGCCCGCGAGAAATGCATTTCGTCGTCGACGACGAGGGCGACGTAAGCGGTCTTGCCGGAAGGATGCAAGGTGACGTTTTGGGGCAAGTCAAGGTTTCCGGGCAGGAGTTCCCACGGTCCCGCATCGTCGCCTGCTTTGCGGCGAATGGCAAGGTGCGATGCGCCGCGCGCCGCCGCCGGGACTTCGGTCACGATGCGCAAGACGCGGTTTTGGGCATCGGTGACGGCGAGCTTCAATTGGGTGAAAGCCGGCAGCGCCACGTCGTCGAAGAGCGCGGCGGAAACGTCGACGTCGCAATATTCGGCGAGGTAATCGCGGAGCGCATCGGCGAGACTGCGGTCGGTGAAGATCGAACCGTCGAGGACGCCGTCGGCGAATTCCTGCGCGCGTTCGGCGAGCGGCGCGATCTGGCGGCGGATCTCCTTGGGGAGCTTTTTGAGCAGAAATTCGACTTTCCACGCGAGGTACCCGGGCACATTCCACTCGCCGAAATCGGCGGGCAGTTGTGCGAGGTCGCGCTCCCGCACCAACGCGGTGACACCGTCGTTTTCCTCGCCCGGCGCAAATTCGTAGTGCAACGCCATTTTGATGCCGCCCGCCGTCCAGTTGGCGGGAAAGCGCCGCAAGTCGGCGGCGATATCCTCGTCACCGGCGAGCAGTACCTTTTCGTCGGGCGCGAAGTCGCGGTGATCTTTGATGAAGCGTTTTTCCGCTGCGTCGACGCTGGTGATCTCCTCGGGCAAGGTGGCGCGGAAATAATCGGCGATCGCCTCGTCGTCGATGAGACGCCCCGGGCAACGCATACGGATTTCCAACGCCTCGATCTTTTGCCGCATCGCATTGAAACGATTGATCCACGCGCAAGTGCGCGATTGCGCAAGCCCCTGCGCAAGACCGTCGGCGAGAAAGATTTCGCGCGCTTTTTCTGGATCGACCGAGCCGTAATGGCGGCGGCGCCCCGGATGGATCGGCAACGCGCCCGCCGTGATGCGTTCGCGCGCCGTCACGTAGCCGCGTTCGGGCTCGAAGCAAATCTGATCGTACTGCATACGGCAAAGTTGCGGTGCGACTTCGACGAGGTATTCCGGCTTCGCCTCGGCGACGCAGCGCGCCCAGACGCGGCTGGTTTCCATCAGCGCGAGCACGAGCAGCCACGGCGGCGGCGTTTTCAGACGCGCCAGCCCCGAACCGGGGAAGATGGTGAAGCGTTTCCCGTTCATGTCGAAATAGTTTTTCTGCTCCGGATCAAAGATGGCGAGCCGCCGCGGCATCGCGCCGAGGAGAAGTTTGTGGATCAGATCGTATTTCTGATCGACGTCGCGCGTTTCGGCTTCGGTGATCTTCTCCTTGCCGGGAGAAAAGATTTCCAGCAGATCGCCGACAAGCGCCTTCCATTCGCGCAACCGGCGGAAGTTGTAGTAGTTCTTTTTGCAAAAGGCGCGCAGCGTTTCTCCCTCAGGGCGGTTTTCGCCGTCGTGAAAGGCGCGCCAGAGCTTGACCATACCGAGAAAATCGGATTTCTCGTGGTCGAACTGGCGGTGGCGCGAATCGGCAAGTTTCGCTTCTTCAAAAGGGCGTTCCGCGGGGTCGGGCAAGCTCAATGCCGCCGCGATGACCGCGATCGTCGGGATCTCGCCGATCTTGCGGGCGTCGATCAGCAGTTTGCCCACATGCGGGTCGACGGGGAGTTTTGCCAGCTCGTGCCCGAGCGGAGTGATCTTGCCCGTGCCGTCGATCGCGCGCAAGTCGCTGAGCGTTGTGCGCCCCTCTTTGATCAGCGCCGCACCCGGCGGATCGAGAAAGGGAAAATGTTCGATCTCGGGCAAATGCAGTTCCGCCATCTGCAAAATGACGCCGGCGAGGCTCGCACGCTGAATTTCGGGTGCGGTGTAGTCGGGCGCTTCGCGGAGCGCTTCCTCTCCGTAAAGATGCAGACAAACGCCGTCGGTGACGCGCCCGCACCGCCCGCGCCGCTGACGGATCGCCGCCTGCGAGGCGAATTCAACGCGCAATTCCTGCAGACGCAAGCGCGGATTGTAACGGCTCAAGCGCACCAAGCCGGAATCAATGACGAAGCGGATTCCCGGGATCGTCAGCGACGTTTCGGCGACGTTGGTCGCGAGGACGATACGCCGCAAATTGCTGCGGTGAAAGATTTTCTGCTGTTCGCCGGCAGTGAGCCTGCCGTAAAGCGGCAGGATCTCGGTCTGACGCAAATTTTCCTTTTTGAGCACTTCCATCACGTCGCGGATCTCGCGTTCGCCGGGCAGAAACACGAGTGCGTCGCCGCGCGGATCGAGCGTCGTTGCAAAGTCGACGGCGCGCGCGACCGCCTGCGGCAGTTCCATTTCAGCGAGTTCGGGGAAATAGCAGTCCTCGATCGGGTGCAGCCCGCCGGGGATCTCAAAGATCGGGGCGTTGTCGAAAAATTCTGAAATGCGCTTGGATTCGAGCGTCGCCGACGAGATGATCAGCCGAAGATCATTTCGGCGCGGCAAAATCGTCTTGAAACAACCGAGCAGAAAGTCGATGTTGAGACTGCGCTCGTGCGCTTCGTCGAGGATGATGCAACTGTAGTCGTCGAGATCGCGGTCGGTGCGGCTTTCGGCAAGCAGAATGCCGTCGGTCATAAATTTGACGACGGTGTCGGCGCACGTGCGGTTGTCGAAACGGATCTTGACGCCGACCTCCTTGCCGCATTCGACGTGAAGCTCTTCGGCGATGCGGCTCGCCAGCGCGGTCGCCGCGATCCGGCGCGGCTGGGTGCAGCCGATCAACCCCGTGCGCCCCAATCCCGCCGCCAAGGCGGCTTTCGGCAACTGGGTCGTCTTGCCGCTGCCCGTCGAACCGCAGACGATGGTGACGGGATTTTTTTTAAGCGACTCGACAATTTCGGGGATGATCGGCGAGATCGGGAGTTCGTCGGGGAAGTCAAATTGGAGCGCGTCGGCTTTGGCGGCCAAACTCGCCGCGAGCGCGGCGGAAAAACGCTCCAGATAGGTTTTGACCTCGTTGGCGTGCTCCGCGGCGACGCCCGCTTTTTCCCAGCGCAGGAGTTTCTCGCGTCCGGCGGCAAGGCGCAACGCGTCGCGGCGGCGCAACGTGCGCCACGCTTCGTCGAATTTTTGGAGCAGCTCGTCGGTCATCGGAAAATTTTACTGCAAAAGAGCCATCTCGCGGAACCAGCGCGCGGCAAGAGTTCCCCACTCGGCAACGGGATCGCCCGTGCGCAACAATCCGTAACCGTGACCGCCGGTTGCATAACAATGTAACTCCGCCGGACGATCCGCCTTTTTCATCGCGTAGAACCACGCAAGCGCATTTTCGACTTGGATCGGGTCGTTTTCCGCCTGAAGCAAAAAGCACGGCGGCGTCTTTTCGCCGATTTTGAATTCATCTTTGAGCGTTAAATTCTTTTCGACGAGGTAGGCGGGGTAGATCAAGGCGGAAAAGTCGGGTTTCCCGTTTTCCTGATCGATCCCGTCCTCAAGCGCGTAGGGGCACGGCTCCGCCGACGCCGTTGCCGTCGCCGTCAAATGCGCGCCCGCCGAAAAGCCGAGCATGCCGATGCGAACGGGATCGACGTTGAAATCCTGTGCGCAGTAGCGGATCATTTTCAGCGCGCGCACCGCGTCGGCGTGCGCTTTTTTGCGGCAATCGGGCACGCGGTACTTCAAAAGAAAGGCGGTAAAACCCATTGCGTTAAAGAAACTTGCAATGTCGCACCCCTCGTGATTCCACGCGAGGAAGGAGTAACCGCCGCCCGGCGCGACGAGGACGGCGGGGTGCGGTCCTTTGCCGCTGACGGGGAAATAGGTAATCGAGGGGCGATTGACGTCGGTCAACCGGTCGATGCCGTCGTCGCCCGGCAAAAAGTGCTCGTTCAATTGCGCGTCGGCGGGCTCGGCAAGCGCCGGTTGCTTTTCCCAAAGAAAAATTTCCTGAAAGCGATCGAATTTCGCCATGATGATTGTGCTCCTTGTTGTTGTCATTCTTATACTATACATAATAATGCAACTGAAGTCAAACGGGAATAAATCAGAGATGAGAGATGAGAGATGAGAGATGAGAGACAACCCTTTTGTATATGCCCGCGTTGTTTTTGTCTGACCTGTCCGACCTGTCCGACCTGTCCGACAAGTCTGACGAGTCTGACAATGATGCCTTTTTCGCGGCGTCGCCGCGAGACAAATCGCTTGCAGGCGACGCAGGGGACAATTGACGCAAGCATACCGCATCGTTAGGTTTTGATAGCGCCGGGGTGCCCCCGAAATGCCCCGCTTCGCGGCTTCGGTCGATTTTTGGGGGCACCCCCGGCGCTCTCGCGCTCCGCTCCGTTGGTGCTCGCGACTTCGCGAGAGGTAGTTGTTTCATCTCTCATCTCTCATCTCTCATCTCTCATCTCTGCTCTTTGCTCTCTGCTCTTTCGTCGCTTGATTTTATCTTTTTTTACTTGAAAAATCGCTTATGCTCCGGTATAGTATACGATATTCAAAAGGAGTATTTTATGCCGGATATTGATAAAGTTTTTGTGATCGCGATGGACTGCGAAGCCGAAACGGTGACGCGCCATCTTTCCGATATTGCCGAAACGACGCTCTACGGCAGAAAGGTCGTGACCGGCTTTCTCAACGGTGAAATGTGCGCCGTGATTGTTTCCGGCGTCGGCAAGAGCAACGCGGCGGCGGCGGCAAGCCTTGCGCTCGCGGCTTTCAACGCCAAAATTTTGCTCAACGCCGGCGTTGCGGGGGGCTTGCAACCATCGATGCACGTCGCCGATCTCTATGAAGTCAAAGCCGCGGTGCAGTACGATTTTGACTTGACGCAACTCAATCAGACCCCGATGGGGACGCTCAACGAATATCAGTCGCCTTTTCTGCCGCTTGCCGTAACGGGGAATTTCCCCGTCGTCATCCTCGGTACGGGCGACCGCTTTAACGACAGTCCCAAAGATTTTGAATTGCTCACTTCAACGCTCGGCGCCGGGGTGCGCGATATGGAAGGCGGCGCGATCGCTCACGTCGCGTTGCGCGCCAATATTCCTTTTTATTCGCTCAAAGGCGTTTCCGATGTCGCGGGGAGCGGTTCGACGACCGAGCAGTATTTGAAAAACCTCGCCGCCGCGCTCGAGAAACTCGCGGCGGCGATCCCCGGCTTCTTTGCCGCCGTCAAGTAGGAAAAGGCAATGGCGATCAGGATCCCCGGCTTTGTCGACGCTCACGTCCATATCGAATCCTCGCACCTTGTGCCGGAGGAATTCGGGAAACTTCTGTTGCGCCACGGTACGACGGCGGCGATCTGCGACCCTCACGAGATCGTCAACGTCGCGGGCGAAGAGGGGTTGCGCTTTATGCTCGAAAACGCCAAGAATTCGCCGTGCGACCTCTATTTTGAATTGCCAAGTTGCGTGCCGGCGACGACTTTTGAAACGTCGGGCGCCGTTTTGACGGCGGCGGATACGGCGGAACTTTTTGACCGCTACCCCGATCTGATCGGTCTCGGCGAAGTGATGAATGTGCCGGGCGTTCTGATGCACGACGCCGAGGTCGACGGCAAACTTGCCGCGGCAAAAACGCGCGGTAAGATCATCGAAGGGCATTTCCCGTGTGGAAGCGGCGCCGCGTTGCAACAGTATGTCGCAGCGGGCGTTCGTTCCGACCACGAAAGCCTCACCCGCGAGGAGGCGTTGGAAAAGATTTCCTGCGGCCAGACGCTCTTTTTGCGAGAAGGCTCGGCGGCAAAAAATCTCGCTGATCTCATTTCCGCCGTTACGCCGGAAAACGCCGGTTCCTTCTGCTTTTGCGCCGACGACATTTCCGCCGCCGATCTCTTGGAAACGGGCGACATTTTGCGCTGTGTGAAACTTGCGGTCAAATGGGGGCTTGACGTTGCGCTCGCGTTGCAGATTGCCTGCGACAATCCGCGGAAATACTTTCATTTGAAAGACGACGCGTCGACTTACGTTTTGCTCGACGATGATCTCAACGTGATAAAAGTGGTGAAAAATGGTCAGGAATTCCGTTAAACTGCCCGATCTCGGGAAATTTAAATTTCCCGCGCCGCCCGCACAGGGCAGGGCGCGCGTCATCGGCGTCGTCGCCAATCAACTCGTGACGACGCACCGCGTCGTTGATGTGGCGGAACTTTCCGGCACGGCACGCCTTGCCGTCATCGAGCGGCACGGCAAAAACGGCAATATCGCCTACGGTTACGTTTCCGGCACCGGCATTGTGCGCGGCGCGATCGCGACGTCGATCGCCCATGATTCGCACAACGTCATCCTTCTAGGCGTCGACGACGCCGATATGATCTTTGCGGCGCGCGAACTCGAAAAAATGGCGGGCGGCGCCGTCGCTGTGCTCAACGGCAAGGTGTTGGCGGCAATGCCCTTTGCGATCGGCGGTTTGATGAGCGAATTTCCCGCAGAAGTCGTCGCTTCCCAGGATCGCGCACTGAAACTTGCCGCACAGACGCAACTCGGCGTCACACTCCCCGAACCCGTGACGACGCTCTCTTTTCTCGCCTTGCCCGTCATCCCCAGTTTGAAACTGACCGATCAAGGCCTTTTCGACGGCGAAAAATTCGAGTTCGTCAAACTTTATTTTTAAAGTTATCCGACGTCGGCACTGAAATCCCGCGCCGCGGATGTGATGGAAACAAGAGCGGGCTCATTTCGCCCTCTCTTGGTTCTCCCGAAGTTCGCTAAAGCGGGATTTTTTGTACTGGTGCAGTTCGGTGTGTGATGAAGGACCGATTCGGCTCGCACCTCCTGTTTTCACATCGGGCGCAAACCAATCGGTGACCCGATTGGTTTTCCCCAAATCCCTCTGTTGCTTAACTTTGGCAGGTTTTGCAACAGCCCGTTTGGCGGCTTAAAAGACGTCGAAATTGCCGTCTTTGCCGCTTTTTTCGCGGTAGCGCGGGGTGATGCCTTCGGCGTCGAGGTTGACGTCGTCGTAGACGCGGACGAAATCAACTTCAAAGTAGTCGGGCAGCACGGCGTTGACGAGCGCCGGTTCGGGTTTCATCGCCTTGCGGTAATCGTGGACTTCAGTCGAAACGAGGATGAATTGATCCACCCACGAAACGGGGCCGTAAAGCGTGCCGCCGCAGGGTTTTCCATCCTGATTCAACACCGGGGCGACTTTACTCTCGTCGGGCGTGGTCGCACCGACGAGCTTGCCGTCGATGTAGAATTTATAGCCGTTGGGGCTCCATTCCACGCCGTAGTAATGCCACTTGTCGGGCGTTTCGACGTGTTCCCACTGGAAGTGACCGCTGCGGCGGTTGTCGCGACCGTAACCGCCCCAGATGGGGCCGCCGACAATCTTGTTTTGCGTGTAAAGGCTGTAATTTTCCATCACGTCGACTTCTACGCCGCAGAAGCGCGGATCAGGGTGCGATCCGACCCCCGGCGCCTGCAGCCAGAACGCGCAGTGCCAGCCGTCGTTTTTCGGCATCCGGCAACGGATTTCGTAATAGCCGAAGCGGTGCATGAAACGCGGCTTTTCCATCTTGCCGAAGGGCCAGAACTTGGTCGGCGGAGTGTCTTTGGGAATGTCGTAGGAAAGACTGCCCGTCTGCAAATGCGGCGAGCAGAAATTGCCGTCGGGCAGTTTCACGATGTTGAGCCGCAAGGTGCCATCTTTCACTTCAACGCCCTCTTCGCTGTAGGCGGGAAAGCGTTTGCCCCAAAAGTTGAGGCGGAATCCCCACTTGGTGCGGTCGAGTTCCGTACCGTCGAATTCATCGTGCCACGCAAGTTTCCACTTTTTCCCCGCGGGCAAAAAACTTGCCGCGTGATCGTCGAATTTTGTTTCCACCGTGTCTGCCGCATACATTGTCATCATCAATCCTCCCGCGCAAAACAGCGCGCTCCAAAATTTTTTCATGGTCAGGACTCCTATTCTATGACTTTATCTTTTTTGAACGTAAAGAAAAACGAGAGCGCCATCAGCAAGGCGCCGACGAGATAGAATCCCGCCATCACGTCGAAGCCGATCTCAAAGCCGCGCACGCCGTGCTTTTGCGCGAGATCCCCCATCACGACGCCGGAAAAGCCGCCGATGAAAAAGGCGAGAAAGTTGAGCAGTCCGACCGCCGTCGAGCGGTATTGCACCGCGACGACGTCAAAGAGCGACGCGTGCGTGTTGACTTCAAAGCACCCGCGGAAAACGCCGTAAAGCGCGGTAAAGACGAGAAAGTTCAACCACGAATTCGTCGCCCCGAGCCAAAAAATCATCGGTGCGCCGCCCAAGAGTGCGACGATCTGAAATCCGAGCCGGAAGCGCGGAAACTTTCTGGTGAAATGATCGGTCAGCACGCCCCCCGCCAAAATCGCCGCAAAGGCGCACAGGTGATGGTACAACATCACGCCTTTGCCCGCTTCACCGACGGAAACGCCGAACTTTTCAGCCGCGAATTTCGGCGCCCAAAAGAGATAGGCGTTGTTGACAAAAACGATCGCGATAAAGCCCGCCGAGGCGCAGAGTGCGCTGATGTTGCCGAAAAAGGCTTTCAATCCGGCAAGAATGCCGCCGGCGTGCGGTGTATTTTCCGCCTTTGCCGGGCAGGGGGGATTTTTCAGCGCGAAAATAAAGAGAACGCCGAGCAGAAATCCCGCAACGCCGAAAGCGAAAAAGATTTTCCGCCACGAGCCGAGGCAGTTGAGGCACCACGCAACGAGAATCCCCGATACCATCAGCCCGACGTAAAGCGCCGCCTGATGGATCGAAAAGGCAACCGAACGGCTCTCTTTGTGGTATTGCGCGATGAGCGCATACGCGCTCGGCGCGTAAAAGCTCTCGCCGCTGCCCGTTGCGATAGAGCGCAAAAACATGACGACCGCAAACGCGCCGATCGAAATGCCGAAAAGGACAAAGCCGTTTGCCCACCCCATGCAGATTGTCATCAGCGACCAGAACATCAGCGACAGCGTGATGATCCACTTGCGTGAAAAACGGTCGCCGATAAAGCCGGCGACGATCATCATCAGCGCCATCGTCCACGAGAGCACGGTGTTGATCCAGCCGATCTGAACGTCGGTCAGATGCAGTTCCGCCTGAATGGGAATGGTCAGCAATCCGAAAAGCGCGCGGTCCGCCTGATGAAAGAAAAAGGCGCAGCTCAACAGTGCAACAAGAAACCACTTGTAAAAATTTTTCATGGCTTATGGCTCCATTTGAATGGAAAATTCGGCGGTAAGCGTGCGCGCTTTTCCCGGCTTGAGCGCGTCAAAGCCGGAATCAGGATCCTCCTGATGATGGAAGCAATCGACGATGCCGGACATCGGCTCCGCGCAGAAAAAGTCCTCTTTGCCGGCTTTATTCCAGCACATCCAGTATTTCCATTGTGCGCCGAGCGTGTATCGGTAGATGGTCTTTTCTGCGGGACAACGCACTTCGACGCCGCAAAAGCCTTTTTCGTCGGACGTTATCGGGAAAAGATCGTCGAAGGCAAACGGAGGCTGACCGCCGGCAAAAAAGCCTTCCGGAATCTGGTTGGGGCACCGGGTGCCGTCCGGCGTATGAAAGGGCGGCGTCAAGGTGACGCGCCAGTCGGGGCGCGGAATGCGCAAAGTTCTGCCTTTCGGCATCGGCAATGCCGTGTGAAACCCGATGAAAAACGGCATTTCGTCGGGACTTTCATTGGTGACGGTGAGCGTCTGTTGGACACTGGTTTCGCCGAAATCGTAGACCATTTTCATCGTAAAGTCGTGTTGCCAGATCGGCCGGCTTTTATGGTGCAAGGTGAGGATCGCCTGATTTTCGCGCGTTTCGTACTGCCACGGCAAGTCCATGATGACGCCGTGAAGATTGTTGTTTCGGGCGATCTCGTTGACCGGCATCGCGTATTCTCTGCCGCGGAAGGTGAATTTGCCGTAGGGCGTGCGGTTGGGCGGAAAGAGTACGGGCACGCCCCAGACTTCCGGCTGTTTCAAATACGTTTCGGCGTCGGGCGGAGTCCGGACAAGTTCCGTACCGCTTGCGCGGTGGTGAAGCCGCGTCATATTACCCGCGCTTTCCGGATGAAATTCCGCGAGCCAGAAAGGCGTTTTCAACGTGATTTTTGCCGTGTCGTTCATTTTAAAATTGCACCTCGATGGTTGTGGATCGTGGGATTGAAAGGATCAGTTTACCGGTGCGTTCCGGAATTTTTTCGTCGCCGTCGCCGATTTTGATTTTCCGGCAGGGGCGTTTGAGATAAAGGATGCATTCGCCGCACGGATCGCCGGTCTTTTGCAACGTGATGCGCGCAAGGTTTCGGTCGGCGTCCCAGACGGCGTCTTCGACGGCGCAGTGGTGCCAGCTTTGCAAGGCGACGGGTTGTTGGCGCAAAAGCAACAGCGCGCGGATCTGCGATTCAAAGTAATTTTTCGGCAACCGGCGGCTGAAAACGTGAATGCCGCGCCACTCGTGAAACAGCATCCCGTTTTTTTCGGCGAGCGCAAGGTCATTCAGTACGACTTCCGGCGGAATGGTTTCATCCAGCGCTTCGGCGAGAAGCACCGAGGAAACTTGCTGGATCATCGTCCAGCTCTTTTTCTCGTTGTAGTGCGTCAACGCTTCTTTGTAATGCGCGACCGCCTCGGCAAACGCTTCCGGCAGGACGCGCTGCATATCGAGGAAATATTCAGGGTAAAGCCCCTCGGTCGTGCCGTTGTAAAGAGCGTCGTCCACCGTGTGATTTTGCCACATCTTGGGGAGATACTGGAAATCAAATGCCGGATTGGATTCGCTCCGGTAATATTTCCAGAAATAAAACGGCTCCGTATTCATGTAACGATTGAAATAATGCGTCCCCGCGCGCAGTTGCGAAGCGCGCAACGCCAGCTGCTTCGCCCCGAGGTAGCGCGCAAAACTTTCCGCTTCGGCGTCGCCGACGGCGTGCGCGAGATGCGGGAAAACGGAAAAAGCCCCGTAGTTGGCGCCCTCGACCCACGCCAGGGCGTTTTCCGCATAGCCGCTTGCCATGCACGCCCAGTCGTGGAAAAGCTCGAAAAAGGAATTCATCTTTTTGAGGTTTTGCCAGTTGGCTTTTATTTCCTCCGCCGAACCGGTCGCGAGCATCGCAAGATAGATGTAGTAAAACGTCAATCCGGCGCCCCAGTCGTTTTCGATCAGGGGGAAAACGACGTTGGCGACCTCCTCTTTTGTGCCGGTTTTCAATACTTTTTCGACGTTGAAAAGGCAGAGATTGAGATAGCAGATGAAATATTTCTTTTGCGTGAAGCGCTCGGCGCGCTCGTAGTAGTTCCACAACGTTTTGCGGGGCAGCGCGCGATCGCGGTAGATCGCCAGCACCTGCTCGTCGTCGGGCATCAGTCGCATCATTTCCCCCCAGTCGACGGCGGGGTAGGTGTAACTGCGACCGGCGTCGTTGATGAGCTTCAACCGGTGGCGGATTTTTTCCGTCAATTGCGCTTTTTCCCTCTTGGGCATGAAATTCAGCATCGTCGACGCCATCGCAAAGGGCTCGAGCAACGCGCCTGCGTAGGGGTAGGACTGCGTGTCATCGCCGAATTTTGCCGTGAAATCAAGATACTCTTTCAAGCCGTCCGCCAGCAGGCGTTCGACGGCGTTGTCCTTGGCGTCGCGCAACGGGAAAGCGCGCATCGAGCTGGCGAGCGATATGGTGTAGACCGCTTCGTTTCCGGCGACTGCCGTCAACTCCCCGTGTTTCGTCGGGAATCCCAGCGCTTGCCCCATATGACGGGCGATGCCGCAATGCGGCAAAACGGGGGGCAGCGGGGCGATTTCCAAGGGCGCGGTGCCCCACGCGTCGGCAAAGTGAAGATAGTCGAACTTTGCCGCGATCTCGACTTCGTCGCGCGCCTCGTCGATCCGGTAGAATTCCCGGACTGCGACGGGCATCGCCAGCAGCGCGCGGCTCCAGAAGCGGCAACGGCGCAGCGCCGATTGCAAAAACGCTTCGTCGTCGCAGGAAATCGGCGCCAATGGCTCGATGCCGAAAGGCGTCGCCGCGATCGCCGTGTCAACGCCGTCAAAGACGATCTCCGTCAGCCGGTGCGTGCGTTCGTCGCGGGAAACTTGCATGGACTTCGGCTGACGCGTCAAAACGACCATCAGCGGCACGTCGGGAAACTCCGTCGCCCCGAAAAAGAGGAGGTAGTTTGCCGCCATATCCAAATCGGAGATCGTTTCCAACGAGCAGATATCAACTCCGCCGGAGCGGGGGATCAGAACGTATTGATAATTAGTTGCGTACTCCAAATCGGAAAGCCGGATCTGATTGCGGCTGTCGTAAACGACGATGCCGGGGGAAGCGATCGAGTAGCGGCAACTGAAAACGTCGTTGCCGTTTTTCGCTTCCCAGAAAACCGAGAGGCGGTTGACTTCGATCTTGTCGTTTGCCGTCGACTGCGTCGCCGTCGGGAAATCCCCGTGACGCGGCATTCCCGGCGGAAGCATGCTGAATGTCCAGCGAAAGGGCTTCTGGTAGTCGGGCAATCCGCATAGATACATTTTGTCGACGACGCCCAGATAAGGCATTGCGACATCAAGCAGTCCGTCGCCTTTTACAAAGCCGAAACGTCCCGCTTTTCCTTCGCTTACAATGCCTTTTTGCCACGTTTCAACGTCGGGCTTCGGGCATTCCGGCAACGCGAGGTCGTCGAGCTCTGCCGTGATGCGCTTATGTACGGCGTCGCGCGGCGGAACCGGGTCAAGATCATCCAGCAAAGCGACGCAAATAAATGGCAGCGGATCGTTTTCCGGCGAGGTGAATTCCAGTTCGATCGTGGCGACATCGCGTTCAAAGTGGTGGCGCACCCCGAAGCGGGAAGCGTGCGGCCAGGAATAGTTTGGCGTCGCTTGCGTTGCAAGATCAAAGGCGGTCCCGTCGATATAGAGCGTGTGCGGAATGATCCGGTGGTAGCCGAGGATCGGTTCCGCCGGAATGGCGACCACCTTGTACCCCGCGACGCAGGAAGCTTCGGTTGCGATGCGAAAACGCGTCCCCTCCTGAAAGGTGATGCGCCAATCGCGAAGTTGCCGTTCGCGGTCAAAATCGTAGTAATATCCGGCGTTGATTTTCATTTTTTTGCCTTAACAGTCGACGTCGACCGGCATATGCTGGCAGGAGCAACCCGCATCGCAGGTGATGATCTCGCCCGTCATGTTGGAACTCAGATCGCTCGCGAGAAAACTCACGACGTTGGCGATGTCCGTACCGCTGGCTTCGCGGCGAAGCGGACAGTTGAGGCGGCGGCGCGCTTTCTTTTCTTCGGGCAAAACATCCCATCTTTCGGTATAAATATAGCCGGGGGCGCAGGCGTTGACGCGGATCCCGAGCGGCCCCAGATCGAGCGCGAGCGCGCGCACCATCGAGTTGATTGCACCTTTGCTCGCACAGTAGGCGGTGCGGTTGCGGATCGCCCGCTTCGCAGTGTTGGAAGAAAGAAAAACGACGACGCCCTTGGATTCCTGTTTCAGAAAGAAGCGGTTGACCGCCTGCTGCGTCACCTGAAATCCGCCGCGCACGTTGACGCCGAGGACTTCCATTAAATAATCCGGCGCCATCTCGACGAAAGGTTTGCCGATGCCCTGATGCGCCGCGTTGTTGACGAGAATGTCGAGGCGGCCCGCTTCCTTTTCGATCGCGTCAAAGAGGTTTTTCACCTCGTCGAGGTTGGAAACGTCGCAGGGGATCGAGCGAACGCCATTCACTCCCCACGACGCGAGAATCGCCGCGCCTTTGGCGGTCGATTCCGGCGTGGAGCCGCACATAAAAACGCGCGCGCCCTCGTCGACGAATTTCTTGACGATGTACAATCCCGTGTTGCGGTTTCCTCCGGTGACGAGGACGATCTTGCCGTTGAACATACCCATGAAAACCTCCTATTTATCGTCGTGGATCATCGTGTAGTACATTTCGGCGTCCACCGGGCGGATGTTGGTGAGATCACCCCGGTAATGACGCAGATCGGTGCGGACAAAGGGGTGCTTCGCCAATTCCTTTTCGTTGAGGTCGATGCCGATGCCCGGACGGTCGGGAATGACCATTTTGCCGTTGTGGACGACGAGCTTCTCGTCACAGATTTCCTTGCGGTAGGGCACGTCGCTCATCATCATTTCGAGCATGACGAAATTGGGCACGCACGCCGCCAGTTGCAGCGTCGCCGCGTTGGCGACGGGGCCCGACGGATTGTGCGGGCAAAAACCGATGTGACGGCATTCGGCTTCCGCGCCGAGCATGCGCATTTCCATAATGCCGCCCGCGTGGGAAATGTCGGGCTGGATGTAATCGGCACAGCCGAGGTTGAAGAACTGGCGGTATTCATAGCGGTTGTAAAGTCTTTCCCCCGCCGCGATCGAAACGCGCACGCGCTCCTTGACTTCGCGCATGCCTTCCTTGTCGTCCGGCGGGATCGGCTCCTCAAACCAGAAAATGTCGAAATCTTCCAGTTTGCGCCCGATCTTGACTGCGGTCGGCACATCGAAACGGCCGTGCCCCTCGATCAAAAGCTGAACGTCGTCGCCGACGGTTTCCGCGACTTTGGCGATGTTTTCCATCGCTTGAAAAAGTTCCTTTTTGCCGATCTGCTGCCACGCCTTGCCGAAAGGATCCCACTTGCAGCCGAGGAATTGGTGTTTTTTGACTTCGACCGCCTTGGCGGCGAATTCATCGGGCGTTTTCGCCGGGGCGAACCAGCCGTTGACGTAGATCGGCACTTCGTCGCGCACTTTGCCGCCAAGAAGCTGGTAGACGGGCACGTTTAAATCTTTGCCCTTGATGTCCCACAACGCCATTTCAATGCCGGCGAGCGCACTCATCAGCACAGGACCGCCGCGCCAGTAGGCGTCGCGGTAGCAGTCGTGGCGGAAAAGCTCGATGTTGTGGGGGTCTTTGCCGATGAGCCAGTGCTCCAGGTCGCCGATCGCCGCCACGACGGTCGGTTCCTTGTATTCCAAAGTCGCTTCCCCCCAGCCGTAAAGTCCGGAGTCGGTCTCGACTTTGACGAAGACGAAATTCGTGCGGAACGCGTTGCAGACAAAGGTTTTGACGTGTGTGATCTTCATGGTGCTTTTTCCTATATTTCATGGGTGCCGAGCGCGGCGGAAAGTTCCTCCGCCGCCCCCTGCAAGATCTTGATGACTTTTTTGTTGTGCGCCGGTGTGAAACGGCTTGCCGGCAAATTGCACCCGAGCGCGGCGACGAATTTCCCGTCGGCGAAAACCGGCACGGCGAAAATGCCCATATCGCGCTTGCGCGCCGTAAAGAATCCGTCGTGGCAGATATCGGCAAAGAGTTGTTGCAACTGCTCGGTTGTTTCCGCGCCGGGGAGCACTTCCGCGGTATGGTATTTCCGGTAGAGCGCCAACTGCTCTTTCCACGGGCGGTAAGCTAATTCGAGCAATCCCGTCGCCGTGCGGTAGAGATCGTCGCTTCCCGCGCGAGTTGGGCGGATCGCGCGCGCCGGATTGCCGTTTTTCAGGTAAAGCACATAGCGCAAGTCACCGTAAATGCGCGAGATGAGCACTGTTTCCTGAATACTTTGGGCAACGCGATCGACGAGCGGTCTCGCCGCCGAGAGGAGTGCGCCCTCGAAGTTCGCCATATTGCTCAAAACGGGAAGTTTCGGCCCCGCAACGTATCCCGCCTGACGCGAGACCTGTAAAATGTAGCCGGAATCCAACAGCATTTTCAGAATGTGAGAGACCGTTGAAACGGTAAGACCGAGGGTTTTCGCAAGTTTCGTGGGCGCGACCGGTTGCGGCGACGCCGCGACGATCGCTTCCAAGACGCCAAAGGTTTTGTCGATGACTTTGATCATAACGCCCTACGCTGGTAATTTCATAATATGAAATTTAGTGTCACAATACGCAATAATATAATCGGGCAAATTGCATTTGTCAAATCAAAACGGAATTTTTTTGTCCGGTATGAAAACGTCGTCTTTTTTGCGGCAGAGCTTCCGCATTGCCCGCGTGCAGGCGGAATAAGACGTTTTACGGCAACGCAATGATTTGCCCCTTGATCTCGTCAAAGCGAGAATTCAGGGGGAGACAGATGCTCCAGTCTGCGATTTTGCCGTTGTGGTCGAAAATAAGATAGAGTGTGACGCTTTGGTAACAGAAATTGACGTCAACGCTTGTCAATACCCACCCTGCATAGGAATCAAGGACTTGCATTTCGCAAAGCGGCGGGATCACCATATGTTTCGGTACCGGGGTGGAACTTCGTTTGACCTGTGAGTAATCGTATCTCGGGCGGTATGGCGTTTTTTGCCCCTGCTTGATCAGAAGCAATTCCCGGAAATATTGTTCCGCCATATGGACGGAGCACTCCTTGAATGCGGTCGTTATATGGGTGTAGGTGGAAACGAGATCCGAGGTTTCCAGTTTATATTGCACAAAGTGATCCGGGATATGCGATGGCCCGCAGAAGCCGAGCGCATAGCACTTTTCCGCATTGGCATAGGCGTACTTCAGGACGCTGTCGTTGAAAGAAAAGATGCTGATGACTGGCTCTTCGGATGCCGCGGCGCACAATGCAAGCGAAGTGTTGCAATCAATCGCGCTCCCCAACAGGATCACGGCTTGCACGCGCATTTGGTTTTGCGCTAAAATAGTGGCGGTCTTTACGACGATCCTGCCGCCGAGAGAATGGCCGATCAACGTTGTCGAACGCCGTTCTTCCTCACTTAAATTGGATAAATATTCGACCAGTTCCGGCACGGCGGCATCCGCATTTTTTATCGATTTCTTCCACGTGTGGCAGGATTCCCAGCGCCAGATGTTGATCCGGTTGCCGGGATAGATCGTCTGCAGATCGTTGTGGTATTGAGAAAGAATGGGATATTCCGTCAGCCATCCCGGGACGAAGATCACTTCTCCGGCGGCGGCGACGATGAAGTGGCAACACGCAAGAAAAAGAAAAATCCGACGCATGCGTTATTTTTTCTTTTGGTAGATCGGCGCGTTTTTGGGGATTTTGCGGGTCGTGTCGATCACATCCGGCTGTTTCGGCTGGATGGAAAGGAAAACGATCCGCTGTTTCGGGTTGAGAAATTCGCCCTGAATGACGACGGTCGTCTTGCGCGTCGGGAACTCCCAGGTGTATTCGGCTCTGCCGATCAGATCGGCGTAATAGTGGATTTCGCACTGCGGCTGAGTCGCGACCGCCATACGGTATTCTTCCGGCTCGACGACGTTCTTTTTGCCGAGGTTGTGCTGCAAGGTCGCGAGCGCGATCGCCTGAAGTTCCTTTTCTTCCGATTCGAAGAGCATTTCACACGGTTTCCCGTTGACTTTGACGATGTCGCGGCAACCTGAAAACAGCAACATCCCGGTGGCGGCAAAGATCAGCAGTTTTTTCATAAGACTCCTTTCAGCGGGCAAGGTGCTGGTAATCCAAAAGGTTGTTGAGCCACAAGTTGAGCTGGTGCCAGTAGCTTTCGGCACAGCGTGGCAAATCGGAATTGTCGATGCCCGCCGCGACGAGATTTTCCAGAAATTCCGCCTGTTGCGGCGTACTGCCCTCGGGGAGAAGTCCGTTTTCATACAAATACGCGCATTTGATGACGACGGCGCACTGCTCGAGAGTCCACGCATTTTCAGCATTTCCCGCCAATTGCGACAGAACCGAACGCAACGTGTCGTACGTGTAGGGTTGCGGCAAATTGTCCGGCAGATTTTTCAGGAGAAAATTGGCGATCCTTTCCGCCATCGCAAAGTTTTTGACCGCGTCGGCGACGCCGGAAAAATCGGTGAGCGTCTCGATGCGGTCGGCGGTGAAAATATCCCCCGGCGCATCGTCTTTGAATTCAACCTCGACCTCGCGGAATTTGTCGACTGCGGGCCCTGCCGCGCTTTCCGCCCGGTGGAGCATCAGCGCGATCTTGCCGTAATCGGGCGAGATCCCCCGCAACACCAGCGCTGATTCGCGGCACGGGTGTTTGTCGAGGATGATGACGCTCGTCGTGGCGATCACAGGAATTACCCCAACTGCTTTTTGAGTTCGTCGATCACGAGTTGCGGATTGGCGCGCCCTTTGCTCAGTTTCATCACCTGACCGACGAAGTACTGCAGAACTCGCTCGTTGCCCGCTTTGTATTCGGCGACCTGTTTGGGATTGGCATTGATCGCGTCGGTGACGACCGAGGCGATCGCCGAGGAGTCGCTCACTTGCGACAGACCTTTGTCGGCAATGATCTTTTCCGGCGCGTCGCCCGAGGCAAACATTTCCTCAAAGACGCTCTTGCCGATTTTGCCGTTGATCTTGCCGTCGGCGATCAGATTGGTCAATCCTGCGAGCGATTCCGGGGTGATCTTGCAGTTGTCGAGCGTCGTTTTGGTCTCGCCGAAAAGGCGGAGCAATTCCGACGAGATCCAGTTGGCGACGAGCTTCGGCTGTTTCGCGAGTTTCGCCGCTTGGTCAAAGTAGGCGGCGAGCGCGGTGTCGGAGGTCATCACGCCGGCGTCGTATGCGCTCAACTGATAGGATTCTTCAAAGCGCTTGCGCATCGCTTCGGGCAGTTCGGGCAGTTCCGCGCGGATCTCTTCGATCTCGGCGTCGCTCAAGGCAAACGGCATCAGATCGGGATCGGGGAAATAGCGGTAATCGTGCGCGGATTCCTTGCTGCGCATCAGGTAGCTCTCGCCCGCTTCGTCATTCCATCCGCGGGTTTCCTGATGGATGGCGCCGCCTTCGTCGAGGATGTGGCTCTGCCGCCAGTATTCATACTCGATCGCGCGGTGGACGGCGCGGAAGCTGTTGAGGTTTTTGAGTTCAATCTTGACGCCGAATTCCTTTTGCCCCTCGGGGCGCAGCGAGATGTTGACGTCACAGCGCATCTGCCCTTTTTCCATATCGCAGTCGCTGATCTCGCCGTAGCGCATGATCTCCTTGAGCGCGGTCAAATAGGCGTAGGCCTCGTCGGCGGAACGCAGATCGGGCTCGCCGACGATCTCGATCAACGGCACGCCGGAGCGGTTGTAATCGGCGCCGGTCGAACCGCCCGCGTGGTTGAGCTTCGCCGGGTCTTCCTCGAGGTGAATGCGGGTGATGCCGAGTTCCTTTTCGGGGAGCGGCTCGCCGGAAAATCCGGTACCCGAGATCTTGAGAAAACCGTGCTCGCAAAAGGGCAGGTCGTACTGGCTGATCTGATAGTTTTTGGCGAGATCGGGGTAAAAGTAGCTCTTGCGGTCGAATTTGCTCGACTTTGCGATTGTGCAGTTGGTGAGCAATCCCGCCTTGATCGCCTTGCGGACGGCTTCGCGGTTGGGCACGGGGAGCGTGCCGGGGTAGCCGAGGCAGACCGGGCAGACGAGGGTGTTGGGTTCCGCGCCGAACTTGTTGGCGCACGAGCAGAACATTTTGCTTTTGGTGCGGACTTGGACGTGGACTTCCAAACCGATGACCGCTTCGTATTTCATCTTTCTCTATCCCTGTTGATCAGTTTAATTTCTGCAATGCGATGTTGAGCCGTTTCAGCGACTCCTCTTTGCCGAGGATGGCGGCGATGTCGCCGGCGCCGCCGGGGGTGACGGTCAATCCGGCGAGCGCGATGCGGATCGCCCACATCGGCTGACCGAGTTTGACGGCGTGCTTTTCCGCATAAGTTGCGGCGACGGCGTTGATGTTTTCGATCGTAAAATCCTGAATCTCCGCAATTTGCGGGATCGTTTCAGTCAAGACTTCCTTGGCGACTTCGGCGTTGCATTTGCTCTTTTTGTTGTCGAAAAGCTCGATGCCGTAATCGGGGAGCGCGCACAAAAATGCGATCTTTTCCGGAATCTCGGTCAGCAACTCGGTGCGCGGTTGCAGCAACGCGCCGATCTTGCCCCACGCAACTTCAAGCGGCGTGCCGGCGACGCCCGAAAAAGGCAACGCGATCTCTGAAAATTTTTCCGGGGGCATTGCCTTGATGTATTCGGAATTCATCCAGCGCAACTTGTCGTAGTCGAAAACGGCGCTCGATTTGTTGAGTCCCGTCACCTGAAAAGCTTCGGCAAGTTCCTTGAGCGTAAAGAGTTCACGGTCGCTCTTGGGCGACCAGCCGAGCAACGCGACGTAGTTGATGATCGCTTCCGGCAGATATCCCTCGGAAACGAGATTCTCGAAGCTCACCGAGCCGTGGCGCTTGGAAAGTTTGGAAACATTGCCCTCGGCGTCGCGTCCCATGATGAGCGGCAAATGCACATATTGGGGAATCTCCCAGCCGAAAGCGCGGTAAAGCATATTGTATTTCGGGGTCGACGAAAGATATTCCGAGCCGCGCACGACGTGCGTGATCTCCATCAGATGGTCGTCGATGACGTTGGCGAAATTGTAGGTCGGCATCCCGTCGCTTTTGAGCAGGATCTGGTCGTCCAGCACCTTGTTTTCGATCGTGATTTCGCCGTAGACGCTGTCGGTGAAGGTCGTCGCGCCGTCGCGCGGCACGCGCTGGCGGATGACCCAAGACGCGCCGGAAGCAAGTTTCGCTTCGACTTCAGCGGCGGAAAGTTCGCCGCAGTTGCCCGGGCAGCCGCCGGCATGCGGCGTTTCCTCGGCGTCGGTTTCCTCGTGCTTTTCGCAGAAGCAATAATAGGCGCCGCCTTTGGCGACGAGTTCCTTGGCGTACTTGCCGTAAAGAGTTTTGCGCTCGCTCTGAACGTAGGGGCCGAAATCGCCGCCGACATCCGGTCCCTCGTCGTGGTCGAGCCCCGCGCGCTGAAGCGTCGCGTAGATCACTTCAACAGCGTTGTCGACATAACGGGCGCGGTCGGTATCCTCGATACGGAGGACGAAACGACCGTTTTGAGAACGGGCGAGCAACCAGGCGTAAAGAGCGGTGCGGAGATTGCCGACGTGCATAAAGCCGGTGGGGCTGGGGGCGAAACGGGTGCGGACGCAAGCCATAAAAAACCTCTGTCGTTAAACGTAATCATAACAATATTCCATAATATAGTATAAGGTGTGCCGTTTTGCAATGAAAAGTCGCGCGAAAGCGTTCAAAAAGCGTAAAAAGAGTATCCAGCACTTGAAAATCGGCACAGTCGGTGCTATATTAAATAACATACCAGAAGCATATTGTAAACAGGGGAAAGTCAAAATGTTGATGAACCATCTGGAATCCTTGCGGGCGAAAACCGGTAAATTCGCCTTTGTCGCTCTGATTGCAGTCTGCATTTCCGCATTGTTTTTCGTCGGGCTCTTTTTCAACAATCCGTTGCGTGCACAGTATACGCAGACCGAATTGATTATGGCGACGTTCGGTGTTTTTGCGGCATTGAGCTCGCTGCTTTATTTTCTGATCGTTTCGATCGGTGTGTTTTTCTACCACTGCGTTGCTTCCCCCGACGATGCGGAGTTGCCGGAGTGCACCGTGCTGATCCCCGCTTACAATGAGGGAAAACAGGTCGCCGAAACGATCGAAAGTCTGCTGAAAAGTGATTACCCTGCGGAAAAGTTGCACGTTTTTGCGATCGACGACGGTTCCAAGGATGACACCCGTTACTGGATCCGCTACGCCGCAGCGCATTCCAACGGTCGGGTGACCCCCGTTTTGCTCGATAAGAACGGCGGCAAGAAAGCGGCGCTCTATCAAGGCTTTAAGCGAGCGACGACCGAGATCGTCGTGACGCTCGACAGCGATTCCATCGTCAATCGCGATTCACTCCGCAATCTGGTGGCGCCGCTTGTCAAAGACGAGCAAGTCGGCGCCGTCGCCGGCAATATCCGCGTGATGAATGCCAAGGAAAGCGTCATCGCCAGAATGCTTGAAGTTTCCTTTTCGTTTACCTTTGATTTTATGCGCTGTGCGCAAAGCAGTTTCGGCGGCACGGTGCTCTGCACCCCCGGCGCGTTGAGCGCGTATCGGCGTTCGGCTCTGTTGCCGGTGATCGACGAATGGCTCAATCAGGTCTTTATGGGGGCGCCCTCGACCATCGGGGAAGATCGCGCGTTGTCGAGCTTGATCCTGATGGCGAACTACAAAGTGCGTTTCCAGCAAAACGCGATTGCCTTTACGACGATCCCGACGGATTATGTCCGCCTTTGCCGGATGTATCTGCGCTGGATCCGCAGCGATATCCGGGAAAATATCCGTATGGCGCACGCGGTTGTCAGCGGTTCCATCCATCACTGGACGCCCCGGATGCTGGTGTTGCAGTTGAACTTGCTCTTCCTTGACTTGAGCATTCTGGCGCCGCTGGTGGCGATCCCCGGCACGGTCACGTTTATGATCATTCACATCACGAATGCCCCGATGATCCTGATGATGATGGCGCTGGCGGCGTTGGGGTGGGGCGTGATCCCCGCCGTGATTTACGCCGAACGCTACTCTCCACTGAAATCGCTGTGGGCATTCGGGTACTGCCTTTTCTACTTTTTCTGCCTCTCGTGGGTGCCGGTTTACTCGATATTTACGTTGCGGAACGGCAGCTGGATGACCCGTGAACTTTCCCAGCAGGGCAGGGAAGATCAGGCGATCTCCGAAGAGGTTCAGGTCGCCGAAAACAAGCTGTAAAAATCTCTTTAATCGAAAAGCTGTTGCAAAAATTTGCAACAGCTTTTTTTTTTACCTTCAGCCCGGTGGGAAAACAAAAAAATCCGCCACGCGAAAAGCGTGACGGATGAATGACTTAAAAATAACTTACTTCAACGCTTCGAGCTGACGGGCGCAGACGATTTTGAGGATCTGATTGAGGATCAGATCGAGGTCGCCCTGCATCAATTTCGGCAGATCAAAAGTGGAAACGTTGAAGCGGTGGTCGGTGACGCGGTTCTGGGGAAAGTTGTAGGTGCGGATCCGCTCGCTGCGGTCGCCGGTGCCGACTTGAGAACGCTTGTCCGCCGCCTGCTTGGCGGCTTCCTCGTTTTGCATATGTTCCAGCAAGCGGGCGTAAAGGATCCGCAATGCGATCTCCTTGTTGCGGTGCTGGGATTTTTCCTGCTGACTGGCGACGGCGAGACCGGTCGGAATGTGTGTGACGCGCACGGCGCTGTCGGTCGTGTTGACGCACTGTCCGCCGGGACCGCTGGAGCGGAAAACGTCGAAGCGCAGATCTTCGGGCTTGATGTTCAATTCGACTTCCTCGGCTTCGGGCATCACGGAAACGGTGACGGTCGAGGTGTGAACTCGTCCGCCGGACTCGGTTTCTGGGATGCGCTGTACGCGGTGAACGCCGGATTCGTATTTCATCAAGCTGTAAACATCGCCGCCGGAAAAGGCGCACGAGGCATTTTTTATGCCGCCGAGATCGGTATCGGACTGATCGAGCACTTCGACCTTCCACCCCTGTTTTTCGGCGAAATACAAGTACGCGCGGAGCAACTCCGCGGCAAAGAGCGCGGCTTCATCGCCGCCCGCCGCCGGTTTGATCTCGACGATGATGTTTTTGGAGTCGTTGGGATCGGGCGGCAACAGCGAGATCTGGATCTTGTCTTCCAATTCGGCGGCGCGTTTTTCCGCATCCTCGATGTCGGCGGCGGCAAGTTCGCGCATTTCCGGGTCGGTTTCCTGCGTCAGAAGTTCATGCGAGGATTCGATGTCCTTGAGGGTTTTGACCCAGGTGTCGAAATCGTGAAAGAGCGTTTCCAGTTTGCTGTGCTCCCGGGTGACGCGGCGGCACTCGTCGGCGCGGGCGTAGATGCCGGGATCGGCGAGCTGCTTTTCGAGCTCGTCGGCGCGACTGTGCAGTTTGTCGACGTAAGAACGGATGTCCTCGGGAACCATAATGAAAACCCCTTAAAAAAAAGGGCTTGCCGAAAAGCAAGCCCGGATATCGGAAAAATTAGTTGGAAGCTTTCTTGTAGCGGCGGTTGAATTTGTCGATACGGCCCGCCGTATCAACGAACTTCTGTTTGCCGGTAAAGAAGGGGTGGCACTTGGCGCAGATACCGACCTTGTACTCGGGGCGGGTCGATTTGATGTGCCAGACTTCGCCGCAAGCGCAGGTGACGATCGCGTCACCGTAAGCCGGATGAATATCTTTTTTCATCGTTACATTCTCCAAAAATTGGGTTGTTAAAATCTATTGGTTTGTCAAAGCATAAATATAGCACAAAATTTGAAAAAAGCAAGTAAAAAACGCTCAATTTTCAACTAAAATAAGCTTTTATTTTTCCGTTTCCCGTTTCGGTTTAATAGATAAAGAGCATTTCACGATACTTCGGCAACGGCCACACGTCGTCGGGCGTGATCTTTTCCAGCGCGTCGACGACGTTACGGAGCGCGTGCATCGCGTGAATGATCTCGTCGGGCGTGCCCTGAAGCGCCTTGCGGAGCAGATCCGCCTTGCCGGTGATGTCGTCGCACCCTTTGCCGAATTTTTCGGCGTCGCGGCGGATGGAGCCGGAACCGGTTTTGACTTCCGCTTGTTTCGCCTCGGCGAGCGTGCGGACGCACTTTTCGTACTCGTTGCGGATGACGGGCAAGATCATACTGGTCGCGATCTCAAGCGCAACTTCACCCTCGATGTGGATGCGGCGCTGATAATCTTCGAGCGAGACTTCGTAGCGGGATTCCAGTTCCCGGCGGTTGAACACCCCGTATTGTTCAAAGAGCGCGACGTTTTCGTCTTGGGTCAACGCGCGGATGGCGTCGAGCGTCATCGGCAGATTGGGCAAGCCGCGGCGCGCGGCTTCGTTGAGCCAGTTGTCGGTATAGCCATCGCCGTTGAAAATGATCCGCTTGTGCGCCTTGATGACGCTGCGCAACTGCTTTTGCAGAACTGCGTTGAAATCCTTTTTGTCGACGTTTTCCAGCACATCCGCCATGCGGTCGAACGCCTCAGCGGCAATCATGTTGAGCACGACGTTGCACCCGGAGCACGATTGGCTGGAGCCGGGCGCGCGGAACTCGAATTTATTGCCGGTAAAGGCGAAGGGGCTCGTCCGGTTGCGGTCGGTCGCATCCTGGGGAAGCGGCGGCAGCGTGTCGACGCCGATCTTAAGCGAACTCGCCTTGCGGCTCGCTTTGCCGGAACCGGTTTCCAGCAGATTGATCACTTCATTGAGCTGGTCGCCGAGGTAGATCGAAATGACGGCGGGCGGCGCTTCGTTGGCGCCGAGGCGGTGGTCGTTGCCGACGCCCGCGACGGTCGCGCGCAAAATGTCCGCGTGGCGGTCGACCGCTTCGATGACCGCGCAGAGCACGGTGAGAAAGATCGCGTTCTGATCGGGGTCGTCGCCGGGGTTGAAGAGGTTGCGCTTGCCGTAGCTGATGCTCCAGTTGTTGTGCTTGCCGGAACCGTTGACGCCCGAGAAGGGCTTTTCGTGAAGCAGACAGACGAGATTGTGCCGCGAAGCAACCTGCCGGAGGACTTCCATGATGAGCATGTTGTGGTCGCAGGCGAGATTGACTTCTTCAAAGAGCGGCGCCAGCTCGAATTGCGCGGGGGCGACTTCGTTGTGGCGCGTCTTGGCGGGGATCCCGAGCGTCCACAGCTCTTTTTCGACCTCGGTCATAAAGTTCAGCACGCGCATGCGGATCGCGCCGAAATAGTGGTCTTCCAATTGCTGATGCTTGGCGGGCGGCGCGCCGAAAACGGTGCGTCCCGTCTGGAGCAAGTCCGGGCGCTGCAGATAAAAGTTGCGGTCGATCAAAAAGTATTCCTGCTCGGCGCCGAGGGTGATCTCGACTTTTTCGTCGGGCAACCCGAAACACTTCATCAACCGTTTGGTGCTCGCGGAAAGCGCCTGGATCGACCGGAGCAGCGGCGTCTTTTTGTCGAGCGCTTCGCCCGTGTAACTGCAGAAGGCGGTCGGGATGCAGAGCGTCGCCCCGTTGCCGTGACGCTTGATGAATGCGGGGCTGGTCGGATCCCATGCCGTGTAACCGCGCGCTTCAAAGGTGGAGCGCAATCCGCCCGACGGGAAACTCGACGCGTCGGGTTCGCCGACGATCAGATTCTTGCCGGAAAAACTCATGATCGGCTTGTCGCCCTCGAAGTCGAGGAAAGCGTCGTGCTTTTCGGCGGTGGAACCGGTCAGCGGTTGGAACCAGTGGGTAAAGTGCGTCGCCCCGCGTTCGAGCGCCCACTGTTTCATTGCGTGAGCGACGTCGCCGGCGATTTCCGGGTTGAGCGGCGTTCCCTGCCGGATCGTCGAGAGGAGTTTCTGACAACTGCCCTTGGGCAGATAGGATTTCATCGTCTGAATGTTGAAAACATCCTCGGCGAAATGAATTTCAGGCACAGGCGCCGCCGCACAGGGCATCGGCGTCTTGATCTCGGCGATCGCGTTGACGGCGCGGAAACGATTCGCTGTACTCATTGATCCGGTTATCCTTCAAATGATTTTGTTATTTTTATAATATAGCCGATTTTGCGCTCCGGCGCAACTGCCGGAAGATCATTTTTGCAGTCTAATGCAAAAAAAACTCCGGAAATCCCGCGGGACTTCCGGAGTTTTGGTGTCAATCGTTAAGACTACGCTTTGGGCGCTTCTTCCGCTTTGACCTCCGCCGCGGGGGCTTCCTTGGCCTGCTTCTGCGCCGGATCGACCAGCATCAGAATACAGGTTTCGGCGGCGTCGCCGCGACGCTGACCCAGTTTGAGGATGCGGGTGTAGCCGCCCTGACGATCCATATAGGAGGGGGCGATTTCCGCAAAAAGTTTCGCGACGGCTTCGGGGTTGCGCAGACGCGCAGCCGCGAGACGACGGCGATGGAGATCGCCTTTTTTGCCGATCGTGACGAGTTTGTCAGCCTGACGGCTGGCTTCCTTGGCCTTGACCACGGTGGTTTCGATCCGACCGTTGAGGAAAAGGCTGCTGATCATATTGGCCATCATCGCCCGGCGATGCGCGCCGGAACGACCGATCTTGAAAGTTGCTACTCTGTGACGCATAATTACTTGTTCTCCTCAGCTTCGGCCCGGACGCGCGCCGCTTCGGTTTCCAAGGCGGCGAGCAACCGGTCGCTGAGGGTCATCCCCAGTTCCAGACCGAGCTTTTCAATTTTTTCTTTGATTTCATCCAACGACTTTTTGCCGAAATTCCGGTACTTGAGCATCCGGCTTTCGGTTTTCGTGCAAAGCTCGCTGACCAGACGGATGTCGGCGCTGTTGAGGCAGTTCATCGCGCGGACCGAGAGGTCGAGCACGTCGATGTCCTGCGACAGGAGCTTGTACAGTTTGGCTTCCTCTTCGGTGAGCGGAACTTCTTCCTTGACCATCTGATTGCCGAGGAAAGGCTGCAGGTGATCGCAGAGGATCCGGGTCGCGGCTTCGAGCGCAGCGCGCGGAGCGATGCGGCCGTCGGTCCAGATTTCGAGCTCGAGGCTGTCCATTTCGGTTTCTTCACCGACGCGGGCGGCGCCGACCTGATAGTTGACGCGCGTCACGGGGCTGAAGAGGCAGTCGACCGGGATCGTGCCGATCGGACGCTGGGCGTTGTGCGCTTCGGCGGGCTGATAGCCTTTGCCGGAGATCACTTCAATCACCGCGTGAAAGGGCTCGTCCTTGTCGAGCGTGCAGATCAACTGATCGGGGTTGAGCACCTCGACCGAGCTGTCGCAAATGATGTTCCCCGCCGTGACTGCGCCGGCTTTGTCGGCTTTGATCTCGAGCGTTTTGGGACCTTCACCGTGCAGAACCAGCTTGATCATCTTGAGGTTCAGCACGATCTCGGTGATGTCTTCCACCACGTTTTTCAGCGAGTCGAATTCATGCTTGACGCCATCGATTGCAACCGACGAGATCGCCGCACCTTCGAGAGAGGAGAGCAACACCCGGCGCAACGCATTGCCCAGCGTGTGGCCAAATCCGCTCTGGAACGGCTGAGCAATGAATTTTGCGTAAGTATCGGTCATCGTCGCTTCATCCGCGACGATCGCCTTCGGCATCGGAAATCCGATTGTAGAATTCATATTTACTTCCTTCCCAAATTCCATTATGTGTCGTTGCCGACACGGTACTTAAACGAAAACTTCTGTTTACGCCGCCCGCTTGAGTTCAAGCGGGCGTAAGACACAGCGGTAATTAGACCCGGCGACGTTTCGGGGGCCGGCAACCGTTGTGCGGAACCGGGGTGATGTCTTTGATGACGCTGATTTCAATGCCGGCGGCAGCGATGCCGCGGACGGCGGATTCACGACCGGCACCCGGTCCCTTGATCCGCACTTCGACTTCCTTCATACCGAGGAGCATCGCTTTTTTCGCCGCTTCACCGGCGATCACCTGCGCCGCATAAGCGGTGCTCTTGCGCGAGCCCTTGAAGCCGTTCTTGCCGCCGGTGGACCAGCTGATCACATTGCCGTGCAAGTCGGTGAAAGTAACTTTGGTGTTGTTGAAGGTCGCCAGAATGTGGGCGATCCCGCTGGGGATAAAGCGGCCGCTCTTGGCGCGCTGCTTGACGACGGGGGCGGCGGCAGTTTCTTCAGCCGGAGCCGCTTCCGTCTCGACGGCGGTCTTGATTTCTTCTTCAGCCATGATCTGAATATTCTCCAAATTATTTTAAGCTATCATTAATAGGAAGAGGCGATTATTCCTCTTTCGCCGCGAGACGACGCTGAGTTTTGTCGCGGATCGCGCCGATCGTCACTTTCTTGCCCTTGCGGGTACGGGCATTCGTCTTGGTGCGCTGACCGCGGACGGGCAGATTGCGACGATGACGGATGCCGCGGTAGCAGTTGATCTGCTGCAGACGGCGGATATCGGCGGAAATGCTGCGGCGCAGATCGCCTTCGACGATCAGATCGTTCTGCAGGATTTTCGTGATCTGGGAAATCTGGTCCGGGGTGATGTCGCTGGCGCGCATCGCGGGATCGATCTTCGCCTTGGTGAGAATTTCGATCGCTTTGGTCGGGCCCACGCCGTAGATGTAGCGCAACGAGTATTCGATGCGCTTGTTGCCCGGAATGTCAACACCAATAATACGAGGCATGTTTTGAATCCTTACTTTTTATAGTTGCCGTTGATTTCGGTTTTACCTTGCTTTAGCCCTGACGCTGCTTGTGGCGGGGGTCGCGGGAGCAGATCACGCGGATCGTCCCGTTGCGTTTGATGATCTGACAGAATTCGCATCTGCGCTTGATCGAAGCTCTGACTTTCATTTTTACTTGTCCTTTGTTACCTTTGGTTAGGTTCAATTGTACAAATTTTTTCTGCTCGGCACGAAGCCGGACCGTCTCGGGAAAAACAAAAATAAGCGAATAAACGCCCCCTCCCGAAAGACAGGTCGCGCAACGCTTCAAACTAAGCTTGAATTTCCCGGATCCCGCAACTTTCCCTGCCGCGGAACCGCAGTCCGGTTGAGTTTCGCCTTGTCGTGAGCGGTGGAAAACGATCCGACAAAAACGCCCCTCTCGCGTCTTTGTGCAAAAGAAAAACACCTTTGCATCTTGTTTAAAATATCTCTTAAATTGCCTTTTTTCAAATAGAAAACGCCGGTTTTGATCGAAAAAATGAAAAATTTTTCAAAAAAAGTTGAAAGAAAAATTGATAAATCTCTAAAAATCCATAAAAAACGAAAAAAAATCCATAAATTGGTGGAAAAGTCGACGAGGCGGCGTTATTTTATGCAAATCGTTTTTCGGAAAAACAAGGAAGGAGTGCATATCCGATGTGCGGCATTGTTGGTTTTGTCGGGGATCGCGCGGCATCGCCCATATGCGCTGGGCGATCGGGAAGTGAAAAAACTTGTCGCCAACACGATCAAAGTGCCCCGTGCTCGCGGTATGCCGCATCGGTCGTCACGGCGGTGGCGCTGCAGTTGTTTGCTTATTATTTTGCCAAGGCGCGCGGTTGCGAGATCGATCGCCCGCGCCACTTGGCAAAAAGTGTGACGGTTGAATAAATACCTTTTTAATTAAGGAGTCTGAAAAATGGAAAAACTATTTGGCACCGACGGCATTCGCGGCAAGGCGAATCGTTATCCGATCACGCCGGAAATGGCGTTGCTCGTCGGCAAGGCGGTGGCGAAGTACCGCGCCAACGGCGCCTCGCGCCGCGTCGTTGTCGGCAAGGACACCCGGCTTTCCGGCTATATGCTCGAAAGCGCGATCACGGCGGGATTGCTCAGTATGGGCATGGACGTCCTCGAAGTCGGCCCGATGCCGACGCCCGCCGTTGCGCATCTGGTGCGTTCCTTTGCCGCCGACTGCGGCATTATGATCACGGCGAGCCACAATCCCGCGGAGGACAACGGCATCAAGATCTTCGACGAAAACGGCTTCAAGCTCACCGAAACGCAGAGCGACGCGATCGAAGAACTCATTGCAATCGGCAGAAGCAGCGATCTGCTTGCCGGAAGCGCCAACATCGGCAAGGCGCGGCGCATCGACGACGCCCGCGGGCGCTATATCGAATTCGCCAAAAGTTCCATTAAAAACTGCTCGCTTGCGGGGCTGAAGATCGTGCTCGACTGCGCCAATGGCGCCGCCTATGCGATGGCGCCGGCGATTTTTCGCGAACTCGGCGCCGAAGTGATCGAGATCGGCGTTTCACCCGACGGCGGCAACATCAACGACGCTTGCGGTGCGACGCACGTAAAAACGATGTGCGAAAGAGTCCGGCAGACCCACGCCGATTGCGGCATTGCGCTTGACGGCGACGCCGACCGGGTGATTTTCTGCGACGCGGCGGGCGAGGTCGTCGACGGCGACCGCATCATCGGAATGGTCGCCCTCGACTACAGGAAACGGGGCAAACTTGCCAACAACGCCGTCGTCGTCACGTCGATGAGCAATCTGGGACTTCACCGGGCGATGCGCGAAGCGGGGATCGACGTCATCACGACCGACGTCGGCGACCACCTCGTCATCGAAGCGATGCGCGACCGGCATTGCAACGTCGGCGGCGAACAGGCGGGGCACGTTATTTTTATGGATTACGTGACGACGGGCGACGGCATCATCACGGCGCTCCACGTGTTGAAACTGATGATGGAGCGCAACGAATCCTTGCAGCAACTGGCGTCCTTTATGACGGCGTTCCCGCAAAAGATGGTCAATTTGCCGATCCGGTCGAAAGTGCCGCTTGACCAATTGTTGCAATTGAATTCGACGCTTGACGCGTTGAAAAATGCCGTCGGCAACGGGGGCAGGGCGGTCGTCCGTTACAGCGGCACCGAAAACAAGCTCCGCATTCTCGTCGAAATGGAAGATGCGGCGATGCTCGACGCGTGGCTCGAAAAGATCGTCGCGGCGGCGAAACTGGAATTGGGGGCGTGATATGATCCTGTTTGTCGAAAAGAACCTTCCGACGCTGGCGCCGCTGGCGACCGACGTTGCCGCATTGATGCTCGGCAACCGGCAATTGCGGAATGTTTTGCAGGAAAAACTTGCGGCGTTTCCCGTCGACGTGATCTGGAATGGTGATTTTTTCCCTTCGGAAAGGATGCTTGCCGAGTTAAAAGACCACACCGATTTCGTCGTGGAAGATGGTTGCGGCAATGTTCTGGCGCGCGCCGGAAAGGGGCGTGAACTCTTTCCGGCGGAGGGTGTGGTGATCCGTTACCCGTGGGACGTTTTGGCGATCGGCGAAATGCTGGTGAAAGCGCTCGATCGCGATGAAATCGCGGGTGAGGTTTCCCCGCGTGCGGAATATACGGGGCATCTCGTTCTCGGGGAAAACTCCCTCCTTTTGCCCGGCGTCTACATCGAGGGCAACGTCGTGATCGGCAAAAATTGCAAGATCGGCCCCAATTGCTACTTGCGCGGCAACACCGTGATCGGCGACTTTGTCCATATCGGGCAGGCGGTCGAGATCAAGAATTCGATCATCGGCAACCATAGCAGCGTCGGGCACTTGAGCTATGTCGGTGATTCGATCCTCGGTGACTATGTGAATTTCGGCGCGGGGACGGTGATCGGCAATTTGCGCCACGATGGTCTGAATCACCGTTCGATGGTGGAAAATGTTCTCGTGGATACGGGCAGACGCAAATTCGGTGCTATCATCGGCGATGGCGTCCATACGGGAATTCATACCGCCATTTATCCGGGACGGAAAATTTCCGCCGGCGCGATGACGCGCCCCGGAGAAATCGTTTCGCGTGATTTATAGTGGAATTTGCCGCTTGTGCGGTTGTAAAACGTGCCGTCTCATATTATATTATAGCATAACGCAGACGGGATGTTTTTTTTACAAATAGGGGTGTCGCATGGGCGGTTTCTTCGGCGTCGTTTCAAAATTCAACTGTGTGGATGATCTTTTTTACGGTACGGATTACCACTCGCACCTTGGCACGCGCCGCGGCGGACTTGCCATCCGGCAGGAAAACGGCAGGATTTTTCGCAGCATCCACGACATCACCAACGCGCAGTTCCGCTCGAAGTTCGACGGCGAACTCGACAGCCTTGATGGCCGCGCCGGCATCGGCGTCATCAGCGATACGGAAGATCAGCCGCTACTGATCACCGGCAAACTCGGCAGTTTCGCGATCGTCACCGTCGGCAAGATCAATAATCAGACGGAGATCATTCAGAAGCTGTTTGACGGCGGCTATTCCCATTTGTGCGAATCGAGCGACGGCGAAGTCAATCCGACCGAGCTGGTTTCAATGCTGATCTGCCGCAAAGACACCTTTGCCGCCGGATTGGAATACGCGCAAAAGGTGATCGACGGTTCCTGTTCGATTTTGCTCTTGACCGATAAAAGCGTTTTTGCCGCCCGCGACCGCTACGGCCGCACGCCGGTGGTCATCGGCGAGAAAGAGGGCGCCTATGCGGTTTCGATGGAATCGACTGCGTTCCCGAACCTCGATTACCGGGGCAAACATGAACTTGGTCCCGGCGAGATCGTCGAATTGACGCAGGATAAAGTCGTCGTTCACCACGAAGCCGGTGAAACGATGAAAATCTGTACCTTCTTTTGGGTCTATTTCGGCTATCCCTCCAGTTGTTACGAAGGCGCCAACGCCGAAAGCGCGCGTTACCGCAACGGCGCGATCCTCGCTTCGCGCGACAAGGATATGCTTCAGGAAGTCGATTCGATCTGCGGTATTCCCGATTCGGGGATCGCGCATGCGATCGGCTATTCGAATGCGACCGATAAACCCTACTTGCGCAGTTTCGTTAAATATACGCCGACGTGGCCGCGCAGTTTCATGCCGCAGAACCAGAGCAAGCGCGACCTCGTCGCCAAGATGAAACTGATTCCGGTGCAGGAGCAGATCGAGGGGAAGCGGTTGCTCTTTTGCGACGACTCGATCGTTCGCGGCACGCAGTTGCGCGATACGGTGAAGCGGCTTTACGGATTGGGCGTCAAGGCGGTGCATATGCGCTCCGCGTGCCCGCCGCTTCTTTTCGGTTGCCGCTTTTTGAATTTCTCGCGTTCGCGCAGTGAAATGGATCTGGCGGCGCGGCGGGCGATCGCCCGGTTGGAAAAGACGACCGGGATCACCGATGAAATTCTGGCGAAATACCTTGTTTTCGACTCGCCGGAGTATCAGGCGATGGTCGAGGAGATCCGCAAGGAGTTGAATCTGTCGACGTTGAAGTTCCAAAGCCTTGACGGGTTGCTCAGCGCGATCGGCATTCCGAAAGAGAAGCTCTGCACCTATTGCTGGAACGGCAAAGACGTCGAAGCGGAAGCGCCGAAACTGCCGTTGGAGAAAAAATAGTTTTCCGCTTGCATTTTCTCTGATCGCGGCATATATTAAA
Organism: Lentisphaeria bacterium UBA1791; assembly: GCA_002314455.1. Lineage (GTDB taxonomy): Bacteria > Verrucomicrobiota > Lentisphaeria > Victivallales > Victivallaceae > UBA1784. The sequence goes on along the minus strand of DCFZ01000036.1, from coordinate 18,778 downwards.
GGACTGCATTTGGGCACCCGTAGCTCAGCTGGATA
>DCFZ01000036.1:17988-18729 GCA_002314455.1 Lentisphaeria bacterium UBA1791 | reverse complement strand
CGTCTGCCTCCGGAGTAGAAGGTCAACGGTTCGAATCCGTTCGGGTGTACCAATTTTAAGCTCAAAAATACAGCTTCCACTTAACTTTTGTTCCTTGTCGTTTCTCATTGTTTTCGTTGTCTTGACGCAGCAAACTGCAAAAAAACTGCAAAAATATTCGAGCATAAAAAGAGGAGGGCCATAGCGGTCCTCCTGCTTTCTTTTTTACACCTAAAACGGCCACCTAAAGAAATAACAGCGCTATGTACTGAGATGGCATATGACGACCCCGACAAGTACATAGACACCCTACAAGAGCTTAATGCCTTGGGCGAGGATGTCGTTTGGCAAATACGGAATGCTGGAAAGCATGCGTACGAGAAGACTAATATCGCTGTAAACTTTCATGGTAAAAAAATCCTTTATTTTTTAGTCCCGCCCACTTGACGCGGGCGGGGTTTAGTGTTATTTTATTTCATCGTACCGCGAAAGACTATCTTTCGCCCGCTCGGCTCGCCGGTGTGCATACCGGCGAGCTTTCTTTTTGCCACTGCGATAATGCCACCGCAAATAATCGGCAACACGCCCACAACGGCGAGAAAAGCGACATTTTCCACGTTAATCACCCCCTTTCTGTTTAAATCGTTTGCACTACACTATCGGCGAACATGACGCATCGCGCGCCGGTTCCCTTATAGCGGCAAATCGCCGCTGATTTTACTCTTTTTTAACACTTCCAAAGCGCCGGCAAGGGCAGCAATG
>DCFZ01000036.1:0-17887 GCA_002314455.1 Lentisphaeria bacterium UBA1791 | reverse complement strand
TTTCATCAACGCCAATAGCCTTTACCCCTTCCGTATGGATTTTTGCAAACCTTTTCTTTAAATGCGTTTTCTCCAATTCCTTGATGGTGTGCCATCGTAGTCGGAAATAGGTGGCGACCGCACGAAGACTCATATTATGACAATTCCCTTAAATAAAGTCCATCAGCTCTTGAAAATGGCGACCGAACCGTGTATGTTGGATAATAAGGGGGTAGAAGAATGAAAAAGCTTATGCTACTTGTCTTTGCTATATGCGCCGCATCCTTGTATGGAAGAACCTATGAGTCCGAGGACGATGGCCCTCCGCAAGGATTGACCTTTACCTCAGAGGGATCCGTGTACCGCTGCGGGCCCTTCACTTACTATAAAAACTTCAAGGATGGAACCGAAGTAACAGCCTACGATTGCGGAGCGATCACGTACTATAGTAGCGGCGGCAAGTCTTTGGGGACTTCATACGACGGCGGCCAAATTACCTACTATAATACCGAAGGTTTCTCGGGCACGGCGTACGACTGTGGGTCCACCACTTACTATACTGGATTCGATGGGAAGTCCGGAGGGGTAGCTTATGGGGATAATGATAACCTATCCTCTTTCCGTAGCTACGACGGGAAGCGGGAAGGCACCTCTACCGGCGGACGCCATAGCGTAATACGCAGCAGGATATTCGACGACGAGGATTAAAAAAGAGAGGCGCATTTCGGTGCCTCTCTTTTTGTGTATTAGCGGTGAGAGTTGACGTACTTGCGTAAGGTAGAGGCTTCAAAACGACTCACAAGACGCGTTTCTGTTGGCGATAATGAAGCGGCATTGATCGGGTTGTGGGCGATCGAGCGCTATGGTGCTCCAAAACGCAAATAAAGGCATATACAAAAAATCCCCCCTGTTGCCACATGGCAACAGGGGGGATTTCTTTTAGGCTGGAATCGGGGGGAGCACGTTCTTAAAGCTCTCAATGGCGGCGATGCGATACAAAAAAGGGGGCTGTCGCTTTTTGCAACAGCCCCCTGGATTTTGCTGATCGTTACGCTTTGGTACGCAAAAGATAACGTTTGTAGAAACGCTCGGGGTCGAGCGAACGTTTCATGTGGCGCATCTCTTCGTCGTTGTAGTCCTGCTCGCAGTTGAGGAATTTCGCTTTGCCGTGAAGTTCGATCGCGACCATGCGGGTCAGCGTCTGCGACGCTCCCTTGACCGAGTGGTCGGCTTTTTCAAAGAGCACGTCGACCGTGTCGGAGGGGAGGATGCTGTAAATGGAGATCCCCGCGGGATAATCGTCCTCGGCATAGAGGATGATCCCCTGCAGTTTCAGATCTTTGAAGTTTTCAAGCGCCAGCGTCAGCGCTTCAGTCTCTTCGTCGATGAACTGGCACTGCGTCAAATGGGCGTTGAGATTCTGCACCAGCTTAATCGCGGCGGGAATCTCTTTGGCGTCGATCGCGCGGACTTCCGCCTTGGGCCAGTTCGCCTGGAACTGTTTGACCAGATTGTACTTCTTGCGGAGTTTCGGCCCTGCGCAAGTGGCGATCTTGTCGATCGAAAAGAGATAGTCGATCGCCCCTTCGTCGTACTCGATGTCAAACTTCGCGTCGCAATCGGCGTGTTTGTCGAGGAAATCCTCGGGCACGTCGTAGACGGCGCCGTCGCTCAACCCCGCATCAATGAAAGCGCGGCTGATCTTGTACAATTCCGATGGCGTCGTCCATTTGCCGATCGGGTAGTGCACCTGACGGGTCGGACGCTCGTAGACGACGAGACGATCGCCGAAATCGGCGAACTCGTAGCCGTAGAATTTCTGATAAATGAACAAATTGGCAAAACAGCATTCGCTGCTTTGGCTCTGCATCGTTTTGAGGTGACGCTCAAACAGCGCGCGGTCTTTCAATTCGATCGGGCGCAATCCGGAGAGATTGATCTTCATAGTTTACGAATTCCAGATGCTGTCTTCCTGCAGCATGACGCCGGCGCCTTTGACCACCGCGTTGAGCGGTTCATCGGAAACGAAGACCGGCAAACCGGTTTCCTCGGTCAACAATTTATCCAACCCGGCGAGCAGCGCGCCGCCGCCCGCGAGCATAATGCCGCGGTCAACGAGGTCGGCGAGCAAGTCCGGCGGACAGTGTTCGATGGTGTTGCGCACCGCTTCCGAGATCGTCGTGACCGATTCCTGAAGCGCCATGCGGACTTCTTCCGCCGTGATGCGGATCGTTTTGGGACCGCGCGAAACAATGTCGAGACCGCGCACGTCGAGCGTCTGATCGTCTTTGACGGGGTAGGCGCTGCCGAGTTTGATCTTGATGCGTTCGGCGGAAAGCGCGCCGATCAAAAGGTTGTGGTTCTTTCTCATATACTGCGTGATCGCTTCGTCGAGGGCATCGCCGCCGACGCGCACGCTTTTGGCTTCGACAATGCCGGAAAGCGAAATCACCGCGACTTCCGTCGTGCCGCCGCCGATATCGACGATCATACTGCCGGAAGGTTCCGCGACCGGCAAGCCGACGCCGACCGCCGCCGCCATCGGTTCTTCGACGAGGATGATCTCGCCCGCACCGGCGTGCTTGGCGCTGTCTTTGACCGCGCGGTTTTCCACTTCCGTGATGCCCGAGGGTACTGCGATCAGCACGCGGGGGTGAAGCAACCGCTTGAACCACGGTTGCTGACGCATCGCCTTTTGAATGAAAAAGCGGAGCATATCTTCTGTGACTTCAAAATTGGCGATCACGCCGTCTTTCATCGGCCGGATGGTCGTGATGTTGGTCGGCGTTTTGCCCATCATCTCTTTGGCCTCGCTGCCGACCGCCAACACTTCGCGGGTGTTGACTTTGAGCGCGACCACCGAGGGCTCCGCCAGCATGATGCCGTGATCACGCACGTAGATCAGACAGTTGGCGGTACCGAGGTCGATCCCGATATAGGTGGAAAAGAGTTTGGTCAAAAAGTGCATGGTCATAAGTCACCTGTGGTTTGGTATTTCGGAAACAAATTATTATTCTTATCTATAATTATATCACCGAAAGTGCAAAAATACAAATCAAAGTATTGTTTTTTTACAGATTTTCCGCTTTTAAAAGGAAACGGCGCTTCGCCGGTGAAGCGGGAAGCGCCGTTGGAAAAATTCCGTTTAGATGCCGAGGTCGATCATCGCATCGGCGACCTTGCGGAAGCCGGCGATGTTGGCGCCCATGACGTAGTTGTCAGGTTCGCCGAACTCGGAAGCGGCGTTGCGCGCCGCGTTGTGAATGTTGATCATAATGCCGTGGAGCCGGGTATCGACTTCCTTGGCATCCCAGCTCAAACGCATCGCGTTCTGGCTCATCTCAAGACCGCTGGTCGCGACGCCGCCGGCGTTGGACGCCTTGCCGGGCGAGAAAAGCAACTTGTGGCTCTGGATGTATTGCGTCGCTTCGAGCGTGGTCGGCATATTGGCGCCTTCGCAGACGCAGATGCAACCGTTGGCGACGAGCGCCTTGGCGTCGTCGATGTCAAGCTCGTTCTGCGTGGCGCAGGGCAGCGCGACGTCGCAGGGGACGATCTGCCAGGGGCGTTTGCCCTCGTAGTATTTGGCGCGGGGGAAACGCTCCGCGTATTCGCGGATACGGCCGCGTTTGACGTTTTTGAGTTCGCGGATGTACGCCTGCTTTTCGGCGTCGATGCCGTCTTCGTCGATGATGCAACCGTCGGAGTCGCTGCAGGAGATCACCTTGGCGCCGAGGTGGGTCGCCTTGACGATCGCGAACTGCGCGACGTTGCCGGAACCGGAAACCATCACGCGCTTGTTTTCGAGATCCTGATTGCGGGTCGCGAGCATCTCAAACGCGAAGTAGACGCAGCCGTAGCCGGTCGCTTCCGGACGGACGAGACTGCCGCCCCAGTTGAGACCTTTGCCGGTGAGCACGCTGTCGTAGGAGTTGACGATCCGTTTGTACTGACCGAAAAGGAAACCGATCTCGCGGGCGCCGACGCCGATATCGCCGGCGGGCACGTCGGTCGAGGGGCCGATGTGACGGTAAAGTTCACGCATGAAGTTCTGGCAGAACGTCATCACTTCGCGATCGCTCTTGCCCTTGGGGTTGAAATCGGAACCGCCTTTGCCGCCGCCCATCGGGAGCGTCGTGAGGCTGTTCTTGAAAATCTGCTCAAAGCCGAGGAACTTCAGGATGCTGAGGTTGACCGACGGGTGGAAGCGCAAACCGCCTTTGTAGGGACCGATGGCGCTGTTGAACTGCACGCGGTAGCCGGTGTTGATCTGGAGCTCGCCTTTGTCGTCGACCCACGGAACCTGAAAGATGATGGTACGTTCGGGGATGACGATCCGCTCGAGGATCTTGTTCTTCTCGTACTTGGGGGCGGCATCCAACAATTTGGAGATCGAGCCGACCACTTCGGTCACGCTCTGAACGAATTCTTTCTCGTTGCTGTAACGAGCCTGAACGTCGTTCAACACGTTCTGCGCATACTGGTTCATTTTTCCCTTCTTCCTTGCATGCTTGCCGGAACTTCCCCGGCCATTGTAAATCCATTTAATATAGCGCAAAAAAGCGATTTTTTCAACAGATAAAACACTTTGTCAAAAGAAAAAAAGAAAAATTTTTTGCCGTTTGCGGCAGGCAGGGCAGGGGATCAGGGAGTGCAGAGATAGCTTTCGCCCGCGGAATACTTCTTGGCGACGCGAAACGGCACCCACGTCGGTCTGCCGTCGGCTTCGCTCGACCAGGAGTTGCTGACGGCGATTTCTTCGGTCAAGGAATTGTACCCGACGATCAGGCAGACGTGGCCGCATTCGCTCTTGGGCAGGGAATCCGCGCGGCTTTTGGTGATCTTGTTGCGCCGCCACGCCTTGGGATCGCCGCCGCGACTGCGTGTGTTGATGAGGCGGATATCTTCATATTTCGGGTCGGCGTAGAGCACCCAGATCAGCGGCGTTCCGCGGTCGATTGCCTTTTGAATGGCGGGAAAGGCGATATCGCCTTGTTTACGGACATTGATGCCGACACTGCGGAAAAGCGGGGCGATCTTTTTGTGCGCGCCGAATATGTCGGTGCCGTCGTCGCGGTCGCTTTGAAAAAGCGCCGCCAATTGGTGCATGCTGATCGTGTCGATCCCGTAATAACGCAGGATCCTGCCGTACGTTGCCGGCACGCAGTAGCCTTTGTCGCCCTGATCGACTTGCGGCACGACGAGAAAGACGTCGCCGAAGTCGTTGCGCTGGACACGTCCGGCGAGGTCGATTGCGTCGATTTTTTGGCGGACGTCGCGGGCGTTTTCCGCCGTCAGTATCGTTGCGGGCGGATAGATGTGCAAAATGACATAATCCCCGGCGTCGGCTTCGAGCGCAAAGATGATTTCCGGCGTTTTCCATACTTCCGCCTTGGTTTTGAAACGATCGGGGCCAAGCCGGGTGGATTCCGGTTTGCCGATCATCTTGTTGAGATCGTCGCGAAGTTTTTTCTTTGCATAGGCAATCTGGCGGCGCACGTGATCGGCGGTGTCGCCCTTGTTGCTGAAAATGATGTCGATCGCCGTGATGCGGCCTTCGTCGAGGTGAAACTTGATCTCGTAGGCGATCAGTCCGCACAGCTTGGTGTCGCGCAAATAGGCGGAACGCGTATGGACGTCGCCGGGCAATCGGAAGCGTTCATCGTAACGCCACTGCCGGTTGAGCAACGGAGCGCCGAGCCAGTTGTTCCACGCCTCCAGCGATGCGTGCGCCGGAAGCATTGCGCCTAAAAGCAGGAAAAGCAGACAAAATTTTTTCATCATACTTTAATATAATCGCAAATTATTTTTATGCAAGGATTGGAAACGTTTCGTTTTTGATGCTATAATAAAATATCGGAAAGGAGCCGGGAAAATGATGAACAAACGATTTCTGATAACGCTTTGTCTCTTTTTTTCGCTGATTCTCGCGGCAAAGCAACTGGATTGGGCACACGCCAAAGAAGTGCAGACGGGCGTAAAGCTCATCACCATCGAACGCGAAGAACCGCGATTGCAAAAGATCAACGTGATGCGCATCGACGTCGCCAACCGCAAGATCCGTTTTGCCGCCACGGGGCGTGACCGCGATTACGGCAAGCCGATGCCGGATTTTCCCTCCAAAACCATTCATACCAAACGGGCGCGGACGACGGATTTCGTCGCCGCCCAGCAGCAGTTGAACCGGCACGTGATCGTCGCCGCCAACGCCGCGCCGTGGACGCCGTGGACGAAGCCTTATACGCATCAATACGGATTTCTCCCCGGGCTGAACATCAATCAGGGGATCGTCGTTTCCGACGACCACAAGCACGGCGCCGTCTTTCTGGTGCGTCAGAATGGATCGGCGGAGATCTGGACGACGCGGGTTCCGGAAAAGCTTTATCCCGAATTGCAGATCGCCGTTTCCGGATTTTTCCCGATCGTCATCGACGGCAAGTGCGTCGTGGATGGCAAAGCCCGTCCCGATCCGCGGATCGCTTACGGACTTTCCAAAGACCGCCGCTCGATGTTCATCATCACCGTTGACGGCAGGCAACCCGGCTGGAGCGACGGGGCGAAACTGGACGAACTCGCCCAGCTGATGATCGACGCGGGCGCGTACAACGCGCTCAATATGGATGGCGGCGGTTCGACGACGTTGCTCTACATCGACCGCGGGCGGGATCTCCCCGTGATGGTCAACCGGCAGAGCCTGATGGGGTATACCCGCCCCGTCGCGAGCAACATCGTGATCTATCTCGACAACAAGCGGTAATCGCGCAAATTACTTCTCTTTGCGGATGCTGCCGGCATTGCCGTGCGCGGCAAGCATTTCCATCGCGCCGAAACGCTCGATGACGCCGATCTCTTTCTGCAACGCCTTTTGCGTGTACTTGACGATGCTGCTGCGGCGCATAAACGAAACCGTTTCCAGCCCGTTGAAAGCTTTCGCGCTGCCGGCGGTCGGCAAGACGTGCGACGGCCCCGCGCAGAAATCCCCGGCGGGTTCCGGCGTCCAGTCGCCGAGGAAGATCGCACCGGCGGCGGTGATCTTTTTGGCGTACTTTTCCGGCGTCGCCGTCTGAATTTCCAAGTGTTCGGGGGCGTACAAACTTGCCAGTCGGCACGCTTCGTCGAGATTTTTCGTCTGGATGAGGAACATCCCCTTTTCCATCACCTTTTTGACGGTGGCGATGCGGGGGAGCTTTGCCGCCTGTTTTTCAACTTCAGCGGAAACTTTATCGAGCAGACTCTTGCTGTCGCTCACGAGCACCGCCTGTTCCAATCCGGAACCGTGCTCCGCCTGACTGAGCAAGTCGGCGGCGACAAAGGAGGCATTGGCGCGCTTGTCGGCGATGACCAATATTTCCGACGGACCGGCGACGAGGTCGATCGCCACTTTGCCGAAAAGCAGTTTTTTGGCGGCGGTGACGTAGGCGTTGCCGGGGCCGACGATCTTTTCGACCGGACGGATCGTTTCGGTGCCGAGCGCGAGCGCGGCGACGCCGTAAACGCCGCCGAGGCGGTAGATTTCCTTGACGCCGGCGCACTTCATCGCGTAGAGCGTCGCCGGCGGAATGTTCCCCGGCGGCGTCGCGGCGACGATCTCCCTGACGCCAGCCGCCTTGGCGATGCCGGCGGTGTGGAGCACCGTCGAAACGAGTGGCGCCGTGCCGCCCGGAATGTAAACGCCGACGCGGTCAAGCGGCGTATATTTTTCCCCGAGCTTGACGCCGGGGCGGGGGACGAAACTCCAGTTGAGCGGCTTGGTGACGCGCGCGAAGTCCGTGATCTGCTTCAGCGCTGTGCGGATCGCCTTTTTGTCGGCGGCAGGCAGTTTTTTGACCGCCTCGGCGATCTCGGCGTCGCTGACCTTGAGATTTTTTTCCGTCAGCTTGACGTGATCGAACTTTTCGGCGAATTGCACGAGGGCGCGGTTGCCGCCTTTTCGGACGGCGTCGATGATCTCGCGCGCCGCGATCTCCGCTTGCGGCGGATAGGCGGGACGGTCAAAAAGCGCGGCGCACTGCGCCTTGAAATCGCTTTGCTCAAAGGAGAGTCGAATCATTTTACAATACCTTATTTAAAGATCAAACATTTCGTTGTCGATCAGTCGCGTCGTGCCGAAAAAAGCGGCGGCGGCGACAATGAGATGCTTCGTCTTTGCCGTCGGTTCCTCCAGCGTTTCCGTGTCGAGTGCGGAAACGTAGTCGACGCGGCCTTCGGCGGCGGTGATCACCGCTTTGGCGTTGTGAAGCGCGACGTCGATCTTGCCCGGATCGGCGAGGATCGCCGCCTTGGCGCCGAGCAACGCACGGTGGATCGAGAGCGCGCGTTTGCGTTCATCTGCGGAAAGATAACGGTTGCGCGAACTCATCGCCAAGCCGTCCTCGTCGCGGATGAGCTTGCCGTTGATGATCTCGATCGGGAAATCAAGGTCGCGCACCATGCGCTTGATGACGAGCAGTTGCTGGGCGTCTTTTTCGCCGAAAACGGCGAAATCGGGCTGGGCGAGATGGAAAAGTTTCGTGACTACCGTCGTCACGCCGCGGAAAAAAGTCGGACGGCTCGCGCCGCAAAGCGGACGCGACAACATCAGTTCATTGACGTAAGTCGAGGCGTTCGCGTCGTACATTTCCTCGCGATTCGGGGCGAAAATGACGTCGACCTTGTGCTCTTCGCACATCTTGGCGTCGCGCTCGAAATCGCGCGGATAGCTGTCGAAATCCTCGTTGGGCGCGAACTGCGTCGGATTGACAAAAACGGAAACGATGACAATATCCGCCTTGGCGCGGGCGATGTCGATCAGCGACATGTGCCCCGCGTGCAGAAATCCCATCGTCGGCACGAGGCCGATCGTCTTGCCGGAACGCTTCGCCGCAAGGGCGAAATTCTGCAGTTCCTTCTTGGTCTTGAAAACGGTCATTTTTACGCTTCCACCATCCAGTTGTGGATGTCTTCGATCTCGCCGTGCTGGATCGCCATCATGCGATCGTAAAGTTTCTTGAGCACGGGGCCGATCTCGGTCAAGTGGTAATCGTAGACTTTGTCGCCAAAGAAGATCCTGCCGACGGGGGTCAGCACGACGGCGGTGCCGCAAGCGGCAATCTCGGCGAAATCAGGCAGTTCTTCTGCGCGGACCTGGCGGCGCTCGGTCGGCATGCCGAGGTCGGCGGCGACGGTCATCAGCGACTTGTTGGTGACCGAGGGCAGGATCGAGTTCGAGAGACTTGTGACGTACTTGCCGTCTTTGGTGATCGCGAGGAAGTTGCTGGTGCTGAATTCATCAACGTAGGTGTGGGTCGCCGGATCGAGGAAAAGCGCAACCGGGCAATGGTACTTCTCTTTGCAGATCTTGCTCGAAAGCAAGCTCGCGGCGTAGTTGCCCGCCGCTTTGATGTGACCGGTGCCGTGCGGCGCCGCGCGGTCGTAGTCGATCGAAACCATCGCGTCGACCGGCTTGATGCCGCCTTTATAATAAGGACCGACCGGCATCACCATGATGACCAGTTCGTACTCGTTGCTCGCGTTGACGCCGATCTGCGGCTGGGTGCCGAACATCACCGGACGGATGTAAAGCGAACCGCCGGTACCGTAGGGCGGCACGAATTCGATGTTGTCGCGCACGACGGTCTTGACCGCTTCGACGAAACGATCTTCGGGGAATTCCGCCATCACCAGCTGACGGGCGGAGCTGTTGAGCCGCTTCGCATTTTCATCGGGGCGGAAAATGCGCACCTTGCCGTCTTTGCAGGCAAAGGCTTTCATCCCCTCGAAGATCGCCTGACCGTAGTGGAGCACGTTGGCGGCGACCGACATGGAAACGTTGAAATCGGTCGTCAGGCGACCTTCGTCCCATTTGCCGTTGGCGTAGTGAAAGCGGATGTTGCTTTTTGTTTGCGAGAAAGCGAAACCAAGTTTGTCCCATTCGATGTTCATTTGTCACCTCTTATTAAGATTATGGGTTAAGATTCTAATCTATAAAATATACTCCCGTTTCCGCAGAATATCAAGAAAAAATGTTTCTTTTGCCGCAGAATCAAAAAAATTTAAAAAAAAACGGCAAAAAGTCAAATTGTGATTGGAAAAAATCCGGCGGTGCGCTATCTTATATACAAGGATTAAAAATCGAGCGATCGATTCTATTTATTTCAAACCAAAAAGGTGTGTAAAAATGACGAAACATTTCCTGCAGTGCGCCGCAGTCGCGGCGATGTTCCTTGCGGTCGGAACCGGCTGCCAGAGCGAAAAGCCGGCGGAAGATCTTTCCGCTGTGCCCTCCGCTTACGATGATCCCAACAGCACGGCGCTTGGCGGCAACGGCAACGTCGGCGACTGGGTTCCCGGCGCGAGCGGTCTCGACAGCGCGGACGCCAACGGCTGGCGTCCGGCGGATCCTTCCGGCAACCGTCTCGGCATGCCGATCATTTACTTCGCTTACGATTCGGATGTGCTCGTCCCCAGCGAAACCGCCAACTTGGACAAAATCGCCAACTATATGATGAGCAAGCCGAAACTTGCGCTGGTGATCGAGGGGCACTGCGACCAGCGCGGTACCGATGAGTACAACCGCGCGCTCGGCGAACGCCGCGCCAATGCCATCCGCGCCTATCTCGCGTCGAAAGGCATCGCCGACAACCGGATGAATACGATGAGCTTCGGCAAGGACAAGCCGGCGGTCGAAGGCACCGGCAATGAAGTCTGGCGTCAGAATCGTCGCGGCGTGCCCGTGCCGATGATTATGCCGTAGTCGACGAGATTTTTGAATGATCCATCACAAGCCGGCGGCGCGCGAAAACTCCGCCGGTTTTTTTTCTGTTTTATAAGGAGTTGTTATGAGTAAAATACGTGCAGAACACGTCTTTACTTCCGAATCCGTTTCAGAGGGGCATCCCGACAAGGTTTGCGACCGGATCTCCGATTCCGTACTCGATGCCTGTTTGGAGCAGGATCCCGACAGCCGCGTCGCCTGCGAAGCGTTGGCGACGACCGATCGCGTCGTCGTTTCCGGCGAGATTACGACCAAAGCCAAAGTTGATTGGGAAAAGGTCGTGCGTCGGGCGGTTCGCGAGATCGGTTATGACCAGCCGGGGCTCGGCTTCAATGCCGACGACCTCGCGGTCGAAATTTATATCCACGCCCAAAGTCCCGACATCGCGATGGGCGTCAATGTCGATGAAGCGACGAGCCACGAGCAGGGCGCCGGCGATCAGGGGATGATGTTCGGCTACGCGAGCGACGAAACGCCGGAATTGATGCCGGCGACGTTGCTTTACGCGCACCGCATCGTGCAGGAATTTGCCAGGCGCCGCAAGAGCGATCCCGCGGTGGCGCGCTATCTGCGCCCCGACGCCAAGTCGCAGGTTTCCATCCGCTACCGCGACGGTCGTCCGGTGCGCGTCGAGTCGATCGTGCTGTCGCATCAGCACGCGCCCGAGATGCCGAAAGAATTTCTGGAAGAGATGACGCGCGAGATCGTCAAAGAGGTGATCCCCGCGCAGTTGCTCCACAGCGACGTCCGCTACTTCGTCAACCCGACGGGGTGCTTTGAGATCGGCGGACCGCATGGCGACACCGGTTTGACCGGGCGGAAGATCATCGTCGATACCTACGGCGGCGTCGGTTCGCACGGCGGCGGTGCCTTTTCGGGCAAGGATCCTTCCAAGGTCGACCGATCGGCGGCGTATTTCTGCCGCTACATCGCCAAAAATATCGTCGCGGCTCAGCTTGCGCACAAGTGCGAAGTTCAGGTTTCCTACGCGATCGGCGTCGCCCAGCCGTTGAGCATCAACGTCGACACGTACGGCACCGGCGTTTTCAACGATGCGGATTTTGAGAAGCTCGTGCGCGTCGTTTTTGATCTGCGGCCCGCCGAAATCATCAAGGCGCTCGACTTGAAACACCCGAAAAACTGGCATTACCGCGACACGACGGCGTACGGCCATTTCGGGCGCGATCTTTTCCCGTGGGAAAAGTGCGACAAGGTCGACGCGCTCATTCGTGCGGCAACGGTTTTTCCGCGCAAAAAGTAAACGCAACGAAGTTTTTAACCGATAAACAAGGAAGAACAAGATGGAACACCTCAACGTCCCGCCGGAAAATCACGTCAAAGTGCTCGGTGGTCAGGGCTGGGTCGGTCTGATCGACCACCTCGGCAGTGAAAGCACGATCGTCAACGCCGCCCGCGTCTCTTTCGGAAAATTGAAAAAAGAGATGGATGAGCGCGACGTGAAACTTCTTGCCTATCTGATCGACAACCGGCATACCAGTCCGCTGGAACATCTGGTTTTTACCTTCAGCGTCCATTGCCCCTTGTTCATTCGCGGTCAGTGGCATCGTCACCGCACGTGGAGCTACAACGAGATCAGCCGCCGCTACACGGAAATCGACATGGAATTCTACACGCCGGAGCATCTGCGCCGTCAGTCGGAAAACAATCGTCAGGCCTCCTACGCCGACCCCGATTTTGACGACGCCGCGCTTCGCAAGCAGATTTTTGACCACAATCAACTTTCGTTGAAACTCTACGAAGATCTCCTCGCTGCCGGCGTCTGCCGGGAGCAGGCGCGCGGTGTTTTGCCGCAAAATATGATGGTGACTTTCTGGGGTACGGTCGATCTTTCCAATCTGCTGCATTTCCTCGAATTGCGCGACAGCGATCACGCCCAGGCGGAAATTCAGGAATATGCCAAGGCGATCAAGCAACTGATCAAACCGATCGTGCCCAACGTCGCCGCTTACTATGAAAGCAAGGGGCAAGTCTGGTAATCCCGGCGTAACAAAGGGGGGCGTCGTATGCCGGAACTTCCCGAAGCGGAGTCGATCGGTCGGGCGCTTCGCCGCGCGCTGACCGATAGAGGCATTGTCCGCGTCGAGATCTTTTCGCCCAAAATGCGCACGCCGCTTGCGCCGCTCGAAAAGGCGCATCTTGAGGGGCGTACTTTTACCGGCGTCCGCCGGAGGGGGCGTTACCTTATTGCCGATCTCGATGACGGCAGAGGCGTTTTGATGCACTTCGGAATGTCGGGCGTCGTGCGCGTCGAGTCGGAAAGCGTGCCGCGCCGCAAACACGAACACGTTTTCTTTTATCTCGACAACGGATTGATCTTCCGCTTCGAGTGTCCGCGCCGCTTCAGCTTACTTGAAGTGTGCGACCTTTCCGCCCCCGGGAAAATGCCGGCGAAGCTCGCCGGGCTCGGCGTAGAGCCGCTTTCAGGGGATTTTGACGGCAATTATCTATATGGTCAGTCGCGGAAGCGGAAAACGAGCGTCAAATGCTTTTTGATGGACAACGCCGTCGTCGCCGGAATCGGCAACATTTACACGGCGGAAACGCTTTTTGCCGCCAAAGTCCGCCCCGACCGCGAAGCGGCGTCGCTGACGAAAAAAGAGTGTCACGCTTTGGCTGAATGCGCCGTTTCCATTTTGACGCAGGCGATTGCCGACGGCGGCACGACCATCGCCGATTTCCGCAACGTCGACGGGAGCGAGGGAAAATTCGTTCAACACTTGCACGTCTACGGCAAAGCGGGCGAAGCGTGCCCCGTTTGCGGCAACATCATTCAAGTGATCCGGCAGAGCGGACGCAGTTCCTTTTTCTGCTCGAAATGTCAAAAATAAGGATGTTCAAGATGAAGTGGATCTCTTTGGCTTGCGCGATCGCGCTTGGTTTTATTGCGGGGTGCCAATCGCAGGATGTCAAACCCGAAGCGCCGAAATTCTGCGAGCAGGATGAAGTGGCGATCCAAAAGGGGCAACAACTGTCCATGCAGTATATGCAAGCCTTTCTCGCGGCGGTCAGGCAAAACGATTTTGCCTTGCTCAAACCTGTTCTGCAGGGGAAGTTGCCGGAGCGCGACCAGCGCGCCTACTTCACCGATCAGATGAAGTGGGTCACAGAAAAACTCGGTTCTCTGCAGGAGGCAAAATTCGTCGATGTTTTCCGCAAGGGGGCGCTTTGCGAATACGTCTGGAAGCTTTCCTTTGAAAAAGAAGTCGACGGAAAACGTCAGGTGATCGATCTGCCTTACATCGTGCGGACGGTCTGTGATGCCGACGGCGAAGTCAGAATTCTGATGGTGGGTTTTGTTGTCCGCTGACGGGCATCGTTTGACGTTGACGGCGAAACAGTTTGCGCTGTTGGAGTTCGTCACCGAGTTCATCACGCTTCACGGCGGTATGGCGCCGACGGTGCACGAGTGTGCGCTGCATTTCGGAAAAAGCGATTCCACGATGCAAGCGCATTTGACGATCCTTGCCCGCAAAGGTTATTTGCACCGCACGACGCAGGCGCGGAGCATCACGTTGAGAGATCCGCGTTTTTTCAATGTTTTGCGCTATCTCCCGCTGTTGAAAAAATTGGATGAAAGCCGCGATCTTGCGGAGCAGGACGTGTCGGATTATATGCTCTGCGTTTTACCGCGGACGCGCAAAAATTGTTTTGCTTTCCTCGTGCCGGATGATTCGCTCCACGACGTCGGTATTTTTGAGGGTGATCTTGGGATCGCCGAATGGTGCGCGGTTCCGGAAGCCGGCGAGCTTGTCGTCACCGGTACGCCCAATGGAATCCGGATCACTCATTTTTTCGGAAGGGATCCTTTTCAACGCGTTTTCGGCGTCGTGCTTTCGATCCGGCGTTCTTATCGGGAAATGATATTTCCCGCGAAAGACTTGAAAAATTCAAGATGAGGCGGCATATTATAAAGATGAGACTTCACTTGAACAAATCGAAACAAGAAAGAGCAAAGTATATGAAAAAACTGAGTTTGATGTTGTTGGCGGCGGTTTTTTGCGCCGGAATGTTGTTGGTCGCCGGTTGCGGCAAGAAAGACGACGGCAAAAAGAAATTGATCGTCGCGACCGATGCCAATTTCCCCCCGTATGTCAATTTTGAAAACGGCAAGCTCAACGGCATCGATGTTGAGATCGTGACCGAGATCGCAAAAAATCTCGGCTACGAGTTGGATTTTATCGATATGAAAATAGATGCGGTGCTCCTCGCCGTGGCAAAAGATAAGTGCAATCTCGGCGCGTGCACGCTGACGATCACCGAGGAACGCAAAGAGACCGTTGATTTTTCGATTCCCTATGCGACGACGACGCAGATCGTGCTCGTCCCGATGGAAACCACGATCGGTACGCTGGAAGATCTGAAAAACGAGAAAATCCGGGTCGGTGTTCAGCAGGGATCGGCGAGCGATACTTACTTCACCAAGCATTACGGCATCCCCGAGCGTTTCGGCACCGTCGGCAACGCGGTGGACGCTTTGCTTGCCAAACGGATCGACGCGGTTACTTGCGACCGTGAACTTGCGGAAGTCTATTGTGCGAAAAACCCCGGCAAACTGCAGATTTTGCCGATGGTGCTGGTCGAAAAAGAATACGCTTTCGCTTTCAGCAAAAACAATGCCAAGCTGCGCGAAAAATTCAATGCGGAGCTGGAAAAAATGCAACGCTCCGGACGGCTTCAGGAAATCATCCACTCTCATTTGCACAAGTAAAAAATGCGTGGCGTGACGATGGCTGTCGTCACGCTCGGGATTGCTTTGGCGGCAAAAGTCGCCAAGGTGCTGTAACGTCTACCTCTGTCGGGCGGAACGTCGGGAAAAAAGGTGAATTGTGATTGATCTGCATACCCACAGTTGCGCTTCCGACGGGACGGTCGCGCCGGAAAAGCTTCCGGAACTTGCCGCGGCGATCAATTTGTCGGCAGTCGCCTTGACCGACCACGATACCGTCGCCGGGATCGACGGATTTCTGACGGCGGCGAAACACTTTCCGCAACTTGTCGCCGTGCCCGGAGTGGAGCTGTCGACGAATTTTTCCAGCAAAGAGATCCATATCGTCGGACTTTTTATCGATCATCGCAACGAAGCGCTTCTTGATTTCCTCGCGGCGCAGCGCGCGGAGCGGTGTCGCCGCAACGAGATGATCTTTCTCAAACTGAAATCGCTCGGCTATCCGCTGGCGATGGATGAACCGGAATTTGCCCGCTTTTCCGACGCCTCCTCGATCGGGCGACCGCATTTCGCCGCCGCGCTGTGCCGGCGATACGGTTTTGCGGATTCTCAAGAAGTCTTTCACAAGCTCCTCGGCCACAACCGCCCCGCCTATGTCCGGCGCAAGACGCCCGAACCCGCGGCGGCGATCGAAGTCATTCACGCTGCGCACGGCGTCGCTGTCTGGGCGCATCCTGTTTACCGCCAGCGCAACGAATCGGCTTTTGTGCGCCGTTTCTGCCGCCGGTTCGCGCCGCTGGGGTTGGATGCACTCGAGTGTTACTACAGCCTTTTCGGGCCGCCGGAAACGCAGATGCTCCTGCAGGCGGCACACGATTTCAACCTTTCTGCCAGCGGCGGCAGCGACTTTCACGGCGATCATTCCAGTGCGCAACTCGGCGTCGGAATGGGCGGACTTTCCGTCCCCGACGAACTGCTCGATACGCTGATCGCCAGGAAAAATGATCTTTTTTCATAAACCCAATTAAGGAGTATATCATGGATCGCAAACGTTTGGAATCTTACGCGTGGCTGTTGGTCGAAAAGGGAATCAATCCCGACGTCGGTCAGGACGTTGTACTGACTGCTTCGTTTGATCAGATCGATTTCGTACGCATGGTCGTCGAAGCGTGTTACCGCCGCGGCGTCGGCAAGGTCGTTTTCAACTGGACTGATATGCCGATCGCCAAAATGGAGCAGAAATTTCAAAGCGAAGAGCGGCTTTCCGCCCTCGAACCTTGGGAAAAGGCGCGCTGGCAGTATCAGGTGAAAAAATTGCCGTGCCGCTTGTGGCTCGATTCCGATGATCCCGACGGCATGGCGGGTGTCGATGCCGAAAAGCAAGCGCGGACCCTTGCGGCAAAACTCCGCAAGATCAAACCTTACCGCAATGCGATGGAAAACAAACACCAGTGGTGCATCGCCGCCGTCCCCGGCAAGGCGTGGGCGGCAAAGGTTTTTCCGAAAATCCCCGTCGACAAAGCCGAGGAAAAATTGTGGGAAGCCATCCTTTCCTGCAGTCGCGCCAACGGCGACCCGATCCGTAACTGGAATGCGCACAACCGCCAGTTGCACCACCGTTGCAAGGAGTTGAACGCCAAGCGTTTCGTCGCTTTGGAATACCGCGCGTCAAACGGTACCGATTTCCGGGTCGGACTGATCGACGACGGCATCTTCTGCGGCGCCGCCGAAACCGACCTCGCGGGCAGGGAATTCAACCCCAACATCCCCTCGGAAGAAATTTTCACTTCCCCCAGGCGCGGCGTCGCCGAGGGATTGCTCGTCGCTTCCAAGCCGCTGTCGTGGCAGGGAGCGCTGATCGAGGATTTTTCCATCCGTTTCCACCGCGGAAAAGCCGTCGAAGTAAAAGCGCGCACCAACCAGAAAATGCTGGAAAAATTGATCGCTATGGACAAGGGCGCCGCCTATCTCGGCGAATGTGCGTTGATCTCCTACGATTCCCCGATCAACCAAAGCGGAATCTTGTTTTACAACACCCTCTTTGACGAAAATGCCTGTTGCCACATCGCGCTCGGCCGCGGCTTTGACAACTGCATCGCCGATTATGCGAAATATACCCCTGCCGAACTGCGCAAAAAAGGCATCAACGACAGTATGATCCACGTCGATTTTATGATCGGTACCCGCGACCTCGAAATCGACGGCATTACGGCGGATGGCAAAAAAATTGCCGTTTTCAGAAAAGGAACGTGGAGCTTCTGATTCCCCTAAAAATGAACTGCGGCGCCGGGTGCGGCGCCGCCCCGACCGCTACGCGGCTCGGCTACGGTTTATTTTTGGGGACCCCGGCGCTATCGCGCTCCGTTCCTCGCTACGCTCCGGTACTCGCGACTGCGCGAAAGGTAGTTTTTTGATTTAGATTACCCCCAACCCCTAAAAATGAACTGCGGCGCCGGGTGCGGCGCCGC
>DCFZ01000048.1 GCA_002314455.1 Lentisphaeria bacterium UBA1791 | reverse complement strand
CTCTCTTGTTCTCACCACGCTACGAAATCAGATGAGGGCAAAAAAGGGGGGGCTGTTGCTTACCGGTGAAGGTTTTGCAACAGCCCCTTTGGGGTTTCGGCGATCGGATATTACTTTTCGCAGCGGAACTGACGGATGAGTTCCTCGGTTTTTTTCTGCAATGCCGCGACGGCGGGACGGTAGAAATAACCGGCGAGGCTGGGGGTCTTGGTCGCGCGGGCTTCTTCAATACCGGCGAGGAAGGCCTTGTTGATATCGGTACAGATGTTGATCTTGGCGATGCCGAGTTTGATTGCCGCCTGCAACAAGTCGATCGGAGTTCCGCTGCCGCCGTGGAGCACGAGGGGTTCCTCGACGGAAGCGGCGATTTCGGCGAGACGGTCGAGCTTGAGCTCGGGCTTGCCTTTGTATTCGCCGTGGACGGTGCCGATTGCGACCGCGAGGCAGTCAACGCCGGTGCGGCGGATGAATTCCGCGGCTTCGCCGGGCACGGTCAACACGGATTCGGTGCCGACGCCGCCGTCGCCGCCGCCGACGTGGCCGAGTTCGGCTTCACAGCTGGCGTTGTAGGCGTGCGCCATATCCGCCGCCATTTTGGAAAGGCGGACGTTTTCTTCAAAGGGGTGGATCGAAGCGTCGAGCATCACCGACGAGTAGCCCGCCTTGACGCACTCTTCGACTTCCTCGATGGAAGCGCCGTGGTCGAGGTGGAGCGCCGCGTCGAGATCGAAGCGCTTGATGTAGTAATTGACGATGCACGCGAGCGCCTCGGCGCCGCCGATGGAACCGAATTCCATTGCGGTCGCCTGAAAGATCACCGGCGAATGCGTGGCGGCAGCGGCGCGGGCGATGCCCTCGACGTTGAGACTGTCCCAGCACTCGAAAGCGCCGATGGCGATGTGTTGTTTGCGGGCGGCCTTGAGCAAGGTATCCATTCTCTGAAGCGACATACGAAAAATCCTCCGAAATAATAGGTGGTAAAATTAACCTTGTTTTAATATACGGTAACAGATGCGCAAATGCAAATCCCAAACGGGGAAAAAGCGTTATCTTGTCGGGAAATCGAATTCTTTTTCAAAGAGATCGCCGATGCGCTGGATCGCCTCGTCCTCTTTGGGGCCGGTACAGCGGAGCGTCGCCTGCGCGCCGGCGGCAAGTCCGAGGGAAATCAGGGCGAGCATACTGTTCAACTCGATGGTGTTGTCGGCGTTCGAGACCTCAAAACGGTGATAGGGAAATTCCTGATTGATCGTATTGAGGATTACGCCGGAGGGGCGACAATGGATGCCCGCCCGGTTATGAATGGTGACAACGCGCTCTTTCATCTTGAAAAATACTCCTCTTTTGACGATAATTTAAATATAATCGCTGATCGGAGCAAATGCAAGAAAAAAATGCTTCTTCCCTCAAAATCTCATAAAAAAACGCCGCGCACCTTGCGGTGAGCGGCAGTTTTTGACGATCTTGGATCGCTTACTTGGTACGACGGATACCGAGTTTGTCGGTGATCTCGATGTACTTCGCGCGGTTTTCGCGGGCGAGGTAGTTCAACAGCTTCTTGCGGAGCACGACCATCGCCAGCAGACCATGACGGGTGCTGTGATCTTTCGGATTGTTCTTGAGGTGCGCGGTGAGTTCGAGAATACGACCGCTCAACAACGCGATCTGAACTTCCGGCGAACCGGTATCGCCCTCTTTGCGGGCGAAATTCTGAATCGTCTGGGTCTTCGTGGCTTTGTCCATTTTTCAGTTCTCCTTCATCAAAAGTTTTCGCATTCCACAGCCGCCGGGGCGGACATCGGCACCCGGAACTACGACCGCAAAAAGCGTTTCACCGGCAATTTTTACCGGAAAAGTCTTATAATATAACACGCTTGCACGATTTTTGCAAATAAAATTACCGATGCCATGCACGGGCGGCCTCGCGGGCGCGGCGATCGCAGTCGAGGATCTGCTCGAGAGAGCGCTGCGGCTCGACGGGGATTTTTTCCATCACGTCGCCGACCAGTTGCCAGATATCGGTGAATTTGATCTCGCCCTCTCGGAAACGCGCCACCGCGACTTCGTCGGCGGCGTTGAGCACCGCCGGCATCGTGCCGGAAAGTTCGATTGCACGCCGCGCCAGCGCAATCGCCGGGAAATGGATATGGTCGACTTCGCGGAATTCCAGTTTGCCCAACGCGGGGAGCGTCGTCTTGCCGACGGCGCCCGGGAGCCTTTCGGGCCACGTCAGGGCGTAGCGGATGGCAAGTTTCATATCCGGCACCGAAAGTTGCGCGATGAAACTGCCGTCGGTCAATTCGGCAAGCGCGTGGACGACCGACTGGGCATTGATGACGACGTCGAGTTTGTCGCTCGGCAGATCAAAGAGGAAATGCGCCTCGATAAGTTCGAGCGCCTTATTCATCAGACTTGCGGAATCGACCGTGATCTTATCCCCCATTTTCCACGTCGGGTGACGCAACGCGTCCGCAAAGGTCGCTTCGGGGAGCTTCGCCGGATCCCAGTCGCGGAATGCGCCCCCGGAAGCGGTCAGCCACACCTTGGCGATCTCATCGGGCCGCCGCCCCGCCAGCACCTGAAAGACGCCGGAGTGTTCGCTGTCGATGGGCACGAGACACCCGGGGTGCCTTTTCGCTTCCGCCATCACGAGTTCACCCGCGAGTGCGAGGACTTCCTTGCTTGCCAGCGCGACGCGTTTGCCGCGCTTCAACGCTTCCAGCACGGGGCGGATGCCCGCCGTGCCGATCACCGCGCACAAGACGATGTCGACGTCGTCGCGGATCGCCGCATCGACCATCGCCTCCTCGCCGGAAGCGGCGCAAATTCCGGCGGGAAGTTTTGCCGCCAATTCCTTTTCCAGCGCGGGGTCGGTCGTAATGACGGTGTCGGGGTGAAAAATCGCGCTCTGCCGCGCGAGTTCATCCAAGTTGTTTCGCGCCGCGAGCGCGACGACCTGAAATTCGGCGGCGTGCTCGGAAAGTTCCGCCGCCGCGGAACGCCCGATCGAACCCGTCGCGCCCAGCACGACGACCCGGCGGGGAATTTTTGTTTCCATATGATTAAAACCTCTTGTTTGATGCCGGTTTACCGCATCGCGAGCATCGCGATGTACCCGATGTACACGATCAGCAAGATGATGCCGTCCAGACGCGTGATCTTGCGCTTGAAAAGCATCATCACCCACAATAAGAGCACGAGCGCGCACATCACCGCGACGTCGATCCAGACGATGCCCGGCGTCGCCAGCGGGCGAACGAGCGGCGCAACGCTCATGATGAGCATAATGTTGAACAAGTTGGAACCGACGACGTTGCCGACGGCGATGTCGGTCTCGCGCTTCCACGCGGCGACCGCCGAGGTCGCGAGTTCCGGCAAGCTGGTACCGAGCGCGACGATCGTCAACGCGATCACGGCTTCGCTGACGCCGGCGAAGCGGGCGAGCACCACGGCGCCATTGACAAAAAGTTTGGCGCCGGCGATGAGCGCGATCAATCCGGCGACCGTCGACAAGAGCGATCGCCAAATTGGTTTCGGCTTGGCGTCGTCGTCCGCCGCCGCGACGAATTCGCCGGGCGCAATGACAATGCGCACGACCAGATAAATGACAAAAAGCGCCAGCAGTATCGCGCCCGCCCGGCGCGAAACGCCGCCGTAAAGATATTCGATTCCGGCAAATCCGAACGTCACGACCAACAGAAACGGCATATCCAGATAAAAGAGCGACTTGCTGACGCCGAGCGTCGCGATACAGGCGCTGACGCCGAGGATCAGCGCGATGTTGCAGATGTTGGAACCGACGATGTTGCCCGCCGCAATGTCGCCGGCGTTTTTCAGCGCGGCGTCGATGCTGACGACCAATTCCGGCGCACTGGTGCCAAAGGCGACGAGCGTCAAGCCGATGAGCAGTTTCGGCACGTGACAGCGTTCGGCGAGCGCCGCGCCGCCATCGACCAGAAAATCCGCCCCGAAATAGAGCAAGACCGCCCCGAACACACCGCCTGCAATCCACAAAAGATCCATCGTCATTTTTCCGACTCCATATATTTTTCGCTCCAAACAGCATTGCCGTGATCAAAAAAGGTATAACGCCAGCCATCCGCCAGATGCTCGCCGCGCAATTCCAGTTGCGCCGTTTCCGCAAGCGGACAGCCGAAAGAAACGCATTCGCGCACCGCTGCGCGCGCCAGCTGCAGCGAATCGGGATCCGCCGTAATTTTCCAGGCGCATTGCGGATGCTTCTCGAGCATGAAAAGCGAGAGTTTCGTCGCGAGATGCTCCGAAATTTCCGCAGGCGTGCGAACTTGGGTGTGATTGCTGACGATATCTCCCGGGGGCGGCTCCCCCGGCGGCAAACACCCCGTCAGCAACAACAGCAACGCCGCCAGAACAACGAGCTTTTTCACTACCGGCTTCTCCTGATACAAATGGCGTTGCAACGGGGACAGCGCGTAAGGTTCATCGGTTCATTCGGCACGAAAGAGTGATGGCACTGATCGCAGTGGAAAAGCTGACTGTGGATCAGATTCCACTCGTTGCGCTTGAGCCGCGCCGATTCACGCCACCAGAGGATGGCAAAGTAGATCAGCCACGCGACAAAGAGCAACGCCAGCGCCTCGCTATAAGTAATCGGGATCATTTTTTCCTCATCGTTGACGGCCAGCAAACGGTAATCACGTTGCCGGTCGGGAAAGTCATTTTAACCAATTCCTGCCGGGCGTAAGTGTCGAGTTCGGCGTTGCCGCAGGATTCCACGAGCACCATGCGGCTCAGATTGCCGCCGACCGGAATGGTGCGGATGACCGTCGGGCGCTCCACCTGCCCCGCGGGGATCTGTTGAAACAATTCGGGGCAAAGAAGCAACGAACCATCCGACTGCCACAAGGTCACGCGATCGAACGCATCCTTTTCCGTCAGCGGGAAATGGTGAAAAGCGCTCTTTTCCGGCACTTTGATTGGTGACAGCGCCGGCAATGCCGGCATCGGCGGAACTTCCGGTTGCGGATCCACGGAAGCCGGCAGCGCTTCCAGCGTCACCAGTCTTGCCGCCGGCGGCGGAATGCGCGCAAATCCCACCTCGGCATCGCCGCGGGCTGGGATTGTCGGATCCTGCAACATATACCAGCGGAAAGCTCCGGCGCGCGTCGCTTCCGACATCTTTGAAATCATCAGAAACTGGGCGCCGGGGCGCTGATTTTCGGAGTCGTTCTGCCGCTTCTTTTCCCGGCG
Organism: Lentisphaeria bacterium UBA1791; assembly: GCA_002314455.1. GTDB lineage: Bacteria > Verrucomicrobiota > Lentisphaeria > Victivallales > Victivallaceae > UBA1784. The sequence continues at coordinate 18,814 of DCFZ01000048.1, read as the reverse complement.
CAGAGAAAAACCGAAAAAGACGACGGCAAGCACCAGTGCCGTAAAGCAAACGGCGTGAAGCGTATCCCAGACGTTGCCGTGCCGAATCTTGAACGTTTTCCAGTCTGCCATAATCAACCTGCTTACTGATCGAAACGGGTCTCCGCTTTTTCCGGACGCGGAACCACGGCGAGAAAGCTCGGGATTCCCGCGCTCTGCGCCATATTGATCACGTCGACCACCGTTTCATAGGGGATTTCGCGGTCGGCGCGGATGATGACCTGCGGCTCTTTCGCACTGCTTTTGAGCTGGCTCAATTCCGCCGCCAACTGCGACGACGAAACCGGGCGATCCTGAAAGAATATCTGCCGGCTCGCATCCGTTTGATTGTAGGTGAGCGAAACGACATATTTTTCCACTTGCGAGATCTGGGCGTTGTTGACGCGCGGCAGATCGACGGTGACGCCGGAAAGCTTCGTGGACTGACTCGACAACGCGATGAAAAGCATCGTCAGAAAAAAGATGTCGATCAACGCCACCGTCGTCGGCCAGCCGCGGTGCGGCACCGCGCGGATCCGGTAGCGGCGATGATTCCAAAAGGTGTTGCGCACAACCATCTTACTTCTCCGTCGCTTTATGCTGTTTCCGCTCCAAAAAGCCGGTGATTTCCAACGCCGCCTTTTCCATGTCGAGCGCGATCGAGTTGGCGCGTTCCGTCAGATAGTTGTACGCCAGATGGCAGGGAATCGCCACCGTCAACCCCGCCGCCGTCGTCAACAGCGACGCCATCACCGAGCCGGAGATCGTGGAACTGGAAAGATAAGCGCTTTCCTTGAAAACTTCAAAGGTTTCGAGCATCCCCAGCACCGTGCCGAGAAAACCGATCAGCGGCAGAATAAACGCGAGCGTACCGATGAAATTGAGGTGTTGCTCCAATTTCGGCAATTCGTCCAACGCGGCGTCGTCAATCGCCTGACGGATGTTCTCGTCGCCCCGCTCATAAGCGAGGATCGCCGCGCCGAGCATACGCGCGACCGGTCCCGGCGTATTGTCGCACAAGGTCAACGCTTCGACGATGCCGTTGCGGTCGAGCGCGTTGGTCAAGCCGCGGAGCAATTCGCGCACATTGATTTCCTCGCGGTGAAACTGAAAGGTCTTTTTCAGAAAGAAAAAGAATCCCAGCACGCCACCCGCCAAAATCAGCCACATCACCGGACCGCCGTCGCGCATCAATTTCAAGAACATCATATTTTACCTCTTTTTTGAGTTGTTTGTCATTTTTCGATTGATATCCCGGCGCAATGCCGCGAAATCCTCGTAATAGTCGCCGAGTTTCAATTCCTCCAGCACCGCGATCGTGCGCAACGCCGCTTCGCGTTCGACGCGGCGCGAGGAGCGCATCCGGATGCGGATTGCGCCGTAGGCGCTGCGGTAACACCAGATCGCTTCGATCGGTTGATTTCGGGCTTTCATTTCCTTCGCACAGACGAGCGCCATGTCATAGGCGATCTTGCTCTTTTCGTAGGCGATTTTGCTTTCCTCGCTGTGATTTTCTGATTTCAGCGTGCGAGCGCTTAATTCCAGCGTGCGGCCGAGACGGCAAAAAGCTTCCAGCCGAATCGCGGGAAAGGTGCTGGTTTCCGCAAGCAAACGATAACCCTTTTCCGCCTGTTCCAGATAGGAGGTTTCTTGCGTTTCGGCAAACAAAACGTAATTCATATCGGCGATGCGTCCACGCGCACGCTCCCCGAGTTCGCCAACGGGGCGCAATTGCGCCGCCCGGTTGTAATCGGCAAGCGCTTCCTGATATTTGCCGAGCGTGCTTTCGATGTTGCCGCAGACAAAGGCGATCTCGGCGCCGGAGTCGGTGGCGGCATAATGAGCCTTCGACGACAATTCGAGCTTTTTCGCGTCGTCCCATTCTTCGGCAGCAAGATACAAATGCAGTCTTGCCAGATCGGCGGCGGCCTTGAATTCGTCGCGCTCAAAAACTTTCGGGTATTTTTCGCTCAACGCGATGACGTCGGCATCGTGCGCGGCTGCCATTTCAAAGTAGAACTGCTGAATGGCGGCCGATTCGAAAAGCGGATCGCCGGGATAACGTTCGGCGATCTTGGCAAAATAAGGCTTTGCCGCATCGGCGTTGCCGGAAATCTGCATGATCTGCAACAGCGCGCGGGGCGCTTTGGGGTCGGCGGGATATTTTTCCGCAAACGCCGCAAGTTCCGCTTTTGCCGTCGGCAATTTCAGTTGCGTCGCCAGAAAAGCGATCCGGTAGGCGACGTGACCGATCAAAGGATCCTGCGGATAATGCGCCGCCAGATACTGATACGCCTCGCGGGCGGCGGCGAGATCCTGATTGGCCTCCTGAAGTTCAGCAAGTTTGATGGCGGCATAGCGGCCGAATTCCTTGGAATCGCGCAATTTGGCGGCAACAGCCAAGGCGTCATTGGTCCGCTTCATCCGGATCAGCACCTGCAGCAAATTGGCGCCGGCGACTTCCCGCTGCCTGGCATCGCCATTGATCCAAAGTTCGCGAAAGAGCGCTTCCGCGGCCGCGTCGTCGTGACTGCGCAACAAATAAGCGCCGAATTTCATTTTGTCGGCAAATCCGCCGTTGCTCGTGCCGATCAGCGACTGATACATCGTTCGGGCGGTGTTGTCATCGCCGCTTTTTTCAGCAGCGATCGCCGCCGCCTCAAAGGCAAGTTGCCGCAACGCCAGCGGATAATCGCCGGTGTTGGCAACGCTTTTCCAAAGTTTCAACGCCTCCCCGAATCGTTGAGCTTTCCACAATTTGTCCGCCGCCAGCAATTGGATATTGGCGGTTTCCTCGGCGTCGGGAAACCAGCTGACGAAACGCGCGGCAAGCGCGGCAAGCGCCACGGGATCCTGCCGGAGTTCAAATTCCCGGCGCAACGCGGCAAAACGCTCCGCATCCGACGTGCGGTATTCCAGCGAGAGCGACAACAAATTCGCCGCCGAAGCAAAATCCTTGGCGGCAAGGCAACGTTCGATCTCAAGATCGAGCGCAGACGCAACTTCCGCATCCGGGTGCGGCAAATCATTCTGTTGAATTGCCGTCCACTCGCGGTTGAAGGCGATCGCATCGCCGGATTTTGCCGCGATCCACAACGCCAGCGCGTCGCGCCGGTAGCGGTAGTTTCCCGCTTCCGGACGGCGGGCAAAAAGCTCGAGGCGGGAAAGCGCCGTCTTGACGTCGCCCCGCTGGGCGATCAGGCGGATCGCCAGCAACTCCGCGCGACAGCTCAAATCGGGGTGATTTGAGACTGCGACGAGCTCCAACTTTTTCTGTGCGGTTTGAAGATCGTTTGCCTGCAACGCCTTGAGCGCGTCGGCAAAGAGTTCCGGCGTCGGATCGACCTTGGGCACGACCGACGCGGGAATTACCGCTTCCTGCTGACTTGATTTCGCATCGGCGACCGGCGCGTTCGGCGGCGCCGGCAAAGCCGTCGCACTTTCCGCGGCACACAATCCCCCCGCCGCCAGCATAACGCACCATGCGATGGGGCGGAAAAACGACATTTTACTCGGTTTTTTCCGGTTCTGCGCCATTTTTGACCTGCCGGTCAGCGGCAAGTTTTTCCTTGATGCGATCGACGATTTTCTGCATCAACGCCGGATCGGCGGCGAGCAATTCCTTGGTCTGATCGCGCCCCTGCGCGAGCTGTTCGCCCTCGAAATTGAACCACGACCCGCGGCGTTCCATCAAGCCGAGATCGATCGCCACGTCGACGACGGAACCGGTCTTGGAAATGCCTTCGTTGTACATAATGTCGAATTCCGCGACTTTGAAGGGGGGCGCCATCTTGTTTTTGATTACCTTGACGCGCGCCCGGTTGCCGAGCACGGCGTCGCCGACCTTGATCGCCGACGTCTTGCGGATATCCATGCGGATCGATGCGTAGAATTTCAGCGCGTTGCCGCCGGGCGTCGTTTCGGGGTTGCCGTAGATGACGCCGATCTTTTCGCGGATCTGGTTGGTGAAAATCACGCAGGTGCGGCTCTTGGAAGCGGCGCCGGTGATCTTGCGCAACGCCTGCGACATCAACCGCGCCTGAAGTCCGACGTGCGAATCGCCCATCTGCCCCTCGATCTCGGCGCGGGGCACCAGCGCGGCGACCGAATCGACGACGAGCACCGAGATCGCATTGCTGCGCACGAGCGTGTCGACGATGTTGAGCGCGTCTTCGCCGCAGTCCGGCTGGGAAATCAGCAGATTGTCGATATCGACGCCGATCTTGGCGGCGTAACCGGGATCGACGGCGTGTTCGGCGTCGATGATCGCGCACTTGCCGCCCGCTTTCTGGGCGTTGGCGATCACGTGCAGACAGAGCGTGGTCTTGCCGCTTGATTCGGGTCCAAAGATTTCGATGATGCGGCCGGCGGGCAGACCGCCGATGCCGAGCGCGAGATCGAGCGACAAACTGCCGGTGCTGACGACCGGCACATCGCAGGTCGCCGCCGAATCACCGAGGCGCATGATCGCGCCCTTGCCGAATTCCTTTTCGATCTGACTGATCGCGATCTGCAGACTTTTTTCCTTGTCGACCAACGGAGTTTCTTTTTCAGCCATGATGAATCGCTCCTGTAATTAAATATCCAGATCTTTGACGTTGGCGGCGTGCTTCTCGATGTATTCGCGCCGCGGTTCGACGACGTCGCCCATCAGAAGATTGAAAATGCGGTCGGCTTTGATCGCGTCTTCGAGGGTCACTTTGATCATTGAACGGGTTTCCGGATCCATGGTCGTTTCCCACAACTGTTTCGGGTTCATTTCACCGAGACCTTTGTAGCGCTGAACCTTGATGCCGCCGCCGTTTTTGCCGCTGTTGCGGACAAAGGCGAAAAGCCCCGCCAAACTGCCGATGTCGGTCGCTTCGCCCGAACCGATCGACGCCTTGAACAAGGTGCCGGTCGACGAAAAAACCTGCCGCGGCTTCAGATTTGCCGCCGCAAGTTTCTGCACGAATTCGTTGCATTCGGCACTTTCGAGAATGTTGATGAGGTCGATGTGCCGCTGGACATCGGCGCGGCGCTGACGCAGATCCTCCTCGGATTCGGCGCCGGTCAGGGGCGGCAGCGCGGCGGTGATGCGCGCTTCAACTTCGTTGAGAATGGCGACTTGCTCCTCGCCGCTGTAAATGTAGCGCGCGGTATTGGTGCCGTCGGGCTCGCGCACGGTGATGTGACTGACCGGGCAGCGCCCCGCTTCGTCGATCGCGGCAAAGTATTCGTCGGGATCGATACCGCTGCGACGCAAACCGTTGGAAAGATGCGCCGCCTGATCGTAAAGCTCGATCAACTGACGGACGACTTCGCCGTCGAGTTGCGCGCCTTCCGGCGTGCGCACGACCAGATCGTCCAAGCCGAGGTTGACGAGGAAGCGATTGAGCTGATCCTCGGTGTCGATGTAGCGCACCTGCTTGCCCTTTTCCACCTTGAAAAGCGGCGGTTTGGCAATGTAGACGTACCCCGCTTCGATCAGGGGGCGCATCTGGCGGAAAAAGTAGGTGAGCAACAACGTTCGGATGTGCGAACCGTCGACATCGGCATCGGTCATGATGACGACGCGATGGTAGCGCGCCTTGGAAATGTCGAATTCATCCTCGATGCCGCAGCCGATCGCGTAGATCAGCGATTGGATCTCCTTGTTGTCAAAGATCTTGTCGCGGCGCACCTTTTCGACGTTGAGCAGTTTGCCGCGGATCGGCAAGATCGCCTGATAGGAAGCGTCGCGCCCCTGCTTGGCGGAACCGCCGGCGGAGTCGCCCTCGACGATGTAGATTTCGCATTTGCTCGGATCGCGCAAGTTGCAGTCGGAAAGTTTGCCGGGCAAACCGAGTCCCTCGAGCAACCCCTTGCGGCGCACCGATTCACGCGCCTTGCGGGCGGCTTCGCGGGCGCGCGCCGCCGTCATCGCATTGGCGCCAATCTGCTGGGCGATCTGCGGATTTTCTTCGAGATAGGTCGCCAGTTCCTCGTTGATGACCGATTCGACGATGCCGCGCACTTCGGAGTTGCCGAGCTTCGTCTTGGTCTGCCCCTCGAACTGCGGATCGGGCACCTTGACGCTGATGACGGCGGAAAGTCCTTCGCGCACGTCGGTCGCCGAGAGCGGCGTATCGTTTTTCATCATCGTCTTGGTGTAGTTGTTCAGCGTGCGGGTAAGCGCCGCCTGAAAGCCGGTCAAGTGGGTGCCGCCCTCGATGGTGTTGATGTTGTTGGTGTAGCTGTGCACCTGCTCCTGCGTGCCGTCGTTGAACTGCATGGCGACTTCGACGTCGATGCCGCCGCGCTCGCGGTGGAAGTAGATCACCTGCGGATTGACGACCGTGCGGTTCATATTGAGCATCTCGACGAACTGACAGATGCCGCCCTCGAAATGGAAGTGCTCGTGCTTGATCTGCCCGTCGGCGCCGACCTCGCGTTCGTCGTAGAGGTCGATCTGAATGCCGCGGTTGAGGAAAGCCAGTTCGCGCAGACGGTTCGCCAGCGTATCCCAGTGATAGACGGTGTCGGGGAAGATCGTGCCGTCGGGCTTGAACGTGACGCGGGTGCCGCGCTTGTCGGTCGTGCCGGTTTCCGTGAGCGGCGCATCGGTGATGCCGCGCTTGAACGTGATCTCATAGGATTTGCGATCGCGGAAGACCTCGACCTTGAGCCAGTCGCTCAACGCGTTGACGCAGGAAACACCGACGCCGTGCAGACCGCCGGAAACCTTGTAGGAGTTGTGGTCGAATTTACCGCCGGCATGGAGCACGGTCAACACGACTTCGACGGCGGGCTTGTGCTCGGTCGGATGCATATCGACGGGGATGCCGCGGCCGTTGTCTTCGACCATGATCGAATTGTCCTTGCGGATCGTGACGCTGATCGTGTCGGCGTACCCCGCCAACGCTTCGTCGATCGAGTTGTCGACGACTTCGTAGACCAGATGGTGCAAACCGCGCAACCCCGTATCGCCGATGTACATCGAGGGGCGCACGCGCACCGCTTCGAGCCCCTCGAGCACGGTGATCTTGCTCGCACTGTACTCGGCGCCGGAAGCGACGTTGTTCTTTTCTTCTTCGCTCATTTTTCGTATCTTTCGTTAAAGTGGCGGACTTCCGGCTACGCCGGAAAAATCCTCTTTTTTTCCGTTCGGGTATACTATACAGCAAACCGGTGAAAAAAACAATCGTTTTTGAGGAAAAAAACGCCTTTTTTTCCGTAGGAAAAAGGGGGAAGGGAATTTTTGCTTTGCGACGGCGCAAAAAAAGTGCCGCACGACCGGAAAAAAGCCGCGCGGCAACTCGGTAAATAAAACCGGGATTATTTCATTGCGAGCTGCTTGAAGGGATCGTCGCCGGAACCGGTTTGGGACAATCCGCCGTCCGAGAGCGACCATTCGTCGATCACCACGCCCGCCCAGCTGGCGGCATGCGATTGCGCATAGTTCAGCAGCGTGCCGGCGAGGTAAAGCGTCGAACCGGCTCCGACCGACATACCGAACGACGCGGCGTCGACGTTCGCATTGAGCCAGACGGTGGCGTTGTTGCCGATCACCAGCTGATCGACTCCCGCGCCGAAATCGAGCGCGTCGATCTGACAATACGCGCCGTCGCCGATCACCAGCTGATCGTTGCGCGATCCCAATTCGACCTTTTCCACGTGGGCGAGCGAGTACGCCGAGACCGTCACCTTGTCGGCATACGCCGTCCCGGTGACGTCGGAAACCTGCGGCAACGCCTCCTGCGAAGAAAAGACGCCGGCACAACCGAGCGTGACATCAATTCCGGAGGGCATTTCGCCCTTGTACAGCGTCGCACTGCCGGCTTCGCCGACATTGCCCGCCTTGTCCTGCGCCAAAACGCTGACCGTATGCTCGCCGTCGGCAAGATTTTTCACGTTCAACGTATTCTTTTTCGCCGTGAACCACACGCCGTCGACACACACGCTGTACTTGGTGACGCCGACGTTGTCGTAGGGAATGCTCCACGCGAACGTCGTCACGTTTTTCGCGGAAACGGCGGCGATGGCGATATTCTGCACCTGATCGGGCTCCGTCACGTCCGCGATCCTGATTGATTTGGCGACGCTCTTGGAAACGTTGCCCGCGGCGTCGAGCGCCCGCACGTAAACGGTCGCCGTCTTGTAGGGCGCGGTCGCGACGTCGATCACGCCGCCTTCCGGCAAAGTCTGATAATTGCCGTTCTTGCTGAATGCGTACTGGTATTGCGTGATTCCCTTGTTGTCGGAAAAGCCGCTCACCGTCACGCAAATTTGATTCTGCGCGACCTGCGTCAATGCGACTTTGCCCGCTTTCGGCGCGACGCCGTCGACCGCCTGAACCTGCCCCGAAATCGCGGCGGAATCGTTTTTCGCCGCATCCAACGCGACGACCTGATAATAGACCATATCGCCGAACTGGATCTTGGTCGTCGCGCTGACCACGCCTTTTTTCGCGGTCACCGTAATCGACTTGCCCGCCTGACTGCCGTCGGCGTAAAAGAAGCTCACGACGTATTTCTTGACCTGGACATTGTCGCTGAAGTTGCTTTCCGAAAAGCTCAGCGTCGTCCCTTTGGTGGTGACGACCGCCGACGCATCGGTGATTTTTCCGGCGACGCAGATCGGGTCGGTCACATCCTTGATCTTGATCGATTTGGCGACAACCTTGGATTCGTTGCCCGCGGCGTCGAGCGCCTTGACGTAGATCGTCGTGCTCTTGCCGATCGCCACGCCGGCGACCGAGATGACGTTGTCCGACGGCAACGTCTGATAACCGACGTACTTGTTGAGCGAATACTGGTATTTCGCGACCCCGACGTTGTCGGAAAATCCCGACACCGCAAGGTAGACTTCATCCTGCGAAAGCTGCGTCAAGGTGACCTTGCCCGCCTTGGGCGCGATGCCGTCCTGCGCGGTCACGTGACCGCTGTGCTCGTCGACGGCAACTTTCGCCTTGGTCTGCGCCGTGATTGTGTAGTAGACTTCGCCGTTGAGCTTGACGCTTGAAGTCGCCGTGCCGACGCCGTTCTGAATTTTCGCCGTGAGCTGCTTGCCGATCGGATTGCCGTAGGCGTCGGTGAACTGCACGACGTATTTGCTTGTCTGAAGTTGCGTTTCCGCGTTGAAAATGCCCAAATTGAAGGTCAACGTCGTCCCTTTGGTGACCGTCTGCACATTGACCAGATTTTCGATCGTAATCTGCGTCTGCGGCGCCGCGATCCACTGACCGGCGGAATTGAACACCTTGGCGTCAAATTTCACCGTGCCGTCATACTGCGCTTTCAACAAGTTGACGTCTTCATCCGTGCCGTGCCAGACTTCCAACAGCTCCACGCCTTTTTCGTCGGTACTGTAGAGATCGTAGTAATAAGAATCTTCGAGACCGTAAAAAAAGATTGTGATCTTTTCCACGTCCTGGGTCGCACTCATCGTCACTGCCATAACGCACCTCCTCCGGCTGACCGCCGATTTTACTTTAAATCGCAGGAATATATCACCGAAATAAGAAAAATGCAAATTTTCAGGTGAAAAATTCCCCGAAAAAAGATAAAAAAAAGGACCGTTGCAGTTGTTGCAACAGTCCTTTTGACGGTATCAGCGCAATTACTTGCCGGAAACGACGCCGTGTTCCTTGAAGGCGCGGGTCGGGGCAAATTCGCCGAGTTTGTGACCGACCATGTTTTCGGTCACGAAAACCTGCGTGAAAGCTTTGCCGCTGTGAACCATGAACGTGTGACCGACAAAATCCGGAATCACCATGGAGCGACGGCTCCAGGTTTTGATCGGGCTCTTGCTGGAACCGTTCATTTTTTCGACCTTGTCGAGCAGACTCTGATCGACGAAGGGACCTTTTTTGATCGACCGGGGCATTATTTCTTCCTCCGTTCAACGATAAAGTTCTTGGACGTCTTCTTCGGATTGCGGGTGCGCTTGCCTTTGGCGAGCTTGCCCCACGGCGAAACGGGATGTCCGCCGCCCGATTCACGACCTTCACCACCACCCATCGGGTGGTCGACCGGGTTCTGCGCAACGCCGCGGACGTGCGGACGGAAGCCCATATAGCGCTTCTTGCCCGCCTTGCCGAGCTTGGCAGCCATATAATCGATATTGCCGACCTGACCGATCACCGCACGGCAATCGAGGTGGATCATACGAACTTCGCCCGAGGGCAATTTGATCTGCGCGTAGACATCTTCCTTGCCGCGGAGGATCGCCACCTGACCGGCGGAACGAACCATCTTGGCACCGGCGCCGGGCTGCAGCTCAAGGCAGCAGATTTCGACACCGACCGGAATGTCGCGCAACTTCAGGCAGTTGCCCGGCTTCAATTCGGCCTTGGAACCATTCATCACCTTGTCGCCGACCTTGAGGCCGTTGGGGGCGATGATGTAGCTTTTCACGCCGTCCGCGTAGACGATCAACGCGATGTTGGCGCTGCGGTTCGGATCGTACTCGATCGTCGCCACGGTCGCCTGAACGCCGTCCTTGTTGCGGAGGAAATCGACCGCCCGGTAACGACGCTTGTTGCCGGCGCCGCGGAAACGGGTGGTGATGCGACCGTCGTTGTTGCGGCCGCCCGTCGCACTCTTGCCTTTGGTCAGACTCTTCAGCGGAGCCACCTGGCTGAGGTTGGAATTGTCCACCACCGCCATATGGCGACGCGAGGGAGTCGTCGGATTAAAACTCTTGATAGCCATAATTCAAAATCTCCCTCAGATGATCTCAATGCTGCCTTCGGCGAGCGTGACCACCGCGCGTTTCCAATCGGCACGTTTGCCCGATTTCATCGTGCGGCCGACGCGCTTGGCTTTGCCGGCATAGTTCATCACATTGACCGATTTCACTTTCACGTTGAAAAGTTCTTCGACCGCCTTGCCGATTTCGATCCGGCCGGCTTTCGGGTTGACCTTAAACGTGTACTTCTTTTCCTGCATCAGGGCGTTGCACTTTTCGGTGACAACGGGCGCGATGATGATGTCAAAAGCATTACTCATTTCAACTTCTCCTTACGCCAGCCGTCCGATGAAAGCATCGAGGGCATCCTTGGTGAAGACGAGCTTGTTGAAGCGCATCAACTCGTAGGTGTTGACCGTAAGCGCCGTGCGGAGCACGAGGTTCGCCAAATTTCCGGTCGCGCAGACCGTCGCTTCATCGAGTTCGGGGATCGAGAGCAACACGCTCTCGTCGGCGACCTTGAGCGCCTTGAGCACCGCGAAAGCACTCTTGGTCTTGTGGTCGGCGATCGCGAACTTGTCGAGCACGATCACGCTGCCTTCGTTGATCCGCTCGGAAAGCGCGCGCTTCAGAGCGAGGACGAGGACCTTCTTGTTGATTTTCTTCGCGAACGAACGCGGACGGGGACCGAACGCCACACCGCCGCCAGTCCAAACCGGGTTACGGCTGGAACCGGCACGCGCCGCGCCGCGGCCTTTCTGACGGAAAGGCTTCGCGCCGCCGCCGTTGACTTCACCGCGCGTCTTGGTGCACGCCGTACCGGCGCGCTGACCCGCGAGATATGCGACGACCGCATCATGCACCGCCTGGGTGCCTTTTTCCATTTCAATCACACCTTCGGGGATGGCGTATTCGCCAACCTTCGCGCCGGTGCAATCGAGGATATCCAAAGTATTCGACATAATTCAGTACTCCTTCGACTTACTTGGCCGCGCTTTTCTTGAGCGCACTGCGGAGCACGAGAATGCCGCCGTTCGCGCCGGGAACCGCGCCTTTGACCAACAGGAGATTCTCTTCGGGCATGACCTTGACGATCTCCAGATTCTGCACCGTGCAACGCGCACAGCCGAAGTGACCCGGCATGCGCTTGCCCTTGTTGACCCGGCCCGGCCACTCGCAGCAGCCGATGGAACCGGTCCGGCGCTCCCACGCGCCGCCGTGGCTGGCGCGACCGCCGCCGAAGTTGTAGCGTTTGACAACGCCCGCGAAACCGCGGCCTTTGCTGGTGCCGACCACATCGAGGAACTCGCCGTTCGAGAAAATGGTCACATCCAACTTGGCGCCGGCTTCCGCGCTCTCGGTGGTGCGGATCTCACGCAACACCGCCGGCAACGTTTCGCCCGTGACGCCCGCCTTGGCGAGGTGTCCGCGACGCGCGCCGGAAACATTCTTGCTCTTGCGGCTGCCGAAACCGAGCTGGATCGCCGCATAGCCGTCGCGTTCGACGGTCTTGACGGCCGTCACCACGCAGGGGCCCGCTTCGATCGCCGTCACCGGGATCAGCACGCCCTGATCGGAATAGACTTGCGTCATACCGACCTTTTTACCGATTAAACCTTTCATAACTTTCTCCTTTCTGAGAAACATTCGATACATGCCCCCAATCGGCCGGGGGCAGAGGTATCTAGGGGAACTTCAATCCTTTCCGGAAATCCGGATTAGAACCCCGTCTTGATCGAAATATCAACGCCGGCGGGCAGGTTGAGCTTTTTGAGCTCGTCGACCGTCTTGGCATTGGGATTGATGATGTCCAACATCCGCTTGTGCGTGCGCATCTCGAACTGCTCCATCGACTTCTTGTCGACGTGGGGCGAACGGTTGACCGTCCAGCGTTCGATGCGGGTCGGAAGCGGAATCGGGCCGGCAACCATCGAGCCGGTGCGCTTCGCCGCGTCAAGTATTTCATTGACCGACTGATCCAGGATCCGCGACTCGTAAGCCTGCAGACGGATACGGATCTTCTGTTTTTTTGCCGTAGCCATTACTTTTTCTCCACGATTTTATCTTGAACAGATTTCGGAACACGATCAAAGTGAGCCGGCTCCATCGAGTAGGAGGCGCGACCCTTGGACAGCGAACGGATCGCCGTCGCATAGCCGAACATTTCGGCGAGCGGCACGTTGGCGGTGATCTTGGTGAATCCGCCGACGCCGGCGGCGATTTCCGCAACCGCACCGCGGCGGCTGGTCAGATCGCCGATCAGATCGCCCATGTTTTCATCGGGCGTGTTGAGCTCGACTTTCATGATCGGCTCCATCAGCGCGAGGCCGGCCTTGCGGGCGGCATCTTTGAACGCCATGGATCCGGCGATCTTAAACGCCATTTCAGAGGAGTCGACCGGGTGGTACGAACCATCGACGATGTCGACGTGGAAGTCCACCACCGGATAACCGGCGAGCACACCGGATTCCGCGGCTTCGCGGATACCGTTCTCGATCGGTTTGATGAATTCCTTGGGAATGTTGCCGCCGACGACCTTGTTCTCGATGACGACGCCGCTGCCGGGTTCGCCGGGTTTGACGTCGATGATGCAGTGGCCGTACTGACCGTGACCGCCGCTCTGACGGACGAACTTCATATTGGAGTTCGCATCACCGAGCAACGCTTCGCGGTAAGCGACCTGCGGCGCACCGGTATTCGCCTCGACCTTGAACTCGCGGATCAAACGGTCGAGAATGATGTCGAGGTGCAACTCGCCCATACCGGAAATGATCGTCTGACCGGTTTCCTCGTCGCTGCGCACCTGGAAGGTCGGATCTTCTTCCGCCAGCGCGATCAAGCCTTTGCTCAACTTGTCGCGGTCGCCGCTGCTCTTGGGCTCGACGGCGATCGAAATAACCGGTTCGGGGAAGGTCATCGACTCGAGGGCGATCGGCGTCGATTCGAGGCAGAGCGTATCACCGGTCGTGACGTTGCGCAGACCCACCGCCGCCGCGATGTCGCCGGAGAAAATTTCCTCGCGCTCTTCGCGGTTGTTGGCGTGCATCTGCAACAGACGGCCGAAGCGTTCGCGCTTGCCGGTACGCGGATTGTAGACCGTCATACCCTGCGTCGCGACACCGGAGTAAACCCGGAAGTAATACAAACGACCGACATACGGATCGCTCATAATTTTGAAAACCAGCGCGGCAAAGGGCTGCATATCGCCGGCGTGACGCGTCATTTCCGCGCCGGTCGCCGGATCGCTGCCCTTGATTTCCCAGACGTCGATCGGGCTGGGCAGGTAATCGACCACCGCATCGAGCAGCGGCTGAACGCCCTTGTCCTTGAACGCCGAGCAGCACGCCACGGGGACGACCCGCGCGCCGACCGTCGCCTTGCGGAGCGCGGTCTTGAGCTGCGGAATCGACGGCGTCTCGTCCGCAAGGAAAAGCTCCATAATGTCGTCGTCGACTTCGGCGACGCATTCGACGAGGTGATGGAAGGCGTCTTCGCGCGCCTGCTTCATATCCTCGGGAACTTCCGCCTCATGGATGGTCACGCCCTTGTCGGCATCGTCAAACGTATAAGCCTTGTTGAGCAAAACGTCGACCACACCGACAAAGCTCGATTCCTTGCCGATCGGCAGATAGATCGGCACGGGGGTGGCGCCGAGTTTCGTCTTGATCTCTTCGACAACGCCCCAGAAATCGGCGCCGGTACGGTCCATCTTGTTGACCAGAGCGACGATCGGGACATTGTATTTCTGCGCCTGACGCCAGACGGTTTCGCTCTGCGGCTGAACTTTGCCGACCGAGCAGAAAACGGCGACCGCGCCGTCGAGCACGCGCAAGGAACGCTCGACTTCAGCGGTGAAGTCAACGTGTCCTGGGGTGTCGATGATGTTGATGCGGTGTTCTTTCCAGTAGCAGGTGGTCGCCGCGCTGGTGATGGTGATGCCGCGTTCGCGTTCCTGCTCCATCCAGTCCATCGTGGCGGTGCCTTCGTGGGTATCGCCGATCTTGTAGTTGACGCCGGTGTAGAAGAGAATGCGCTCGCTCAACGTCGTTTTGCCGGCGTCGATGTGCGCCATAATGCCGATATTGCGGGTGTCGCGGAGCGCGATTTTGCGCCGCGGCGACTCATTGTACTGTTGTACTTTATCGTTTTCGGTAACCATAGTGATCATCCCAATCGTGCAATACCGGAATTACCAGCGATAGTGCGCGAACGCCTTGTTCGCCTGCGCCATCTTGTAGGTATCTTCCTTTTTCTTGATCGAAGCACCGGTATTGTCGAACGCATCGAGCAATTCGCCGGCGAGAGAATCGGTCATCGACTTGCCCTTGCGGCTGCCGGCGTAGGTGGTGATCCAGCGCATCGCCAAGGCGACCTGACGCTCGGGATCGACTTCGACCGGCACCTGATAGGTCGCACCGCCGACGCGGCGGCTCTTGACTTCGAGCTTGGGTTTGACGTTTTCCAACGCCTGCGAGAAAATTTCGATCGCCGGCGTATCGGGCTTCTTTTCCTGCATCAGGTCAAAGGCGCCGTAAACGATCTGCTGGGCGGTCGATTTCTTGCCGCGGGTCATGATCGTGTTGATCAGACGGGCGACGAGTTTGCTGTTGTACTTCACATCGGGAATGAGTTCCCGCTTGACGGCTCTGCGTCTTCTCATAATTCAAATCCTCGTAGGTTCGGGTTATTTCTTCTTGCCCTTGGCCGCAGCGTCATCGCCGCCCTTGGAACGCTTCGCGCCGTACTTGGAACGGCCCTGCTTGCGGGCGCTGACGCCGAGGCTGTCGAGCGCACCGCGGACGATGTGGTAACGCACGCCCGGAAGGTCACGGACACGACCGCCCTTGACCAACACGACCGAGTGTTCCTGAAGATTGTGCCCCTCGCCGCCGATGTAAGCGGTGACTTCCTGACCGTTGGTCAAACGGACACGGGCGATTTTGCGGATAGCCGAGTTCGGCTTTTTCGGGGTACGGGTCGTGACCTGGAGGCAGACACCGCGGCGCTGCGGGCAGGCAGTCAACGCCTTCGACTTGCTTTTGAAGACCTTTTCTTCGCGCCCCTGACGCACCAATTGATTGATTGTCGGCATGGTTTTTTCCTGTTTTTGCCTATTTAAATGAGAACAATGTCAATTATGTGATTTATAAAATAGCACCGGAATGCGATTTTTTCAAGTCCGAGCCGGATCCCGGTGCGTATTTTTTTACATTTCGGAGTCATCCTCCGGCGTTTCATCGGTGACGAGATCATTCTCTTCATCGACGACATACTCCTCGTTGGCGTCGCGCCACTCGGCGGCGATCTCTTCGATCGACTTGTCGGTATCGACGGGGGCTTCGGGCTCGATTTCGGGCTCGATTTCCGTGCCGAGATACTTGAGTCGAATCGACTGCATCGTCGCGGTGCCGGTGCCGGCGGGGATCAGATGCCCGGTGATGACGTTTTCCTTGAAGCCGGCGAGATGATCGACTTTGCCGACCATCGCCGCTTCCGTCAGAATGCGCGTGGTATCCTGGAAGGACGCCGCCGAGATGAAACTCTCGGTCGCCAGCGCCGCTTTCGTGATACCGAGCAACACCGGTTCGGCTTCGGCGGGCTTGCCGCCGCGCGCTACCGCCGCGGCGTTGGCCTCTTTGAACTCACACCGGTCGATCTGCTCACCGACCAGATAATCCGTCGAGCCCGGTTCGGTGATCCGGACTTTCTGCATCATCTGGCGGATGATGATCTCGATGTGCTTGTCGTTGATTTCCACACCCTGCGCGCGGTAAACCAGCTGGATCTCATCGACCAGGTGGCGCTGCAACTCGTGAACACCGCAGATTTCAAGCAGCGTGTGGGGCACGACCGAGCCTTCGGTCAGCTTCTGGCCCTTTCGGACAAAGTCGCCTTTGCTGACCGTCAAATGTTTGTGCATGGGGATCGAATTGTACTCTTCGACCATCCCGGATTCGTGATCGCGGATCAGAAGCTGACGGCGGTTCTTGGAAATTTTGTCAACTTCGACGACGCCGTCGATACGGGCAATCTCGGCGACGTCTTTCGGCGTGCGGGCTTCAAAGAGCTCGGCAATACGCGGCAGACCGCCGGTGATGTCCTTGTTCTTGCCCGACTGACGGGGCACGCGGGCGACGACCATACCGGGTTCGACCTTGGCGTTCGCCTTGGTCATCAACACGGCGCCGGCGGGGAGCGGATAGTTCGCGATGAAATTGCCCTGCTCGTCGGTAATGACGATCTGCGGGTTCAAGTCTTCGCGGTGCTCCATCACGGTGCCCTGGTCGCCCGACGCGCCGCCGCGACGCTGTTTCTGCAACGTCACGCCTTCGACCAAGTCGGTCAACTGGACGATACCGCCCTCTTCGATGATGATCGGCACGTGGCCCGGTTCCCAACGGACAAAGACCTCGTTGGCGGCGACGCTTTCGCCGTCCTGCTTGGCGAGCTCGGAGCCGGCTTCCAGTTCATAGCGCTCCAATTCCGCCTGATGCATCGCGTCGGTGCGGAAATCGTAATTGGCGTTGTAGACGGTGCCGAGGGCTTCCGCCTCGAAACGGGCGCGCTCGCGCGCTTCCTTTTCCGCCTTGTCCGCCTTGGCGGGATCGTAGATGATGACGTAGCCGTTCTTGTTGACGACCATCGTCTTGCCCTTCTGGTTCTTGACGGTACGGACGTTGATGTATTTCAGCGTACCGGCGCTGCGCGCGGCGATGACCGGCTGCTTGTAGGCGCTGGACGCGGTACCGCCGATGTGGAAGGTACGCATCGTCAACTGCGTACCGGGCTCGCCGATGGACTGCGCGGCGATGATGCCGAGCGCGTCGCCGAGACACGCTTCGCGGTCGCTGGCGAGGTTCTTGCCGTAGCACTTGACGCAGAGGCCGTGTTTGGTCTCGCAGGTCAGGGCCGAGCGGATGAAAACGCGCTGAATGCCGCGCTTTTCGATCAGTTCAGCCTTGGCGAGGGTGAATTCCTCACCCGCGCTGATGATGAGACGGCCGTCGGTGAATGCGGGGTCGCGGATATCCTGCGCGCTGTAACGGCCGATGATGCGGTCGCGCAACGGCAACAGGACTTCGTCGCCTTCGGTGATGGCGCTCGTCCAGACACCTTTGGTGGTGCCGCAATCTTCTTCGCGGCAGATGACGTCCTGCGCGACGTCGACGAGGCGGCGGGTCATGTAACCCGAGTCCGCGGTCTTCAACGCGGTATCCGCCAAACCTTTGCGGGCGCCGTGCGTACTGATGAAGTACTCGAGCACCGACAAACCTTCGCGGAAGTTCGAGATGATCGGCCGTTCGATAATATCGCCGGAGGGTTTCGCCATCAAGCCGCGCATACCGGCGAGCTGACGCACCTGATCCTTGCTGCCGCGGGCGCCCGAATCGAGCATCGCGTAAACCGGGTTGATGATGCCCTTTTTGGCGTTGCCTTCGAGGTTGCTGATCAGCGCATCGGTCACGGCGTTGTTCGCCTGAGTCCAGATATCGATGACCTTCTTGTAACGCTCGCCGTCGGTCAGGTAGCCGTCGTTGTACTGCTTGATGACCGTATCAATTTGCGCGCGGGCGTCAGCGATGATGCCCTCTTTCTGCGCCGGCACCTGCAAGTCGGCGATCGAGATCGAAAGACCGGCGAGGGTCGAATGACGGTAGCCGAGGTCTTTCAGATCGTCGAGCAACTTGATCGTCGCTTCGTGACCGGCAATCTTGTAAGTGTCGCTGATGAGGCGGCTCAAATCCTTTTTCTTGGCGAGACGGTTGTAGAAACCGAGTCGTTTATCCCAGATCTCGTTGAAAAGGCAGCGGCCGGCGCTCGTGGTGATGAATTTGCTTTCCTTGTCGCCGTAGAGCGTATCCTTGCCGCGATCGGGGTTGGGAATGCGCACCGCGTCGTGCATCGTGATGTAGCCGGCGGCTTTGGCGGCGAGCACTTCGAAGTAGTCGCGGTAAAGCTTGGCCTTTTCCTTGCCCTGGGGCTCGACGGTCAGATAGTAGGCGCCGAGCGTAATATCGTGGGTCGGCGTCGCGATCGGCTTGCCGTTCGCGGGCGAGAAAATGTTGTTGGGCGACAGCATCAGGAGCTTGGTTTCCATCTGCGCTTCGTTGGAAAGCGGCACATGCACGGCCATCTGGTCACCGTC
>DCFZ01000058.1 GCA_002314455.1 Lentisphaeria bacterium UBA1791 | reverse complement strand
TCATAAACCGTCGAAGAGGCAAATTCATTTTACCGGAAAGCAGGTCGCTTGTCATTTTTTCCACAATCGCATCGCGATCGGCGGCGCGCGTTTCCAGCTTTTTCTCGAACTCCGCGGTGCGACGTTTCATTTCCGCCAGATGACGACGGTGATCGGCGAGCCGCTGATCAAAGCCTTCGCCGATTTTCGCTTGCAACTGTTTTTGAATTTCCGCTTTTTGCGCGGGATCCGCCGTCGCCTGATAAGCGTCGATCAATTTCTGCAATTCGGCGCGTTTCTGCAATTTTTCCTGATAGAGTTTTTCGGCACGCGTTTCCAGCGACTTGCGGAAAGCTTCCGGATCCTCGCGCTGCAATTTCATCATCTCGGCGCGCTCGCTCTCGCTCATATGCGAAAAGACCTCCCACATCCCCGGTCCGCGACGGAAATGTTCTCTTTCCGGCTCGGCAAAAAGCGCGACAGCGACACCAAAAAGAGCGAAAATCATCAATCTTTTTTTCATATCCAAAACTCCTCATCCATCGGATTGCTCAGATTTAACTCGGCGCTCAACATAAAGCTTTCCTGATCGAGCGTGCTCCATTCCAAATTTTCCACTTGCGGCTTTTCCTTGACGGTCACAGGAGCGGTGACGGTCGGGACTTTTTCCGGACGCGCTTTCTCCGGCGTCAACGTCACTGTCGCGATCACCAGCGCCGCTGCAGCGGCCGCCGCTCCGCCGAAAACCAACCGGGCACGCACGCGCCGCGCCCGGCGCTGCGCCGAAAAATCCGCCGCTGCCTGCAAGATTTTGGCATCGAGAAATTCCGGCACCGGCAAACTTTTCGGCAATTTTTCGTAACGTTTCATCTTTTGTCCCTTTATCATCGTTCAATCCCGGCAAGCTCCCGGCGCAGAATGCGCAAAGCATATTGCATCCGGCTCAACGCCGTGTTGATCGACGTATGCTGTATTTCGGCGATCTCTTTAAACGAAATTTCCTGCTGCCGCAAAAGAAATACCTCGCGTTGCTCCGCCGACAGTTTCAACAGCGCGGCGGCGATCAATTGCCCGGTTTCATCAGCTTCCAGACGCGCATGCGGCTCGCAACTTGCCTGCGCCGCAACCGGCGGCGGCGTTTCTTCGTCGAGCGAAACGCTCGGCCGCCGCTGACGATTCCGGCAACGATCCAGATAAAAATTTCGCCCGATGCGAAACAGCCACGCCGAAAATTTACCGTCATCGCGGTATTGCGGCAGTTTTTCGATCACCCGCAACCACGTTTCCGAAAAGACCTCGTCCGCTTCGGCGGAATCCCCGACCAAATGAACTAAAAACGCATACAATGCGCCGCGATACCGCTTGTAAAGGACTTCAAATGCCGCTTCGCCGCCGCGGAGAAAACCTGCAATCAATTCGCCATCACTCAAACTTTCGAGCGGATTTTCCACAAGTTTTTCCTTTTACAACGATAACGATCAAAGAGGGGATTTTATTGTAACGTCTGCATCAGAAAGCGCCAAAAAACTTCATCGTTGGGGAGCAGACCTTCCGGCGTCGAACCGTCGAGCGCGTACCATCGGAACGACTGTTTTTCCTGCGGCACCGGGCGGGCGTCAGGGGCGATGCAAGTCCGGAGAAATTCGATCGATATCCCCGGCTTGCGAAAAAAACCGATCGTATCGCCGACGCGGGCGTCGAGCGCCAGCTCTTCGCGCAATTCACGCAACAGCGCCTTTTGCGGCGTTTCGCCCGGCTCGATCTTGCCGCCGGGAAATTCCCAGCCGAAAGGCGGCTTGTCCGCCGGACGGGAAGCAAGCAAGATCCGATTTTTTTGCCGGATCACGGCAGCGACGACACGAATGTTTTTCATCAGTAGATCATCTGGAAAAGTTCAAACGTATGTTCGGCAAAAAAGAGCGCCGCTTTCCACAAATAATCAAAACCGGCAAAGAGTGCGAGCAACAAGATGATCGAAAGTCCGCGCACCCATTCCGCCCGATCCCAATTCAATCGCGGCAACAGATTCTGCACGATCGCGCCGCCATCAAATCCGGGCAACGGCAGAAAATTGAGGATGCAGAGCAGATAGTTCAACACGCCGCCGTAGCAAAGCATCTGCAAGGCGAAACTTTCTCCGCTGTGCTTTCCCAACACAAAAGCGCCGGCGAGAAAGAGAAAGCCGAGCACGAGATTGGTCAACGGCCCGGCGGCGGCGACGGCGGAGGGGGCGTAGCGGCCGCGCATCTTGCGATAATCGACGGGCACCTGCCCCCAGGCGATGCCGACGAGGCAGAGCATAATGAGGGAAAACACACCCATCTGCCGCAACGGATTCAAGGTCAAATGTCCGTGTTCGGCGGCGGTGTCGTCGCCGAACTTCAACGCCACCAAGGCGTGCATGTACTCGTGACAGGAAATCGAAAAACAGACGATCAGCGCCGCCGCGCAAAACCAGCGCGGATCCTCAAACAATTTGCAGATAAACGGGCTCATTGATCTTCGCTCTTGGCGGCGCGGGTCATCAGCGACTGAATCGCTTCGGTGACGTCGCGGTCTTCGTAAAGCAGACGGTAAATCTCATCAATGATCGGCGTTTCGGCGCCGACTTTGCGGCTGAGCGCATACGCGCCTTTCGCAGTCCAGACGCCTTCGGCAACGACCATACCCATTTTCTTGAGAATGTCGGCGAGCTTTTTGCCGCGCCCGAGCTCTTCGCCGACGTGGCGGTTGCGGCTGTGCCCGCTCGTGCAAGTGACGATCAGATCGCCGATGCCGCTCAAGCCGGAAAAGGTCGCCGCCTTGCCGCCGAGCAATTCGCCGAGTCTGCCCATTTCACTGATGCCGCGGGTCATCATCGCCGCTTTGGGGTTGTCGCCGAGTTTCATCCCGTCGATCACGCCGGCGGCGATCGCCATAACGTTTTTGAGCGCGCCGCCGAGCTCGACGCCGACGACGTCGTTCGACGTGTAGATGCGGAAACGCTCGTTCATGAAAACCTGCTGGACGATCTTCGCCGCTTCCGGATCCGCCGACGCCGCCGTCACGAGGGTCGGCACCCGACGGGAGACCTCCTCCGCATGGCTGGGGCCGGAAAGCGCAACGAAGCGCACGTCGCCCAATTCCTCGCGGATGATCTCGCTGATGCGAAGCCAGCTGTCGATCTCGATGCCTTTGGCGACGTTGACGATGACGCGCCCGGGAAATGCGGGTACGTCGCGGAATTTTTTCAGCACGCCGCGCAGAAATTGCGTCGGCGTCGCAAATACACAGATCTCGCTTTGATCGACCGCCTTGGCGAGATCGCCCTCAAGTTTCAGTTCAAGCGGCAATTCCACCCCGGGGAGGAAGCGGCTGTTTTTGCGGGAAGCGCGCATTTCGTCGAGATAATCGGGGAATGCCCCCCACAGCGTCACGTCGTGATAATTGGCAAGTAAATTGAGCGCGAGCGCGGTTCCCCAGCCGCCGTCGCCGATCACAGTAACTTTCATTTCCAACTCCCTATGCGCAAATGCGCATAATTTTTATTTTCTCTATAATATAGACGCATTCTCTCATTTTGGCAAATCGCCGACGGCGCGCAAATTGCTTTCGTTCGCCTCGATTTCGACAATCCTGCCGCGCGGGAAGCTCTGCGAGGGAACGGCGATCTCAAGATAATGATCGCTCCAGCCGCGCAGAATTTTGCCGTTGTCCTGTTCAAAAATCACGTTGAAACGCTTGCCGAGCTGGCTTTGCCTGAAATTTTCCGCCGAAATATTGGCGACCTGCCGCAATCGTTTGGCGCGGCTTTTGGCGACGTCGCCCGGCACCTGATCGGGAAATTTTGCCGCCGCCGTCCCCGGGCGCGGCGAATAGATGAACTGATGGATATTGGAAAAGTGCATCTTTTCGACGAAATCGAGCGATTCGGCAAAAAGCTCCTCCGTCTCGCCGGGGAAACCGACGATGACGTCCGTCCCGAGATGCAAATCAGGGATTCTTTCCCGCGCCGCCAGACAGAATTCGCGGTATTGCGACGCCGTATAGTGGCGGTGCATCGCGCGCAGGATCACATCGCTGCCGTGCTGTAAAGAAAGATGCAAGAAGCGGCAGATTTTCGGCTCGTTTGCCATCACGTCGAGCAACTTCAACTGATCGAAGCGCGGTTCAGCGGAACCGATGCGCACGCGAAACGCCCCGTCAAGGCGCGCAACGCGTTGCACGAGGTCGGCAAGTTTCCTGCCGTCGTCGTCATAGGCGCACAAATTGACGCCGCTCAAGACGATCTCGGGAAAGCCCGATTCGATCGCGTGGCGGCAATCCGCCAGCACTTCGTCAAAGGCGCGCGATCTCTCGCGCCCGCGAACGAGCGGCACGATGCAGTAGGTGCAAAAATTGTTGCAGCCCTCCTGAATTTTGATGAATGCGCGCGTTCTGAAAGGAAATTGTGACACCGCATTTTCGCGGAAACTCGCGGCAAATTCCGTCGGAAGATCGGAAAAATCGGGCGCCTGAACCTTGTAAAAGTTATCGCGCACCAGATCTGCGCCGGCGGCGAGCAGATTTTTTTCGTCGGGCACGGCGGCGCAACCGAGGACGACGATGCGCGCAAATGGCGCCGCATGGCGGGCGCGGCGCACCATCTGGCGCGATTTGCTCACCGCCTCGGCGGTCACCGCACAACTGTTGACGATGACAAGCTCCGGGGGATCGGCGGCGTCGATTTCCTCGACGACGACAAAACCCTTTTTCGTCAACCGGTCGGTCAACAGCGCGCTGTCGGCGCAGTTGACGCGGCACCCCAACGTGATGATGACGGCCTTTGCCATGCGTTCCTCTAAAAAACAAGCGGTCGATTTTGAAAAATCAGCCGCTTGATTGTTTGCATTTGCCAGTGGTGCAACTTATTTCTTGTTGCGCCAGTCAAGCGCGCCGGTCGGGCAAGCCTCGATGCAGGCGCCGCAGTCGGCGCAGTTGCCGGCGAAGCCCTGATCGAACGCGGTACCGATAAAGGTGTTGAATCCGCGTTTCTTGATGCCGAGCAAGTTGCGGTTGATCACCTCGGCGCAGGTCTTGACGCAGACGCCGCATTTGATGCACTTGCCGCGATCCTGAATGATGAGCGGATGACGCGTATCGTAGCTGACGGGAAGCCGCGCACCCTTGATTTTTTCGGGGTCGCAACCGTATTCCGCCGCGTGCTTGCGCAATTTGCACTCCGCCTTGTCGGTGCAACTGCAGCCGATGCAACGGTCACCCTCGGCTGAAACGACCTCTTTTTCCATCGTAAAGGTGGTTTCCTTAAAGGTCGATTTGCGCTCGTTAAGCGAAATCATCTTCAATTCAGCCCGTTCCGCCTCGGAAACGTGGTCGCGCACAAAGACGAGGTCGCTCTTTTTAAGGTGCTGCCACTTGCCGCGCGAAACGTAGATCGGATTGTCGACTTCAACAGTCATACCGTAGATGTCGCGCTCGATCGATTCCGCCGCGAAACGGCCGCCCGCGACCGCTTCGACGACCGTCGCCGCGCCGGAAAGGCAATCGCCCGCGGCATAGAGTTTGTCGGCAAGTTTCGCACTGCCCTGCGGGGCGTCGGCATAGCCGAAACGGTTGGCGGGAATGCCCGTCGGGATGATCGATTTCTGACCGATTGCGGCGATCACGGTATCGGCTTCGACTTCGTAGTCGCTGCCGGGGATCTCGACCGGCTTGCGGCGGCCCGAAGCGTCGGGTTCGCCGAGTTCCATCTTGCGGCAGGTCAAAACGAGCTTGTCGCCGCGTTTTTCCAATTTCACGGGAGCGACGAGGAAGGTAAAGTTGACGCCCTCTTCGCGCGCTTCGGCGATCTCGAGTTTTTCAGCGGGCATTTCCGCCTCGGTGCGGCGGTAGAAGCAACTGACGTCGGGACTGCCGAGACGCACGCTCGTACGGACGCAGTCCATCGCGGTATTGCCGCCGCCGACGACGATTACCTTGCCCGGATTTTCCGCCTTGTAGCCGCTTTCCGAAACGCGGCGCAAGAAGTCGATGCCGATCGTCGACAGCTCGTCGCCGGGGCAGTGCATGCCGGAACCTTTCCAGCAACCGACCGCGATCACGACCGCGTCGAAGTTTTTCTGCAATTCGTCGAGCGAGAGATTGTCGCCGAGTTTCCTGCCGAATTCAAATTTGACGCCGATCTGCGTGTAGTGCGCAAGCTCGCGATCAAGGATGCGTTCCTTGGGCAGACGGTATTCGGGGATGCCGTAGCGGAGCATGCCGCCCGCCTTGGGCATCGCGTCAAAGACGGTCGCTTCGATTCCCGCCAGCCGCAGGTAATAAGAGCAGGAAAGTCCCGCGGGGCCCGCGCCGACGATCGCCACCTTTTTTCCCGACAACGCGGGCAGATCTTCCATATAGGTATCGTAGTACAAATCAGCGGCGAGGCGCTTGAATTCGTTGATCGCCACCGGCTTGCCGTAGACGTTGCGGCGGCAGTTCTTTTCGCAGAAACGGGGGCAGACGCGGCCGATCGACATCGGCAGCGGAATGCGCTTTTTGATGATCTGCAGACTTTTGAGGAAGTCGCCGTCGCGGCCGGCTTTGACATATTCCTCGACCGAAGCGTGCGCGGGGCAGGCAACGGTGCAAGGCGCTTCGCAGTCGCCGGTGTGTTCGCTCAACAAAAGGTTGAGCGCGGTGCGGCGCATTTCGCGCACGGTCTCGCTCGACGCGTCGATTTCCTGATTGGGCGCGGGGCAAGCCGAGCACGACGGGATGAATTTACCCGTTTTCGCATCGCGCACCACGCAGACGAAACAGCTGGTGGTGCGGCTCACTTTTTCATCGCGGCAGAGCGTCGGGATCTCGATCCCGTTGGCGCGCGCCACTTCCAATATCGTCTGTCCCGGCTCCGCCGAGACCTGCTTTCCGTCAAGGATGAATTCAATGCTCATTTTTCAACTCCATTGTGAACGCGGTAAATCGCCTTTTTCGGGCAGGCATCCAAACAGCTGTTGCACCGGGTGCACTTGGCAGGATCGATCTCGAAGTTGCCGTCGATCGCCTGAACCGGACAACTGCGCACGCAAAGTCCGCACTTGACGCACTTGTCGTGGTCGATCTGCAACTTGACCATCGCATTGCACTGCAAGGCGCGGCACTTGTGCTCGCGAACGTGCTCCTCGTACTCGTGACGGAAGTAGCGCAACGTCGCCAGCACCGGATTCGGAGCGGTCTGCCCCAAGCCGCAGAGCGCACCCGCCTTGATCTTGGGTCCCATATCGGCGAGGAAATCGAGATCCTCCTCGGTGCCCTGCCCCTTGGTGATGCGCTCCAAAGTTTCGTACATACGCGTCATACCGACGCGGCAGAACGTGCACTTGCCGCAGCTTTCGCGGTGGGTGAAATCGAGGAAGTAACGCGCCGTCTCGACCATGCAACGGTCGTTGTTGATGACGATCATACCGCCCGAACCCATGATCGCGCCGAGCGTCTTGAGCGAATCGTAATCGACCGGCACGTCAAAATGTTCGACGGGGATGCAACCGCCGGAAGGGCCGCCCGTCTGAACCGCCTTGACCTTGGTGCGGTCGGCGCCGCCGATGTCAAAGACGATCTCGCCGAGCGTAATGCCCATCGGCACTTCGACGAGGCCGGGGTACTTGAGGTCGCCGGCGAGCGCGAAAAGCTTCGTGCCCTTGCTGCCCTCGGTACCGACTTTGGCGTATTCGGCGCCGCCCTCGCGGAGGATCAGCGGCACGTTGCCGTAGGTCTCGACGTTGTTGATCATCGTCGGGAAGCCCTTGAAACCGCGGTCGGTCGGGAAAGGCGGGCGGAAACGCGGCGTGCCGCGCTGACCCTCGAGCGAAGCGATCAACGCGGTCTCTTCACCGCAGACGAATGCGCCCGCGCCCTCTTTGATGACGATCTCGACGTCGCGGTCGCCGAGGTGGTTCAACTTGTGATCGTAGATCTGCTTGATCGCGATCTTGAGATGCTTGATCGCCAGCGGATATTCCGCGCGGCAATAGATAAAGAGCTTGGTCGCGCCGGTGGCGTAAGCGGCGATCAGCATGCCCTCGAGCACCTGGTGCGGCACGCTTTCCATCAGCGAACGATCCATAAACGCGCCGGGGTCGCCCTCGTCGGCGTTGCAGATGAGGATTTTTTCATCCGCCTTTTTGGCGGCGAGGAAGCTCCACTTGCGGCCGGTCGGGAAACCGCCGCCGCCGCGGCCGCGCAAGCCGGAAGTCAGCACTTCGTTGACCACCGCTTCGGGCCCCATCGCGATCGCGCGCTTGAGTCCCTCGTAGCCCTGATGCGCGACGTAGTCGTCAAAGTCGATCGGATCGACGCGACCGGCGAGCGCGAGCACCATGATCTTTTCGCGCTTTTTGCGTTCAGCGGGAACTTCGAAACGCCCCGCCTCGCCGAGCGCGAGAATATTGTCAATGCTCTTTTCGGTGGCTTCGACGTTGCCGTAGATGACGGAGGAACCGTCATCCAGCACCGCTTCGACCATCGGTTCGGCATAGCAGTAACCGAGACAGCCGACGCCGACGACGGCGATGCCGTTGGCGCGCGACTTGAGCAGATTCATCACGTCTTCCGCGCCGGAAGCGATACCGCAACTGGCGACGCCGACCCGCAAAGTCTTGATCGTACTCATTTTGCCTGATACTCCTTGATGATTTTAACCAATCCCTTGCGGGTAAGTTTCGCATAAGCGCGGCCGTTGATGCTCATCACCGGCGCCAGACTGCAACAGCCGAGGCAGGCGACGGTTTCGAGCGAGAAAAGGCCATCCGCGCTGGTCTCGCCGGGTTTGAGGTTCAATTCCTGACGCACCCATTCATGCACGAGCGGCGAACCTTTGATGTGGCAGGCGGTGCCGTCGCAGAGGGCGATCTTGTACTTGCCGGGCTTCACCCGCTTGAACTGGGCGTAAAAACTCAACACGCCCTCGATCTCGACTTCCGGCAGCGAAAAATACTTTGCCACCGCCCGGATCGCGTCGTCGGAAACGTACCCTTCGGTCGACTGAATCAACTGCAACCCTTTGATCAGATTGCTCGGTTCCTTGTCGACGCTTTCCAGATAACTGTAAGCATTGTCCATTTGAAACTCCTTATGGTCAAGGTTTCACGATTTATCATAAAAGTTGCTTAATATAGACGCATTTGCCGTTTTTTTCAATGATAAAATCGGCAAATCAGCGGCGAATTTCGCGCGCCGCGCGGAAAAACTCGGCGAGCTTTTCTACCTCGGTCGTATCGAGCGACTGCTTTTTCATTCCCTCGGCGGCGGCATTCTGATGCGCGATCGCCTGATCGAGATTGCCGGTCCGGTAGGCAAAGAGCGCCGACGCCGCCTGCCATTGCGGCTCGTTGCCGAGGAGCTTTTGCGTCGCCTGCAACAAATCCGACGCCGCGCGGAGCGCTTCGGCGTTGAATTCGCAGTTGCGCAACAGATTCCACGCCATCATCAACTGCATCCGCGCGTCGGTGACGTGACAGCGGAAATCGTAGACGAGCTTCGGCAATTTTCCCGTCAATTCCGGATGACGGCAGAGGAGGTCAAGTTCCGTAAAGTAGAGTCTGCCGATTTCCGGCGCCGCCTTGCGCTGATCCTGAAGCAGCTCGAGCGCCTCGGCGAACCGGCCGCTGTTTTCAAGCAGAAAGAGGCGCATTCTGAGCGCGCTGGCGTTGCCCGGATCGAGGTCGAGAATCTCTTCCATCGCCTGAACCATCTGCCGTTCGCTGTTGTCGCGCATGAGCATCTGCATCTGGTCGATCAATGGCGCCACTTTTTTCTGCACGTCAAGATCGAGTTTGCCGGCGAAATAACGCTCCGCCGCCTCCGGCAGATCGACCGCTTCGCCGCACCAGACGATGACGCCGCCATCGTCGATCAGAAACGCCATCGGGTACAAAAGGTTGCCCGCCATATACGTCGGGGTGATTTTCCGGTCGAGGTCAAGACCGAAACTTACACCATCTTTCGGACACTTCTTGAGAAGTTCATCCGCATCGAGCGACGAATCCGGCGTCAGGACGCCGATCCGCAACCGATAGGAATATTCGCGGCGCAGACCGTCGAGCAACGCCATCGTCGAGGGCGCGCTGCCGGCGCGGCAGAGCAAAAAGACGACCGCGCGCAGTTCCGGCTCACCCGAATTGCGAGGTTTTGAAACGCCCTCCGCGACGACGCCGGTGCCGCGCACCCAGCGGACTCTTTCCAATTTCGTTGCGGCGTCGCCGGGACGGAGCGCCAGCAGTTCAGAAACGGCAAAAAGCGCCGCACAACACAAAACAAATTTTTTCATTTTTTGACTTTCTCCGAATAAAGTTTTTTCCACAACTGAGCCGCGCGTTCGGGCGCATCCGTTGCGGTCAGACCGGCTTCGCGCTCCGCAAGATAGTCGTGCCATTTGGCGATAAAAATTTGTGCGTTCCGAAAAAAGAGCTGATTCTTTTCTTCACTTTTCCCGAAACTGCGGCTGCCAAAATGGATGATGCAACTTTGCAGATCCGTGAGGATGCGCAGATTTTTTTGCGTTTTCAATTTTAAACAGAGGTCGCTCTCTTCAAAGTACCCCTTGCCGAAAACGGGATCAAATCCGCCGAGATCGCGCCAATCGCAACTTCGCACCATCATCGCCGAGCCCTCGACGAGGTCGCTTTCAAAACACGCGGCATTCATCATATTTTTCGGCGGCGAGGCATTCATCAGATAGCCGCCGACAAGGATCACCCGGCCGCAGTCGTAAAGGGAACCGTCTGCCCGCAACAACCGGCACCCGACCGCGCCGACGTCATCGCGCAAAAAGTGCGAAGTCATGCGATCGAGAAGCCCGCCATCATCCAGCAACAGCGTGTCGTTGTTCAACAGGAAAAGATATTTTCCACGCGCATATTTCGCGGCGAAGTTGACGTTGGGCAAGAAGCCGTGAGAATCCGAAGTGTTTTTGATCACGCGCAAATTTTCGACGCGATCGCCGAGTTCGCGCGTTTCATCGGTCGAGTTGTCGTCGGCAAGGATCACTTCGTAGGTCGTCGTGCCGGCGCAAGCACCGACGAGCGATTGCAGACACGCGATGGTATAGCGGTATTGGTTGAAGACGGGGATGATGATGGAAACATCAGGAGTTTCCACTTCCGGCAACACAATGCGCCGCGAGAGGAAGTAACGGAGCATCGCCGTTTCCTCTTCCGGCAACGCCGGCGGTCTTCCACCCGCGGAAGATGTAAATTGATATTGAACTGCCATCAGCAAAACACCTTGTTTGATTTCCTTTTAATGTAGCGCATTTCCAATAAAAAAACAAGCCTGCTTTGGAAAAGCGCACGTCTTTGGAATCGACTTCGACCATTTTGACGACGCCGTCCCCAATCGCATAAAAGTGCGCAACGCTTGTTTCGCGCGAGCCGCGCGAATTTCCATTCGTTTTTCCGCCCTGCTTGCCACAGCGGACCGCAGCGTAGACGGGGCCGACATCCCACGCTCCCCCTTCCGGATTTTTTCAAATCATAGCTTGACAAATCGCCGGAAGATGATATATTATTTTTATTAGCCGCCGGAGATATGGGAGCATCCCCCTGCGATTCCTCGCCATGGGGGCGGTTAGGTTGTTTGCTGACCTCTCTGCTGCTTTCCCATACGATTGAAAAATCATCCCTGTGAGTGCTTCGATTTTCAACAAATTGTGTAATCAGTCCGTGCTGATACGAATTACCGCCGATCACGACACCTTTTTCTGACACAATCACAAAATGCCAATATCCGTCGGTATACGACCTCGCATAAATATAACTATGCGATTTGTTATCCTGCAGTTTTACTTGTGCATTTTCAAGCGTTTCCGGGATTCTTGTGATCCATGGTACTTTTGACTGGACTTCAATAGTATTTCTGTTTCCGTTGTTCAAATCTTTCAAAGCGACCAAATGAAAAAGTCTTGCAGAATCCCGATCGTTTTGCTTGTTGCGAACGAAAACAGTTTTCCCATCTGCGGCCGTAACGCTTTCCGGAAACGCATTATAAATTTCAAATAAATCCACTGCAATATCGGAAAAAGATCTGAATTTTTTTCAAACAGCGGCGTTTTCCCGACCTCCGGAACAACATTTCTTCGAATCGTACCAAAAGTATCGCCAACCGACGCCATCCCCTCATCCGCAACCGCGCCGACACCGTCGGCGTCGATCTGATACCCGTCATACCCGTTTCCCCTGCCAACGCTCCCCCTTCCGGATTTTTTCAAATCATAGCTTGACAAATCGCCAAAAGATTGTATAATATGTTTTAGGCCGGCTCCCAGCTCTTGACGACTAAACGTAGGCTTGAGTTGCGTAGCTTTGGATTGAGTACTAACCTCGCCAAACGCATCCGGTTTGTTATCCTCCCATCCGGTAAGCAGCCAACTCTGCTTGTTTTCAAATCGATTCAAGGAAAGAATTGCGGTAAATCCGTCTTTTTGAAGATGCAGCGTTTTGTTTCCCGGCACAAATTTAAAATTTTACCATCTGCGAGAGCATCGAGCACATGAAATAAAACATTCGATCCGCGTTTGCTCGCAATGTGATAAATTCCTTCTTTAGCATTTCCGTAAATCAGCAAAACATCATTTGTTCCGCCGTACTGCTCCAGATCATTCCTGAGATCACGAATAACGGCAAGACTCGGCGCCGGCATCGCGCCCAACTTTGCGGCATCGCGTAATTTCTGCGGGGAAACATTATGCACAACGACAAGATTTTTATCGTCATTCAAGCCGGAAACGCTCCCCCTTCCGGATTTTTTCGAATCCACACTTGACAAATCGCCAAAAGCGTTTATATTATAATCAGATTTGGAGCCAGAGTTGCGATTGTTGTTTGCAACATCATTGACAGCAATAGCCCGTCCAAGGTACCCAGTTCGTTGCTTGCTGGGGGGCGTTACAGAGGCAGAGGAGTCAATACTTGCTCTGCCATCCCCGGGACGCTGCCAAATCAATTTCCCTTGGATTTTATAATAATCCAAGTCTCTCGGAAAAGCCGTTACAATGGAATAAAATCCGTCCTTCGGCATCAAATCGATGATTCCGATACGATTTCCCTTTTCCGGCGTAATTTCAAGACGTACTTTCTTTCCGTCTGTTGACGCGTAGACTTTTCCCTTGTAGTAAAAAACCTTATAAATGAAATCACTTAAATCACGATATCCCTTCCCAAATAGTTTTTCTGCATGTTGTTCATAGAAATGAGCAAGCCCAAAACCTTGATGCTCGCCGCGATGAATACCTTTTTTCAACCGGATCGGCCATGCCTTTAAATTGAAATTTTTTCCTGCTTGCGCGATCTCCGGTTCAATCTGTCCCCAGTTGATATTTCCCTTGTCGTTGATAAGAAGCGTTTCAATATCAATCGACGGATCTTTCAAAATCGCCTCTGCCGTCATTAGATTATCTTTACCCATTACACCAAAAAGCGGATTCCCATTTGCATCAACCGCCGCCATCCCCCCATCCTCAACCGCGCCGACACCGTCGGCGTCGATCTGATACCCGTCATACCCGTTTCCTCTGCCAACGCTCCCCCTTCCAGATTTTTTCGAATCCCCACTTGACAAATCGCCAAAAGCGTTTATATTAGTATTAGAGACATCGTTGAGGTATGTAAACTTCGGATTTTTTCCGTATGAGTTACTTATAGCCTCGGTGATGTCTTTGATTTTTGTTACATCCTTAAACAATTTCCCTATATTGTTGTTCATGATGTTGACAAGTCCTTGATAAAACCTGTCTCCGACCTTAAAAACGGTTTCAAAATAACTGAAACTGTCAACATTTTGATGTACGTGTCCGGCTTCTCCGTCTTTTTTATCCGGCTTCGGTTTTCCTGCGTCAAGCAAATTGTCCAATTCGGTTGACGCTCGCATTTTTGCTTTATAAACAACGTCATCATCAATGTGAGTAGATGGGTAACGATACCAATTTCCGGCAGTTTTGTTTACAAACGCGAAATTCTTTTTTCCGATTACAGTTCCGGAAAAACGATCCTTTATTATTTTTTGAGCTAACGCACCGGCCTGATCACGATCAAGTCCGTCAAAAAGATGTTGATCGACCTTCACGTCGACAAAAAGCAACCCGTCCTCAAACTCTGCAATACTCGCCATCCCCCCATCCTCAACCGCGCCGAAACCGTCGGCATCGATCTGATACCCGGCATTGCGGCCGACCTTGCAAAGCATATCCGTGAGCGTGCGATCGTCGAGCCGGTTGAGATAACTTCTGGGCAAAAGGTGGTGATCGGCGAGGAACTTGCGGAATTTAGCGAGGAATTTGCGCCATCTGGTCATTTCGGCGGATTCAATGCCGGCGCGCATTTCGGCAGCCATCGCCTCGGCTTTGCGGGCAAGCCACTCCTCGGCAAGCATGCGCCCCTGATACTCGGGGCGCTCGCTTATTTTCTGGCGCAGTTCCATGGCGCGCGGATCGTTTTCATCGAGATTATGATATTCCTCCCACATGGCGGCCGTCTGCTCTTTATCGTAGCCGTAAGCCTGGACCCATGCGCTGTCGAGAATCTCCTGACCGTGATCATTCCAGATCTGATCCATCAGCGCGTCGAAGTTTTCCTGTCCCATCGTCTTCCGCAAACCGAAGTGTACGACATATTCATGCATCACGCGCGAAAAGACGCGACCGGGGTTGATGCGATCGGCGATGAGATAACACTTCCCGTCACAGAAATTTTCGGCGCTTGAAAAATCGCACAAAAACCATTATAATAAATAGGGAAACAAAAGGAGACAAAAAAATGAAAAAAATCATCATCGCAATTTTCGCCGTTGCCTCCGTTTGCTGTTTCGCAGAAGATCGCCGTATCGTCAGCGGATATACCTATGACGGCACGTCGACGACCTACCTCGACGACTCCAGCAGGATCGTCCTGCGATCCAACACCGATGGCGACCATACGACCTATCGCGACAGTAGCGGCATGCTCGTCGGCACGTCGACGAGTGACGACATAAGAACGAGCTACCGCGACAGCCACGGCATGCTCGTCGGTACGTCGACGACATTCGGCGGCACGACGACCTACCGGGATAACCAGGGAAATACCGTCGGCGAGTCCTACACCTTCGGCGGAAGCACGAGATTCCGGGATCCAATGCTGCCGTCATGGGATAACTCCTCCGGCCGCGGCGAAGGAAACCGCAGCGGCTTCTTTTTCAGTGAATGATATATCGCAGAAAATCGAACGTTTGAGACTCGCCGTCTTTTCGTCCCAAGGGGGGGGAATACCAAAGGCGGGCGGTGGCGCTTCGCGCAATGAAGCGGTACCGCGTGCCATGAAGCACGACTTCGGCGTATGAGGCACATCTGCAATGTA
Organism: Lentisphaeria bacterium UBA1791; assembly: GCA_002314455.1. Lineage (GTDB taxonomy): Bacteria > Verrucomicrobiota > Lentisphaeria > Victivallales > Victivallaceae > UBA1784. The sequence goes on along the minus strand of DCFZ01000058.1, from coordinate 13,754 downwards.
TGAAGCGAAGCCTTGTCAGGCTTCATATTTTTTTGCCATCAGGGCAAAAAAATGGTACCGGAGATGGGACTTGAACCCATATGGGGGTTACCCGCTTGATTTTGAGTCAAGTGCGTCTGCCATTCCGCCACTCCGGCACGGTTTTTTAAAATATCACACCTCGAAGATTTTTTCAAGCGGCGGAAAAAAGTTTTCTGTGTTATTTCAATTTTTTTTAACATTTTTTATCACAAATCGTGCACTTTTCCATTGAAAAATAAGTATTTATCGTATATGTTAAAACATTGTTTCATTTATTTGTTTTGGTTCACTTCATGAAAAAACGCATCACCATCGCCGACGTCGCCGCCGTCTGCGGCACCAGCAGTATGACGGTCAGCCGTGCATTGCGGCAAAAGACCCGCATCAACGCCGAGACCCGCGAACGCATCCTGAAAGCGGCGCAAAAGCTCGGTTACTTCCGCCAGACCCGGCAGGGACGCCCCGTCGCCAGTCAGGAACCGCAAAAGATCCAGTTGCTGGTCGGATTCCGCCGCAAAAGCGTACCGGTTTTCGCCTTTCGACTCTTGATCGCGCTGGAGCAGCGGCTCGCCGAAAAGGGCTATGTCTGCATGACCCGTTTCGCCAACGGCGATTACGACGCCTTTACCCGCATCCTCGATTCGATGCGCAACAGCGAATCGGCGGCGGTCGTCGTCATCGGCGATTTCCCCGAAAAGCAACTTCTCGCGCTCCAGTGCGGATTCCCCGGCGTACTGTTGCTCGACAACCCCGGCATTCCGGACGACGATGCGGCGTACAGTTCGCTGACCTTTGACAACGTCGAAGCGGCGCGTTTGCAGACCCGGCATTTGCTGTCGCGCAAACGCAAGCGCATTTTGTTGCTCAACGGTCCGGAAGACCACCCCTTCGCCCGCGAATTGGAAACCGGCTACCGCGAAACACTGCAGAAAAATCACATCGAGATCGATCCGAAATTGATCGTGCGTTGCAATTTCACCCCGCAAAACGCCGCCGAAGCGCTGGAAAAATTTCTCGCTTGCGGCATTGCGTTCGACGCGATCGCCACGACCGATGAACTCGCCGTCGCCGCGGTACGCGTGCTGCGTCAGCACAACCTTGAAATCCCCCGCGACGTCGCAATCTGCGGATGCGACAACATCCCGTTGAGCGAACAGCTTTTCCCCACCTTGACGACGGTCGCGCTTGATTACGACCATCTGGCGGAACTCGCCGCCGATCACCTCTGCGGCGACACTTCGGGGTTGCCGGTGCGGCAGAAACTCGCCCCGACGCTGTTGATCCGGCACAGTTCGTAGCAATCATGATGCAAAAAGATTTTCCTCCGATCGGTCGCGTCGTTTTTTGCGACTCGGGGCTGGGGACGCTCGACGTCGCCGCCAATTTCATCGCCGAACTCCGCACCGGATGCCGGTTTCGCGAGCTTGAAATCATCTGCTTCAACGCCTGGCCCCGCCCCGGCGTCGGTTTCAACCAGCTGCCCGACCTCAAAACCAAATTGCAGGCGTTGCATCAGGTCAACGAAGCGATCGCCAAAATGAACCCCGATCTTGTCGTCTACGGGTGCAACACCATCTCGACGTTGCTCGCCGACGGCGCAGTCAAGTTGCCTTTTCCCGCCCAGACAATGCTTCACCCGGTGACGCAACTTCTCGCCGAAGCATTGCAGAAAAAGCCGGACGCCAATTTGCTGATCTGCGGCACGACGACGACGGCGCAGAGCCGCTTTTACTCGCGGCAGTTGACGGCAAACGGATCAACGCGTGCGCACATCGCCGAACTCGGTTGTCCGGGGCTTGCCACCCAGATCGAATACGCACCGCACGGCGCGGTCGTCCGTCAGATGATCCGCAACTACGCGCGGCAGGCGGCGGCGCAGTTTCCGCGCGGAGAATTGCTGCTTGCGCTCTGCTGTACCCATTTCGGCTACGCCGATGCGTGGCAGGAGGAGTTTTCGCGTTATTTCGTCCGCGTGACGTTGCTCAATCCGAATCGCCGCGTCGTCGACGAGATCCTCCCCGACTGGCAAGGAAAGATCGAGCCGCACATCGCGGTAAAACTGTTGAGTCGCATTGAAATTTCCCGCGAAAAGCGTGCGGCGATCGCGCCGTTGATCGAAATGCGCGCGCCGGAGCTTTCCCGCGCGTTGCAAACGCCGTTGCGCGACAAGGATCTCTTTACTTTCTGACCTTGCCCGCGCGAATGGGCGCGTTGTGGAAATCGGCGAGCCGGAAGCTGATCCCGGGCAACGGCTGATCGTGCAGAAAAAGTTCCGCCAATTCTCCCGCCTCGGCGGCGTCGCCGCGCCTGACCCAGTGAATTGCCACCCCCTCGCGCTCCATCTTGCGAAAGAAAATATCCTGCCGCTTGGCAAACTGGCGGATGTGATTGAGCAGACTCTGCCGCATCGCGGCAAAATCGCACACGCCCTGCAGAAAACGCCCGATCTCGCGGTATTCCAAGCCGAAATAATCCAGTTTTTCGTAGGAAACACCGCGTTGCACGAGGTTTTTCACTTCGTCGATCATCCCGGCGTCAAAGCGTTTGTCCAACCGCTCCTCAATGCGTTGCCGCACTTCGTCGCGCGGAAAAAGCACGCCGATTGTCAGCGCATTCAGTTTGACCTCGGCGCAAAAGGAAGCCTTTTCGTCGAGGTCGCGGCGTTGACGCGCGATCCTGTGGTCGCGCTCCGCGCCGGGCAAGCGGTAATCCTGCAGCAACGCCGCAAGGTAAAGCGCACTGCCGCCGCAGAGAATCACCTGTTTGCCCCGGCGGTCGATCTCGTCGATTGCGGCAAAAGCATCGTGCAGATAACGGTAAAGATTGTATTCCTCGCTCGCCGGATCGGCGACGTCGAGCAAGTGACAGGGAATCTCGCCGTACTCCTCGACGTCCTTGCCGGTGCCGAGGTCAAGACCGCGGTACACCTGGCGCGAATCGACACTGACGATCTCGCCGTTGAAACGGCGCGCCAGTTCGACGGCAAGGCGGGTTTTGCCGGTGGCGGTGGGACCGGTGATGGCGATGACTTTAACTTCCCTACGGGAAGAATGGTGAAAATCCGTCATTTTTTTTCAAATTCGTGTTGTATTTTTCCTGCGTCGCGTACATATTATGGTATGTGAATCGTAAAATTGCAAATTTTTTTTAGGATTTCTTATGGAAAAACAACGAACCATTGCATCGGAAGGGGAACTTTCCGGCATTGCACTTCACACCGGAGCCCGGGCGACGCTGCATCTGCGCCCTGCCCCGGAAAATACCGGCATCAGTTTCTGCCGGGTCGATCTGCCGGGCAAGCCCGTCGTGCGCGGCGCGGTCGCCAACGTCGTCGATGTCCAGCGCGGCACGACCATTGCATCGGGCAACGCGGCAGTCTACACCATTGAGCACATCATGTCGGCGCTCCACGCCAATTTCATCGACAACTGCATCGTCGATATGAGCGGGCCCGAGCCGCCGATCTGCGACGGGAGCAGTCTGCAGTTCTTTGACCTGATCCGCAAATGCGGCGCCGTCGAGCAGGACGCCGAGGCGAAATACTTCACGCCTGCCCAGCCGCTTCGCGTCGTTTCCGGCGGCACGCAGATCGTCATTTTCCCCAACCCCGACGAATTGAAGATCAGCTGCGTCACCCAGTTCAAGGGTTGTCCGTTTGATCCGCAGTTCTTTGAATTCACGCTGACGACCGACGCTTATTATCAGGAGATCGCCCCGGGGCGCACCTTCGTCGACTACAGCGATCTGCGCATGCTGATGGCGGCGGGCCTTTGCAAAGGCGGCAGTCTCGACGCCGCCGCGATCATTCATCAGGGCGCGATCATCTGCAAGGAAAAATTGCGCTTCAACAACGAGATCGTCCGGCACAAGATACTCGATCTGATCGGCGACCTCTACCTTGCCGGACGAAGGATCCGCGGCAACGTCATCGCCATTCGTCCCGGCCATCCGCGCAATGTGGAACTCGCCGGATTGCTCGCCAAAGAAATCGCCGCATCAAATTGAGGAGATGCCTGATATGAATCGTTATTTTGATCTGGTTGAATTGAAAAAACTTTTGTCCGGCAAAATGCTGATGCTCGACCGGGCGCAAGCCGTCGATGAAACGCATTTCGTCGCGATGAAAAACATTTCGGTCAACGAGCCTTTCTTTCAGGGGCACTTTCCCGGGCATCCGATCATGCCGGGCGTGTTGCAGCTCGAAGCGATGAAGCAACTCGCCGAAGTCGCCTACCGGGCGACCTACCAGCCGGAAGAAGAATTTGACGTTTATCTGAAATGCGCGTCCAGAGTCAAGTTCCGCCGTCCGGTCACCCCCGGCGACCGCATCAAGATCGAGTTGGAAGCAATTCAGAAGACGGACGAAGGCGCCGAGTACAAGGCAAAACTTTTCACCGCCGGCGGCTTAACGAGCGAAGCGCAGCTGCTCATCGACGTCCGCAAAAAGGAATTCGTGCGGACAATGCCGGAGTTCCCCACCGAGTGCGACCTCTCGGAAAACGTGGCGCTCGACACCAACAAGATCGCCAACGTGTTGCCGCATCGTTTCCCGTTTCTGCTGATTGATTACATTCTCGAGCAGAGCGACGACACGATCCGCGTCGTCAAAAACTTAACGCAGGATGAACCCTTTTTCGCCAACAGCGATCCCGCCTACCCCGTGTTGCCGGAATCCATTCTCTGTGAAATTTCGGCGCAGGCGGGTTGCGCAAGCGTCCTTTCCCGCCCCGAAAACGCGGGCAAGATCGCCGTTTTCATGGCGATCGAAAAAGCGGAATCCTTTTTCCCGGTCGGCGCGGGCGATCAACTGATCATCCGCTCGATGCTGCCGCCAAGCAAAGCGAAGTTCGGCAAAGGCACCGGCGAAATCATCTGCGACGGCAAAGTGGCATTCCGAATTCAGATGATGTTTGCGGTCGTCGACGCGTAGAAACGGCAGAACTATGGCAAAACATTCCAACATCGTCACCGCGGTGGAACTCGGCACCAGCAAGATCACCGTTTTGCTGGGGGAAGCCGAAGGCGAAAATTCCGTGCGGATCATCGCCCGCGGTTCCGTCCCCAGCGCCGGCAGCGTCGTCAAGGGCGAGATCCAGGATATGGACAAGTTGCAGTCGCAACTGGACACCGCGATCAGTGAAGTCGACCGCAACGATCTTTTCAACGCCAGTTGCGCCATCACCTTTCTGGTGACCGGTTGCGGCATCGCCTCTCAGCGCGGCGTCGGCAATGCGACCATCCGCAATGCGGAGCACGTCGTCACCGAGGAAGAGGTCGCCGCGGCAAACGAAGACGCCAAAGTGCTCAACCTCGCTTCCGACCGCGAGATCATCAACAGCACCGAGAGTTTCTTTCTCGTCGACAACCGCCGGGTCGGCAAGCCGATCGGTCACACGGCGACGAAACTGGAAACGCACGCCCATATCATCCACGGGATTTCCTCGCAACTCGGGAACTTCCGGCGCGCGTTGACCAACATCGGTTTTGAAGCGGAAAAACTCTACCCCGTCTTTTCGCCGCTTGCGGCGGATCAGGGAATCCTTTCCGACGCCGAGCGCGGCAACGGCGTTCTGCTGGTCGACCTCGGGGCGGGATGCACCGAGTACGTGCTCGAATACGACCACGGCATTCACGCTTCCGGGATGATCCAGATCGGCTTCGACCACGTCATCAACGACCTTTCGATCGCCTTCAACTTGCATTTCGATCTTTGCAAGAAATTAATCCAGTCGGGAACGCTCGATCAGGCGATTTCCGCCCATCAGGAATCGATCGAATTCCGCAATGCGGCGGGGGCAATCCGCCAGATCCCGGTCACTGAATTCGTCACCGTGATCGACTGCCGGCTGGAAGAAATCTTTTCGATCATCCGGCAGAAACTGGCGGCGGAAAACGCGCCGCAGAGCCTCGGTTCCGGCGGCGTGCTGACCGGCGGCGGCGCCAAGTTTTCGCGCGCGCCGGAAATGTTCCGCAAGATTTTCGGCTTGACCTGTCAGGTGCGCTGCCCCGCCGACGTCGGCGGTGCGATCACCGGAATGAACGACCCCGCGTTCAGCGCCGTTTGGGGCGCCTTGAAAGTCGCCGGATTTTACGCATCGCAACGCGAAGAAAGAACCGACTCCTGGATCGACCATCTGGTCAGCTGGGGGATCCGCAAGCTGCCCATCGCCAAAAAATAGAGAATCGTCACCATGGAAAAACCGATCATTGTCCTTGCCATTGGCGGCGCCGGATGCCGCATGCTTTCGGAAATGCGCGAAATGCCGGAAAAGCGCGATATTCTGCCGCTGGCGATTGATACCGACCGCCGCTCGCTCCGCGAAACGGGGCTTCCGGAAAGCAACGTATTGCTCGCCGCGGAATCGTGGCGAAACGGCCGCGGTTGCGGCGGAAACGTCCTCGACGGTCAGCGCGCCATCGCCCACGAACGCACGGCGATCTCATCCCGGTTGAAAGCGGGATCGATGGTCGTCATTATCGGCGGACTCGGCGGCGGTACCGCTTCCGGCGGGATCCCGGTCGTCTTGAGCGAAGCGGCAAAACTGCATCTGCCGACGCTCTGCATTCTTTCCATGCCGTTTGCGATGGAAGGTTCCCGGCGCACCGCGCAAGCGGAAAAAGCGCTCAATGAAAACATCTTTTCGACAGCCGATGCGGTCGCGGCATTGCCCAACGATCTGCTCTTTTCTTCGCTGGATGAAAAAACGCCGCTCGCCGACGCTTTCCGGCTCGCCGATCAGGAAATGTCGCGCACGATCCTCTCGCTGACCGCCATTCTGACGGCGGGAAACCTTTTCAGCAGTTCATTCAGCGATCTGGCGCAACTGCTTCAGACGGGGCACAGCCGCTGCGCCATCGGCGTCGGCGTCGTCCAGGGCGAGCAAAGCGACGACCGCATCAACGACGCCGTTGAAAAGCTTCTGCAAAGCCCGATGCTCGGCGGCACGGATCGCCTTGCGCAGGCGGACGCCGTCATTTTCTCGGTGCTCGGCGGCCCCGAACTTTCGCTCAAGGAAGCCAAAACGGCGATGGATCTCATTTCCAAGTACACGCCGGAAAACGGGGAGCTTTTCACCGGGGCGGCAACGTCGGAATTATGGCGCGGCACGCTCCAGATTTCCGCCTTGGCAATCAAATACGATGAACGCGCCAACGAACGCGGGATGCTCGATCGCGCCGCAGCGGCAAGCCGCTCGAAAAAGGCCGTCAAAAATTCCGATTCCAGCATCGAGCAAGGGACTTTCAATTTCGACGACACCAAAAAGGGCGTTATGGAAGGCACGATCGCCGTCTTGTGGAACAGCGAAGATCTTGACATCCCGGCCTACAAACGGCACAATTGCCCCATCACCGGCGGCAAAGTCGTGCGGCGGAGCAAGTAATTTCCCGTTTAACAGCAGTAATGCGACGCCAGCATGGAAGTCGCATTGAACAAGGCGTGGATCATAATCGGCACGGCGAGATTTTTCGTCTTGAAAAAGCTCAACTGCAAGATGATGGCAAAAAACCACAATCCGGGGAACACCGCGATATAGAAATGAATCGCGCTGAAGATCCCGGCGGTCAAAATACACGCCGGCCATTTGCCCAGCGGGGAAATCAGCGAAAAAAGCGCCCGCCGGTAGCAGATTTCCTCAAAGACGGGGACGATGATCGCGGTCAGGAGAAAGAGCACCCAGAAAACCGTCGATGAACAATTTTGCGCGATCTTGATCGTAGCTTGCGTTTCCACAAAATTCATGTGGTAATGATGCAACAAATATTTCCATGCGTTGCTGATGTACCCGACTCCAAAGATGGAGATAATCCAACAGAGCAAAATGACGCCCAAATCCCGCCCCGTCAAAAAATGTACGACCCATTTTGCGTTTGCCGCATAGAGTGTAATGCTGATCAAAAGGAGCGCCAGAACAACGGGAAGATGCCCCTCAAGAACAAGTCCGAGCAAAGGTTTGACGGGAAGTTTGAAAAAATAGATCAAAAAGGCTGACAAGGACGGGAAAACGTGCGAAAAGAAAAGTGACAAAAACACGATCCACAGCGCCGCCTGCCACGGAAGCTTTTCCGGAAATTTTCGTTCAACGCCGCACATGGATCTCTCTTTCCGCCTCGCCCTGGTGAATGATCTCGATGGTTACGGCATTTTCCGGCAAGAGCGATTCGATGCGCTCCGGCCACTCGATCAAAGAGATCGATTTTTTTTCGCTCAAAAATTCGTCGATGCCGAAATCCAGCGCTGCCGCGACGCCGCTGATGCGGTAAAGGTCAAGGTGGTAAAGCCTGCCGCCGCCGGCAAGTTCATACTCCTGAACGATCGTGTAAGTCGGGCTGGAAACCGCTTCGTCGACGCCGAGACCGCGCGCAAAGCCGCGCGCAAAAACCGTCTTGCCGGCGCCGAGATTGCCGCGCAAGAGCACGACGCTTCCGCGCGGCAAAGCGCCGGCGATTTTTGCGCCGAGCGCTTCCGTTTCCGCTTCGGAATGAGAGATCAACGTTTCTTCAATGTTCATAACCAAGTCTTTCACTTTGAAAAGGTTTTCCATCGCGATCAAGAAGTCTGCCGCTGCCGGAAACACAGCGCCCCCAACAGCTGACGGGAACGAGCGCTTCATCCTCCAGCTTTTCCAGTTTTTCGGGGGATGTGAAAATCAATTCGTAATCCTCGCCGTCGCTCCACGCCTGCGGCGCACAAGCATCCGCGTGAAGCGGCACTTTTTCCGGCTCGATCAGCAAATCCACTTGAGAAGCTTTCGCCAAGCGCGCGGCGTCGAGCAGCAATCCGTCGCTCACGTCGAGCATCGCCGACGCGAGGTGATGCTCCGCAAGGAAACGCCCTTCGGCGACTCGCGGCATAAAATCCAAGTGCCGCCCGGAAAGAAAGGAGTTGCCGATCCTGCCCGTCACGTAGAGGTAATCCCCCGGCTTGGCGCCGCTTCGCGTCACCGCGCCGGTCGGGGGCGCTTCGCCTAAAATCGTCAGCGTCGCCACAACGCCTTTTGCCGGCAACGAAGCGGTATCGCCGCCGATGACGGAAACGTCAAAAAGTGCCGCCGCTTCGGCGACGCCGCGGCAGAAATCCAAAACGTACTGCTCGTCGCGACCGTTGACGGCGACGGTCAGGATCGCCCAGCGCGGAGCGCCCCCCATCGCCGCGATATCGCTGACGTTGCGAAGCAGAAGTTTTTTCCCCGCCGCGACGGGCGACGTTTCCGGCGTGAAATGGATGTTTTCGATCACCTGATCCGCCGCGGCGAGCAAAATTTTGCCGCCGACCGACAAAACGGCGCAATCGTCGCCGATGCCGGTCAGGACGTCACGGCCAACGGGAAAAAGCTTTTCCAATTGGCGGACGATTTTCAATTCCTCCAACATCGGGATGATCTACCCCCGGTTCATCGCGGCGCGCATCGCCTTTTCCTCCGCCTGCATGGCGCCGAGGAAACGCTGTTTGTCGTTGGCTTTCATATAGGCTTCTTCCGCCGAGATGACGCCGTTTTCGTACTGTTCAGCGATCGAATTGTCCATCGAGCACATTCCGCGCCCCACGCCGGCGTCGATGATCGTGCGGATGCCGGAAATCTGCCCGGTGCGGATTGTATTGGGCAACGCATCCGACCAGAGCAACACTTCGTGGACGGCGACGCGGCCGCCGTCGCGGGTGCGGCAGAGCAACTGGGAAACGACGCCCTGCAGACATTCGGCGAGCATCGTTCTGATCTGCGCTTGCTCGTCGGCGGGGAAAGCGTCGATCACGCGGTCGATCGTCTTGGGGGCGTTGTTGGTGTGCAACGTGGCAAAGACCAGCATGCCCATCGTCGCACAGGTCAGCCCGAGCCGGATCGTTTCATTGTCGCGCATTTCGCCGATCAGCAGAATATCGGGGTCGGAGCGCATCGCGCCGCGCAACGCCTGCGGAAAGGAATCGCTGTGAATGCCGACTTCGCGGTGCACAATCGTACTGTATGCGTTTTGATGCACGAATTCAATCGGGTCCTCGACCGTGATGATGTGGCGGCTGTGATGCATATTGATGTGATTGACCATCGCGGCGAGCGTCGTCGACTTGCCGCTGCCGGTGGGACCGGTCACGAGCACGAGGCCGCTCTTGATCTCGCAGATATCTTTCAACACCTGCGGCAGATGCAGTTCGTCGATCGTCATGATGCGGCTCGGAATCTGCCGGAGCACGCACCCCATGCCGTGGTAATTGTAAAGATAGTTGCAACGGAAACGCGCAAGACCGGGGATCTCGTGCGCGAAATCGAGATCGCGTTTTTCAAGAAATGTCGCCCACCGCTTTTCGGGCAGACAGATTTCCTGCATCAGTTCGCGGATGGCTTCTGCCGTCAAAACCTGATCGTCCAGCGGCTGTAAAACGCCGTGGATCCGCGCTTTTGCCGGATAATCGACCGAAAGGTGCAAGTCGGAGCCGCCGAGCGACAGCATCTGCCGCAAATAGGCGTTGATTTTAGGTTCCTGTGCCATAGTCGTATTTTCCCGTAAAAATTAGTGTTTCCGTTTTGCCTGTTCCTGCGCCTGAGCCTGCGCGACCGCCCAGTGGCGGTTGAGCTGTTCGATATTGGCGGGATCGCTCATATAGGGCAGCGCCGCGTCGCGGGTGATCCGCCCCAGCATGAATTTTTCCAGAATGCACTGGTCAAACGTGCACATACCCTGCTTGCGGGAAACCGCCATCGTCGACTGCAACTGAAAGGTCTTGCCATCGCTGATCAAATTGGCGACCGCCATCGAGTTGAGCAAGATCTCGTAGATCATTTCGACGCCGCCCATCCCGTTGGGAATCAACTTCTGACAGATGATGCCGCGCAAGCTGACGGAAGTCATCGCGCGGATCTGCGGCTGCTGGTTCGGCGGAAAGACGTCGAGGATGCGGTTCATCGTGTTGCCCGCGTCGCTCGTGTGCAACGTGCCGATGACGAGGTGGCCCGTTTCCGAAGCGGTGATCGCGTTTTCGATCGTTTCGAGATCGCGCATCTCGCCGATGATGATGACGTCGGGGTCTTCGCGGAGTGCGGCTTTGAGCGCGCGCGAATAACTCACCGTGTGCTTGCCGATCTGCCGCTGGGTGACCTGACAGTTTTTCGATTGATGGACAATCTCGATCGGATCTTCGATCGAAATGATGTGATCGTGCCGTTTCTCGTTGATGAGGTCGGTCAGCCGCGCGAGCGTCGTCGTCTTGCCGGCGCCGATCGGCCCGGTCACGAGAATCAATCCGTTGTTGTAATCGAGCAACCGGCGGATGGCGACCGAGTCTTCGGGCAGAAATCCGAGCGCTTCCAACGGCTGTACTTCGCGGGCGACCAGACGGTAACTGCCGCAGACGCCGCTTTTGGTATCCATCAGCGCCACGCGGAAACGTTCGCCGCCAAGCTCAAGCGCATATCCGAAATCGTGATGCTCGAGAAAATCCGCTTTCTGCGCGTCGGTCAGCAACGAGAAGTTGAGCCTCTGCGCATCGTTTTCCGTCAGGACATAATCGCTGATGCGCTCAACTGCCAGATTGCGGCGCACGAAAGGCGCCGCCCCCGCGTCAAGGTGAAAGTCACTGCACCCCATCGAACGCAACGACGAGAGCATCACGCGCATTTTTTCCGCAAGTTCGGCATCGCTCAAATCAGCGATGTCGCTGAAACTCGGCAAACTGTGATAAACGGCCGTGGTCGAACCGACCGGTTGAGGTTGCGCTTGCGCCTGGGCGACCGGTTGCACTTGCGCCTGCGCTTGGCCGACGGCGGCGTCGATCAACTGCTGAATGCGCGCGATCAACGCCTGCACGTCGCTGTCGTCGCGCCCTTCGGCGAGGTGATTGAGCGCAACCTGCGCAAAGCTCTCAAGCGTGGCGTCTTCGCCGCATTCGGCGAGCCACGCGTCGCAGTCGTTGGCGCTGGCGAGACCATCGCCTTGCAGATATTGCGCAAAGGCGCTTAATTCCTTCCAGCTGGATTCCGTCATGGTGATGCTCCTCCTACAAGGAAATTAAAGTTTTTTCAACTGATAGGTGTTGCCCGGCAAGTCCTTGACGGCAAAGCCGAGTTTGGCGATCTCGTCGCGCAAACGGTCGCTCGCGGCAAAATCCTTGGCCTTGCGCGCCGCGACCCGTTCGTCGGCGAGAGCGACGACTTCCGCAGGAAAACTTTCCGCGACGCGCGCCGCATCGACGGCGAGACAGCCGCAGATCTTGTCGAACTTGCGGAAAAGGTCGAGCAGTTTTTCCGATCCGACCTTGGAAAGTTTTCCCTCGTCGGCGAGCCGGTTGGCGCCGCGCATCAATTCGTGGAGCACCGCAAGCGCACCGGCGATGTTGAGGTCGTCCGCCATCGCATCGGCAAAGGCGGTATCGGATTTCTGCGCCAATTCGGCGACTTCCGCGCCGTCGCCCGACTGATCGATCGTTTTCAGCCGCGCAAAGAGGTCGTCGAATTTCTGCAACGTCTCGCGCGCCTGCGCCAACGCTTCAAAGGTGAAGTTGAGCTTCTTGCGGTAGTGCGCGCCGATCAACACGAAACGGATCTCGCGCCCCGAATAGCCTTTTGCCTGCAAGTCGCGCAACGTGTAGAAATTGCCGAGGCTCTTGGACATTTTTTCGCCGCCGACCATCAAGTGCTCGCAGTGAAGCCAGTAATTGACCCACTTCTTGCCGCTGGCGCCTTCGCTTTGCGCGATCTCGTCCTCGTGGTGGGGAAACATATTGTCGATGCCGCCCGTATGCAAGTCGAAGGCGTCGCCGAGATACTTGCTCGACATCGCGCTGCACTCGATGTGCCAGCCGGGACGCCCCTTGCCCCACGGCGAATCCCAGACGACGTCGCCGTCGTTTTCATCCCACGCTTTCCACAACGCGAAATCCGCGACGGAATCCTTGGCATACTCGTCGGTGTTGATGCGCACGCCGGCACGCTGATTGTCGCGGTCGATGCGCGCCAATTTGCCGTAAGCGGGGAACTTGTCGATCGCGAAATAGACCGATTTGTCCTCCGCCTGATAGGCGAGTCCGCGATCGAAAAGCTTCTGGATCAGGGCGATCATTTCCGCGATGTGGTCGGTTGCCGCGGGGTAAACCGCCGCCGGTTCGACGTTGAGGAACTTGATATCCTCAAAGAAAGCGTCCTTGTATTTGCGCGTGAAATCGCGCAACGGGATCCCCGCCTTGCGTGAATCGCGGATCGTCTTGTCGTCGACATCGGTCAGATTCATCACCTGTTTCACCTCGTACCCGAAATATTCGAGCGTGCGGCGCAAAATATCCTCAAAGGTGTAGGCGCGGAAATTGCCGATGTGCGCATAATTGTAGACCGTGGGCCCGCAAGTGTACATCCCCACCTTGCCGGGAACGAGCGAGCAAAACGGCATTTGCCGGTGCTCCAGCGTGTTGTAAAATTCGAGTTCTTTCATAATTTACCTGATTTCCAAAAATATCGCGCGCGCGTATAAACGCCGACGCATATCGTATTTTTTTAAATGTAGCATCGCGCGCGACGCTTTTCAAGCGAAAAAGAAACAAAAGTTCATTTCGCGGCGACGCCGCGATATGAGCGTCTTTGTCAGACTTGTCGGACTTGTCGGACTTGTCAGACTAAAACAACGTCGGCATATGCAAATGGTGATCTCGCGGCAACGCCGCGAGGTGTGGAGCGCGTCAGCGCGAAAAGCAAAACGGCTGAAAACTGATTTTCAATCAAGTTTTCGGTTCTTCGACGGTTTATGACACA
>DCFZ01000056.1 GCA_002314455.1 Lentisphaeria bacterium UBA1791 | reverse complement strand
GCGGGATTTTTAGGTGCTGCGCACCATTATTTATTTTTTGTCAAAATAGATGACGGCGTGAACGCCCCCTCTTGGCAGACGCCCCGTATTGTCACCACCTTAATAGTTGTGCTGCCCACGTGAGACCGGCGCCGAATGCCGCAGTCAGGATCAGATCGCCGCGATGGAGTTTGCCGTTTTTGTTCAGTTCATCGAGGCAGATGCCGATGGAAGCGCTTGAGGTGTTGCCGTAGCGAGCGACACTGCGATAGATGTTATCGCTGATGCCGAGGCGTTCGGCGACGGCGCTGATGATGCGGTCGTTGGCCTGATGGGGGATTGCCCAGCGCAATTGCGAGGCGGAAACGCCGGTTTTCTCGAGAACTCGTTTGCACGAACTGCTCATGGCGGTGACGGCTTTCTGATAAGTTTTGGGGCCATTCATCGTGATGGTGTTGAGGTGTTGTGCGATTCCTTCGGCGGAAGCGGGGCAGGCGCTGCCGAAGCCGGGGATCTTAAGGAAATCGGCGTCGTTGCCGTCGGCGCTGATTTCGGAAGCGATGTAGAAATCGTCATCCTTTTCATTGTCGCGGCAAATGACGAGTGCGGAGGCGCCGTCGCCGAAAAGCACGCAGGTCGAGCGGTCGGTCCAATTGGTGACGCCGGAAAGTTTATCGGCGCCGATCAGCAGGGCGCATTTCCGTTGATGTGCCGCCAGCATGGCGTGGACGACGTCGATGCCGTAGAGCAAGCCGGTGCAAGCGGCGGCGATGTCGAAACACATACAGGGGGGAATCCCGAGTTTGCGTTGGACGATCGTCGACGTCGACGGCGTCGGCATATCGGGCGTCAGGGTCGAAACGACGACGAGGTCGATATCCTTTGGCGTAAGGTTTGCCGATTCGAGTGCGGCGCGCCCGGCGGCGGCGGCGAGATCGCTCGTCGCGGTGCCGGCATCGGCGATGTGGCGTTCGCGGATACCGGTGCGCGAAACAATCCACTCGTCGGTGGTGTCGACCATTTTTTCGAGGTCAAAGTTGGTTAAAATTTTTTCCGGCACGTAGTGACCGGTGCCGAGGATGCGGATGCTCACAATTACACCTCCAGGATCTGCCGGACCCGATTGAGTTCGGCTTCTCCGTCGGAAAGGATTTCTTCCAATAACTGGGCAACGGGAATGACTTTGTCGACGAGACCGACGGATTGTCCCGCCATGACGGAACCGTTTTCGACGTCGCCGTCGATCGCCGCTTTACGGAGTGCGCCGACCCAGAATTTTTCGAGTTCCGCCTGCGCGGTCTGCCGGGTCATATTGCCCGCTTCGACTTCGCGCAACAAATTGAGTTGCAGTTTGCTGAATTCGGCGGTGCCGTGATTGCGGATCGCGCGCACCGAAACCACCGGCAGACGCGGATCAAATTGTGCCGTCGAAACGGCGTCGCGGGCGTTGGAGCGGGCGAAATAGTCCTTGAAATTGGCGTGGACGCGGCATTCGTCGGTCATCACGAAGCGCGTTCCCATCTGGATGCCCGCCGCGCCGCACAACAGCAAGTGCGCCGCCATTTTTCCCGTGCCGATGCCGCCGGCGACGAAAATCGGGAGCTTGTCGGCGTAGCGGAAAAGCACCTGCTGGACCAGCACCGTCGTCGTCACCTGACCGATATGGCCGCCCGATTCGCACCCCTCGAGGATCAGCGCGTCGGCGCCGTAGCGGATCATCCGTTCGGCGATCGAGATCGTCGAAGCGAAACAGAGGACTTTGGCGCCGGTCGACTTGATCTCGGCGACTTCGCGGTCGCGCGGGAAACTTCCGGCGAAAACAACGTATTCGACCGGTTTTTCAAGCGATTTGAGCATTTCGATCTGCTCGTGATAGGCGGGCGCGATCGTGATCATATTGACGGCAAAGGGCTTGTCGGTAAGTTTTCGGACTTCCAGAATCTGTTTTTTCAGGATATCCGCCGGCGCGTTGCCGCCGGCGAGACAGGCGAACGCCCCCGCGTTGCAGACGGCGGCGATGAGATTGGGTTCGGAAACCCACGTCATGGCGCCGCAGATCACGGGGTAGCGACAGCCGAGAAACGCGCTGCCGCGCGCCATCAGTTTTTCCATTTTGGGATAATTTTTCATCGTTTTCCTCCTTAAATAAGGCCCAGTCCGTGGAGCAACAACTGTGTTGTCGCATACTGCAACCGGCGGTGAAATGTTTCCGGAATTTTGCCCGTCGGGTGCAACGGGTCGATCATTCCGGGGTTGACCATGCTGACATAATTGGGGCAGACGAGAATGAGAAACCAGCAAAATGCGCTGTCAAAATCGTCGCTGCCGGTAATTTTGCGGTAAACTTCGTAAAAGACGTTGACCAGCGGCTTGATGTGTTTGCCGATCACCTCGTCGCGCGCGGCGCACGGCGATTGAAGCACCTGCAAAAAGATGACGTTGGCGGGGTCCTGCATGCCCTGTGTGCCGCCCATGGTCGAGAAGACCTTTTCGACCATGCCGGCGATGAAAACCTGCTGTCCTTCGCGGGTCTCGAGCAATTCGTGATTGCGCGCAAAATAGCTGTCGAGCTGGATTTCGTGCCACCGGTCGAGCGCGGACTTGACGACCGCTTCGATCAGCCCCGATTTGCCGCCGAAATGGTAGTGGATCATACACGCGTCGATGCCGGCGGCATCGGCGACTTCGCTCAATTTGACCGCATTGATGCCGCGCACGGCAAAGAGCCGTTTCGCCGCCAAAAGCAATGCCTGTTTGGAGTTGTCGCCTGCTTTTTTCATCGTTTTTATCCATTTAAAAGTTTGATTACATATTAAATATACATTACAAAATGTATAAAGTCAAATAAAATCAATAAAAAAATTAAAAAGAGGCGGATTGTTCCGTCTTTCCGATGTGGGGTGCTTGTAGCCCCCTCGCGACCGAAATGGGAAAAACTGGCGTTACGCCCCCGCTCTCAAGCGTTCGCGGCAGAGCGCCGCTCGCTGAATGTCGCGGTCGCTTTCCGTCAGGATGCGGCCGGTCAGTTTCTGCAGATGCGCGCTTTGGATGGAAAGCCACAAGGCGTTGACGGTTGTGGCGTTGAGGCGGTCGAAAAGTTTCATGTCGACGCCGGCGCGCACGCCGGAAAGGTAATTGAGCGCTTCGCCGCTGGTGAGTTTGTAGGCGTAGCGGAGGATCCCGAAACTTCTGCCGACGAAATCGAGCCAGCCGAAGCGGTCTTTTTCGAGCAACTGGATCCGGGCGCCGCGTTCAAAGTTGATCAGCTGGTCGATGACCGCGGAAAAGCGCTCGATGATCTCTTCTTCGCTCTCGCCGAGGGTCGACTGGTTGGAAACCTGATAGAAATTGCCGCGGTTGTCGCTGCCTTCGCCGTAGATGCCGCGAACCGCCAAGTTGAGTTTGTTGATGCCCTGGATCGTCGCGCCGATGCGTCCGGAAAGGGTCAGCGCGGGCAAGTGGAGCATCACCGAGGCGCGCATGCCGGTGCCGACGTTGGTCGGGCAGCTGGTGAGATAGCCGAGTTTGTCGTCAAAGGCGAAATCAAGTTTTTTGGCGAGGCGGTCGTCGACGAGGCTGACCGCCTGATAGAGTTCTTTCAGACAGAATCCGGGGGCGATCCCCTGCAGCCGCAGGTGGTCTTCCTCGTTGACCATCAGCGCGAGCTTTTCGTCGGTGCGCACGAGGAGCGACGCTCCCTGCGGGCGGTCGATGAATTCGCGACTGGCGAGGTGGCGTTCAAAAAGGATTTCGCGGTCGAGCGGCAAAAGCGCTTCCATTTCAAAGAGATGGACTTTGCCGCCGAAGTTGCGGCTGTTGACGGCGTCGCATATTTGCGCGGAAATTTCGCGGCGCAATTCATCTTGCGCGCACGCCGGAAAGGGGATCCCGGCGAGATTGCGGGCGAGCCGGATCCGGCTGGAAACGGCGATGTCGCACCCGGCGTCGGCGGCGGCGAGAAAACTCGCGCCGTTTTGGAGGAGGAAATCCACGCTTTTTTCCGGCGTTGTCATTTCGTTTGCCCTTTCGTTTTTGGCGCGCGTTTGGCGGCCGGCTTTGCCAGTTTTTTCTCGAGGCGGCGGATCTCGTCGCGACAGCGGGCGGCGTCTTCGTACTCCTCGCGGCGAAGGAGGTCGGCGAGCAGCGATTTCTGTTTGCGCAGTTCCATCTGGTCGGCGCCCTGACCGGCGCGGACGACGTCCGGGCGTTTCCCGGCGTGCGAAGAGCCCTTTTGCACCTTGCCGATCACGTCTTCGATCATCGGCGCGAAAGCCTGATAGCAGTTGGGGCAACCGAGCTGACCGTTGTGGGATTTGATCTTTTCGAGCGTCCAATGACAGACCGGACAGATGACGGCGCTGGCAGGATCCTCTTTTTGCACCTCGGCGGGGGCGGCGCTTTTATTCGTCATTTTCTGAAAGAGCACTTCGGCGAGATTGAAGCCGAGCGCGGCGAGCGCCCCTTTCGCTTCTTCCAACTTGGCGCATTCGGCGCAGAGATTGGTCTTGACGCGTTTGCCGTTGTGAATGGTCTCGATGTGGATCGTCGCTTCGTTTTTTTTGCATCGGTCACAAAGCATCTTCAAACTCCTTATGTACGACCTGACCGCCGACGAGGTGATCGGGTTCGATGTGCGCAAACGAGCGCAAAATATTGGCGCGCACGTCGGGAATGCGCTCTGCAAGCGTATCGACGAGCGCACCGAAATAGGCACGGTCGCCGCTTTTTAACTGTTCCTCAAAGGGGCAGTGGCCGCCCGCGGGCAAGGGCAGATTTGCCGCCGCCTCGGCGATTGCCGAAACGGGGGCTAAAATGAGCGGCCGAATGACCCTGACCGCATTCTCGCTGTGCGGCGGTACGTTGGGCGCCATCGACGTCAACCCCTGACCGCGGCACGCGCTCATCAGAAAACTTGTGACGGCGTCGTCGAGGTGTTGGCCCAGACTCAAGGCGTCGCATTTCAACTGGCGCGCCAGCTTGTACAAATGACCGCGCCGGAGCCGGGAACAAAGCACGCACGGCGCTTCCTGAAACGCCTTTTCCCTGATGATCGTGTCGACGTCGCACTTGACGACGTGGTGCTCGACGCCGTAATTTTTGCAGAAACCGGCGATGCTCGCCGCGTCGAATTTCGGATATCCGGGGTCGAACGTCGCCGCGATCACTTCAAAATTGATCGGGGCGACTTCACGCAGATGGACGAGCGTGTCGAGCATGACGCAACTGTCTTTGCCGCCGGAAAGGGCGACGAGGATGCGTTCCTTGTCGGCGATCATGCGGAAGCGGACGACCGCTTCACCGGCGAGCCGGTAGATTTTTTTCAATGCGTCGGAATTCATTTTCGTTTGCGCATGCGCATCTGCAATTTCTTTAAAGCGATGTTCTGGAGCTGGCGGACCCGTTCATTGGTGCACCCGATGACCGCGCCGACTTCCTCCAGCGTGCGGACGGGTTCCCCGTCGAGCCCGAAACGGAGCCGCAAAATGCTCTGCTCGCGCGGCGTCAGCGTCGCCAGAAGCTGCAACAATTCGTCGACGTCCTCGAGATGGATCTGCAATTCGTCGGGGCCGGGCGTGCGCTCGTCGGCGATGAAATCGAGGAACTCCGCGCCGTTTTCGTCATTCTCGTCGATGGCGGCGTTGAGCGACTGCATATTCAACCGGCGCGCGTGGCGCAAACGCAAAATCGTCGCCATCGGCAGCCGGCATTTTTGCGACAGCTCTTCGTCGGTCGGCGAACGCCGCAAATCAATCGTGAGTTCGCGCTCGACTTTCCGGATGCGCTGCCAGTGCAGTTGCGTGCCGATCGGCACGCGGATCGCCTGTACCTGTTCGGCGATCGCCTGGCGGATCGCCTGTTTGATCCACCAGGCGCTGTAAGTGCTGAATTTCGCCCCCTTGGCAGGATCGTAACGCGTCGCCGCGGTCACGAGTCCCCGGTTTCCCTCGGAAACAAGGTCGTCCCACGACAGCCCTCTGCCGAGAAATTCGTTGGCGATTTTCAGCACCAACCTCAGATTGTCCTGGATCAGCCGATCGGACTCCAGATTGCGCTCATCTTCGCAAACGCCCATCGTCAAGCTCCTTTTTTTAGAGTTGCTTGCCGGTTTGGATCAGATCTGGTCAAGCGCTCCTTTGTAACTTTTGACGAGATCCTCCAACCGTACTTTGAAACCGGCCCCCATGCCGGCAAAGTCCAGTTCCGCCTGATCGGTTACGCGACCGACGCAGGTGCAGGGTTGATTCTCGAAGAGTTTTTCAAAGGCTTCCCGTTTTTCAACGGGCACCGTCGCCACGAAACGGGCGTTGGATTCAGAGAAAAGCAGTTCGGCGACGCCGCAGTTTTCCTGCAACATCGCGTCGAGCCGGATCTCGGCGCCGAGCCGGCCCGCCATCGCCATCTTGGCAAAGGTGACGCCGAGACCGCCGAGACCGGGAGTCGCCAGCGCGTTGACGAGGTGATTTTTGGTCGATTCAATCACCTTGTCGTAGAGCGCGAGCGCCGCGTCGGCGTTGACTTTGGGCACGTCATTGCCGATTGCGCCGAGCATATTGAAGTATTCCGAACCGCCGAGTTCCTTTTTGGTGACGCCGAGCACGTAGACGAGGTCGCCCGGACGCTTGAAATCGAGCGTCTGCGCGGTGCGGATGTCATCCATCTTGGCGATGACGCTGAAAAGCAGCGACGGCGGAATCGAGATCTTGCGGCCGCCCTTGGTGCTGTCGTTTTTCATCGAGTCCTTGCCGGAAATGCAGGGCACGCGGTACTTTTTGGTGAAATCGTAAAGCGCCTGATTGGCGCGCACCAGCTGGGCGAGTTTGTATTCGCCGTCGGGGGTCTTTTCACTCTTGACCGGGTCGGGCCAGCAGAAGTTGTCCAACCCGGCGATCTTGCTCATCGAACCGCCGACCGAGAGAACCCGGCGCACGGCGAGGTCGATGCTCGACGCGGTCATCCAGTAGGTGTCGATGTCGCTGTAACGCGGCAGGATCGCCGACGAGAGGACGATACCTTCGGTCGAAAGCGGCGCGATCATCGTGACCGTCGCGTCGCCGGCGACGTCGCGCTTGACGCCGACGTACGGCTTGATGACGCTCAAGCCTTTGACTTCGTGGTCGTACTGACGGGCCTTGTATTCGTCGCTGGCGATGTTGATGCGGCCGACCATCTTGACGAGGTCGTCGCCGAAATCGCGGCCGGCGTAGTCCGGTTCATCGAAATGCGGCGCTTTCCACGTCGCGGTGAGGTGCATTTTGGGAAGTCCCTCGTGCATGAATTTCATGCTCAACGCGCCGACGGTCTTGCCGTCGTAAAGCACGTGGAAAATGCCGTCGTCGGTGAATTTGCCGAGTACGGAAACTTCGACATCGCGCGCCTTGGCGAGCGCCTCAAATTCGGCAAGTTTTTCCGGCGGCACGGCGAAGCTCATGCGCTCCTGCGCCTCGGAAACGAGGATTTCCCACGGCTGCAAGCCGGCGTATTTGAGCGGCGCCTTGGCGAGGTCGATGCAGCAGCCGTTGGTGACTTCCGCCATCTCGCCGACGCTGGAGGAAAGTCCGCCCGCGCCGTTGTCGGTGATGAAACGGTAAAGCCCGCGGTTGCGCGCTTCGATCATGAAATCGCCGAGCTTTTTCTGGGTGATCGGGTCACCGATCTGAACCGCCTGAACTGGGCTTCCCTTGTGGAGTTCCTCGCTCGAAAAGGTCGCGCCGTGGATGCCGTCTTTGCCGATGCGTCCGCCGCCCATCACGATCAGGTCGCCGGGCAGGATCGTCTTGTCGGCGCCGGAAACGCCGTTGATCTTTTTGGGGAGCACGCCGACGGTGCCGCAGTAGACGAGCGGCTTGCCGATGTAGCGGTCATCGAAATATTCCCAGCCGTTGCCGTAGGGAATGCCGCTCTGGTTGCCGCCGTCGATGACGCCCTGATGGACGCCGTCGCGCAGACGGCGCGGATGCAGCAGACTTTCGGGCACGAGCGCGGGATCGCAGAAGGGCGAGCCGAAGCAGTAGCCCCAGACGTTGATCAGAAGTTCCGCGCCCTGACCGGTGCCCATCGGGTCGCGGTTGACGCCGACGATGCCGGTCATCGCGCCGCCGTAGGGATCGAGCGCGGAGGGGCTGTTGTGGGTCTCGACCTTGAACGCGACGTCGCAGTCGGCGTTGAAGTCGATGACGCCCGCATTGTCCTTAAAGACGGAAACGAGGTAATCGAGCTCCTTGGCGAGCTCCTTGGTGCCCTTTTGCACGAACGTCTTGTAACAGCTGGAAATGTGGGTCGTCACGTCGTTTTCGAGGTCGCGGTAGTCGATCTCGGCGCTGAAGATTTTGTGCTTGCAGTGCTCGCTCCAGGTCTGGGCGAGAACTTCGAGTTCGAGATCGGTCGGCTCTTTGGTGAGCTGATAGTTGCTCCGCTCGGTTTCGGTGCGGAAGTAATTCTGGATCGATTTCATCTCGTCGATCGAGAGCGCGAGCGTGCGCTCACGGCTGATTTCCATCAGCTTTTCGTCGGAAACGTCGAGGTCGATCGTGCGGACGGAAACCTTTTCGGTCGAACCGGCGCGGGGCAGATTGAGCGGCACGCCGTTTTTGGCGATCTCGTCGGCGGAAAGCACGCGGACGCTCTGGATCAGCAAGTTGGCGAGCAGTTTCGTGCCGACGCTCTCGGCGAGCTGTTGCGTCGACGCGCCGTTGAGCAGATATTCGATGCTCGACGCGACGAATTCGCTCTCGGCGAGCTTTCTGCCGAGCACGTCAGAGGCGGCGTCGCGGAGCGTGCGCGCCACGTTGTCGGTCACGCCGGGCAAAAAGCCGACGGCGATCAGATATTTGCAGCTGATTTCGCCGGGATAATTCGCCGATTTGCGATCCCCGACCTGATAATACTGCAACACGTCGTTGCAGAGCAGTTTGGCGAGCTTTTCCGCCTCGTCGAGCGTGATGTCGGCGTCGACGGTGTAGACGTTGCGGGTACGGATGTCGCCGCAATCGACGTGGTAAAGTTCTGCGATTTGCCGGGACAACTTCTCGCCGCGGGCATCGCGCCATTGCGGGAGCGGACTGATCTCAATTCGATAAATAGCCATACTTCAGATCCGTTTTGTGGGTTGATCACTCGTTAAAATTATTTTCCGACCGGAAAGCCTCGAGGTAGAACTCGTGACTGCGCCGGTAGCGTTCTGCATTGGATGCGCTCAAACTTTTGCTGACGTACTCGCGATAGCGGGCGACCCGCGGCGAAACGCGGTCAAAAAAGGCGCGCAGCTGGTTGACCATCATAATCTCGGAAGCGGTCATTTCCTCCTCGCTCGAAGCGTATTCGCTGTCGTCGCGCAACGGGGAAAAATCGTGCGCATCCTCGCTGTTGCGCGCGAGCGCATCCTCGAAGCCGATGAAACTTTCAAGCGCATCCGCGCCCGCGTCGAGAAGATCGATGAATTTCAGCAGACTCTGCTCGCGGCGTTTGGTGTCGGGGCTGGAAAGGATCGAGAGGATCTTTTCGGTGTCGCGCTCGATGCGCCGCAAAAGCTGCTTGGTGTAAAAATAAATATCGTGCCGGCCTTTGCGTGAAAGCGTAAATAATTCGGCACGAACAAGTTCCGTGATGTAATCCAAGGCGGCGTCGCGCCGCCCCATCAACGGGATGAGATTCATCTTGATCAGATGATCGGTCCTTCCCCGCGGCGCGAATACAACGCCGCGCGCCGGTGCGAGCGCATCGAACCGGCGGCGGGAATTTCCGATCATCGAATCAGGTCTCATTAAGCGTTGTAACTGAATTGGAACGCGCGGCAGGCTTTGACCGCTTCGCCGATCTTGGCAATCAGCGCTTCGGGCACCGCGACGTTGGTTTTGATCACCGAGAGCGAACGGCCGGACTCGAGGTCCTGCGGCGCGCGGATGTCGATGATGTTGATCTGGTTTTCACCGAGGATCTTGGTGATGCCGGCGATTACACCGGGGGCATCTTTGTACTCGACGAAAAGATGGTTGCCGCAGGGATCGAGGTAAAGACCGTCGAAGTTGCCGACGCGCGAGATCATCAGATGATTCTCGGCGACGGTGCCGCGGACGCTGACGCGGTAGATCGGATCGGTGCCGGCGAGCAAATCGACGGTCAGCGATTCGCCGTACTGCTTGGTGTTGTCGACTTCGCGGTTGACGAGTTCGACGCCGGCGCTCGCGAGCGCCTTGGCGGCGTCTTTCGGCGCCTGATCGGCGAATTCAGCCGAGATCGCGGCGGCGATGGCGCCGGTCAGCCACGGCCCGAACTTCGCGAGATCACCGTAGAAACTGGTCTCGATGCGCGCCGGATTGAGGTTGCCGAGGTAACTCTTGGCGAGTGAAGCGACGGCGAACGCGAGTTTCTGATATTTCGCGTCCAATCCGTCGGGCAGCGCCTTGTTGACGACGGCGCTGGTGATGCCCTTTTCAAAGTAGTCGCAGGTCTGCTCGGCGGCGCGGCAGGCGGCGTTGAAGTTCGCCTCAAAGGTGTTGGCGCCCAAGTGGGGCAGCATGATGTCGGCGATGTCTTTGACGGACTTTTCGCCCTCGGCGTCTTTGGAGTAGACGTCGTTGCAGAAAATGATCTTCTTTTCCGCCTTGGCGGCGCGCAGATCAGCTTCGTTGATGATGCCGCTGCGCGCGCAGTTGATCAGCATTGCGCCCGGTTTCATCAGATCGAAAAGGTGACGGTTGATCATGCCGCGGGTCTCGTCGTTTTCGGGGATGTGCAGCGTGATGCAGTCCGCCTGGGAAAAAATTTCTTCGACCGTGCAGAGTTTCACGCCGAGCTTTTCGGCAAGCGCGGGCGAGAGGAAAGGATCGTAGCCGAGGAACTTGTTGTCAAAGCCGGAAAGCCGTTTGACGACCAGCTGACCGATGTGGCCGAGACCGAGGATGCCGACGGTCTTGCCGGTGAGTTCGCGGCCCATGAATTTGCTCTTTTCCCACAGACCGGCGCGGGTCGAGATGTCGCCGGGCACGACGTGGCGGAAAGCGGCGAGGATCATCGCGACGACTTCCTCGGCGACGCCGTTCGAGTTGGCGCCGGGGGTATTCATTACGTCGATGTCGCGTTTGCGCGCATACTTGATGTCGATCGTATTGAAGCCGGCGCCGGCGCGGACGATGAGTTTCAACTGCGGCAGCGCATCAATGATCTCGGGGGTGACTTTTTCACTGCGGACGATGAGGACTTCAGCGTCGGAATTGTTTTTGACCTGCTCGTCGAGCGGGGTCGCCGCGTCGAGCACGACATTGTAGCCGCGATCGGTCAGGATCGCCGCCGCCTGCTTGTCCAGTTTCGTCGGAATCAGCACTTTGCGCATTTTTCAAACTCCTTGCTGTGATTGAAATATTTTCAGAAAATTGAAAACAAAAAAGTGAAAACTCTTTAATATAATATAACACGCGCGAGGCGATTTTTCAAGATTTTTTGCGGATTTTGTCGGGCAAAAGGTTGACGATCCGCGCTTGGACGGGGAAGGAGTTCCATCCAAAAAGGAGAATGAAAGATGGTCGAATTTACGCAAAGCGTCCAATTGCGCCACCGCATCGTCGCGCAAAACGGCGGTCTGACGGAAACGGTGACGGCGAATTATGCGTGCGTCGTGCGCGAAGAAACCGAATTTGCCGACGATTTCTTTGCCGTGCGGCAAAAATTGACGTTGCTCTTGCCGGGCAATGCGACGGTGATGACGGGCGACAGCGTGACGCTGAACGGCAAAAGCTATCAGGTCGTCGGGGTCCGGCTCTGCCGCAACGTGGCGGATTCCGGACACGTGTTGCGCATTCAGGCGATCGGCTAAAGAAAAGGAGCGCGAAATGAGCACCAACCAGGTTCTGCTGCGGATTCATCACTACCATTACGACGTGCTTTTCGGCGCGGCGGAGTTGTCGCCGCTGGCGAACGACATCGTCGTCACCGCCGACAAAAAAGTCTACGACGGCAATCTCATCATCAACGACAGCGTCGACGAAAACGAAGTCGTTTTCCGCCACGAAATGAAGATATGCGTGACGACGAAATACCTTGCCGTTGCCGTGCCGTTGCTGCAACGCATTGCCGACGGCGCATCCCTGCCGGAAGAGGAATTGAAATTTCTGCCGCACCATCCGCAGGGACTTACGCTGAAATTCCCCTGCGCACGGCTGACGGGGAGCAATGCGTGGAAGCTCAACACCTCCGACGATCAGTCGGTCACGCTGGAATTCGTCGCCCGCGCCGGAAGCGACGGAAAAGTGCTGAAAATCAACTGATTTGAGGTTGCACAAATCGTTTTTCAGGCGTATATTAAACAAACATCCGGGCGATTAACTCAGTTGGTTAGAGTGTTTGCTTTACACGCAAAATGTCGGGGGTTCGAGTCCCTCATCGCCCACCAGCCTTTCAAAGGGGCGGTTGCAAAACCTTCACCGGTAAGCAACAGCCCCCTTTTTTTGCCCTCATCTGATCTCGTAGCGTGGT
>DCFZ01000015.1:8325-21538 GCA_002314455.1 Lentisphaeria bacterium UBA1791 | reverse complement strand
CGAGAGGGCTCACGCCGCCCCTCTCGCGCTCACCCCAGGCGCCCGCTTACGCGGGTTTTTCAGGTGCTGCGCACCATTTGTTTTTTTAGTGGGAGCGCCGCGCTTGCAATTCAGGCGGCAAATAAGAAATAAGTTCCGCATTGACATCGGCGATACTTTTGCCGGTTGTGTCAATAAAAACGGCGTCGTCCGCCTGTTTCAGAGGAGCGGTAGCGCGGGTTGAATCGCGTTCATCGCGGATGCGGATCTCTTCCATCACGGATTCCAATGTTGCATCAGAAGAGATTTCGCTGGTTTGCGCCATCCGGCGGCGGGCGCGTTCTTCGATGCTTGCCGTCACGAAAAACTTGCATTGTGCATCGGGAAAGATCACCGTACCGATATCGCGGCCTTCCATTACAATCCACTCTCTGAGTGCGGCGTTGCGTTGAACGGGCAAAAGGTATTCGCGGACAAACGGCAACGCTGAAACGCGGCTTGCGCCTTGCGCGGTTTCCGCGCTGCGCAGTGCGTCGCCGGGGTCTTCGCCGTTGAGTAAAAGTTTGCCGTCGCGATATTCGAGGCGAAGAGTCTGAAGAAATTCCCGGGTCACGTTTTCCGGAGCGATGCCGGCGCGACGGGCTGCGAGGGCGACGGCGCGGTAGAGACTGCCGGTATTGACGTAAGTAAGAGCAAGCACCTCGGCGAGTTGTTTCGCCGCGGTGCTTTTTCCGGCTCCTGCCGGACCGTCAATCGCGATAACGGTCATTCTTCCAGGATCAGTTGCCACTGCGGCTCCGCAGACGACCGCTCTTGAGGAAGCCCTCGTAATGACGCATGGTCAAGTGGGATTCCAACTGGGTCATCGTATCCAAAGTCACGCCGACCATAATCAGCAAGCTGGTGCCGCCGAAAAACTGCGCGACCATGAAGGGGATCTGGAAATTGCTGTAAAGGAACATCGGGAAGATCGCCAGCACGAGCAAAAAGACCGCGCCGCCCGCCGTCACCCGCGTCATCGCCGCGTCGAGGAAATCGGCGGTCGGCTGTCCGGGGCTGATGCCGGGGATGTAGGCACCTTCTTTTTTCAGGTTGTCGGCAATCTGCAGCGGATTGAACTGGTTAGCGACCCAAAAGAAGCTAAAGAGCAGGATCAACACCGCATAAGTGACGGTATAGCCAAGTCCATCCTGACGGAAAAACATCAGGAGTTTCGCCCAGACCGCCGAAGCGTCCGGACGGCTTGCCATCACCTGAAAGATGTATCCGGGGATCATCAGGATCGCGCCGGCGAAAATGATCGGCATAACGTTGGCGAAGTTGACTTTGAGCGGCATATAAGTCGAGCCGCCCGCCATCTGCTTGCCCACCGTCTTGCGGATCATCTGGATCGGCACCCGGCGATAGCCCTGCGAGAGCAGGATCGTCGCCGCTGTAACGACGAAGAAAAGGATGATCAACAGCAACAAATGCACGCCGTTGAACGTGCTGCCGCCGACCGTTTGACCTTTGCGAACCATATCGACGAGTTCGAGGATCGACTGCGGCATGCGCGAGACGATTCCGATGGTGATGATCAGCGAGACGCCGTTGCCGATGCCGCGCTCCGTCACCTGCTCACCGAGCCAGGTAAAAATCATCGTCGTACAGGTGATGACCAACACCGTCATCGGCACGAAGACCGCCTGCGAACCGACGAAAAGCGGTTCGGAAGGAACGGGCAGACCGATTTTTCCGGGGTTGAGCATCGCCGCCGCGACCATCACGCCCTGAACCACGCAGACAACGATCGTAAGATAGCGGGTGTACTGGGTGATTTTCTGGCGGCCGGATTCGCCTTCGCGCTGCATTTTTTCCAGCGCGGGCAATACCGGCACCAAAAGTTGCATGATGATCGATGCGGTAATGTACGGCATAATCCCGAGGGCGCCCAGCGCGAAGTGCGCGAGAGCGCCGCCCGAGAAGAGGTCGACCAGCGCCATAAATCCGCCGGCGCTGGAAGTGGAGACTTCCTTAATAAACCGTTCCAATGCCGCCGGATCGACGCCGGGGCACGGGATGTTGCTCGCGAAACGCACCAACACGATGATGAGAATCGTGAAAACCAGACGGTTCCGCAATTCTTTCACCTTGAGGCAATTGAGAAAAGCCTTCCACATAGTAGAATTTCCTTATCAGCCGAGCACTTCGACGGTGCCGCCGAGTTCCTGAATGCGGGCCGCGGCAGTCGCGGAGAACTTCTGGGCTTTGACCGTCAGTTTCTTCGAGAGCGTGCCGTTGGCGAGGATCTTGAGATCCTTTGCGGCCTTGTTGAGGAGCTTCTTGGCGCGGAGCGATTCCATATCGACGACGTCGCCGTCGTTGAAGTTCGCTTCGATCACGCTGAAGTTGACCAGCGTATAGACAATGCGGTCGGCATTCTTGAAGCCGCGTTTCGGCAACCGGCGGAAGAGCGGAATCTGACCGCCTTCAAAGAAGGGGCGGATGCTCGAACCCGTACGGGAGTGCTGACCTTTTTCACCGCGACCGGCAGTCTTGCCGTAACCGGAGCTGTCACCACGGCCGATCCGTTTCCGCGTCTTGCGCGAACCCGGAGTCGGAGTCATATCGTGAAGTTTCATTGGTCTCACCTAATGTTAGTTGTTTTCCGCGGGGGCTTCCACTTTCTTGGCCGCGATCTGAATGCCGCGACGCGCGAAAGCCTGTTCACGGGTGCTCAAAGAGGCGATCGCCTTAAAGGTCGCTTTCGCCACGTTGGCGGGGTTGGAAGCGCCGAGCGATTTCGCCAGGACGTCGCCGACGCCGGCGAGGTCGAGGATCGCACGCACCGCACCGCCGGCGATCAAGCCGGTACCGGCGCTCGCCGGACGGAGCAACACGCGCGCACCGCCAAATTTGACTTCGATCTCGTGCGGCAACGTATTGCCGTTCATCGGCACCGTCACCAGATTGCGACGAGCCGCCTCACCACCCTTGCGGATGGCGTCGGAAACTTCGTTCGCCTTGCCGTAACCGTAGCCGACGCGGCCCTTGCGGTCGCCGACCACCACGAGCGCGCCGAAACTGAAGTTCTTGCCGCCCTTGACGACTTTCGCACTGCGGTTGATCGCGATGACGTTTTCGTCAAACTCGCTGACCACGGCCGGCTCGTTGAAATTTTCGCGTTTTCCCATTTGGAATACTCCTTAAAATTTGAGTCCGCCTTCGCGGGCGGCCTCGGCGATCGCCTTGACCCGGCCGTGGAATTTGAATCCGGAACGATCGAACACCACCTCTTTGACGTTCGCGGCGATCGCGGCTTCCGCGGCGAGCTTGCCGAGGAGCGCGGCGCCTGCCATATTGGGACGGGCGTTCTGCTCCTTGAACTTCGCAGCGAGCGTGGAAGTCGCCGCCAGCGTACGACCGCTGACGTCGTCGATGAACTGACAATAGATGTTGTTGGCGGTGATGCTGACGCAGAAACGCGGACGCTCCGCCGTGCCGGAAATCTTGCTACGGATCCGGGCGTGGCGACGCGCACGTTGCAGTTTTTTATCAATAACAGCCATTTGTTACACTCTTTCCTTCGTGCGGAGGGGATTAACCCACCGACTTGCCTTCCTTGAGGATGATGCGCTCATCGACATAACGGATGCCCTTGCCCTTGTAGGGTTCCGGCGGACGGAAACGGCGGATCTCCGCGGCGACCTCGCCCACGAGCTGCTTGTCGCAACCCGTGATCGTGATCTGGTTTTCCGGAGTGACCGTCGCTTTGATCGTGGCGGGCAATTCGTAAACGATCTGGTGCGAGAAGCCGAGCGAAAGCGTCAACTTCTGACCGGAAAGCGTCGCCTTGTAGCCGACGCCGACGATCGCGAGCTCTTTTTTGAAGCCCGTCGTCACACCGATGACCATATTGTTGATGATACTGCGGGCGAGGCCGTGCATGGCGCTGGCCTCACGGACCTCATCGGTCTGGCTGACCAGGATCTGATTTCCTTCCTGCGCGACCGCCACGTGGGGCGGCAGCGTGAAGGAAAGCTTGCCCTTGCCTTCGACCGTGACGACGTTGTCGGCGATGGTGACTTTGACGCCAGCCGGCACGTCGATAGGTTTCTTGCCAATGCGAGACATATTCTTATTTCCTTGTTTTACCAGACGTAACAGAGGACTTCACCGCCGACGTTCTCTTTCGCCGCCTTGCGGCCGCTCATGACGCCCTTGTGGGTGGTCAAAATCACCGTGCCGAGGCCATTGCGGACCCGCGGAATCTCGGTGCTCGAGCAATAGACGCGGCAGGAGGGCTTGCTGATGCGCTGCAGCCCGCCGATGACCGGCTTGCCGTCAACGTATTTCAGCGTGATCACCAACTGGCGTTTGACGCCTTCGCCATTGACGGCGACGTCGGCAATGTAACCTTCCTCTTTCAAAACCTGCGCGATGGCTTCCTTTTCCTTGGAAAGCGGAATTTCCGCCGTCGCGAGGCCAGCCATACCGGCATTCCGAACACGCGTGAGCATATCGGCGATCGGATCTTGCATACTCATAACTAAAGTCTCCCTTCCGATTACCAACTGGCCTTGGTCACGCCGGGGATCTGCCCCTTGGACGCCAGTTCGCGGAAACAAATACGACAAAGCTGGAACTTGCCGATATAAGCACGCGGACGACCGCACGCCTTGCAGCGCGTATAGTTGCGGACCGCGAATTTATTCGGACGAGCGGCTTTGACCATCAAACTGAGTTTCGCCATAATACTCTACTCCCCAAACGGAACTTCCATCATCGTGAGCAATTCACGCGCCGCATCATCCGTTTTGGCGGTGGTGACCATCGTAATGTTCACGCCGAGCGGATACTTCAACTTGTCGGCATCGACTTCGGTGAAGACCGAGAGATCGGTGATGCCGAGGTTGTAGTTGCCGACGCCGTCAAAGCCCTTGCGGGGCACACCGCGGAAGTCGCGGATACGCGGCAAGGCGTTGTGGACGAAACGATCGAGAAACTCATACATACGGTTGCCGCGGAGCGTAACCATGACGCCCGTGTTCATACCGACGCGGAGTTTGAAGTTGGCGACGTTCTTTTTCGCCTTGGTGATCACGGGTTCCTGACCCGCCATCGCGGCGATGTGCTTTTTGGCTTCGGCAAAAGCGTCGCGTTCCATCGACGAAGAGATACCGGTCGAAATGACGATCTTGCTCAACTTCGGAATCTGCATCACGTTGGCGATCCCGAGTTTCGCGGCGAGCGCCGAACGAACCTCTTCGACATATTTTTTCTTCATATCAGGCATTTTTACTTGGCTCCATCCTTTTTGGCGTCACGCGCCGCCTTGGCTTCGGCCTTGGCTTTTTTGCCCGCTTCGGTCAGCGCGACGTTGGAAACGTGCACCGAGACCGAACGCTCCACCATACCGCCATTGGGGTTGGTGCGGCTCTTTTTCAGCGTGCGCTTGCCGAGCTTGCAGGGAGCTTCGCCGGCGATCTCGAGCACGACGCGGTCTTTCGCAGGCAGCATCGCTTTGATCGTCGCTTCGGCACCCTTGAAGTTGCCGGCAATCACTTTGACGCTGTCGCCTTTGCAGACATGATAATTTTTCATATTACAGCACCTCCGGCGCCAGCGAAATGATCTTGATGAAATCCTTGTCGCGCAATTCGCGGGCGACAGGTCCGAAAATACGGGTACCGACCGGATTCTTATCCTTGTCGATGATCACCGCGGCGTTGTCGTCGAAGCTCAAGTAAGAACCATCGGGACGACGGATCTTGCTCTTGGTGCGGACGATCACCGCCTTGACGCGCTGACGACGCTTGACGGTACCGTCGGGAAGAGCTTCCTCGACCGCGCAGCTGACGATGTCACCGATGCGGGCGAACTTGCGGCTCTGCCCGAGCACAGTGATCGTCAACAGCGACTTGGCGCCGGAATTGTCGGCAACGTCCAGAATACTCTGCATCTGAATCATAGTGTATTCTCCCCGGCGTTACTCTTGCACGGCGTGCATGACGATCTCAAGCAAACGCCAACGCTTGTTGCGGCTCATCGGGCGGGTTTCAACGATACGGACGGTATCGCCGACTTTCGCCTCGTTCTTCTCGTCATGAGCGGCAAAGTTCTTGCTGATCTTGACGACCTTGTGATAGAGCGGATGGGTCGTGCGACGCTCGACTTTGACGACAATGGTCTTGTCCTGCTTATCGCTGACGACAACGCCGACCCGCTCCTTGCGGTTGCCGCGGGAAACGACTTTTTCTTCACTCATTTTGCCACCTCGGCTTTCGCCGCCCGCGCCGTCACTTCGGTGAGGCAACGCGCGATATCGCGGCGAACCTCGCGGACGTGGGCGGTCTTTTCCAACTGCCCGGTGCGGGACTGAATCTTGAGATTCAACTTCTCACGACGCAATTCGGCGATTTTCGCCGTCAATTCGACGTCGGTGAGTTCTTTCAACGCTTTGTTTTCCATGATTCCTACTCCTACGCTTCACGGGACAGGAATTTACAACGCAAGCAGAGCTTGTTGGCGGCGCGGCTCATCGCCTCTTTCGCCACGGCTTCGCTGCAGCCGGAAACTTCGAAGAGCACGCGCCCGGGCAGAACCGGAGCGACCCAGCCTTCGACGGCGCCCTTTCCCTTACCCATACGGACTTCCAACGGCTTCTTGGTGAAGCTGCGGAAGGGGAAAAGACGGATCCACACTTTGCCGCGACGTTTCAAGTGACGGTTGATCGCCACACGGGCAGCTTCGATCTGATTGTTGGTAACGTACCCACGGGTCAGCGATTGCAACGCGAATTCTCCGAAGTCCAACTTGTTGTTGGTCGTCGCGAGACCGGCGTTACTTCCGCGCTGAACCTTTCTGTACTTTACTCTTTTTGGCATTAACGGCATGATCTTCTTCCTCCGCAGAGTCCTTATGACAAATCCAAACCTTGACGCCGATCTTGCCGGCAGTCGTATTCGCTTCGGTAAAACCGTAGTCGATGTTGGCACGCAACGTGTGCAGCGGCACACGGCCTTCCTTGTACTGCTCCTCGCGAGCGAGTTCAGCCCCGCCCAGACGACCGGCGCAGTTGATCTTGATCCCGTCGGCACCCATGTCCATGGCGGACTGGATGGCGCGCTTCATCGCGCGGCGGAAGCCGATACGGCGTTCCAGCTGCTGAGCGATGCTTTCGGCGACCAACTGCGCGTTGGTCTCGGCGCGGCGCAATTCGCTGACGTCGACAAAGATCTCTTTCCCGGGAGCGAGCTTGGCGACTTCGCCGCGCAACGCATCCAATTCAGCGCCCTTCTTGCCGATGAGTACACCGGGGCGAGCCGAGAAAATCGTCACCCGCACGCGGTTGGCAAAACGCTCGATCTGAATGCGAGCGATCGCCGCCTGGACGAATTTCGATTTGATGTAGCCACGGATCGCCAAATCCTCATGGAGCCAATCACCGAACTGGGTGCGGCCGTCGACTTTTTTGTCGGCGAACCAGCGCGATTCCCAATTGCGGGTAAGGGCGGTTCTCAATCCGATCGGATTAACTTTTTGTCCCACGATCAATTCCCTTTTGTTGATTAATCGGTCAAAACGACTTCGAGATGGCTGGTCCGTTTCCGGATCCGGCCCGCCGAACCGCGCGCCTTGGGGCGGAACCGCTTGATGATCGGTCCCGGACTGACCAGCGCCGCCTTGACGGTCAGCGCCTGACGATTGACGTCGCTGTTGTTCTCGGCGTTGGCGACCGCAGAGCGCAAGGTCTTGCCGATGAGCACCGCCGCCTTGCGGGGGCTCAAATCGACGATCGCCAGCGCCTCGACCACGCTCTTTCCCTGGATCAGACGCGAAACCTGACGCGCCTTTTCCGGAGAAATACGCACATTTTTAGTCAATGCTCTAACTTCCATAATCGGTTTCCTGTTGTAATTCGCGGATCGGCCTTCCCCGCCGCTCCGCCGGAAGCTGAATCCTCGCTTCTTCCCGGCAACTTCCCTCCGCCGGAAAACTCTTTTGAACTTGAAATTCGCACAATCAAGCTCGAATTTTCCTTTGGGTCGCCGCGATTTCACTCGTTTTCAACCCCGCAAATTGCACTGTCGAACCAACGACCAATGCTTTTTACCAAACCTCATCGGAAAGGAAAAAACCGAATCTTTTGCATCAACAGATTCGATCTTTTTGCTTTCCGACGCCGTTTTCGCTACGGTAAAAGGCATCGTTATCCCTGTGAAAAAGACACTTTTCCACTACGATAGGCATATAAAATATATCCAAATCGCCGTTTTAGCAAGTCGAAACTGCAAAAAATCACCATTTTTTCGCGTTTTTTTAACGAAAAACCCCCTTTATCTCAAAAAATCATCGAAAAACAACCCTTTTTAGCCGTTTTCAACAACGATAAAAGGGGGTTTCCGTTTAACCGATGCATGATCGGCCTGCAAATGAGTGGGGGAGTAATACAAACGATTTGTCTCGCGGCGGCGCCGCGAAATGGGCGTCTTTGTCGGACTTGTCAGACTTGTCAGACTTGTCGGACTAAACCAACGTGGGCATAGGCTGATGGTAGTCTCGCGGCGGCGCCGCGAACAGCTCGCATCATAAGCTAATTGGCGCAGGTATATTTGCCCCTGTTACTCACCTTAAGCAGTCGGGGCGGGCGAAGCGGCAGAGCGTAGCAAAGCCCCGCATGGGACATATGCTTTTCGGGCGGTAACAATATAGACGAACCGCGAGCGTGACGGGCAACGCCTGTCACGCTTGCGGAACCGCCTGAAGTACAAAATCCAGCCCGTGGCTGGTTGAGGGAGCCNNNNGAGGGGCGAAACCAGCCCCTCGTGACGTACCGACCGCGATCAAACGCCTGTCATGCGAGAGGGCTCACGCCGCCCCTCTCGCACTCACCCCAGGCGCCCGCTTACGCGGGGTTTTTAAGGTGCTTGCGCACCGTTATTGATTATTTTTTTAGAGCTGTTGCTTTTGCCGCTTTCAACAACGGAGCATGTTCATGCTGTTTGTAAAAGGGATCCAGCGGATAACACCCGGACACTAAACCGTGACGCGGGGCATTGGTGCAATCGCCGATGGTGCGGCAAATGCGGCAATGATCGATCGGACGTTTTTGGAGGACGTCGTCACAAAGCTCGGGGTAAGACAGCACCATACGGCCGATGCCGATAAAATCGGCGCCGCCCTGACGCAAGACGGCTTCGCCGACGTTGGGCAAATAGTCCTGCAAACAGGTATAGCCGCTACCGACGATAAGGACATCAGGACAACGTTTCTTGAATTCGGCGACGATTTTGAGATGTTTTTCAACGTTGCGCAACGGGTGGACCGGCGGCGGATAGCCGTCGGCGACCGCAAAGTATGCGGGGCGTTGAATATGAACATTATAATAAGGGCTGCCGATGGTGGCGCAAATCAGATCGAGGCCGCAGATATCCTGTGCCATTTTGACGAAGCGGACGGTTTCGTCGAGGTTCCAGCCGAAGCCGGTGCCATCGCCGCCGAAAGCGTAGGGATAATTGCCCTGCCACTCCATCGGGACGCCCTGCCCCGCCTCGTTTTTGACGAAGGGGAAGAAATCGGCGAGCGACAAGCGCATTGAGATTTCCAATCCGGGGGCTTCACTTTTGATGCCTTCGACGATCTCGCGGAAGAAACGGGTGCGGTTTTCAAAACTGCCGCCGTAATCGCCGGGGCGGTCGACGGCGCTCAAAAACTCGTGCCCGAGATAGCCGTGCGCCTGTTTGACGTCGACAAAATCGAATCCGGCGCGAAGCGCCATTTTCGCCGCCTTGTGATAGTGCTCGATGATGTCGCGCGCTTCGCCGTCGGAAACGATGCACGACGCATCGCTGTGGAATTTCTTATCCAGCAAAGGATGCGCGTACGCGGTGCGCGACTCGAGTTTGTGGTCGTCGTTGGGGTGCGCGAAACGCCCGGAGTGGGTGAGCTGCAACCCGATGACAAGGTCGTCGGCGGTGCCGAATTTCTCGGCGTGGACTTTCCGCATTTCAGCGAGCAGCGCGGCGATCTTGTCATAGCTTTTTTCATTCATCGTGAGCTGGCGGGTGTTGCTCTTGCCGGAGTGCATCACGGCACACGCTTCGGTGCCGTAAAGCAACTTCGCGCCGCTCTTGGCGAAATTGAGCCAGCGGCGACGGGTGAGCTCGCTCGGACTTCCGTCGGGAAGACAATCCCACCCTTCCATCGGCAGGATCGACCAGCGGTTGCCGATCGCCTTGCCGCGGTGCATAACCTTTTCGGCGAGCTTCAGCTCTGACGGCATTTCCGTCAGGATCGGAATCTCGTAGTGCTCGCGCTCAAGAAACGCCTTGAATTCTGCCGCATCGTGAAACGCGGCGATCTTTTCGTATGCCATCTTGCCTTACCGGTAAATTTTCTTGTTGCGGAAATCCGCCCAGACATTTTCAAACCAGTCGTCCGATTCGGGGATCGGGCGGCACGGAATCCACTTTGATCCCTTTTCGGCAACGGTGATCAACTGCTTGCTGCGGAACGACTCGTCTTCCTGCTTGAAGCGCCATTCGTTGCCGAGCATCGGGTGGATCGCGATGCCATTGGGGTCCGCCGCCATCGCCGAACCGCGCGAGCCGACGCCGGATTCCAACTGGAACTGGATCGCATCCAGATAAACCGCGTGCGCATAGCACAGTTGAAGATTGCGGAAAGCCTCGGCGACTTCGCGCGTCGTCTTGGCGCCGACGCCGCCATTTTCGATGCGGCGGTATTGCGCCCACGCCTCCTTGGCGGCGGCGGCGACCTTTTTGGGATCGCGGATGTGCGCGCCAAACGTGCTCATGCGGCTCTGAAATTCCTTGCGTTCGTCGCGGAACGTGCGTTCGGCGGGACGATTCGCCTGACTGGTCAGCGCGGA
Source organism: Lentisphaeria bacterium UBA1791 (assembly GCA_002314455.1). Classification (GTDB taxonomy): domain Bacteria; phylum Verrucomicrobiota; class Lentisphaeria; order Victivallales; family Victivallaceae; genus UBA1784. The sequence continues at coordinate 10,686 of DCFZ01000015.1, read as the reverse complement.
AACGATCTTTTCCGCCTCGGCGAGCGCCTTCTTTTCGTCGAGCGTCGGCTCGGCGTAGACGTTGGCGATGTATTCCGCACTGCGGAACGCGCCGACCTGACCGGCGTTGAGCGCGGAACCGCCCGGACGGGTGACGCCGTGCGAACCGTTGACTTCGCCGATCGGGAAAAGGTGCTTGATATTGGTCGATTCGTACCAGATGTTGCCGGAAAGGCCGCCGTTGTTGTGCTGACTGCAGACGGCGATCTCAAGCGGTTCCTTTTCGAGATCGATGTCGTGCTCCTTGTACAACTCGATCGCGCCGGGATTCATCTTGTAGAGACGCTCCAGCGGCGTGCCGAACGCGGCGTGGGACTTTTCGAGATAGGTGCGCGCCTCTTCCGAGAGCGCAGAAAAATCGAAACCTTCCGGATTGCTGCGGAAATCGAGCCAGACACGACGGCCGCGGATCGCCGTTTCCTCGTAGACGAGAATATCGACGAGCGACGAGCCGTTGGGCAGTTTGCGCGTGTCAAAGGGCCACTGATAGCCTTTCAGGAAGACCATCGAATTCATCGTGCCCGCATCCTTGAAGTAAGGACGCAGAAATTCGCGTTCGTCGTTGCCATCCTGATCGGTCGAAATGAAACGCGGCAACACCTGCATGTAGGTGCCGGAAACGTTCCAGCGATACTTGATCGAGGCGAGACCGAACTGCGATTCGGGCAGACTTGCCGCTTCGGCGCCGACTTGCAACGCAAGACCGATCGCGCCGGTGTGGACGGCGGGGTAAACGCTGCAGTCGTAAAGACCGCCGGGGCCGCCGACCGCAAAGACGACGTTGTCCGCCTGATAGTATTCAAACATCTTGTCCTGACTGGCGTCGATGTCGACCGCGATCAGACCGGCGGCGCGGCCGTCGACCATCACGAGCTTCACCGCGACGCGGCGCTCGAAAACGGGGATCTGACGGACTTGGACTTCCTTGATGAGCGAGCGGCACATTTCACGCGAAGTGTAAGGGCCGCAACTCGTCGCCCGGCGCAAGGGGTCGTGGTCGGTCTTGTAACCGGCGAACTGCCCGAAGGTATCGCGCGGAAACGGCACACCGATGTTGACCAGATTGGAAAACGCGCGCACCGAAGTCACCGCTTCCACGAGGGCGATGTCGCCCTGGGCACTGCTGCCGCGCAGCGATTCCGCCAGACTCACGGGGGAGTCGAGGTCTTTGCCGCAGATGCCGAGTTTGTAGTAGGTCTGCTTATCGCTGCCCGTGTTGATCGAAGTGCCTTTATCCAACCCTTCGGTCACGATTGCGATATTTTCGATGCCCTCGGCGCGAAGCCGGAGCGCCGCCGCCAAACCGGCGGCGCCGCTGCCCAGCACAACGGTATGAAATTTCCGCGTAATCATCGTCAATTACAGCTTCTGAATCTGCATGCCGCCGTCGACGAAAACGACCTGACCGGTCGAGTAGGCGAGATCGCCGCGAATGAACGCCGCAACCGCCTTGGCGATGTCTTCGGGGAAGCCCCAGCGCGGCGTGAGCGTCAAGCCCTCGGCGATGAGTTTGTCATACTTGGCGGTGACGACCGCCGTCATATCGCTCTTGATCACGCCGGGACGGATTTCGTAGACGTTGATGCCGAATTCGGCAAGACGCACCGACCAGAGTTTGGTCGCCATGCTGACGCCCGCCTTGCTGATGCAGTATTCGCCGCGGCTGACGCTGGCGACTTCGGCGGAGCAACTGCTCATATTGACGATGCACTGACCGGGTTCCTGATGTTTGGCCATATAGTTGGCGACGAGCTGGGTCAGGAAATAGGGGCCCTGCAAGTTGATGCGGATGAGGCGTTCAAAACTTTCCTCGGTCGCTTCGAGCACGTCTTTGCGTTCGAGCGGCGCGACGCCGGCATTGTTGACGAGCGCAGTCACACTGCCGAAAGCCTTGACGACACAGGCGAGGAAGTTCTCGCGCTGATCTTTCTTGGTGATGTCGCACTTGACATAAAGCGGTTTGCCGGGATATTTCGCCGCGAGCGTCTGGCACTGCTCGACCATCTTATCCTCATCGGCGAGATCGCAGAACGCGACGTTGTGACCTTCGCTCAAGAGTTTTTCGACGATTCCCGCGCCAATACCACGCGCGCCACCGGTGACCATAATGTTGCCCATAACAAATTCTCCTTACCTGTTTGGTTGGTTGAATACGAAAACCTATCTATAATATATACGCAATAAACCGGGAATGCAAATAAAAGAAATCAGCTCGGCAATACGCCTCGTCAAAACGGCCAAGCGTAGCAGAGCCCTGCGTGGGACATCCGTTTGGCGGGCGGTAACAATATCGACGAGCCGCGAGCGTGACGGGCAACGCCT
>DCFZ01000015.1:0-8158 GCA_002314455.1 Lentisphaeria bacterium UBA1791 | reverse complement strand
TTTTAAGGTGCTTGCGCACCGTTATTTTTTTGTTAGCGTTCGACGCGCGCGGAACCGCCGCCGATAAGTTTTTCGACTTCCGACAACCGTGCCATCGACGTATCGCCGGGGGTTGTCATCGCCAAGGCGCCGTGAGCGGCGCCATATTCAACAGCGACGGAAGCCTTGCCGGTTTTCAACAGACCGTAGATCAAACCGGAAGCGAAGCTGTCGCCGCCGCCGACGCGGTCAAAAATTTCCAGACCGGGGCGATAAGTTGCTTCAAAGAATTCGCCATCCTGCCACGCGATCGCGCCCCAGTCGTTGACGGTCGCGGTCTTAACGGTGCGGAGTGTATTGGCAACAACCTTAAAGGGATACGCCTTGACGACGTTGCCGATCATTTTCTTGAAGCTTTCGACCTTAATGTTGGAAAGGCTCTTATCGACGCCCTCGACCTCGAAGCCGAGACAAGCGGTAAAATCCTCTTCATTTCCGATCATCACGTCGACATATTTCGCCATTTCGCGGTTGACTTCGCGGGCGCGTTCCAGACCGCCAATGCTTTTCCAGAGGCTCGGGCGGTAGTTAAGGTCGTAACTTGTGACGGTGCCGTATTTCTTGGCGGCCTTGAGGGCTTCGATGACGACGCCGGGGGTGGTGTCGCTCAACGCGGCGAAAATGCCGCCGGTGTGGAAGTGGCGAACTTTGAGTTTACCGAAAATGTAATCCCAGTCGATATCGCCTGCTTTGAGTTGCGAAACGGCGGTGTTGCCGCGATCGGAGCAACCGACCGCGCCGCGGATGCCGAAACCGCGTTCGGTGAAGTTAAGACCGTTGCGGACACTTCTGCCGATGCCGTCATAGGGCACCCACTTGATAAGACTCGTATCGACGCCGCCTTGAAGAATAAAATCTTCGACCAGTCTGCCGACGGGGTTGTCGGCAAAGGCGGTGACGACGGCGGCACGCAGACCGAAACAGCGGCGCAAACCGCGCGCGACGTTGTATTCGCCGCCGCCTTCCCATGCGGTAAAAGTGCGGGCGGTGTGAATGCGTCCGGCACCGGGATCAAGGCGGAGCATAATCTCGCCGAGCGAGAGGATATCGTAACGGCACTCTTCAGCGGGCAAATATTGGAGACCCATGATGATTTTCCTTATCTTATTTCGCGTATTTCTTGGCGATTTCGGCGGCGGCGCGGATGGTTTCGACGGGGCACTTATTGAGCCAGGTGCCGCCGACCGCGGCGACTTCGGGGATCTCGAGATAGCTCTCGACGTTCGCGGGTTTGACGCCGCCCGTCGGCATAAAGCGGATTCCGAGGTGCTTGTAGGGGGCAATCAGCGATTTCAGCATCGCGGTGCCGCCCGCGGCTTCCGCCGGGAAGAACTTGAGGAACTTGCAGCCGAGCTCCATCGCCTGCTCCGCTTCGCTCGGCGTGCAAACGCCCGGCGCGAAGTCGAAACCGCACTTGACCGCTTCTTTGACGACGGTCGGGTTGAAGCCCGGCGCCACTGCGAATTTCGCCCCCGCGTCAAATGCGCGGTGCAAGTCGGCGACGTTGAGCACCGTGCCCGCGCCGATGATCATATCGGGGAAACGCTTGCTCGCTTCGCGGATCACAGCTTCCGCCGCGCTCGTGCGAAAGGTGATTTCAGCCGCACACAAACCGTTGTTGTACAAGTCCGTGCAAACCGCCATACCCTCTTCCAAAGAATTGAGCACCAATACCGGCACGATTTTGATTTTTTCCAGTTGTTCCACGAGCGTCATAATTTCATCTCCTTATAAGTTAGGTGTAAAGCGTGTTGTAATATACTACAAAGAGCAACAAAAAGCAAACGTTGTTTTCACTCGCGCGCGGATTGCCCCGTGCGATACGTGCTTTCCTGATCGCGTCAAAAAAAGAGCCGTCGCGAAAATTCGCAACGGCCCTTTCGGGATCAACGCGTGAAACTTACGCCAAACGCGCCTTGAGCGCGGCGAGCTGTTTCTTGAGCGCTTCCGGCAGATGGCTGCCGAATTTCGCGTAGTGCTCGTCGATCATCGCGAGTTCCTTTTTCCAGCCCTCGACGTCGACCTTGAGCAATTCCTTGAGGTCGTCGGCGCTGACTTCGTCCTCGATGCCCTTGAGGTCGATCGCCGCCTCGGTCGGCATATAGCCGATCGCGGTGTCGCGATATTCACCCTCGCCGGAGCAACGGGCGAAAACCCACGCGAGCACGCGGCTGTTGTCGCCAAAGCCGGGCCACATGAATTTGCCTTCGGCGCTCTTGCGGAACCAGTTGACGCAGAAAATCTTGGGCAGATTGCCCTGCGCGGCGCCCGCTTTGCCGATGTCGAGCCAGTGCTGGAAGTAATCGCCCATATGATAGCCGCAGAAGGGCAACATGGCGAAAGGATCGCGGCGGACGGTGCCCGCCTTGACGTCGAGCGCGGCGGCGGTGACTTCACTGCCGACCGTGGAACCGATGAAAACGCCGTGCTCCCAGTCCTTGGACTGATAGACGAGCGGCAGCGTGCTGGGACGGCGTCCGCCGAAGAGGAACGCGGAAACCGGCACGCCCTGCGGATCTTCCCACTCGGCGGCGATCGCCGGGCAGTTGCAGGCGCGGGCGGTGAAACGGGCGTTGGGGTGCGCCGCCTTGACGGGTTTGCCGTCGGCGTCGACCTGACCGGGCTTCCAGTCGTTGCCCTTCCAGTCGATCAGGTGAGCGGGGGCGTCGTAGCCGATGCCTTCCCACCAGACATCGCCGTCATCGGTGAGCGCGACGTTGGTGAAGATGGTGTCTTTCGCGCAGGAAAGCATCGCGTTCTTGTTGGACTTCATACTGGTGCCGGGCGCGACGCCGAAGAAACCGGCTTCGGGGTTGATGGCGCGCAAGTGGCCCTCTTTGTCGAACTTCATCCACGCAATATCGTCGCCGACGGTTTCGACCTTCCAGCCGGGGAGCGTCGGAATCAACATCGCGAGGTTGGTCTTGCCGCACGCCGACGGGAAAGCGCCGGTGACGTACTTGACTTCGCCCTTGGGGTTGGTCAGTTTCAGAATGAGCATGTGCTCCGCCATCCAGCCCTCGTCACGCGCCTGGACAGTCGCGATACGCAACGCGAGGCACTTCTTGCCGAGCAGCGCATTGCCGCCGTAACCGGAACCGAACGACCAGATTTCGCGGGTCTCGGGGAACTGCGCGATGTATTTCTTTTCGATCGGAGCGCAGGGCCAGACGCCGTTGTCGGCAGCGCCGTTTTCGAGCGGCTTGCCGACCGAGTGGACGCAGGGAACGAATTCGCCGTTGCCGAGCACTTCGAGCACCTTGGTGCCGACGCGGGTCATCACTTCCATATTGATGACGACGTACGCGCTATCGGTGATCTCAACGCCGATCTTGGCGATCGGGCTGCCGACGGGCCCCATCGAGAAGGGGATCACGTACATCGTGCGGCCGTGCATGCAACCCTTGTAGAGGCCGAGCATGGTCTTTTTCAATTCCTTGGGGTCGATCCAGTTGTTGGTCGGGCCCGCATCTTCCTGCTTCTCGCTGGCGATAAAAGTACGCGCTTCAACGCGCGCCACGTCGGAGGGATCCGAGCGGAAAAGCAAGCTGTTGGGGCGCTTCGCCGGGTTGAGGCGGATCGCGAGACCGCTGTCGACCAGTTCGTTGCAGAGACGGTCGTACTCGGCCTTGCTGCCGTCACACCAGTAAACGGCATCGGGTTCGCAGATCGCGACCCACTCGTTGACCCACTTGACCAGCGCCGCGTTGGTGGTCGGCACCGCATTGAGTTGTTTCGTCATCGTTCTTTCCTTTATGTTGGTTGGGGCGATCGTCTTTCATCGAACGCCCACGTTAAACAATCTTGATACATAATATAGCACTTTTTCCATCAAGATAAAAGGGCGTTTTTGTATATTTTTCGACAAAATCAATGAAAAAATAAACAAAAAACGACAGTTTTAAGAGAGAGATGAGAGAGGGGCGGCGTGAACGCCGCCCCTTGGATGCAGCTTAGGCTTTTACAAATGTCAACGCCTGATCCTTGACACCGATCCGGACGGGGCATCCGTTGGGGATGGTGCCGTCGAGGATCAATCTCGAGAGCGGCGTCTCGACGAGCTGAATGATCGCGCGTTTGAGCGGACGGGCGCCGAAGTCGGGGTCGTAACCGGCGTCGGCGACGAATTGCCGCGCTTCGGGCGTCACGTCGAGGGTGATTTCCTGATCGGCGAGCCGTTTGGCGAGACGTTCCAGCTGAATGTCGACAATCCTGACGATCTCGTCTTTGCCGAGCGCGTGAAAGATCAGCGTTTCGTCGATCCGGTTGAGAAACTCGGGGCGGAAATGGCAGCGCAGTTCCGCAGTCAGATCGCCCTTGAGCTTTTCCGTATCGCCGTGATGCGCGAGGATGAGGTCGCTGCCCAGATTGCTGGTCATGATGATGATCGTATTCTTGAAATTGACCGTGCGCCCCTGCGAATCGGTGACGATGCCGTCTTCGAGGATCTGCAACAAGATGTTGAAAACGTCAGGATGCGCTTTTTCGATCTCGTCAAAGAGAACGACGCTGTAGGGCCGGCGGCGCACCGCTTCGGTGAGCTGCCCCCCCTCCTCGTAGCCGACGTAGCCCGGAGGCGCGCCGACGAGGCGGGAAACGCTGAATTTTTCCATATATTCCGACATGTCGATGCGCACCATCGCGCGTTCATCGTCAAAGAGGTCGGCGGCGAGCGCACGGGCGAGTTCGGTCTTGCCGACGCCGGTGGGGCCGAGGAAAATGAAACTCGCGATCGGGCGGTTGGGATCCTGCAAGCCGGCACGGGCGCGGAGCACCGCATCGGAAACCGCGCGAACCGCTTCGTCCTGACCGACGACGCGCTGATGGAGCCGTTCGCCGAGCTGGAGAAGTTTTTCCTTTTCACTCTGCACGAGTTTGGCGACGGGGATCTTGGTCCAGCGGCTGATGATCGCGGCGATGTCGTCCTCGTCGACTTCCTCTTTGAGCAGCCGGTTTTCTTTCGACGCCTTGATCGCGGCTTCCGCGGCGGCGATTTTCTGCTCGATGCCGGGGATGGTGCCGTGGCGCAACTCGGCGGCGCGCTCGAGGTTGTAATCGCGTTCCGCTTTTTCCAGCTGGGCGCGGGCGGTATCGAGCGCTTCGCGGTAATCGCGCAAGTCGGTGATCGATTTTTTCTCGTTTTCGTAACGGGCGCGCAATTCCTTGCCGACCGATTTCAATTCGGCGACCTCGGCTTCCAGTTCCTCGCGACGCTTGATCGACGCGGGATCCTTTTCGTTGCGCAAGCCGGTGATCTCGATCTCAAGCTGCATCACGTGACGCTCGTTTTCGTCGAGTTCCTCGGGGCGGCTGTCAATCTCGGTGCGGAGCGCGGCGGCGGCTTCATCGACGAGGTCGATCGCCTTGTCCGGCAAGAAGCGGTCGGAAATGTATTTGTCCGACAACACCGCGGCGGCGACGAGCGCGCTGTCGCGCAACTTGATGCCGTGATGGATCTCGTAACGCTCTTTCAAGCCGCGCAAGATCGAAATCGTGTCTTCAACCGAGGGCGGATTGACGAGCACGCTCTGGAAACGCCGTTCCAGCGCCGCGTCTTTTTCAATGTATTTGCGGTATTCGTCGAGCGTCGTCGCGCCGATGCAGTGCAGTTCGCCGCGCGCCAGCATCGGTTTGAGCAAATTCCCGGCGTCCATCGACCCCTCGGAAGCGCCCGCCCCGACGACGGTGTGCAATTCGTCGATGAAAAGAATGATCTTGCCCTCGGCGGAAGTGACTTCTTTCAACACCGCCTTGAGCCTTTCCTCAAATTCGCCGCGGTATTTCGCGCCGGCGATCAACGCGCCCATATCGAGCGCGACGAGCTTGCGGTTTTTCAGACTTTCCGGCACGTCGCCGCGCACGATCCGGCGGGCGAGCCCCTCGACGATCGCCGTCTTGCCGACGCCGGGTTCGCCGATCAGAACGGGGTTGTTCTTGGTGCGGCGCGACAGGATCTGGATCATCCGGCGAATCTCTTCGTCGCGCCCGATGACGGGGTCGAGTTTATCCTGCATCGCCATCTTGGTCAGGTCGCGCGAATATTTGTCGAGCGCCTCAAAGGTACTCTCGGGGTCGGGCGACGTCACCCGCTGATTGCCGCGGACACTCTGGAGCGCTTGCAATACCTTGTCGGAAGTGACACCCGCTTTTTCGAGCGTCTCGGCGGCGCTGTTGCGGTTGCCCAGAATGCCGAGCAAGAGATGTTCGACGCTGACGTAGTCGTCGTGCATGTTGCCGGCGTGTTTTTCCGCATCGTTGAGCACGGCGGAAAATTCCTGTGAATTGTAGACTTCGCCGTTGGCGTTGCTCACTTTGGGCAGTGCGTTGAGCGCATTGTCGAGCTGACCGTCAAAAAGTTTTGCGCTGACGCCGAGCTTTTCAAGGATCGACGGGACAAGGCCGTTTTCCTGACGGACGAGCGCGGCGAGCAGGTGAATTGCCCGCAATTCGTTGTTGCGGTACTGTTGCGCGATCTGCTGACTCGAAACGAGCGCTTCGCGACTTTTGGTGGTGAATTTTTCTGCATTCATAACGGCACCTCCTGTTTTTGTTTTGCCTTTCGCTTTTCCATAAGCATTGCGCATACCAGCAATTTTTATTTGACAAACCATCCTGAAAGGGAGTATATTTAGTGCGACAAATTGACAACCCCCTGTGACAGAAGGACACAGCATGGAATACACATACATCGCCAGCGCCCACAACGACGCCGTCAAACATCTCGTCAAACTGCGCGACCGCCGCCACCGCGACCGCGAAAAACTCACCATCCTCGAAGGCTACCGCGAACTTACCCGCGGTCTCGAATACGGCATGGATATCATCGAATGCTACTTTTCGCCCGAACATTTTCTCGGGAGCAATGAATATCCGCTGTTGGAAACGATGGCGAAAAAAGGCATCCTCGTGCGGCAACTCGCCCCGCAGTTGCTGGAAAAAGTTTCCTACCGCGACCGCCCGGAAGGACTTCTCGCCGTCGCTCGCGTCAAGGATCACCGCCTCGAAGATCTGCCCGTCGATCCCAACGGCCTTTACCTCGTCGCCGAAACCGTAGAAAAGCCGGGCAATTTAGGCTCCATGCTCCGCAGCGCCGACGCCGTCAACGCGACCGGATTCATCCTCTGCGAACGCGGTACCGACATCTACAACCCCAACGCCATCCGCGCCAGTACGGGCGCGCTTTTTTCCGTGCCGCTCGCCGAATGCTCCAACGAAGAAGCACTCGCGTGGCTCCGCAAAAATCATATCAAGACATTGGCGGCAACTCCTCATACCGATCAACGCTATACCGACGTCGATCTCACCTGCGGCGTCGCCATCATCGTCGGCGCCGAACAAACCGGTCTTACCGAATTCTGGATGACCCAAGCCGATCTGCCGGTTGTCATCCCTATGCTCGGCAAGATCGACTCGCTCAATGTTTCCACCGCCACCACCGTATTGCTCTACGAAGCCGCAAGACAACGCGGATTTAAGAAATAAGCAAACGTTGTTTCGTCGGACAAGTCGGAAAAAATAAGGGTGTGGTCAAACGTAACAATACGGTATGCTTACGTCAATTGTCCCCTGCGCTTGCCACGGCGGAGCGAAGCGTAGACGAATCCCCTCGGTCGCCTACACCCCCTGCAAACGATCAGCCTCGCGGCGATGCCGCGATATCGACGGGGCCGAGGGAACAGCGCTTGCGCTGTCCATACGCGTTAAGCAAAAATAAAATATTGCTCATTCTCTACAACTGACGCTCCCTTTGTCGTGGCGTTTCGCGTAGCTTCAAACGGAGCGCTGCCGGTGGCGATGATGTACCGGGCGAGCGGGCGAGTTCCGTTGAACTTATTCATTGCAGCACTCCTTCTTCTGGATTTGCTTTTTGATCTTGGCGAATTCCTCATCGGTGAGATTCATCGCCGCGGCGATCTTTTTTTCGTCGTCGGTAACCACCGGAGACGTCGTTGGTTGGTGTGATGCGCCTCGTCCGGAAGGGGAATACCGGACGCGGGCGGTGGCGAAAAAAATTTTTCAAAAAAACTTGACTTTTCAAAAAGATGCGTTACTTTATGAGTGGAGAATGATCCGGAGGCGAAGGCTGTGCTTTTATTGACAGCATGTATTCGGATCATCT
>DCFZ01000050.1 GCA_002314455.1 Lentisphaeria bacterium UBA1791 | reverse complement strand
GTGACGTATTGACCGCGATCAAACGTCAGTCCTGCGAGAGGGCTCACGCCGCCCCTCTCGCGCTCACCCCAGGCGCCCGCTTGTGCGGGGTTTTATAGGTGCTTGCGCACCATTATTTTAATTGTCGTTACTCGATCGTTTCGATGTCGCGTACGATAACTTTGCCGGTTGCGGGGTTCCACTCGTAGGTGACGAGAAGTTTTGCTTCGCCGGAAATAATGTCATAGTGAACATTGTCGCGGGGATCGCTTTTGCCGAATTTGCCGTCAAAGCTGCCGATTTCGGCATCGTCCATATCTTCTTTGGGGTGATCGGAGGAAAGCACTTGGATCTTGCCGCCGTTGCCGCCGAGGTCTTTGATTGACTGGGCGACGACGACGGCGCGGAAAACGGTGGGGGCTTCTGCTTTTGCCGTCAGCAGATTGATGGTGCGTCCGATGATTTCCTCCTGGGCGGCATCCGTTGTTTGTTCCACGGTGTTGAGTGTGCTCCAATCCATAATCTCAAGCACTTCGGAACGCACTTCCAGCAATTTATTGATGCCGATTTCCTGATGCAAGGAATCGTACAGCGTGGATGCGATGCTTTCCGCCTGCGCGGCAGTGAGCTTGATGCCGCTCAAATTTCCTGTTTTGACGAATGTACTTGCGTCGTCATAGGAAAGGTTGGCAAAAAGCGCGGTCAAAAGTTCCTTATCGAGAGTTGCCCAAAGGCTTTCCTTGTCGGCGTCAAAAACCGTGTTGTCGCCCATCGTCAGATAGCGGACCTGGTTGCGGTTGTCGGTCAATCCGCCTGTTGTTCTTTCTTTGCCGAACTGATTGAGATTGATTTTGCCGTCGCTGTAATTGGCGTCGGTCATCTGAATCCAGTCGAGAATGCCGCCGTCGCCTTCCGAATAGTTGGTGCCGTTACCGGTCCAACCGTTGGGGATGTCATCGGGCGAATCAGCGGCTCCTTTCAGATTGATGGTCTGGAATTGCACGCCGCGGTGGATGAAACCGAGTTCCCACGGACTGAGCATCGGGGCGTTGCGGATGACCGCGGTCGAAATGTGATCGTTTTTCGTATCGCCGCGCCACGCCGGATCATTGACGGTTTCCTTGTCGCGGTCGGAGGAGATTGTACCGGAAGGCGACGCTTCGCTGTTCACGCTGCCCGTCAGATTTGCCAGCGTGGAGACCAGACTTCCGGCGTTGCCCGGAGTCCCGACGTTGCCCGAGAGCGAAGCGTGCGCGGCAGAGGGCATTTGGGAGCCGTCGTGAAGCGTTACGAGGATGGGATCCCAGACCCAGTCTGACTTCAGCCAGGAATTGCCCGTCGTACCGCGTTTGCGGTCGCTTGCATTGCCGCTGACATTCAAATTCTGACGCGGATCTTTCGCTTCCATACCGCCGATCATAAAACTGTAGGCAAACGTGCTCGGCGTGAAGGCTGTTTCGGTGCTTTCGTCCACTTCGATCGGTTGCGTCCGCACATAGTCGGCGTTTTCCGTGCCGTTGAGGAGCGCAATGCCCTCGCTGCCCAGCGTGATTCTGACCTTTTGGAGTTTGACTCTGACGCTGGTCAGTTGCAAGGGCGAAGTGATCTTGACGTCGCTGACGCTTTTGCCGTTGTTATCGGCTTGCAATTTCTCTTCAAGTTTTTTCAGGACCGCCTCTTTGACGCCGTCGCCGGAATAGTTCCATCTGGTATCTGCATTGAGCCGGCTTGTCTGTTTCGCGCCGACGGCGTAGCCATTTTGAAGATTGTCAAACGAAACATCCGTGTCGCCGGCGGCGCCGATCCATGTGATTTCCTGCACCGGTTTGGCGGCGCCGCCGTCGCAACTGTCGAGATCCTGACTGGAAAGCGAATCGCAAACGTAATTGGAACCGCTTTTTGCCACCGGCTCCGCCTGTTCGGGTTCTTTGACCGAATAAGTATAGCTTGGCACGGTGAGCGTCGGGAGCACGACGACTTCGGAGCTTCCGGTGACTTCGCTTTTGAGTTTGTAGCCGTTGCTGGTAAGTTCATCGTAGACGGCGATCAACTCGACGCAAAGCCCGAGTTCGGAATCGGTCGAGGAAAGCGTCAATTCGGCGGCGTCGCGGCGGAAATTCAACATACCGCCCAGCATCAATTCGTTGATGTAGAGCGTTTTTTCATTGCCGGTGTAGCTGGGGGCGTTGCCGGGAGCCCACGCATCCGTCTTGTCCGACGTCGGGATCGAATCTTCGTCGCAGTAGTCGTTTAAGTTGGCGGCGATCTGGTGGCGGAGGTCGGAAAGCGAACCAAAGGAGGCGCTGCTGTCGCCGATGTAACGCAAAAACGGCAATCCGCGGAAAAGCACGGTCGAATAGTCGAAAACCGCCGATTCCCATTCGACTTGTTCGGTCAGTTCTTCGAGCAACTGATCTTTGTTGGCAATGGCTTTGCCGCCGGAAAAGCGGCTGTACCACGCGTCGCCGCCGCTGGAGGTTTTCACCGGCGCCAGATTGAAGCGCAGGTGGTTGCCCGGCGCGGCTTCGCGGAAACCGGGGTTGTTGCCTTCGATAAAGGTCGCCGCCATCCAGGCGCGGCCGACCTTGCTGGTTTTGACCTGTTTGTTGTTGGAAAAGATGATGCCTGCCGCATAGAGATCTTCGAGGCGCGCCGGGATGAATTCCTCCTCGCCGGTCGGGAAGTCGAGCACCTTGAGGTTGGAGCACGGATCGAAATTCAATTCGGCAGTCGTCCATCCCCAGCGGGCGTCGTGCGGCGTAACGTTGTAGGTCTGCGGCTTGGTCTCGGATTCGACCGGCGACCCCGGTTCCGTCGGCATTTTTTCGCATTTGCCGCGGAGCGTGCGCCCCAGATTGATTCTGCCGTAGCCCATCGCCGGCAACACCTGAAAGGCGTAGCGGCCGATGATTCTGCCGTTGGCGCTGTCGTCGTCCCGCGTCCGCACATAGACCCACTGGGCGCCGCTGTCGTTGCCGTGATAGCTGGTGCGGTGCGAAACGTCCAGCTTGGAAAAGATGCGGTTCGCAATCGAATCGATGGAGTATCCGCGCAGAAATTCCCCGTATTCGTCGTGTTTGTCGTGTTTTCCCAGATCGCCGACGGAAAAGACCATGCGGTAATCGGACGGCGCTTCGGGCAGATTGGCGATGGCGTTGCGGTAGTTTTCGACCGCCGCCGCGACGAGGTTCGCCGTCGAACGGGCGAGGGTCGTCGCGTCAGTGGCGTTGTTGCGGTTTTCCGAGATCCGGCGCGAGAAAAGAGAACTGCCCATAAAGGCGATCCCCAACAGCATCAACGCCGCCAGAATGCCCAGTGCAAAAAGCAACGCGACGCCGCGATCCTGCGGCGAATTGCGATAAAAGGAAGTGTTTTTTTGCATAGAATAATGATCCGCTATTGGTTATATTCATCGTAATCATCGGTCCGGCGATCATTGCCGATCCAGGCGATCCTGCGGAACGTGCGCCCGTGCTGCGCGAGCAGCAAACTTTTTTCGCTGCCGCTGGCTTTGGCATACAATTCATAGTGCACGGGATCCATCAGCGTCAACACCACCTCGACCGCGCACGGATAATCGTCTTCGGTATCGAATTCCCGTTTGGCGTTTGAAGTGTTGTCGCGCTTGTGAACGATGTCGTCCTTGCCGTAGCAGATCCACGCCTTGAAATCGACGACGCACGTCGCGAGCCGGTTGATCTTGTTGGTGCCCGTGTCGTCGTATGTGGTCGTGTTGAGATCCAGCGCCGGACGGATCTTGTCATCGCTCTGCGGGAATTGATCGGGAAATGCCCCCCCGCCGGTGTCGGTCTTGACGGACATCACCAAAACGTTGCGGCCGTAATCGGGATCCGCCGAATCCTTGATCTCGACGACCTGAAATCCGACGAAGCAGACGGCGACGCTCGACGTATCATCCTTGATGCCCGGCTGATGGCTCCGGGTCGCGAAGTAGAGCCGGCTGGTGCCGTCGACGCCTTTTTGATCCAATTCAAGATAGTCGTTGCCGCCTTTGTAGATCGTATCGGTGCTGTCGGAACTGGAAGTCTGCGCGTGAATTTCCGGCGCGGCGGAAACATTGCCGAGCATCTGGGCGATCACGTTCAGCGCCGAGCGTCCCTCGGTGGAGACCGCCGTTTTCTGATTGCTGGAAACCCAGACTTTCTGCGACGCGCTGAAAAGTTGCACCACCATCATGCTCAAGAGTGCAAAGAGCGCCATGGAAACGATCAGTTCGACCAGCGTAAAGTGTTGGCGACGGTAGAATTTTTGCATCGTTTTTTTCATGGTTCAGTTTTCCGTATTCAGTAAAACCATCCGGTAAACCCGTTTCGTCCGGCGGTCGCGGGTGACGTTGGCGGGATAACTCACCTCGACGTCATACGCGTGGAAACTCGCATTCGACGCACTGCTTTGATCCTGAAATTTGCATTCGATGTTATTCGTGCGCGTGCCGGGCAACTCGACCGTCGTGCCTGAATTGGACGGGAAGTAGGCGAATGTACTGTTTGCATTCGTGGCGGAAGTCCCCTGCTTGGCGTCGAAAACCTGAATCACGCAACTGAATTCCTCGACGTATTTGCCGTCGACCTCGCTGGTTTTGCGGTAGACGTAGACATTGCCGCTTTCGGTGATGCGGCTGAGGTCGCTTGCCGTCGCGGTGACGGCGGTGTCCACCGGCGAACTGACGGTCTTGAGCTCTTTGGACGAAAGCGTCTGCATATAGCTGTAAAAGTATTCGGCGGCCTCGGCGGAATCGGCGGAAGCTTCGGATTCGCGCAACGCTTTCAAGCCCGAGGGGAAAAGCGTCAAAATCGTCGCCAGCCCCAGCGAGATCACGAGGAGCGCCAACGCCACTTCGATCATGTTGAAACTATGTTTGGTGCGTTTCATTTTCACTTATTTCCCATCTTTCGTGAAGTAGGAGACTCTGCCGTTCATCCGGTTGATGTGCAAAACGATGAAGTCGGTGTCACTGTTTTGCTTGATCGTCGTGCCCTCGACAGAGCATCCGGCGACGGCGAGGTAGAAGTCGCGGGTGGAGCAGAGTCCGCCCTCGGGCGAAAAAACGATGGCGCAGGGGCCGAAATTGCCCTTTCCCGTCTTGACGCTCTTAAAGGCGGCAACGCTGCTTCCCAGCGAACTCGTGGTGCTCGTCGCCGCGCCCGAAAGCTGGTCACCGGAATAGAGTGTGCTTTGCGTCTGCGCGATCTTGACGATGCGGGCGTTTTCAATCGGTTTGCTCCACGCGGAATTGGGCGCCCACTTGTCGAAGTAGAACGTGGAACCGTCTTTGATCAGCAATGCCGGACGGGTGCTGGCGAGGTAGTAGCCGTCCTTGCTGTTTTGGTTGAAATCCGGCGCGTCGTCTTCGCCGGTGAAATTGCTGCCGTAATACTTGCCGGTGCCGTTTGGAACGATCAGCCCGACGTAACAGTGATTGGCGATGGCGAGCGCTTGCGCTTCTTCGATCTGGCGTTTGATCTGCTCGGCGGCGGCAGGAGTCGCATTGCCCTTGGAAAGCCCGAGAAACGCCGGTACGATCAGCGCGACCAACAAGCTGATCAACCCCATGACGACGAGGAGTTCGATCAACGTGAAATGCCGTTTTTTCAGCGTCATAAAATACCCTTTGCAAATAGCTTTTTTCTATTATAGCCCGCCGTTGTCAAAAAGTCAACCGAAAAAAAGGAAAAGTTATCACTTAACCCCTGTTTTTGCGTTTACGAAAAATCGTTGCGGTTGTAGATGATCGCTTCCGAAAGATGCGCTTCGCCGATTTGGTCGCAGCCGGCGAGGTCGGCGATCGTGCGCGCCGTCCGCAAGATCCGGTCGTAGGAGCGCGGACTCAAGTTGAATCCCGTCACCGCCTGACGCAAAAGTTTGTTGCCCGCCGCGTCGAGCGCGCAAAATTCCTGTAGATATTTGCCCGTCAAGCGCGAATTGGTCACCTCTTTGCCGTCGCCGAAACGCGCTTTCTGCCGCGCTCTCGCCGCGATGACGCGCATTCGCACCGCCGCACTCGATTCCCCTTTCGGCGCGGAAACCAGTTCATTTTCGTTCAACTGCCGCACCGGCACTTTGAGGTCGATGCGGTCGAGCAGCGGGCCCGAAATCTTTTTGAGATAACGCCGTTTTTCCTCGACGGTACACTTGCACCCGAGTGCGTAATCACCTCTGCCGCAAGGACATGGATTCATCGCCGCGCAGAGGATGAAACGCGCCGGAAAGAGGCAGCTGCCCGCCGCCCGCGAAACGGTGATCTCGCCGCATTCCAGAGGCTGACGCAACACTTCCAGCACGTTGCGCTTGAATTCCGGCAGTTCGTCGAGAAAGAGCACGCCGTTGTGCGCGAGGCTGATCTCGCCGGGGCGCGGATCGTGGCCGCCGCCGATCAAGCCGGCGTC
The DNA here is from genome assembly GCA_002314455.1 of Lentisphaeria bacterium UBA1791. Taxonomy (GTDB): domain Bacteria; phylum Verrucomicrobiota; class Lentisphaeria; order Victivallales; family Victivallaceae; genus UBA1784. Next base: position 8,074 of record DCFZ01000050.1, on the reverse strand, counting down.
CGAAATCGTGTGATGCGGCGCGCGGAAGGGGCGGTCGCAGACGATCGGTTTACCGCTTGAAAGCATACCGAGCACGCTGTGGATGCGGCTGGTTTCCAGCGTTTCCTCGCGCGTCATCGGCGGCAGGATTCCCGAAAGCCGCAACGCGAGCATCGTCTTGCCGGTGCCGGGCGGGCCGAACATCAGCAGATTGTGTCCCCCCGCCGCGGCGATCTCAAGCGCCCGCTTGGCGAGGAGTTGCCCCTTGACGTCGGCGAGGTCGGGTTGACCGGCGCTGAACGGGCGGAAGTCTTCGACCGACGCGACGGCGGGGGCAAATTCTCCTTTGCCGGCGACGACGTCGGCGGCTTCCGCCAGGTCGCGGACGCCGAAAACCTTTAAATTTTCCCCGGCGCCGAGGGCGGCTTCGGCGGCGTTTTCCTGCGGGACGATCAATGCGTCGATCCTGCCCTCGCGCGCCAAGGCGTCGGCGATCGGGAGCGCGCCGCGCACCGGGCGGAGCGTGCCGTCGAGCGCCAGTTCCCCGATTGCCCCGAAGCGGTTGATCCTCTCTTTCGGCAATGCGTCGGTCGCCCCGAGGATCGCCAGCGCGATGCCGAGGTCGAATGCCGCCCCCTCCTTTTTGAGGTCGGCGGGCGCCAAATTGACGACGACGAAACCGCGCGGCACCAGAAATCCGCGGTTGACAAAAGCGGAAAAGACGCGGTCGCGGCTTTCCTTGACCGCCAGATCAGGCAAGCCGACGATCGCCACCATTGATTCGCCGCGGCCGAAATTGCCGCCGGAAGTCTGATTGGCTTCGATCTCGACGACGGAACCGGCGACGCCGGTCACTGCTCCGGAACGGATGCTGCTTACCATAGCGACCTCGAGACGGTTTCCAGATCGGCGAGGAGCGTTTTGCCGTTGTGGTCGCATCGCCACTCCTCCTCGCGCGTTTCAATGCCGCAGACGAGCAGGCGGTCGCGCAGATCGTCGATGCGCGATTTTTCCGCCGGCGCAAATTCGCGCTGTTGCGGCCAAAGGAGTTCGCGACAGGAAAGGTCGTACCCGATCACCCGCGCGGTCGGGATGCGGATCAGCTGCAAAAAATAGTAAGTGCAGAAATCCTCGATCCTCGCCGGGAAGCGGCGCGCCGTGTCGATTTCGGACTTCTCCGCCTGCCGGTCGAGAATGAAATGCCCGTCGATGCGGGTGAATTTGCGGTAGCCGGTCATAATCTGATGGTGGCGTTTTTCCCACTCGTGCATCACGCGTTTGAAATCGTTGCGCAACTCTCTTTCAAAAAAGCGCGCGCCGTTGCCGACGCCGACTTTTTCGAGCATTTGATAGATCGTTTCGCGCGGCAGATAAAGGCGCACTTCCGTCACCAGCCGTTGCAGATCAACGTCGCTGTACCACGGGAAAATGCCGCGCACGACGCTCTTGACGTCAACGAGCGAAAAACGGTGATCCTGCGGCACGTACAGAACGTTGCCGCCGTGGAGGTCTTTGTGCTTCAAACGCTTTTCGCGCAACAAGTTGATGAACGTCACGAATTTTTCGCAGAACGCCGCATCGGTCTTGCCGTCGCGGCTGACCTGATCGACTTCGACGGCGTTTTCCAGCGCGCGCGTGACGAGGTAGTTGCCGTCGTCGCAACTGGCGTACCCGATGTGCTCGACGACCGGAATGCCGCGCGAAGAAACGAATTTCGCGTTGTCGAATTCGGCTTTGAAATCCTTGTTGCGGCGGCGGTCGTGTTTGATGAAAAACTGCCCGCTTTTCAACACTTCGCGGACAGGATTGCGCTTGACAACCTGCGCGTCGCGGCACATCTGGGAAAATTGCGCTTCGTCAAAGGGGAAGCCATCGGAACAAGTCATTTTTTCCACACTCCAAGGTAAAAGAGCGTCACGCCGAATTTGCGGAACTGCCCCTCTTCCGGAAGTTCCAGCTCGAGAAAATTTCCGACGGCGCCGGGCGTGTCGGGGATCTCCCAGACGACCCGCGCGTTGCGGATCACTTCGAGAAATCCCGCGTCGCGGTAAAGTTTGCGGCAGAATTCCGCCGACTTTTCATAGGGGGGATCGGCGAAAACCAGATCGAATCCCTGCGGCGGCAACCCTTGCGGCGCCGTCAGCGCGTCGCGCCGGAAAAGTTCGATTTTCGCCTCGCACCCCGTGCGCTTGACCTTGGCGATGTTGCGCTCGATCAATTTCGCGTGGCGTTCGTCGATCTCAAACATCACGACCGACGCCGCGCCGCGGCTCGCCGCTTCGAGGCCCAGCGCGCCGCTCCCCGCAAAGAGGTCGAGCACGCGCAAGCCGGTGAAATCGCCGAGGTGGTCAAAGAGCGCCTTGCGGGTGCGGCCGAGCGTCGGACGCACCGAGAGATCGTTCACGGTTTCAAGTTCGATGTTGGCGGCACAGCCGGAAATAATCTTCATTTACCGTTTCTCCAAAACCACCATCGCGACGGCGTTGTTTTTTTCGTGGCTGATCGAGAGGTGGATCTGATCGGCGATGGCGGCAAAAGTGGATTGCGTCACGCCGGAAAGGCGGATCTCCGGCTTGCCGAGCGCGTCGTTGCCGATGTGGATCTCGTGCCAGTAGCACTTCTCGCCGAAACCGGAACCGAGCGCCTTGGCAAGCGCTTCCTTGGCGGCGAAACGCCCCGCGTGAAATTCGGCGCGGCATCCGGCGTAAAGCGGAAGTTCCGCCTCGTCGTAGAGGTGGCGCAAAAAACCCTCGCCGAAGCGGTCGATCGCCTCAGCAATGCGCTCAATCTCGACGATATCGACGCCGATGCCCGCGATCATAAGTACGCCTCCGGGATCGTCAGCGCGCCCTGACGCACGATTTTGCCGGGCGTCGTCGTGAGATCGACGATCGTCGAACCTTGCGCGCCGGGGGCAAGTTGACCGCCGTCGACGGCGAGATCGACGTCGCCGTCGAGCATCGCGAGCGCTTCGTCGACATTGTGCGCGTCGGGCATACCCGAGTGATTCGCGCTCGTCTGGTAGATCAGTTTGCCGAAACGCGGTAAAAGTTCATTCAAAAAGGGGTGGGCGCTCACGCGGATGCCCGCCGTGCCGAGTTCGCGATCCGCCAAAATCAAAGTAAGCGGCCCCGGCGAAAATTTCCGGGCGAGCGCTAGGGCGCGTTCGTCGAGCGTGAAGCGGTCGCGGTCAAGCGTTTCAAACGAAGGGGCGAAAAAGCCGAGCCGCTTGACGGCGGGGCGATGCTTCAGGCGGTAGATTTTTTCCGCCGCGCCGGGCGCCGATGCGTCGGCGATCAGCCCGTAGAGGGTTTCCGTCGGCACAAGAAGGACGCCGCCCGCGCGCAATACGCCGAGCGCTTGCTCCACCGCCGCCGGATCATGGATCGAAATCGTCACCCCGAGACTCCTTTTTTCTTGCTTGCCACCAATATACTCCAAAGGAAAAACTTTTGCAAGGAATTTTCCCGCTGTCGCATATGAAATCCCGCGAAAAATCGCGCGGCGGATAGAAAAATCGCGTTTCCGGCTTTATATTATAGAGAAAAGATATGGCAAAACAAGGAATCAGACTATGAGATACACCAGCACCCGCAGTTGCAGTTTCGTCACCTCGGCGCAGGCGATCGCGCAGGGCATCGCCGATGACGGAGGTCTTTTCGTCCCCGAGCATTTCCCGCAGATCGACGACGCGACGATGGATCAATTGATTTCGGGCGATTACAAGACGCGCGCGAAAATCATCCTGTCATACTATCTCACCGACTTTACCGCCGACGAGATCGACCACTGCGTCGAAGCCGCCTACACCGGCACCTTTGACAACGAGGATCCTGCGCCGCTGGTCGAAGTGAAAAAAGATATGCATTTGCTCGAATTGTGGCACGGCCCCACCTGCGCGTTCAAGGATATGGCGCTTCAGCTCTTGCCGCATTTGCTGACGACGGCGGCGAAAAAGGTCAATGCCGGCAAAACCAGCGTCATCCTCGTCGCGACGAGCGGCGATACCGGCAAGGCGGCGCTCGACGGCTTCGCCGACGTGCCCGGCACGAAAATCATCGTCTTTTATCCGCAAAACGGCGTGAGCGCGATGCAGAAACTGCAGATGACCACCCAACGCGGCAACAACGTCGCCGTCTGCGGCATTTTCGGCAACTTCGACCAGGCGCAAAGCGGCGTCAAGGCGATCTTTTCCGACGCGGCGATGAAAGATTATCTCGCCGGCCGCAAGATGAGTTTCTCGTCGGCGAATTCGATCAATTTCGGGCGGCTCGTGCCGCAGATTGTCTACTACGTTTCCGCTTATTGCGACCTTGTGAAACAGGGCAAGCTCCAACGCGGAAAAAGCTTCAACGTCGCCGTGCCGACCGGGAACTTCGGCAACATCCTCGCGGCGGTCTACGCCAAGGAAATGGGCATTCCGATCAAAAAGTTCATCTGCGCTTCCAACCGCAACTCGGTGTTGAGCGACTTCATCGCGACGGGTACCTACGACCGCAACCGCGAATTTTTCCTGACGATCAGCCCGTCGATGGACATTCTGATTTCCTCCAACTTGGAACGCATGCTTCATTTGCTCGCCGGTCGCGACGCGAAAGTCGTCGCCGATTTGATGGCGCAACTGAAAAAAGAGGGCAAATACACGATCCCGTCTGCGATGCTCAAGGAACTGCAAACGCTCTTTGTCGGCGGCTTCTGCGACGACGCGGCGACGCAACAGACGATCGGCAATCTTTTTGAAACCGACCATTACCTCGCCGATCCCCACACCGCCGTCGCCGTCAACGTCTATGAGCGTTACCGCCGCGAAAGCGGCGATGCGACGCCGTGCGTCATCGCGTCGACCGCGTCGCCCTACAAATTTGCGCAGGCGGTCCTGCCCGCGCTCGGCGTTGAAACTTCCGGCGACGGCTTCGCGATGCTCCAACAGCTCGCCGACAAAAGCGGGACGAAGATCCCCGCGCCGCTGGCGCAACTTCGCGACGCCGCCGTCTTGCACCCCGCGTCGATCGATCCCGCCGATATGGCGAAATTCATTTGCGAGACGCTCGCGTGAAACGCCGTCTTTGCGACTTCTACCGCGCGCACCGCGAAAAGTTTGATGCGTTTCTGTTCGACGTCGACGGTACGCTCTCGCTCGCGGGTTCCCCGCTGCCCGGCGCACGGGAACTGCTCGCCGAGCTGAAGCGCGACGGCTTTCCCTACCTCATTTTGACCAACGACAGTTCGCTCTCGTGCGAGGAAAAGGCGCGCCATCAGCGCCGCCACGGTCTGGAAGTCGATGCGCGCGAGATCCTCTCGGCGGGCAACGCACTGCAAAGCTGGGCAAAAAAGCACTACCGCGGGGAACTTTTCTTTCAATGCGGCAGTTTGGGCGATCCCGACTTCGCCGCCGAAGCCTCGATCGCAACGACGCACGATTTTTGCCGCCTTGAGGAGTGCGCGGGCGTGTTGCTCGGCGAGGGCGATTACGAGTGGCACGCGTCGATCGAAGCGCTTTTCAATTACTTTCTGAAACATGAAACGGCGCCGCTCGTCGTCCCCAATCCCGACGGTTACTGGCCGTGGAAAGATTTTTGCGGCATCGGTTCGGGCGGCGTGGCGCGCTTCCTCGAATTACTGCTCAAGGAAGCGGGCAAAAAGCCCGAAATCGTTTACCTCGGCAAACCTTATGCGCCGATCTACGAGGCGGTGCCGGAAAAACTTTGCGCGCTCTACCCGAAACGAGAATTTTCTCTGGCGCGCATTGCGGGGATCGGCGATCTTCTCTCGTCCGACATCTGCGGCGCCAATTCAAACGGGCTGGTTTCCATTTTGCTGTTGACCGGGCTGACGACAGAAAAGCAATCGCGCGAAGCGACGGGCGATCTTGCCCCGAAATTCATTTTCGACGCACTGTAAACGGAAAACGTCGGCGTTTGATGGCTTTTTCGGGTTGCATTTTTTCGGAATCGGCGGTATTGTAAGATACGATTACCTGAATCAAACGATTAAAGGAGTTTTTTTATGACCAAGCAAATTGTCACGTCCGCCATCGCCGCCGCCGTGGCGTTCGGCGCCGTCGGCGCGGAACGCAAGATGAATTTCATCAGCATCGCCCCGTTTTTCCCCCACGATATTGACTACACGGTCAAGGAGTCCCGCCACGCAGTCGAAGCCAGCGGCGTTCACAAAAACGCCTACAGCATGACGATGCAACCCGACGGCACCGATGTCATGGCGAAACCGAAAATCTGCGCCAAGGCATTCCGCGAACTGAAAGAACGACTCAAAAACGACGACATCGAGTGCGGCATTCTGATCCAGAGCACCATCGGTCACGGCTGGGCGGGCGCGGTCACCTGCGAACGCGGCTGGGCAGAGATCATCAACATCAACAATACGACGCTTCACCGCCTCTGCATGCTCGACCCCAACGTCCGCGCCTACACCCGCGACATGATCAAAATGCTCGCCGCCGAAAAACCGGCGTTTTTCCTCGTTGACGACGATCTGCGTTCGATCAATAACAGCAGCAACGGGCCGGAATGTTTCTGCGATTTGCATATGGCGGAATTCAACAAGCGCGCCGGCAAAAACTACACGCGCGAAGAATTGATCCAAAAGATCAAAACCGCGCCGTGGAACGATCCCGACGTCCAGCTCTTTGAACAGATCCGCCGCGAAACCGTCCTCGGCTTTGCCAAGCTCATCCGCGACGCGATTGACGAAGTCGATCCCTCGATCAAGTGCGGCTACTGCTCCGGCGGCGGAGAATACCTCCTCGCCGGCGAGATCGCCCGCACGCTCGCCGGAAAAAATGAATCGTTTCTGCGCATCAACAACGCCGCCTACATGGAAATGTGGGGCCCCGTCAACTACTATTACAACTGTATGTATCAGACGGCATTCAAAGTCGCGGCGGCGGGCAAACTCAACTCCTTCCTCGACGAAAGCGACATCTATCCGCACAACGCGTGGAGCAAGTCGGCAATCAGTATGCACGCGCATATCACCGGCGGCATCCTCAACGGCGTTTCCGGCGGAAAACTCTGGATCAGCGACCTTTCCAACAAATGCGACATCGACATCGCCCGTCACCGCGCGATCCTGCGCGAACATATGGGATTTTACAACACGCTTCTCAATGAAGTCGATCAGATCAAATGGCTCGGCACCAACGCCGTGCTGTGCGATCCCGCGTTTCACTTCCACCCCGGCAAGGCGCTGCGTCCCTTGCTCTATGACAACTGGAGCGCGACAATCCTCGAACCGCTCGGCTTGCCCGCGCACTACGGCAAAATCGACCCCAACGCAGTCAATACGATGACTGCCGACACCGTCGACGCATTGAGCGACGACGATCTGAAACTCGTCTTGAGCGGCAAGGCGCTCGTCGATGGCGGCGCCGCACTGAAACTCGCCGAACGCGGCTTCGCAAAATACCTCGGCGTCGACCCCAAAGCGGAATCGTTCAAGACCGAGGGCGAAACCTTGATTGGCACTCCCTATAAATGCCCGCTCCAGAAAACAGGCTGCCCCTACCTCACCAACCTTAACCCCAAAGCGGTGCCCTTGAGCGAAGTGCGCACTTCCCCCTACCGCTATGCGGCAACAACCGAATACGTTATGCCCGGCGCCGTCTATTTCGAAAATGAACTCGGCGGCAAAGTCATCACAACCGCATTGAGCGTCCATAGCGTGCCAACCGATTTTATCGGGCACCACCGCAAGGCTTGGGCTGTCGCACTGGTGAAAAAACTCGATCCCGCCGCATTGCCGCTCTACGCAAACGCATTGCAACACGTCTATTTCCGCTGTGGCGAACGTCCCGACGGAAATTTGCTCGCCGGATTCTATAACCTTTCCTTTGATCCGCTTGCCGACATCAGTTTGACATCACTTTACCCGATCAAAAAAGTGGAACTCCTCCAAGGCGACGGTTCGTGGAAAGAAGTCTCCTTCAAACAGAATGCCGACATCGTCACGATCGACAAAGACGTTGCCTGTCAGGAATTTGTGATCCTCAAACTTACAAAAAACAAATAACGGTGCGCCAGCACCTATAAAATCCCGCGCAAGCGGGCGCCCGGCGTGTGATCGCGGTCGATACGTC
>DCFZ01000038.1 GCA_002314455.1 Lentisphaeria bacterium UBA1791 | reverse complement strand
GAGTACCGGAGCGTAGCGAGGAACGGAGCGCGATAGCGCGGGGTCCCCAGGAAGTCGACCGAAGCCGAGCCGCGTAGCGGTCGGGACGGCGCCGCAATCCGGCGCCGTAGGAGACTTTTAGGGGATCTCAACCCACACGGCATCCCATCCCTCTAATTCCGGTATCGTAACGCATGCAAACTTGTCATCGCGCGTTACGGCGAGTTCGACGACCGCGTTGCCGGGCGAATGGAGTTTGACGCCGGTCACCTTTTCCGGATCGGAAACGACTTTTGCCGCACAAACGGAAAATGCGGAAAACCAACAGCAAACCACGAACATCCAACGGTTTTTCATTCCAAGCGCTCCTGTTTGATCTTGCTTCGCAATTTCGCGCAAATGCCGCAATCTTCGTCGTGCAGCAGCAAGGCAGGGTCGGCGGCGAGATAACGTTTCATCGCGCCATCGAGTTCAAAGGCGTCAAAGATCGTAACGGCGGCATTGCCGACTTTTGCCGTGCGCACGACGCCGTCTTGTTCGAGTTTTTGAAAGTATTCCGCCTCGCGGCCGAGGTGGTACCAGTTGCCGCGACAGCCGCCCGGGTAGTGGATTTCCGTCACCTTGCCGACGTTTTTCACCCGCACGACGACGCTTTCCATATAAGGCGTATACCACGCTTCGCACGCGTGCAAAAAGGTGTTGGAATCAATGGCGTTTTCGCCGATCAGTAAAATTTTGCCGTGCCGGTCGCGCAGTTTTGCCCACGCGCCATCGGGCGCAAAACAGTCGTAGGGATCGCGTTGAAAGATGAAGTTTCCGGCATCGCGCCCCCACGCGAGAACAGAGTGCGTCGGGTTGGCGCTGCGCAACACGCCCGGCATTTGCCGAAACGTGCGCGGCAAAACGCCGATCCAGTCGACGATCGGGGTCGTCGCGGGGTCGAAATCCTGACGCAACGCATCGTCGACGACGTTGCTCAAAGCGGGCATGGCGAGAATTCCCCCCTGCCCGATCGCTCTTTGCAAGGCGGCGATCACACTCTTTGCGCCGCCGGAAACGCGACCGAGCGACGACAAGCTCGCGTGCACCATCACGGCATCGTTTTCGGCAATGCCCGCGGCGCAAAATTGTTCAAACAGCGCATTTTCGTCAAGTTCAAGAGGCTCGACTTTTTCCAGCGTTTCAGCTTGCTTTTGGAGATTCGCGCGAATGTCATCGAGCGCCGTCGGCGATTCCGCAATTTCAAAAGGAAGTTTCGCCCACAACTCGAGCGCGATTTCATCGAGCGAACGCTTGCCGTCAAAAGGCGCTGCGCCGCAATAGACGGGGGAGTCGCTGTTTTTCTTGATTCCGGCAGAATCGCCGAGAAGCGTCAATGCGGCGGAAAAAATATTGGCGGCGCGCCCCATGTAATCGCGGTATTCCCACGCCGAAGCGGAAATTTCCTTCAACCGGCGGTATTCAACATCGCGACGGAGCAAGAGCCGCGCCGCGCGGAGTTTTCTCAACTCCGGCGTTCCGCCGCTTTGCTGTACTGCCTGCAGAGCGAGCGCGGCGATCTCATCGAGCCAAATCTTGCAAGGATCCATCGTATTCCCCCAGTGGTTTCTTTTTTACTGTACCACCATTTATCAAAAAATCCAGCCGGATTTTGCTTTTTATGCAGAGCATCGGCGGTTTTTTCATCGCCGTTTGGGCGGCGTCAGCGACCGCTTTTGCACGTTTATTTTCCGCAATAATCGCGCCGGATGAAAAAGAGCCGGCCGATGAGCAAAACGACGCTCCCCGCGAGATAGAACAAACTTAAACTTGCGATGCCGAAACACATGGAAAAGCGTTCAAACATCAATCCGACGACCACGGGAGCGGCGGAACTGAGGATGAATGCGCTCGCCAGCATCAATCCGGTGGCGAACGCGTGAAAACGGCTGTCGATCACGTCAAAGAGCGACGCGTAGATATTGGAATCAAAAACGCCGCGGGCGAAACCGAAAAGCGTCATCGCGACAATGCAGAGCGTCACGTTGGGGAGATACGCCATCGCAATGATGAAAGGTACGCCGAAAAGGAGTCCTGCCAGACATACCACAAGGCGGATCCCGCAGTCGCGTTTCACGAAGCGATCCGCCAGACGTCCCCCGAGCTGCACGCCGAAAAACGCGCCGAGATAATGCCACAACACGATGCTGAATGCGGCGTACGCGACGGAGCAACCGAAATGTTTCTGCAAAAACGCCGGCATCCAGGTCTTGAAGCCGAAATCAACGTAAAGCATCATCACCATCGCCAGCGTCGCACAGATCGCCGTCGGTTTGGCGACGATCGCGCGCAACGTATCCCAAAAGGCGACCTTTTCCCTCTTTTCGGGGGGCGGAGGCGCTTCCATTTCAGGTTGCGAGGGTTTGAGCGTCAGCCACAAAATCAAACTCCACGCGACGCCGATTCCGCCGAAGAGCAAAAAGGGAATCCGCCATCCGTGATCGGAAGCGCCGGCGAAATATCCGGCGATGCTGGAAATGACAATCACGCCGGCATAACTGCCGCCCTGAACGATGGCGAAGGCCGTCGAAAAGGAATCCCGGCTGATTGATTTCAAAAAGGTGACCATCCCCGGGTAAAAGAAACTCTCGCCGCAACCGGCGAGAATCCCGTAGGTGAGCAAAAGCGCGCCGACGCCGCAGGCGAATCCGGAAAAGAAAATGCCGATGCTGAATGTCGCCACCCCCAGCACAATCAGCCACCTGCGGTTGAAAAGATCGGCGGCGATCCCGGCGAGCGGGACGCAAATTCCGTAAGTCAACGCAAAGACGGTCACGACCGAGCCGATTGCCGTCGGCGCAACGCCGAAACTCTGCTGGATTTGCGGCAGGGCGGCGCCGACGATCTGGCGCGTCCCCTGATAAAGGAAAAACGCGCCCCAAAGGAGAAAGACGATGACGCGTTTTCCCGCGTTGCCACACATCATCTTTTCCCCCGCTGTTCCGTTCCCGGACAACGTCTTTTGCCGCTTACTTTACCGCGCATTCGTCGGGGCGCATCTCGCGCAATTCCGCGAGGCACTGGACGATCATCTTGTCGCCGGCGTCCGGCGTGAAAACGTAGGGGCGCATCACGCGGCGCACCAGAACTTCATAACCGCCGCAGGCGATCGCGCCGCGGTCGGGCATATAGCTGTAGTAGCCGTTGACGTTGCTGCAGAGCAGCGTGTATTCATAAGGCCCGTAGTGGCGCAGGCGCAACGAGAAAACGGAAAAGATCTCAAGCGGAAACGTCGCGAGCGCCACCGGCCCGAAAGCGACGATGGCGTGTTCAAACGTTTCCGTCGGCTTCGGCGGCTGCTGCCACGCTTCCAACGCGGCAGCCGCAAGCTGATATTCCACGGGGGCGTGATCGAGATCAATGGCTTGATCCTCAAACTTCTTGAGTTCCGCGCGCGCTTCGCTTTCCGTCATATGGATCGCCTGCGGCAGCGTGATGTTGCCGAGGTGGACTTTCAATTCAAGATCGGTGCGGAAATCGCGCAGATCTTCGAGCAGCGCCAGCGCATCGTGCGAAGCGCGGTAGCCGACTTCCAGCACCGAGTCGACGCCGTCGCCGCAACCGCCGGAAAAGCCGCGGAAGTCCTCGTCGCCGAACCAGCGGTTGGTGCGCGGCCCGACGTCGCCCAGCGCGCCGTTGACAAACACGACGGGCACATGATAGCGCGTCGAAATGCGGTGCTTCATCACGCCGCACCAGTCGCTGGAAATATCGGTCGTGATCCCCATCGCGGTATTGTGGGCGCTGCAGTGGACGAAAATACCGACGGATTTGCGCGTTTCGGCGTCGATGAAGTGCGCGACCGTCATATTGCTGTCGTAGACCAGATCGGGATCGCCCATAAGCATATTGATCTCGCCCGTTTCGTGGTAGCCGCGGCGGGAAATGCCGGTTTCAGTCTTGCCCGCCTTGAAGGCGACGGCGACTTCGAGCGCACTCTCCTTTGCGCGCTTGACCGCGTCGGCAAGCAAAGGAATGCACTTGACGCCGTAAGCCGCGCCCGTTCTTTCCTTGTCGATCGAGCCGCGCCAGGTGTCGGCAAGATAAGAAGTGTGCGGCGCGGAGTGGGTGTGCGCACAGCAAAGGAGAATATGTTTTTGCGGCACGCCGGTCGCTTTGGAAATACCGGTGCTGATCTCGCTGGCAAGCTGCGGATCGACGTAGCACCAGTCCATACCGAAAACCGCCGTTTCGGTCTTGCCGTCGGCGAGGTACATCACCGACGCCTGCAAGGGGGAGTGGACGCGGGTCGCCAATCGTTCCGGGCGACCGTAGCCCGTCAAGTAAATTCCGAGTTCCGGGGTGATGTCACAAACGGCAAATCCTGCTTTCATAAAAAATCCCTTTCGATAAAGATGACGTTCAAGCTTTGTTTATAGTATATATTCAAAATTGCGCAATTTCCACCATCTAATCTTGCTTTTTATCGTCCAATCTTGCGATTTTTCCGATTCCCGATGCGCCTTGCCGAACCGCCGGCGCCTTTTGCCGGCGGAAAACGCCGGGGGAAACGCCCGTCTGACGGCGGAAAAAGCGGCAGAAGTAGTTGGCGCCGGAAAATCCGCACTTTTCGGCGATTTCGGAAATGCTGAGCGTATAGTCTGCAAGCAGTTCCTCAATGTGCGTCATGCGTTGCCGGGCGACGTATTCGGTGACGGAGCACCCGAACTGCCGATGAAACAATCGCGACAGATGATTGGCGGAAACGTGCATTTCGCGCGCGATCTCGCCGACGGTCAGATGAAAGTCGCGGCACTTTTCATCCACCTTGTTTTTGGCGGCGAGCGCGAGGTGATTGACGGCGGCAGCGCGGGCGATGCCGCTTTTCATCTCGAGCACCTTGCCCAGTATCTGCGACAACACGCCCTGCCGGATCAGCGGATTTTTGCACGCCTGCGTCGCGAGAAAATAGGTGCGGATCAATGGAAAAAGCGTTGCATCCGCCTGAACGGAAAAAGGAAATTCGATCTCTTTCGGCGACGACGCGCAAAGCTCGGTCTTGAAACGGTTTTGACCTTGGGTATAGACAAAAACGTCCGAAGCGCCCCGAGGACCGCGGCAGTCGGAAAACCAGTCGAAGTGGATGCACCACCTTTCCACCTCGTCGACGGCAACCGAACAATGTACAAGATCGGGCGGAATGATGATCGCACGCCCCGCTCCGCAGTAGAAAACGGCGTCGGGCGTGATGACCTTGGTCACCCCGCGGACAAAGTAAACGAGCTCGAAATCGTAGATGCGGCGGTTGGCTTCAACGTGCCCCGGTTGCCACTTCCCGTGAAAAACGGCGACGGACGACGGCTGAAAGGAGGTTTGATGCTTGTTATGCATGATCTGTGCTATAAATGTCGCAATCGTGATATTGCTTTTCGGTAAAGTTCCTGTATAATATAGTTGAAGTCAAACCAATTTCAAATCATCGTCAAGAATAAAAAGTGCTAAAAAATGGCAAAACGTTTATCACATTGTTTTTCCCGTCTGCTGGTTGACAACCACATCACCGACGAAAAAGCCGAGTTCATGAGCCGCTTTTCGGCAGCGGAATATGTCAAAATGGTCAAGCTGGCGCAGTGCGAATCCTCGATGGTCTACGCCTGCGATCACAACGGCAACTGCTACTACCCGACTGAAGTGGGACACATGCACCATGGGCTGAAAGGGCGCGACGCTTTTGGCGAAGTCGTGAAACTGCTCCGCGCCGAAGCGATCACGCCCATCGCCTATTACACGGTCAATTACCACAACGACTGCGCCCGGCGCTTCCCCGAAGCGCGCATCATCGACAACGTCGGGATCGACCACGACGGCAGATACCACTACACCTGCCCGAACCAGCGTAATGCGGAAAATTTCTACCGCGCACAGATCAGGGAAATTCTGCAATACGACGTCGACGGTCTCTTTATCGATATGACCTTTTGGCCGTCGATCTGCTGTTGCGACGCGTGTCAAAAGAAATTCGGCGAACCGTTGCCGGAAACGATCGACTGGGACGATCCCAAGTGGGTGCGCTTCCAGCGTTTCCGCGAACGTTCGATGGCGGAATTCGCCCAAAGAATGACCGATTTCGCCAAGTCGATCAAGCCGGAAATCAGCGTCGTCCACCAGTTTTCGCCGGTGCTTCACGGTTGGTATCTGGGGCAGTCTTCCGGCATCGCGGCGGCGTCGGATTACGCCAGCGGCGACTTTTACGGCAGTAAATCGCAACAGCGCTTCGCGGTCAAGGCGTTTGACGCCTATACGCAGAAGCCGCCGTTTGAATTCATGACGTCGCGCTGCGTCGACTTGCACGATCACACCTCCGGCAAGTCGGACGAGGAACTCTATTTGAGCGCGCTGACCACGCTCGCCAACGGCGGCGCCTACTTTTTCATCGACGCGATCAACCCCGACGGCACGATGGAAAGCTCCTTCTACGGGCGGCTGGGCAAAACCAACCGCGAACTGACGCCGTTTCGCGAAGCGGTCGCCGATCCGGCGGGGCGTTTGACGGCTGAAACGGCGCTTTACTTTTCGATGGCAAGCTGTGTCGACCGCCGGTTGAACGGTGAAATTTTCCGCAACTTCGACGGCGGACGCGCCAACAATATGCAAGTCAGAAAAAATGCCGTTCTCGACGAATGTCTCGGGCACGCCGAAGCACTCAATCGCGTGCATATTCCGTGGAAAGTTTTGACCGATCAAAGTCGCGATTTCAGTGGTCTTGAAGTGATCATCGTGCCGCAGGCGGCATACCTCTCTGGCGCAGAATGCGGCAGATTGCGTCAATTCGTCGCCGACGGCGGAACTTTGATCGCCACGGGGACGACGTCGCTCTACGATGAAAACGGCAACACCTCCGGCAATTTCGCCCTCGCCGATGTTTTCGGCATCGACTTTACGGGCAAATACTCCGACAAGATCACCTACACCGGCAGCGAAAAGGTGCTCGCGGAGGGCAACGTGCCGCTAGTCGCGGCGCATCCGGATACGCAAGTGCGCGCCCATCTGACCTTCCCCGATTTCCCCGCATTCGATCCGGTGCACTACGCCTCGATCCACTCCAATCCCCCTTCGACGACGGCAAGCGACTACCCCGCCGTCACCTTGCATTGCTTCGGCAAAGGGCGCGCGCTCTGGATGGCGGCAAACATCGCCACCACACGTCACTTTACGCAGATTGAATTTCTGAAAATGATCTACGCCGAATTTCTCCCGAAATTTGTGCTCTCGTCAAAAAACCTGCCGGAGTCGGCGGAAGTCACCGTTTTGAAAAACGATCGCGACCTCATCGTTGCGATCGTCAATTTGCAGGATGAATTTCCCGTCATTCCGCTGAAGGACGTCCAACTGGATCTTTCCGTACCGCAGAAGCCGGGGAAAATCGTCCGCGTTTCGGATCAGCGCGAAATCGCCGTCGATTGGCAAAACGGCATTTTGCACCTTGAAATGAAAGATCTGCACTACGGTGAATTTTTTCTTCTGAAAAACTGTTGAAAAGGAGACGTATCATGAGCAATTTTCAAAAAATCAGAGCGGCATTTGAAGCGGGAAACGGGATCTTCCGGCTTGCGCCCAACCGGGTGCCCCGCTCGTGATGCTCAAATATTTCGGCCCGAAAAATCCCGACTGGCGTCGGCAGTTTCAGCGTTGATATTTGTAAAAAGACACTTTACGCGGTATAGTATAGAATTCTTTTCAACGCATTCACAAGGAAAATGCAAATGAAATTTCATCACCAGTTGTCGCTGATAACGCTGGCGTTGTCGGGCGCGCTCTCGCTCGGCGCGACGGAAATCGTCATCGAAGCCGAAGACTTCAAGGAGCCGGGGGCGTGGCAGGTCGTCGATTACGGCGGCGCGACCGCGATGATGGGCGGCAAAAAGAACAGCGTCGCCAAGACCACCTTTGACGCGACGCCGGGCGATTACTACGCCTTTGTCCGCGTGATGACGCACGGCGGCGAATGGCGTTACACCGACTTCACCATCAACGGTCTGAAAATGGGCAAAGCGGGCGATGAAAAGATTCCCGAGGGCGGCAAGCCCGGCTGGCATTGGGTGCCTTTCAAGTACAAAATCCACCTGAACGAAAAGAACAACACGATCAAAATGACTGCCAACGTCGACATTGCGCGCGTTGATCGCATCCTCTTTTCGACCGACAAGAATTTCGACTGCGCCAAGGCGCCGGCGCCCGTGGTCAACAAGGACCGCAAACCCTCGGCGCGCCAGCTGGAAGGCATTTTCGGCCGTCCGCAACCCCAAGGCGACGGCCCCGATATGCTCTTGCTTTCCGGCGGCAGACCGTGGGTCGCCAACCAGCACAGCGGCGACTTTGCCCAAGCCGGTTACCGCGTCACGCTTTTGAACGGCGTTTACCTCGACGGTTGCAGCGGCGCGAGCATCAAGCAAACACCGACCGACCCCGTCGAACCGACGCCCCTGGACGGCATCACGCCGGAATTCAAGAATCTTTCCAAATACAAAGTCATCGTCTTTGACTCGATGCCGACAAAAGGGCAGGAAAAGCTTTTCACATCGGAACGCATCGCGACGCTGAAAAAGTATATCGAAAACGGCGGCAGTGTCGTTTTCACCGTCAACGTGCCGGAAAAACTCGCCGAACTTCTCCCGGTCGAAAAGATCGCCATCGCCGATTCGATGGAGGAAGTTTCGCTCGACGATCTCTTTGCGCAACGCCCTGCGGAACAACAATTTTCTCTGCTGCCGGAAAAGTGGGCGCTCTACACTTACTTCCGCAACTGTCAGGCGAAAAAGAACGCCCGCGTCCTCTCTTACATCGTCGATGCGACGGGGAACGAAGTCGTGCCCTACATCGTCGAAATGCCCTTCGGCAAGGGCAAGGTCGTCTTTTGGAATGCCCAGTTTGAACGCCTTGAACAGGCGCAACAGCTCTTCAACTGGGCATATACCCCGACGCTTGGCGCCGCGATCGCCGAGACCGCCTGTCCCGACGCCAAGATCGACGCGCAGCGGAATCTCAAGAAGGCGATTGCCAACAAGGGATTGCAGCCCAAGATGCTCGATAAGGCGAAATTTTCCGTCACCGTGCCCGCGTTTGAACTTGCCAAGACCGACACGACGGTCACCGTCAACGGCAATGAACTTCTTTTCAGCAACGGCGCAAAAATCGTCATTGCCGACGACAAAGAGTCGGTTTCGCTCTCCTACCCCGGGGCGAAAAAGCCCTATGTGCGCGAACTTGCATTGCCCAAGATCGGCTATCCGTTGAAAGCGGACAAAGTCGATTCGCTCGAAACCGCCGAGGGCGTCGATGTGAAACGCGAGACCAAAGCCTCCAAGGCCGTCTGGTCTATCACTTCCGTCAAAGGCGGCAACAATGCGACGATCACCGTCAGCGCCGACGACGGCAGCGCCTACACGTGGACATTTGTCACCGGCAAAATGCATCTCGACGGTCGTGTTTTCGAGGGCTTCGGTCAGCAGATCACGCTCGACAAGATGCCGTCGCACTTGCTCGCCTCAATCAGCCTCGTCCAAAAACTCGACGTCGGCAACAAAAATTTCCGCCGCTTCACCTGCTATCAGCCGCCGCGCGGCTACAAGGATTTCGATTTCACCGGCAAAGTCGACAGCGATACGCGCACGTGGGGATTTTTCTCCGACGGTCAGCCGTTCAGCTGGATCGAGGGAAGCGACGCCGTCTTTGCGGAATTCGTCGACGCGCCCGCGCCGACCAGCATCGGCTATACGGTGAAAAAGGGCAACCATTTCGCGACCGGCAGAATCTCGTTTGAATTCGGCAGAGTCAAAGCGCCGCAGAGCACCCCGCTCTTTTGGCAGATGGTGACGGATTCCAAGTACAACACGACCAACGACTGGATCGCGATGTACCAGTATATGCGCAAGAATTTGCGCCGGAAGGTGAACTTCCCCGAAACGGCGGCGAAGCCCTGCGCGGCGTACTCCAACACCTGCACTTCGGCGCAAATCGAAAGGATTCTGGATTTTTCGCGGGATCACGGCTTTGATCTTTGCTTTTTGCCTTACTGCCCCGCGCCGATGGAAGCGTTTCAGGGGAAGCAACCGAGCATGCAGAAAGTCAAAGCGCGCGGCATGGCGGGCTATCCCTGGTTCCCCTGCTGTCACTCGCCCGACGTGACGGAAACGGTGAAAAATCATCCCGAGTGGTACCACAAGGATGAAAACGGCAAGCTCGCCACCTATTTCGGTCACTTCTACACCGCCGACATGAACAATCCGGAATTCGTGAAATGGCACCTTGACGTCGTCGACAACATGATGGCGCAGGGCGTCAAAACCGTCTGGTACGATATGGGCGGCACGGCTTCGCACTGCGTCAACTTCGGCACGCCGGAAAGCCGCGTGAACTTCTGGGCGCAGATGGAAATTTTCCGTCATTACTTCAACAACGGCGGCTGGATCGTCACCGAGGGGCAGAATCCCTGCGTTCTCGACGGTTACATTTTCCGCGAAAACGTCTACAACGATCCCGTCGGCAACGAATTCGCGATGATCGGCGCCCAAATCCACTGGGGCGGTTTCCGCTGTCCCTTCTTCCGGCTGGCGATGTACGATATTTTCTGGCCGATGGAACTCGACGCGCTCGTGCTGGACTTCGAGACCGGCATCGGCAGAAAGGCGAAACTCGCTTCGGCGGTCTCGTTCGTCCCCGCAATCAACGAAACGCTCGCATTCGGGATGCCTTTCATCCGTGAAACGCCCTGCGGCACTTCGTGGATCAGCGACAAGGGCGGCGCGCTCTTTTTCTGGGACGGGGTCAAGGAACTCCAAGCCGAACTTCCTGCGGGCTTCGAGCCCGAAAGCCTTGTTCACGGCGGCAAAACCGTCGCGCTGAATGGCAAAATGCCGACTTCCGTCGAACCGGAATCGATCATCGTTTTCAAAAAGAAATAATCGGGCAAACATCGGTTTTACACCGTCGATTTCTTAATAACATAAAGGAAAAAGAAAATTGTTTAAAGTTGGTATTGTCGGTTGCGGTGGTATCGGAAAAACACACGCGCGTAACTGGGCGTCGATTCCCGGCGTGCAAGTCGTCGCCGTCTGCGACCTTCAGGAAGAACAGGCAAAGGCCTGCGCCGAGCTTTGCGACGCGATATGACCCGTATGATCGAAGAGATCCGCGCCAAAAGCGCCAAATAGATTCTTCCCCCATTCACCCTATAAAAGAAAGGAATAAAAAATGAAAAAGTTCTGGATGGTGGTTTTGCTTTTCGCTTGTCCAAGCGCTGAAAGGCACGCCGGACGTCAAGATCATCAAGGAGGCTCCTGCTGAGCGGCTGTCGCAAAACCCGTCAAGGTATGCGACAGCCTTTTTTGTACTCTGAAACGTTGCATAAAAGAAAAGCCGCATCCGCTGATATGATGAGATCGATGCGCCGCAGAAAGGAATTTTTCCGTCGCGCAAACGAAGAAAAGGTTTGCATTTTTGACGACGCGCTTTTATATTATAGTTTATGCAAGAGAATTCTTGGGGGTGTTCCGGATTCGACCGGTACGGCAAGAAATTGACTGCATGCCGAGGATGACCGTTGGCCTCGCTAATCACCGGTTAAAAACATAACTGCGAACGAAGAGTTTGCTCTGGCGGCTTAGTTCCGCCACGTCGCTTTGCCCGACCGGGTGCTAAGGCAAAAGCGGCGTCAGTCAGCGCCCTGGCGAAAACGCCCGCCGTTCGGTGTTTTCGCGAGAACCAAGAACGGATAGTCCAAACCTGTGCCTGTCCGACGGCGTATGGCAAGGACGATAAGCAACAATGACGGAATAAGCATGTAGACGTCTCTGGCTCACCTTATCGGCACGGGGGTTCAACTCCCCCCACCTCCACCATTAAAAAAAGTTATAGGCAGATGTGTCCAATCGCACACCTGCCTTTTCTTTGCCTCTTCGACGGTTTATGACAGAAACTCATACCGTTTCCTCACAGGAAATCGCAGGTTTCTGGAAGATTTTCAATTTGAAGTATTCACGATCCCGGAAGCCGTAGGCTTGCCGGATCAAGTGCCGGATCTTGTTGTTGAATCCCTCCATTTGCGCGTTGCTGATGCGCCGGCGGCGCGGTCGTTGCGCTCGAGCTGGGGCACCGACATGGCGGCATTGCGGCAACTCGTGGCGGGGGTTGTGTCAGACTTGTCGGACAAAAACAACGCAGTCAGAGGCTGATGGGGGGGCTGCGCCGCCGCGAAATCAGCAAAAAAGGGGCTGTTGCTTGCCGGTTAAGGTTTTGCAACAGCCCCTTGCGGGAAACTGACTTTTCCGATCAGATTTTGTCAGCTGGCGTCGCACAAATTTGATCATTTGTGCAGTCAATGTAACAGCTTGCGCCTTTCGCGTCGATTGCGGAAAATTCCAGCACAACCGGCTTGACGTAATCAAAGTGATCCATTTTCATTTCTCCTTCTTTCCATTACGCCAACTTCGCGACCTTGAGCGCGTTGTCGTCTTTGTAGAACTTGTAGTTCGCATCCGCGT
>DCFZ01000054.1:8909-16173 GCA_002314455.1 Lentisphaeria bacterium UBA1791 | reverse complement strand
GACGGAGCAAAGCGACGAGCGCGAGGTGAAGCCGAGCGCAACCCTTGACAAAGAATCCCCGCTTTCCGCCGATGGCGGTGAGCGCGTCAGCGCGAAAAGCAAAAGGGGCTGAAAACTGATTTTCAATCAAGTTTTCAGCCCTTTTGCGGTAAGCGGGAATTCTGAAGCCCGTCTTTCTCAGAAACATGGCGGAGAGAGAGGGATTCGAACCCTCGGTACGGTGTTACCCGTACGACGGTTTAGCAAACCGTTGCTTTCGGCCACTCAGCCATCTCTCCGCTGTGGGTAATACAATATACACCCGCTTTTCAAAAATGCAAACGTGAAATCTCTTTTTCAGGAAAAGTTTACTGTGAAAAATTTGCTTTTTCTCTGATATCGGGTTATTTTAAAGATACCTGTAAAACCACAAGAGAGGGATTGATGGCAAAGAAAACTTCTGCGGGATCGCTTTTCGGCGAATTGTTTTCGGCGCCCTTTTGCCGTTTTTCCGTTGCCATCATCATCTTGGACGCCGTCATCGTGTTGTTGCGCTGTGCTTCGCCATTGATTCAGCGTTCTTTGATCGACGCCGTCACGGCGGGGGTGAAGCTGCAATTTATCACGTGGATGATCATTCTCGCGGCGGTGTTGGTGTTGGCCTTTGCGTTTGAAAGTTTCAACGGCTGGCTCAACGGCAAATTCATGATCGCGGCGCGGAGTTTTCTCAAAGGTTCGATATTCCGTCATTTGCTGACGTTGCCGGAGGATTTTCTGTTAAGCCGCGGCGCCGGATATTTTTTCAACCGCATTCAGAACGACGTCGGCGAAGTGCTCGGTTTCTGGCGCGGCGGAGCGCTTTCGGTGATTTCGTGCGCGTTGAAACTTGTCATCGCCTGGGTGACGATTGCGCTGGTCAGTTTAAAATGTGCGCTTTTTGCCGTGCCTTTTCTCTTTTTGCAGAGCGTGATCTGTTTTCTTTTCCGCCGGCGGCAATACCGGCTCGCGCTTCATTTGCAGGAGTGCGCCGCATCCGAACGGCACGTGATGCAGGAGTATCTCGCCCGTCACCGCACGGTCAAGACGCATGCGGCATTGGAAAACGCGAGCGCCCGCGTTGAATCGGGGCTGTCGCGCTGGGGCAATCTCGCCTCGATGCGGCTCGGCAACGAATATCTTTTCCGCAGTTGTCTGCAGTTGCCGGTGTGGCTTTGCGCCGGCACGATCGCCATTTACCAGTTGTGGCTCGTCACGATCAGATGTGTCACGCTCGGCGAGGCGTGGGCGGTCGTCACGCTGACGATGTTGCTCTTTGCCCCCGCGCGGATACTCGGCGGCATATTCGTCCAGATGGAAGCGGCGCGCGCGGCGTGGAACCGGTTGAACGAGCTCCGGCAGGTCAAGGGTGAAAGCGCCGCTGCCGGCGCCGTTGCCGACGTGCGTCTTGCGGGTGACATCGTCTTTCGCGACGTCGCATTCGGTTACGACGGCCGCGTGTTGTTTGACCACGTCGATTTTGCCGTGCCGGGCGGAGAAGTGCTCTTTTTGCGCGGCGCCAACGGCAGCGGCAAAAGCACGTTGCTCGCGCTCTTTCTGCGGCTTTACGAACTTCATACGGGCGAAATCACGATCGGCGGCAAGGAAATCGGCGAATTTCCGCTTGCCGCATACCGTTCGCGCATCGGCTATATCGGTCAGCACCCCGAATTCATCAAGGGGAGTGTGCGTGAAAATCTTCTTTTGGGCAATTGCAACTTGAGCGACGACACCTTGATCGCGATGCTGCAGGAGCTCAATTTCTGGAGCGTTCTTGCGCCGCGCGGCGGACTCAACGCCGAAGTCAAGGAAAACGGCGACAACTTCTCCGGCGGCGAGAAACTCCGTCTCGTGCTCGCCCGCGAACTTCTGCGCGACACCGACATTTTGCTCTTTGACGAACCCGCGGCGCACCTCGACACGGCGGGACGCGCGCAATTTTATGCGTTGATGCGGAAACTCCACGGCAAAAAGAGCGTGTTGGCGGCGGTGCACGAAATGCTCCCCGACGAACTCGGAAAATCTTTCACGCTGCCGGGACGCGACGCTTAAAACGGTTTGGCGCGCAAAATGCTGTAAGCGGCGTTGCGCGTGATGACAAAGTGATCAAACAGCGTAATGCCGACGGTTCCCAGCGCATTCATCACGGTTCGCGTCAGATCGATATCCTCGTTGGAAGGATCGCACACGCCGCTCGGGTGATTGTGGGCGGCGATGACGCCGCTGGCGTGAAGCAGCAAAGCCTTTTCGACGATCTCGCGCGCATAAATGGCGGCGCGGTCGACGGTGCCGGAAACGCTTTCGTAATCGATCAGTATGTGGTGCGCGTTGAGGTAGAGCAAAAGGAGCGTTTCCTTTTTGCCGCCGGCGAGTTTCATCCGGCAGAAGTCGATGACGCGGCGCGGCGTATCGAGGATCAGATCGCGGTTGACGAGTTTCTGCTCGAGATACTTGGCGCATAATTCCTTGATCAACTTGAGCAATCCCGCGCTTGCGGGCCCCATGCCGTCGATCCCGAGCAACTCCTCCGGCGTCGCGTCGAGTATGCGTTCGATCGTGCCGAATTTGGCAAACATCGCCTTGGCGATCGGTTTGACGTCGCGCCGCGCGATGGCGTAGGTGAGCAGAAGTTCGATCGCCTCGTAGTCCTGCAAAGCGGCAAGTCCGTGCGCGAGAAACCTTTCGCGCAAGCGGCCGCGATGACCGGCGTAAAGAGGATTATCCACGATCGGCCTCCAGCAATTGTTTCAAGTGCTGTTGCATCGCTGCGCGGTCGTCGATCTTGCGGGCAAGCTGGATCTCAAAGAGCGCGTCGAGCAGGACTTTAAAGCGCGGCGAAGGCGCCAGTCCCGCGGCGATGAGGTCGCCCCCCGTGATCAGGGGCGGCGGCAACGCCACGGCGGGAAGCGTGTGCAGAAAATCGAGCGCGCAGACGAATGCGCCAAAGAGGTGATTGGAAGCGAGACAGTCGAGCCGGTTGAGTTCCAGTTCCAGCGCGAAATTCTCATCGGCGACCAGCTGGCGGAGCCGGCTTTTTTTCATCGCTTCGACCGAAGCAAAACGCATGTGGTATTGGATCGCGTGCTCGATCACCTTGATCTCGTGGCGCGAAAAGTGCAGTCGCGTCAGAATTTCGACGGCAAGACGCGCCCCCTCGCTCTCGTGACCGAAAAAGCGGATCCTCCCCGTTTCGTCGCGCCGCGCGGTGGCGAATTTGCCGACGTCGTGCAGCAGAATGCTCCAGGCGAGCAACGGAAACGGCAGCGCCTGGTGGCGGAGCATCAACAGCGTATGCTCGAAGACGTCGCCCTCGGGGTGAAATTCTTTCGGCTGTTCGACTTGGCGGAGCCGGGCGATTTCCGGCAAAAGATATCGCAGAAGCCCCGTCGCTTCCAGCAAACGGAAAGCCTTTTCGGGGAAGCGCGACGTCAGCATCTGCGTCAATTCCTCGCGGACTCTTTCCGGCGCGATCCGGGCGGCGAGCGCGGCGTTTTTTTCGATCGCCGCACGCGTTTCGTCGTGCAGGGCAAAATCGTAACGCGCCGCAAAACGCACGGCGCGGAGCATGCGCAAGTAGTCTTCGGTGAAGCGGCGTTCGGGGTCGCCGACGGTGCGGACGATTCCGCGCGCGAGATCGCCGACGCCGTCGTGATAGTCAAAAAGTTCCCCGGTGACGGGGTCGCAACTCATCGCGTTGATCGTGAAGTCCCGGCGTTCGGCGTCGACGCTGAAATCGGTCGTCGTCTGGATTGCTTCGGGGTGTCTGCCGTCGAGATAGGTGCGCTCTTTCCGGGCGGTGGCGGTCTCAAACTGGAAGCCCTCGTTTTCGAGCAGCGCAACGCCGAAACTTTGCCCGACGACGCGGCTCCCCGGAAAAAGTTCGACGACTTTCAGATGGTGCGCCGTCGTGACGAGATCGAGATCGCTCGGCGTTTTGCCGAGCACGAGGTCGCGCACCGCGCCGCCGACCAGACGCGTCGGAAATCCGGCATCGGCAAGCTTTTTCGCCGCATGCCGCAAGGCGGTGAATTCCGCCGTTGCCGGTAGCGCAAGGTGCATCGGGAACTCCTAAAACCCCCGGATGATCATCATGAATTCCGCAAAACTCCCGGCGGTGAAATCGGGCTTTTCGTTGCGGGCGTCGCCGAATCCGTAGGTGACGAAAACCCGCCGGAAACCGGCACGCCGTCCCGCTTCCAGATCGGTGTAGTTGTCGCCGACGATCCACGCGTTTTTGCTGGAAAGATCAAATTTCTGCAACAGCGCCAACAAGGAATCCGGCTCCGGCTTGAGCGGATAGGCGTCGTCGCCGCCGATGACGGCGTCGAAATATTCGCCGATCTGAAGTCCGTCGAGAATGCTTTTGCAGGCGGCGACGGGCTTGTTGGAAACCATCGCGACCTTGACGCCTTTCTGGTGTAATTCCGCAACGCCCTGGGCGACGCCGGGGTAGAGGCAGGTCGTATCCAGAAGATGATCGGCGTAATAACGCTTCATCCGGCGCAACGCTTCGTCGAAGTCGATCTCGACGTCGGCGACGGCGCGGCGCACGAGATTGGTCATCCCGTTGCCGACCATGCGGACGATGCGCTCGGTCTGCAACGGCTCCAACTGCATCGTGCCGCGCATATAATTGACCGCGCCGGCGAGGTCGAGCCGGGTGTCGGCGATCGTACCGTCAAGATCGAAAACCACCAAATCAGCCATCGTAAAAATCCTTTAATCCATGAAATTGGCAAACGGCACCCGGACAAATTTCGGCAACCGCGCAAACGAGTCGATGTTGAAATCGACGAATTCCTTTTTGACGAAGTGGCAGTAGCCGACGCCGCCGACCATTGCCGCATTGTCCGTGCAATACTTGGGCGGCGCAATCTGCAGCCGCACGTTTTTGGGCATGCGCTCCGCGAGGTTGGCGCGCAACACCTTGTTGCAGGCGACGCCGCCCGCGAGGACGACCGTGCGGACGTTGAAATCGCGCACCGCAACGAGCGCCTTGCGCACCAGCGTGTCGACGACCGCGAACTGGTAACTCGCCGCCGTGTCGGCGAGGAGTTTGCCGGTCAGTTTGCCGTCGGCGTCACCGTATTTGCGCACGTGATAGAGCAACGCGGTCTTGATGCCGCTGAAACTGAAACTGTAACGCAATTCAGGCGCGAGCGGCTTGCCCGCCGCACCGGTCAGCGGCCGCGGGAAATTGAAGGCGTTGACGTCGCCGTCGGCGCCCGCTTTTTGGATCGCCGGCCCGCCGGGATAGCCGAGACCGAGCAATTTCGACCCCTTGTCGAGCGCTTCGCCCGCCGCGTCGTCGATGGTCGAACCAAGCTGACGCGCATTGCCGTTTTCGTCGACGAGCACGAGCGAGGTGTGACCGCCCGAAACGACCAACGCGAGCAACGGATAAGTCGACTTCTCGCGCAACAGATGATCTTCGCCGTCGAGAAACGCGCCGTAAATGTGCGCCATAAAGTGATTGGCGCCGATGAGCGGCTTGTTGTGCCCGAGCGCGAGTCCTTTGGCGTAATTCAGCCCGACGAGCAGGGCGGGGATCAGTCCGGGGCCCTGCGTGACGGCGATTGCGTCGATGTCGTCGAGCGTGGTGTTGCTTTCGCGCAACGCCGCTTCGACACAGGGATTGAGCGCCTTGAGGTGTTCGCGGGCGGCGAGTTCGGGGACGACGCCGCCGAGCGGCGCGTGAACCGCGATCTGCGAAGCGATGACGCTCGACAACACGTCGCGTCCGTCGCGGACGACGGCGGCGGCGGTCTCGTCGCAGCTGGATTCAATGCCGAGGATCAATGCCATAGATCAATCGCCTCGATTCCTTAAAAATTGTGCGACACCAATCCATCGCGGAGTTTCGGCTCGAACCAGGTCGATTTCGGCGGCATGATCTCGCCTGCGTCGGCGATTTTCATCAATTGATCGACGGTGACCGCCGGCATCGAAAAGGCGATCGCGAATTTGCCGGAATCGACGAGCTTGACCAATTCCTGCGTGCCGCGGATGCCGCCGACAAAGGAGATGTTTTTGTCGGTGCGCGGATCGCCGATGCCGAGCAACGGCGCCAGCACGTGCTGCTGCAACATGCTCGCATCAAGCGCATCAATGACGCCGAGCTTGGAAACGTCGAATTTCGGCACCGCGAGGAACCACTTCCGGTTGAGATAGAACTTGAAGCGGCCGGGCGTTTTCACTTCGCCGTCGGCACATTCGGTGACCTGATATTCCTTGTCGAGCGCGGCGAGGAATTGCTCCTGCGAAAGCGCGTTGAGACTCTTGACCACGCGGTTGTACGGCATGATCGCGAGTTCCGACGCGGGGAAAGCGACCGCGAGGAAATAATTGTATTCGGCGTTGGGATCGCCCGCACCATTCGCCGGCGCACACTCCGTCGCCGTGCGCGCCGCCGCCGCACTGCGGTGATGGCCGTCGGCAATGTAGAAAACCGGCACGAGCTTTTCGTAAAGCGCGGCAAGTTCCGCACTTTTTTTGGCGTCGATGCGCCACAATTTGTGACCGACGCCGTCGGCGGCGACGAAATCAAAGAGCGGCGCGTGTTTTTTCTCGGCGTTGACGAGATCGTTGATCGCCGCCTGATCGCGGTAGGTGAAAAACGCCGGACCCGTGTGCGAACGCAACGCCATCACCTGACGGGTGCGGTCGTCCTCTTTGTCCTGACGGGTCTTTTCGTGTTTCTTGATGACGCCGGAACGGTATTCCGCCGCGCTGGCGGCGCCGATGACGCCGGTCTGACTGCGGCCTTTCATCGTCAATTCGTAAACGTAAAGATGACGCTCCTCGTCGAGCTTGAGCGGCGCTTCGCGGCAAATGCGTTCAAACGCCGCCTTGCTCTGGGCGTAAACGCGCGCATCGTAGAGATCAATGCCCTTTTCCATATCAATTTCAGGGCGGGAAACGTGCAGAAACGAAAGCGGATTGCCCTCGGCAAGCACGGCGGCTTCCTCGGAATTGACGACGTCATAGGGGACGGCGGAAACCTGTGCGGCGCGTTCCGGCGTCGGCAACAAGCCATGAAATGCAAGCAACTTTGCCATAAATCAGACTCCCTTATTGAGTGAAAACATTTCCGGTTATATATTATATAAAATAACACGCGCAAGCATTTTCTGCAAAGCAAAACCTCAAACTTTTCACAAAGATTTTAACCGTTTTTTTACGGGCAGTAACAAAATAGACGAGCCGCCTGGAGTACAAAATCCCGCGTAAGCGGGCGCTTTGGGGTGCG
>DCFZ01000054.1:0-8734 GCA_002314455.1 Lentisphaeria bacterium UBA1791 | reverse complement strand
GCCTGTCACGCTTGCGGAACCGCCAGAAGTACAAAACCCAGCCCGTGGCTGGTTGAGGGAGCCACGAGGGGCGAAACCAGCCCCTCGTGACGTACAGACCGCGATCAAACGTCTGTGATGCGAGAGGGCTCACGCCGCCCCTCTCGCGCTCACCCCAGGCGCCCGCTTGCGCGGGTTTTTAAGGTGCTGCGCACCGTTATTTATTTAGTGCAGATCGCTGGGAATTGCCCATCCGCCGCGTGGCGATAAACTGATCGACGTCAATTGCGGGCCATCGGGGGATGGATTGCGTTTAAATTGTTGACTGAAGAGGCGGCGGAAGAAACAATCCAGCGTATGGCGGATGATGGTGTCATCAAAGACTTTACCGAATGCGTGTTGAGCGAGGGCAAAGAGTTTCTCTTTATCGGCGCCGCCGGAAATGTAATGATAGATAAAAAAGTCATGTAACTCGTAGGGACCGAGGATGTTTTCGGTTTGCTGGCTGGAATTCTCGGCATTTCCGGTGACGGGGAGAAGTTCGGGGCTGACGGGAGTATTGAGCACATCGCGGATCGCTTCGGCGAGGGCGGGGGTCGCCTTATCGGCTTCGTTGGCGAGGATATGGCGCATCAATGTTTTAGGCAACGTTGCGTTGACGCTGTACATGGACATCTGGTCGCCGTTGTAGGTACACCAGCCGAGTGCGAGTTCCGAGAGGTCGCTGGTGCCGACGACGATGCCGCCGAGCATATTGGCATAATCCATCAGAATCTGGGTGCGTTCGCGCGCCTGACAATTTTCGTATGCGGCGTCAGGGGTTTTGCCGTCGTGGCCGATGGCGGCGAGGTGGAGTTTGCACGCTTCGGAAATATTGATTTCGCCAAGCGAAACGCCGAGTTCGCGGCAAAGGGTTTTGGCGTTGGAATTGGTTCTGCCGGTCGTGCCGAATCCGGGCATCGTCAGGGCGCGCACATTTTCGCGGCTGATCTTGAGCAGATCGCAGGCGTAGCTTGCGACGATCAAAGCGAGTGTCGAATCCAAGCCGCCGGAAACGCCGAGGACGAGGCATTTGGCGTGAATCGTTTTCATGCGGCGCGCCAATGCGGTCGCGGCGCCCGGGACGATAAGTTCGAGGTCGCCGGAAGCTTCATCGAGGAAAGGATCGCGCGAGAGTGTCGCATATTCAAGATCGGGTGAAGCGGGGAGTTCTTCCAGCGGCACGGCATCTTCCGGATTCGACCCGATGCCGCGGCGGAATGCGATGCGTCCCATATCGATGTCGGCAAACAATATTTCATCGCCGGCAAAGGGGGTGGTGCGGCGCACGATTTTGCCTTCGACGACGATCATGGCGTCGCCGTCGCCGATGTGATCGGTCGTGGAAATGCCGCTGCCGCAGTTGGCGTATACGAGCGCCTTGCCGGTCGCGGCGGAATAGCCCGTCAACTGTGCCGCGCGCGCCGCGCGTTTGCCGGCGGCAAAGGGTTCGGCTCCGCACAACACGAGGACGTCGGCGTCGACGCTTTGCATCGCGAGATCGCCCGAAGCGACGGCGAAGGAAAAATCATCGTCAAAGGCAAATGTCGCACTTTCTCCGGCGGGGAGTACGGCGATGAGCTCGCCGCGATGCGCCACGGCGATGGCGTTGGCGACGTAACCGTCAAACTTTTCAACCGTGCCGAAAACAGCGACGGTATCGGTCGTTTTGAGGGCGAATTTTTCCGCGGTTTCGCGGCATTGCGCGAGGAAATCCGCGCGGCGCATCAGACTTTTGCAATCGTCGCCGCAGACGGCAAATTCCGGAAAAACGACGACGGCGGCATGCCGTTTTGCCGCATTTTTGTAGCACGTTTGCAACAAATCCAGATTTCCGGCAAAATTTCCCGGCGCAAGGGTCGGGGAAACGGCGGCAAAGCGAAAGAATTGATGCATCGCACCCTCCATCAAATTATTTTTTGCGCTCGAAACGGTTTTCCGTGCCGTTCATCAGCCGGACGATATTGGACTTGTGGCGCACGATCGCGAGTACGCCGAGCACCGTGCAAAAGATCACGGTCGGCAAACTTTTTGCCGTTGCGCTGAAAAAGCTGAGATCGGCGAGTCGCCCCGCCCAGACGGATGCGACAATCACGATCGCGGCGGCGATGCTGGCGACGGAAACGTAACGCGACCACAAAAAGACGACGACCCACGTGATCGCCGCCGCGAGCACGCTGACGGGGGCGATCGCGAGCATCGCGCCGCCGGCAGTCGAAACGCCTTTGCCGCCTTTGAACTTCAAATAACAGGGGAACATGTGCCCCAATACCGTACAGGCGGCGGCGCCGAGAACGATCCACGGATTATCGGGGAAAAAGAGCAACGTGATCTGCGTCGGCACAAAGCCCTTGACGAAATCGCAGCCGAAACAGACTTTGCCGAGCAACGGACTGCAACAGCGCGTCACGTTGGTCGCCCCGATGTTGCCGGAGCCCATTTTGCGGATGTCGACGCCGTTATAGAAGCCGATCAAAAGACCGAAAGGGATCGCGCCGATGAGATAGGCGGCGAGGAGAAACGCGATTTCTTTGACGATGATGCTCATAAAATAACCTTACTTGAAAATCATATTGTGGACGCCGGTGAAAATGATCTGCGCGGCGAGCGCGACGATGTACATACCGGTCAGTTTGCTTAAGATGCTGGTGCCGCGCGCTTTCAAAATGCGTTCAAGCGTATTGGCGAAGTGCAGGATCACGCCGAGAAAGAGCGACGCGCAGACGATGGCGACGACGACTGCGATGCGGTCGCCGATGCGCTGCGTCGAGTCCGCGCCCATGACGATCAATGTACCGATGGTGCCGGGGCCCACGGTGTAGGGGATCGCCAGCGGCACGACCGAGGGGTCGCCCGCTTCGGAAACGCTTCTGCCGGCGGGAATCCCGGTCGAACGCACGAGGTCGATGCCGTTGAGCAACAGCACCAGCCCCGCCCCGATGCGGAACGCATCGATCGAGATGCCGAGGTACTGAAAGATCCATTTGCCGAAAAGGAAAAGCACAATGCAGCTGACCATCACGGCAAGCGCGGTGCGGTGGGCGAGTTTCCGTTGACTCGCGTGATCAAGGCGCTCCTCGGCGGAAAGCGCGAGAAAGACGGAAAAGACGAAAAACGGTGTCAGAAGCAGCGTGATCTTGACGATGAGTCCGATCCATTGCGCGGTACTTGGAAACGACATTTTCCGCTCCTTTTTTTCAGGTCAGGAAGCACCTACTTCGCCAATTCGGCGGCGAGTTCCGCGTCGGAATCCAAAACCTTGGTACGTTGATCCCGACGGAAATCGGCAAGTTTCTGCGCGAGCGCCGCATCCTTGATCGCGATCATTTCGATCGCGTAGAGCGCGGCGTTTTTGCCGCCCGCCTTGCCGCAGGTGACGGCGCCGACCGGCACCCCGGGAGGCATCTGAACCGTCGCCAACAGCGAATCCAACGCGTTAAAGGGCGCACTCGGCACGGGGATCCCGATGACGGGCAGCGTCGTATGAGCGGCGATCACGCCGCCCAGATGCGCCGCCATGCCGGCGGCGCAGATGATGACGTCGACGCCCGAAGAGCGGGCATTTTTGGCGAAATCGACGGCTTCTTCCGGCGTGCGGTGCGCCGAAAAGACGTGCGCCACATAGGGCACGCCGAATTCTTTCAAGGTGTCAAAGGCGCCGCGCACGACGTCGAGGTCGCTTTTGCTGCCGAGGATGACGGCTACGCTCATAGTAGATACTCCTTTGTTAGTACTTAAAAGTCGTGAATTTTACGAGATAGAGCACGACAAACCCGCCGATAGCGCCAATCAGCGTTGCCAGCACGCAGGGCATGCGGGGCACGAAAATGCGAAAGAGATGTTCCGAAATCAGAACGCAGGCGAGCTGAAGCATCGCCCACAGCCACGGCTTGCGTTTCAACGCCGTCGCCAGATTGATGATCAGCGTCAGACTCAAGGCGAGGACAAGGTATTGTAACAGCAACATCGCCATTATTGCGCGTCATCCTTTTCGGCGGCTTCCGCCATTTCCCTGACGTGGCGGCGGCGGCGTTCCAATTCCGTCAGATAAAGTTTGCGCAGACGGATGCTTTTGGGCGTCACTTCGACCAGTTCGTCGTCGTTGATGTATTCGAGCGCCTGCTCGAGCGACATTTTGCGCGCCGGCGCGATTTTCATATTGCGGTCACTGCCCGCGGCGCGCAAGTTGGTCAACTGCTTCGCGCGCTGGACGTTGACGACGAGGTCGCCCTCTTTGCAGTGTTCGCCGACGATCATGCCTTCGTAGCAATCGACGCCCGGCTCGATGAAAAATTCACCGCGCTGCTGCAAGCCGTCGACCGCGAAGGGGATCGCCTTGCCGCCCGCCATGCTGACCATCACGCCATTCTGCCGTGCGGGGATCGTGCCCTTGATCGGCTCATAGTGGTCGTAGATGCTCGAAACGATCGCTTCGCCGCAACTTGCGGTGAGCGCGCGGCTCCGCAAGCCGATGAGGCCGCGGGTCGGGATGAAAAATTCGACCAGCTGACGGCTGCCGCGCGATTCCATCTGGATCAATTCGCCGCGGCGCAAACCGACCAGTTCGATGATCTTGCCCGCGTAGTCGTTGGGCACGTCGATCGAGAGCCGTTCGATCGGTTCCTGTTTGACGCCGTCGATTTCCTTGCAGATTACCTGCGGCTTGGCGACGGCGAGCTCGTAGCCCTCGCGCCGCATCGTTTCGATCAGGATCGACAAATGCAACACGCCGCGCCCCGAAACTTTGAATGCGTCGCCGCTGGGCAGATCTTCGACGCGCAACGCGACGTCGCGCTCGATTTCCTTGTAAAGGCGTTCGCGCAACTGGCGGCTGCCGACATATTTGCCTTCCTTGCCGAAAAAGGGCGAATCGTTGATGCGGAAAGTCATCGAGATCGTCGGCTCGTCAATCGCGATCGCCGGCATCGGCTCGGGATGCTCGAAATCGCAGATCGTATCGGAAATGTCGATGTCGGTCACGCCGACGATCGCGCAGAGGTCGCCGCACTGAACGCTTTCGACTTCCTTGCGCCCCAGCCCCTCAAAGGTGAAAAGCTGTTTGATCGCGACATTTTCCGTCTTGCCGTCGCGCTTGATGATGACCATCGGGCGTTTGAGATTGAGGTCGCCGCGGTAGACGCGGCCGATGCCGATGCGGCCGACGAAATTGGAGTAATCCAGCGTCGCCACCTGGGCGATGACCGGGCCTTCGGCCACCTTGGGCGCCGGCACGTATTCGAGGATCGCGTCGAGCAACGGCGTGATCGATTCGCGCGGATCGTCGAGGTTGCGGATCGCCCAGCCGTCGCGGCCGGAAGCGTAAAGCGTCGGGAAATCCAACTGCTCGTCGCTCGCGTTGAGTTCGCAGAAAAGGTCGAAAACCTTGTTCTGCACCGCGTCGGGACGGGCGTCGGGCTTGTCGATCTTGTTGATGACGACGACGGGGCGCAATCCGAGGCGGAGCGCCTTGTCGAGCACGAAACGCGTCTGCGGCATCGGTCCTTCGGCGGAATCGACGAGCAACAGCACGCCGTCGGCGAGTTTCAAGACGCGTTCGACCTGACCGCCGAAATCGCTGTGT
The DNA here is from genome assembly GCA_002314455.1 of Lentisphaeria bacterium UBA1791. GTDB lineage: Bacteria > Verrucomicrobiota > Lentisphaeria > Victivallales > Victivallaceae > UBA1784. Next base: position 3,135 of record DCFZ01000054.1, on the reverse strand, counting down.
CCCGGGGTGTCGATGACGTTGATCTTGACGTTTTTGTACTGCACGCTGATGTTTTTGGAAAGGATCGTGATGCCGCGTTCGCGCTCCAAGTCGTTGCTGTCGAGGAAGCAATCGACCATTTCTTCGTTATCGCGGAAAAGTTTGCTCTGACGCATAATCTGATCGACCATCGTCGTTTTGCCGTGGTCGACGTGGGCGATGATCGCGATGTTTCGGATTTCCATAAAAAGTTCTGCCGTAATTGTTTTTGGTTAACGTATTTTATATAATATAGCATAAAAAGTGCGGTTTATCAACTGAATCAAAGCATTGCAAGCGCATCTTTTGCGTGATATATTATAGAGGCAACCGGTCAGAAACATAAGGAAACCAATCTATGGCATACGACAAGATCCAGATCCCGGCGGGCGACAAAGTCCGCATCGACGCTTCCGGCAAAATCATTTCCGGCGATCACCCGATCATCGGCTTCATCGAGGGCGACGGCGTCGGCCCCGACATTATGCACGCGTCGATGAAAATGTGGAATGCCGCCGTCGCCAAGGCGTACAACGGCAAACGCGCGATCGCGTGGATGGAAATGTTCGCCGGCGAAAAGGCCAACGCCGTTTACGGTTCGCCGATCTGGTTGCCCGACGAAACCGTCGAGGCGATCGATGAATTTCTCGTCGCGATCAAGGGCCCGTTGACCACCCCCGTCGGCGGCGGAATCCGTTCGATCAACGTCGCACTGCGCCAGAAACTCGATCTTTTCGCCTGCGTCCGCCCGGTGCGCTATTTCACCGGCGTGCCCAGCCCCGTCAAACGCCCCGAATTGACCGATATGATCGTTTTCCGCGAAAACACCGAAGACATCTACGCCGGCATCGAATGGGTTTCCGGCTCCGACGAGGTGAAAAAAGTCATCGGCTTTTTGCAGGATGAAATGCACGTCACCAAGATCCGCTTCCCCGAATCGTCCGCGATCGGCATCAAACCGGTCTCGCGCGAAGGCAGCGAACGGCTCATCCGCGCCGCGCTCGATTACGCGATCGCCAATGGCCGCAAGAGCGTCACGCTCGTCCACAAGGGCAATATCATGAAGTTCACCGAGGGCGGCTTCAAGAACTGGGGCTACGAACTGGTCAAACGCGAATATGCCGGCCGCGCCATCGCCGCCGCCGATTGCGACGGCGTCGCCCCCGCCGGGCAGATCCTCGTGAAAGATTGCATCTGCGACGCATTTCTGCAGCAGATCCTCACCCGTCCCGCCGAATACGACGTCATCGCGACGATGAACCTCAACGGCGATTACGTTTCCGATGCGCTCGCCGCATGTGTCGGCGGCATCGGCATTGCGCCCGGCGCCAACATCAATTACACGACCGGCCACGCGCTCTTTGAAGCGACTCACGGCACCGCCCCGAAATACGCGGGCATGGACAAGGTCAATCCCTGCAGTCTTGCGCTTTCCGGCGAAATGATGTTGCGCCACTTGAACTGGGTGGAAGCCGCAGAACTCGTCGTCAAAGGCATCGAAAGTGCGATCGCCGACAAGAAAATGACTTACGATCTTGCGCGGTTGACGGATGGTGCGACCGAATTGAGTTGTTCGGCGTTTGCAGACGAAGTCGTCGCGCGTATGTAATTTTCTGGCAGAAAAACGGAAAAAAGGTACTGAAATCGCTGGAGATCAAGGAAGTCCGGGAAAGCGGCAGTTACGCAACAGCGGCAAATTCAAGGACGACGATATTTAAGCGTCCGGGATCGTTTCCCCGCGGAGTGTTGCCCCAGTCGGCGACACTCCGTTTTTTTGCGAGGGTTTTTATTGAAAAATACACCGTTTCCCCGTATATTATAGCGATGCGAGGTGGTGTATGGATGGCGTTCCAAAATCTTTACGGCTGCAGATTGCGCTTTTCGGGCGCGCCAATTGCGGCAAGTCGACGTTGGTGAATCTCATTTCCGGGCAGGACGTTTCGATCGTTTCGCCCCAGGCGGGCACGACGACGGACGTCGTGGAAAAAGTAATGGAACTGCCTCCCTTGGGCCCCGTCGTATTGCTTGATACGGCGGGCCTTGACGATCACTCCGCACTCGGCAGTCAGCGCGTGGCGCGCACCCGCAGAATTTTTCAGCGCGCCGGCGTGGCGTTGCTCGTCGCAACGCCCGGCGTCTGGGGCGCCCCCGAAAGGGAGATCATCGCGTCGGCAAAGGAGCATAAAATTCCCGTCGTCGCCGTCATCAACAAGTGCGATGAAGCAATGCCGGACGCCGCTTTTTGCGACCTTATCCGCGCGGACGGCGTCGAAAAGATCGTGACCGCTTCGGCACTCCACGACGAACGCGATACGTTCCTCGCCGTGCTGAAAAAGGCGCTGATCGAAGTCGTGCCGGAAGATTTTCTGCAGGATCCGCCAATGCTCCGCAACTTGGTCGCTCCCAAAAGTCTTGTCGTTTTGATCGTGCCAATCGACATTCAGGCGCCGCGCGGCAGATTGATCTTACCGCAGGTTCAGGCGATCCGCGATGCGCTCGACGGCGATTGCATTGTCGTTGTCGCCAAGGAAAGCCAATACCTCGAAACACTCGCGAAACTGAACGGGAAACCCGACCTCGTCGTCTGCGATTCACAAGTGGTGGATTTTATGGTCGCCAATACGCCGGACGATGTGCCGTGTACAACCTTTTCAATTTTACTCGCCGCCGCCAAAGGCGATATCCTCACACTGATTTCCGGCGCCGAAACAATCAGTCACTTGAAAAACGGCGATAAAATTCTGATCGCCGAAGCATGCAGTCATCACGCGACCGATGACGATATCGGACGAGTCAAAATTCCACGCCTGATCCGTAAGAAATCAGGCAAGGATCTCACTTTCGACGTCTATGCCGGTCACGACTTCCCCGAAAATCTCGGCGATTACGCTCTCGTCATCCAATGCGGCGGATGTATGATCGGCCGTCGGGAAGTTCTTGCGCGTCTCCAAAGTGCACAGAAATATCATGTCCCCATCACCAATTACGGAATGGCGATCTCGGCGTGTCAAGGCGTTTTGTCACGAGTAACGCGCGTCTTTCAATAAATAACGGTGCGCAGCACCTTAAAAACCCCGCGCAAGCGGGCGCCTGGCGTGTGATCGCGGTCGATACGTC
>DCFZ01000023.1 GCA_002314455.1 Lentisphaeria bacterium UBA1791 | reverse complement strand
CCTGACTGGAATTTACCCGATCAGCCGGACCTTTTCGGGGATTTTATCTGCTGAATTTTCCCCGGACAGCAGTGTTGCAGCACCTCAAAAAAAAGGCGGAGTCAACTCCGCCTTTCAACGATTATTTTTTGCACCAGCGGATCACGCCGATCACCGGCCCCGAAAGAATGTATCCCGTCACAATCGCGAAAAGTCCCGGCGTTTTGAAAACCGCCCAGACGATCACCAATGCGATGAAAAGCAACATTTTCCAACGGCTCTTGCGCATCGAGAAAATCAATCTTCCGGCGTGCGGATAAGGGAATTTACTGACCATCAACAGCCCCAGGATCGCCGCGTAGATCGGCAAAGCGAAAGCAATTTTACGCATTCCCGCTTCGCCGAGATTGAGTGTCGCCGCAAAAAAGACCGCAACGCAGATCGCCGCCGCGCCGCCGGGAGAAGGAAGTCCGCAGAAAAAGTCGTGGTTTTCCTCCTCGGTGCCGGGGAACATCGCTTTGATGTTGTACGTCGCCAGCCGCAATGCCGCGCCGCCGAGATAGATCGCCGCGAGCGCATAAACCATGATCCCCTGACGGGGGATCAGCGTATTGCCGCTCATCGCGTGCGTCATCACCGACACCAGCACCGCCGGCGCCACGCCAAAGGTGACCATATCCGAAAGGGAATCCATCTGCAGGCCGTGCATACTGCCCGCGTGAAGCAACCGCGCGGCGAGTCCGTCAAAAGCATCAAAGACCATCGCGCAAAAGATCATGATCGCACTGACGGTAAACGTGCGCATCTGAATTTCCGGCGGTTGCCCGTAGGCGCGCAACGTATAGAGAATCGCCGCAAATCCGCACAAACTGTTGCAAAGCGTCAGCATATTGGGAATGCATTTGACGATACGGCGGGGAAATTCAAGATATTTTTTCATTTTTTCGACTCCGCAGAAACGGCTTCCAGAATCTCCGCCATGATCGTCTCGCCGCCGCGAACCGCGTCACCGACTTTGACGTTGACTTTCACCTTGTCGGCGGGCAGATAAAGTTCCGTTCTGGAGCCGAATTTGATCATACCGTAGACGTCGCCCTTGGCGAAGAGCTGTCCCTCGCTGACCGGACAGACGATGCGGCGCGCGATCGCACCGGAAATCTGCCGCACGGCGACCGGGAAATCCTGCTGATTCGACCGGCAACCGATGATCGTCATCGCTTCGTTGCGTTTCCCCGCTTCCGGATTGCGCGCATCCAGATATTCCCCCTTGCGGTAGTGAACCCGCGACACCTGCATCGCCACCGGCGTGCGGTTGACGTGGACGTTGAAAACGGAAAGGAAAATGCCGATCCGCACCGTTTTCGTGCCGGCGGGGAAAAATTCAAAATCGTCGAGCACCGTGATGTCGCGCACCACGCCGTCCGCCGGACTGACAATCAACTGCGGATCAGCGGGGATCGTCCGCGACGGATTGCGGAAAAATGCACAAAACGCAAAGAGCACCACGGCGACGACCGCCGCAAAACTCCAACCGTAAGCAGGATGTCCGTAACGGATCAGGGCATAGCATCCGCCCCACAGGAGCACGGCGACCACGATCGCACTACCCCACTCTCTTACTCCAAATTTCGTCAACGTCATCATGTTTCCTCCTTATCGGTCAAATTTTAGGTTGTTCATTGGGAAGTGGTCGACGACGGATCTCCCAGCAACGGTAGATCTGCGGCACCAGATATTTGGCGATGGAAGCCATCGGCATCGCCAGAATCATACCGGGAATCCCGGCGACCACGGCGCCGAGCAAAACGACGATGATCGTTTCCAGCGTCGTCAAGCCGAGTGAATCCCCGATGATCGCGGGATAGATGACAAATTGCTCAAGAATGCCGTTGTAGATGAGATACAAGAGCACGATGAGCAGAAGTTGCGTTCCGGTTCCGCCGCAGGCAAGCGTCACCAGCAGCGTGATCCCCGCCGTCAGAATCGGGCCGAGGTAAGGCAGCAACTGGCTGCACCCGGCGATCAGACCGAGGATCGGAAAGTACGGCAGACCGAAGATCGCAAAAAAGGTCGTAAAGACGCACATGTCGATCAAAATCAGCGTCAGATATCCGCGAACCCAGATGCGCAAGCGCACCAGCATACCGCCGGTCAGCCGCGTTGCTTCCGAAACCGCCGCTTCTTCCGCCCCCGGGAGCCATTTCCCGTTGTAGATCATGCGCACCAGATACTCGCCCTGCCTGCCGGTGCTGTCATCTTCCCGGCAGAATTCGGAAAGTTTCGTCAAAAAGAAAATTCCGAAAAAGATCGTCAGCAAAAGGTCAAAAAAGCAACTTGCCGCAAAACCGAGAATGTCGGCAGTCAACGAAAACGCACCCCCGTTTTTCTGCAGAAACATCTGCAGAAGCTCGCGCATTTTCTGCGGGTCGTCGAGCGTATCGGAAATGGATTGCAGCATCGAACGCACCGGCGGTATCTGGGAATATTTTTCCGCCGTGCGGTCGAGATAGTCGATCGTCGGCGCAAAAGGCGACGGGGTGGCTTCGGCACCGGCAGCCGGCGGCGTTTGCATCATCCACACCCCGATTTTCTGCCCGGAATCGCGCACCTGGGCATAGATGATACGACTGAAAAGCACCGTAACGCACGTAATCAACAGCACAACGAAAAACATCGTTTCCAGCACCGCCCGGTTGACGATCCGGTGCTCCGCATCTTTTTTCTTGATCTGTTCGTCCGATTCTTTTGCCTTGTGATGTTTGTTTTTGATCTTGTGGGAAAGCCGGCGCAACGGCGAAAAAACCGCGTACAAAAATTGAAAAAAGTGATACCCCAAGCCCCGTTTTTCCCGGATCCGGCGCTCGAAAAATTTTTCCAGCGGCAACAGCAAATAAGCGAGGATCAAGCCGAATGCGACGGGGCGCAACCACGTCGCGAGCAACAAGAAGATCGCGACAATGCCGAGCACGATCAGCACCCCCGTCCCGGAACGAAGCAACTGAATGCGCTTGTTTTTCGCCTTGATGACTTCTTCGCATATCGAATCGGTTTCGGCAACCGAAAAACCGATCTTTTGGGCAAACTCTTCCACCATCGTCAGCCGATCGTCGGGAACGTTGTCCGCCAGCGACAGCGCCAGCAGAAAAAACACCAGTTTCTCTTTGTCCGGACGCGGCACATCCTGCAACAACTGCGCCGCCGATTCCGGCGTCGAGGGCTCGGCATCCTGAATGCCGTTGAGCAGCGCGATCGAATCCGACGGGGAAAAATGATCGGCGATATCGCGCAGGATCGTCCAATGCGCACTGGATATTTCACCTGAATCCGAGATCAGGATCGCCTTGACCATGCCCGCAACGCCGCGCTTGACCTCGCGGTCGTCGGTGTCGTTGCGCGACAGGAAATCCAACACCGCCATACCGGAGCGGCGAAACGCTTCCGGCACCTTGGAAAATTGGACTTTATCCCGGATGTCAGAGAAAAAAGACATGATTATTTCGTCGCGACGCGGACACTCTTGCTACCGTTGACGATGCGACCGATTTTCGCCGCATAGTGTCCACAACTGCGGATCGCTTCGAGCGCCTTGTCCGCATCGGCTTCCGGCACGAACCAGACCATGCCGACGCCCATATTGAAAACGCGATACGCCTCTTCGGCGCCGACGTTGCCGCGCTCGACGATCAGCTTGAAAATCGGCGGCACGGGGAAACCGGCGACGTTGAATTCAACATCGACGTCGTCGGGCAACACGCGCGGCACATTGTCGTAAAGACCGCCGCCGGTGATATGGGCGATGCCGTCGAGTGCAACGCCGGCAGTGCGCGCCGCCTTGATCGCGGGATAATAGCAGACGTGCGGCTTGAGCAACGCTTCGCCGACCGATTCGCCGCCGAGACATTCGGGACGGTCGTTGACGTCGAAACCGGCGGCGTCAAAAAGCACCTTGCGCGCCAGACTGAAACCATTGGTGTGCAATCCGTTGGAGGCAATGCCGATCGCGACGTGCCCCGGTCTGATCTTTTCGCCGGTGATGATTTCGCTCTTTTCAACGATGCCGGTGATGACGCCGACCAGATCGAAATCGTTGCCGTACATACCGGGCATTTCCGCCGTTTCGCCGCCCAGGACGGCGCAATTCGCCGCCTTGCAGGCGCGGGCAATGCCGCCGAGCACTTCCTCATAGAGGGGACTGCGGAGTTTGCCGATGCCGATGTAGTCCATGAAGTAGACCGGCTCCGCGCCCTGCACCGAGATGTCGTTGATGCAGTGATTGACGATGTCGCAACCGACGGTGTCGTACTTTTTCATTTTCATCGCGACCATCAATTTCGTACCGACGCCGTCGATGCTCGAAACCATCACCGGTTCGCGGTACTTCGAAAGATCGATCTGAAAAAGTCCGCCGAAACCGCCGATCGGGGCGAGCATTTCCGGACGCCGGGTCGACGCGAGTGCGCCTTTCACCTTGGTCAACAGATCGGTCGCGAGGTCGATGTCGACGCCCGCCGCCTTGTAGAGATCACTTTTTGCCGCCATTTGTCGTTCTCCTATTAAAAAAACTTCCGTTTACAGATTCCAGTATTTTTTCACGCCCGAATAGGCCATCTTTTCCGCCAAAGGCTCGACGCATTCCAGCGGAGCCTGTCCGCGTTCGACGAGGTTGCCCAGCACGTCGGCGAGCACCCGGCGGAACATCTCAAAGCGCGAACCATAACTCAACAGCTTGCGCGAATCCGAGACCATGCCGGCAAAATTGCTCAAGGTATCCACCGAAGCGATATACTCCAACTGGCGGCGCATCCCGACCGGCGTATCGCACAGCCACCACGCCGAACCGAGCGAAACCTTGCCGCCAAAGGCGCGAGAGATCGTCGCGAGCGTTGCGTAATGACCGGGATCCAGCGAATAGAGCACCGTTTTGAGTCTGCCGTCAAAGCGATTGAGGAATTTGACGAGATTGGGGCGCAGATCAAGCGCGTGATCGCTGACGTCGCCGCCGACGTCGGGGCCGAGCGCGTCAAAGAGGCTCCGGCGCACGTCGCGCACCGCACCGAGGTGAAGTTGCGTAACCCAGTCGCTTTCGGCGTTGAATTCAGCGATGGCGCCGAAAATATAGCCCATATAGATGCGGCCCTCTTCCTTGGTGATCTCCTCGCCCGCCATCGCGCGGCGGAAAACGCGGTTCGCCTGTTTGTAATCCGCCTCGACGTCGGGCACGATCAAAAGCCCGTGATCGCTCGCGCGGCAACCATGCTCCGCAAAGAAATCGTGGCTCAATTTCATCACGGAAACGAGGGTCTTCAAATTTTTCAGCTCGATGCCGAAACGCTTTTCGAGGCGATCCATCCCCGCACGCCAGCCGGGGGCGAGAATTTTGACCGTCTTGTCGGGACGCCACGTCGGACGCACGAGAATGCGCCCCATCGCCCGGTTGATCCGGTCGTGATGCTCCAGCGTATCGGCGGCATCGTCGGTCGAACACATCACTTCGACGTTGAGTTTCTTTTCCAGCAGCGCCTGCGGACGGAATTCGTCGGTCGCAAGTTTCGCGTTGACCGCATCGTAGATCGTTTCCGCCGTCGCGCCCGAGAGCAACTCCTCGACGCCGAAGTAACGGCGCAGATCAAGGTGAATCCACTCGTAGACCGGATTGCCGATCAATTCGGGAAAAATTTTGCCGAGCGCACAGAATTTGTCGCGGTTCGCACTCTTGCCGGTAATCAGCTTTTCTGGCACGCCGCGCTTGCGCATCATTTCCCAAACGTAGTGGTCGGTCGCGGCAAAGAGCTGCCACGCGTCGCGGTAACAGCGGTTTTCGGCGATCTCGCGCAGATCCGCATGGTTGTGCGGATCGACCACGGGCAACTTGGCGATCTTGGCAAACAGCGCCTTGCCGGTCTTGTTGCCGATCAAATAGGAATCGTCCAGAAAAGCCATTTTTCACCCCTTTTTGATTATACCGTCAATTCCTCGGCAGCGCCCGCCATTTCCGAAGCGTGAGCGGCGAGCATAGGACGGATTTCCTCGTTGAGAAAATCCTCCACCTGACGCGGCGCGCGGCCGACGAAAGTCGCCGGATCCAGCAACGCGTCGAAATCATCGGCGATCGCGGCAAACGCGGGATCGCTCTTGAGCCGGATCAAAAGATCGTTGTCCAATCCCTCCGCCTTGACGCGGCGCGAAGCTTCCATCGAGTGCGTGCGGATCACTTCGTGCAACACCTGACGATCGCCGCCTTTCTTGACCGCCGCCATCAGCAAGTTCTCGGTCGCCATAAAGGGCAACTCCGCCTTGATGTGACGCTCGATCACCTTGGGCCACACCTGCAATCCGGAAGTGACATTGAGCAGGATCGACAACACCACGTCGGCAGAAAGGAACGCCTCGGCGAGCACGATGCGGCGGTTGGCGGAATCATCGAGCGTGCGCTCGAACCACTGCGTCGCCGTCGTAAAGGCGGGGTTGAGCGGCAACGTGATGAGATAACGGGCAAGCGATGTGACGCGCTCGCTCCGCATCGGGTTGCGCTTGTACGCCATCGCGCTTGACCCTACCTGCTTGGCGCCAAAGGGCTCTTCCAGCTCCTTCATATTTGCCATCAGCCGGATATCGGTCGCGATCTTGGAAGCGGACTGCCCCAATCCTGAGAGGATCGAAAGGACGAAATAATCGAGTTTGCGCGTATAAGTCTGCCCCGAAACGGCGACGACGTGATCGAAGCCCATCGCCTTGGCGACACGGCGCTCCAATTCGCGGCATTTGGCGTGATCGCCGTCGAAAAGCTCGAGAAAACTCGCCTGCGTGCCGGTCGTGCCTTTGACACTGCGGAAGGGCAATTCGTCGATTTCGCGCTCCAAGCGCTGGAAATCGAAGTAGAAATCCTGCAAATACAAGGCAAAACGCTTGCCGAGCGTCGTCAACTGCGCCGGTTGCAAGTGGGTAAAACCGAGCACCGGCAGATTTTTGTTGGCGTCGCAGAAATCGGCGAGTTGAGAGATCAGTTTGAGCAGTTTGCCGCGCAACAGTTTCATCGCTTCGCGCATCTGGATCAACTCGGTGTTGTCGGTGACGAAACAACTCGTCGCCCCGAGGTGGATGATCGGCGCGGCATTCGGGCAGAGCTCCGCCAGCGTGCGGATGTGGCTCATCACATCGTGCCGCAACGATTTCTCATACTCGGCAACGCGGTCGAAATCAATGTCGTCGACGTGCGCGGCAAGTTCGGCAATCTGCTGATCGGTGATCTCGAGCCCGAGTTCCTTTTCACAGCGGGCGAGCGTCAGCCACAAGCGGCGCCAGGTCGAATGTTTGAATTGAGGCGACCAGACATGACTCATCGCCGCATCGGCGTAACGATCGGTCAACGGATTGCAATAGCTGTTGGTATCCACCGCATTTTCCTCTTTTTTGGCGTTTTTTCCGTTTTTTTTTCGATTTTTTTGCGCTTTTCGCGTGAAAAAAACACAAAAACGGGTTATAATAAAGTTGCACCTATATAAGATAGTGCCAGAGCGTCAATAAATCAACCTGCCGGAGCGCAGTTTTTCCAGTTTTCAGGGGGTAAGATAAAAATGAAATTTTTAAGTCGGACTTTTTTTGCGGCATTGAGCGCATTTGTCATCACCGGTTGTTCCCCGACGTACTTGTCCACCGGCTGTTACCAACCGGCAAACGCGGCCGACGGCTGTATCGCCTGCGTCTATGAAGATATCATCTTTTTGCGTGTAAAACTGCCGGAAAACTCCGACCGCCCCAATCAATACCTGGACTGGGCGGGGAAGTATGAATTGGACAAGGATTCCGGCAACATCACGCTCAAGATGCCGAGTGAAAACTGGCGCAACTGGCAATTTTATTTTGCCTTGCGCAAAGCGGGCAACACGCTCAAGCTCGACGACTACAGCCGTCAGCAGACGTTCACGATGATCCTCGACGCCGCCGCGCCTGCGGCGACAAGCGAAAGCAACCAGCCGCTGCAATAGGCGCCGCCGCCAAAAAGGGTTTTTGTCAGACAGGTCGGCAAAGTCAGATAAGTCGGGGGGCTCTCGATAGCAAAGCCTTGACAGGCTTTATGTTTTTGCCAGATAGACAAAAAAAATGGCATCCCCAATGGGAGTCGAACCCATGTTGCCGGGATGAGAACCCGATGTCCTAGGCCACTAGACGATAGGGACGCGATTTTTTAATATAACACCAAACTTGTGATTTTACAAATCACTTCTCCGGCTTTTTCGGAAATTTCGGCGGCGGCAAAGGACGATGCATATCCTGCAAATTCATGTTTCTTCGACGGTTTATGGCAC
>DCFZ01000016.1 GCA_002314455.1 Lentisphaeria bacterium UBA1791 | reverse complement strand
TAAGGTGCTGCGCACCGTTATTTTTATTTCATCATAGCGAGAGCGGTATGAATTCCGTCGCAGGCGGCGGAAACGATACCGCCTGCAGTGCCGGCGCCTTCACCGGCGGCATAAAGATTTTGAAGTGTTGTCATCAACTTCTCATCGCGTACAATGCGTACAGGGCTCGAGACGGCAGGTTCGAGACCGACAAGGGTGCCGCCTTTGATGAATCCGGGGATTTTGTGATCGAAACTCTTGAGTGCTGAAGCGAGGGCCCGTCCGAGGAAATCGCCGCACAGCTGATCGATGCGACCGGGGACGATGCCGGTTTCGACGCCGCAGTCGCGATGAGAAAGGCCATTGCGACGCAAAAGGAAGTTCGCGGCATCTTGGGCGGGGAACGTATAATCATTTCCGCCGGAAGCAAAGACGGCGCGTTCCTGTTGATCGATCCACATCAAGGCATCGTCGATGGAGCCGACTTTTTCGGGCATAATCGTCGCAATCAGACAGCTGTTGGCGAAATTTCCGTTGCGTGCGTAATCGCTGACGCCGTTGGTGGCGCTGTGTTCTTTCCACGCGGAAGCGTTGACGACGCGGCCGCCGGGACACATACAGAAACTGCTCACTTGTGCGCGGTCGGGTGCGGGGCGGTCGACGAGGTGGTATTCGGCGGCGCCGAGCGCTTCGGGGCGACTGCCGTGATATTGGCGGCGGTCGATCAATTCCTGAAAATGGGTAATGCGACATCCGGTCTGAAAGGGTTTCAGTTCGCACGCGGCGACGCGGCGGAGTTTCTGCAACAATCCCCTGCCCCCCAAGCCGGCGGCAAAGAGCACCTGCGGCGCTTCGATCGTTTCGCCGGAAGCAAGTTTCACGCCGACGCATTTGCCGTCGCGCACGAGAAAATCGTCGACACACGCGCCGAAACGGAATGTGCCGCCGAGCGCTTCGATCTTTTTGCGCAAAGCGACGCCGATGCGATAAAGATAATCGGAACCGACGTGCGGACGCGCGCGATACAGCAATTCCTTTTCCGCGCCCGCCTCGACCAACGTGCGAATGACGAAACGTCCGTAAGGATCGCGGGTGCCGGTGTACAATTTGCCGTCGGAAAACGCGCCGGCGCCGCCTTCACCGATCAGGAGATTGCTGTTTTCGTCGAATTCCCGCGTTGCGAGGAATTTTTTCTGATCGGCGACGCGACGCTCCATTTCAAAGCCGCGGTCGAGGATCACAGGGGCAAGCCCCGCTTCGGCGAGCGCGAGCGCAGCAAAAATGCCGGCAGGACCCGTTCCGATCACAATGGGGTGCCGGGGGGATCCCGATTCAAGCGGCAGTTCGATCGTGCGCTCCAACGTTTCGAGCGCCGCCGCGGCGTCGGGCAAAGGCAGTTCGCACGCCGATGAAACGACCAGTTTGTAGGTGAACTTCAATTCGCGCCGGCTGTCAACGCTGCGACTTAATATCCGGTAGTGCGAGATCGCTGAACGCTCCACGCGAAGCTTGTGCGCGATGATATTGGCAAGTTGTTCGTCGATGTTTGCAGAAGCGGAACGCACATCGACGGAAAGATTTTCCAACAGATATTCCACGATGGGAACCCTGCCCTAATTGCGCAGATCGCCGTAAGGCTGATAATTCCACGACGCAGGGGCGTTCTGCGGGATCGGACTGTAACCGGAGCGTTCCAGCTCGGTGCAACCGCCAATAAAAAGCGCCGCAAGAATGATTGCGGCGCAAAAAATCAAGTTGCGAGTCATCGTCACCAACTCAAAAGAAAAGTTGTTTGGCTTGCAAGACAACGGCGGCAAGCAATGCGATGGCGGCGAGAATTGAAATGATCACGATGTTTTTCATGATATTTTCCTTAATCGCTTAAAGGCTCACGTAGACGTAATCGCCCTTTTTGATATCCTCGGATTCCGCGGGGATGTCGGCGGTGGAGCACTTGGAGCCGACCTCGCCGAGCTTGATGCGGGTGATAAATTTCGCATCATCGCCGAGGGCGCCGCGGGAAACGATCATTTCCATACCGCGCGCGAGTTGCGGATTGACGAGCAACGTCTTGGTGCCGAGTTTCTGCTCGACGGTCGAGGCGGAACCGAGATCGATGGTGATGTAACCGTAATCTTCGTTGACGTCGATGACTTTGCCGACGACGGCGCGGCGGGCATCGATGGAACCATCCAACCAGGGCATTTCATCGGCGCCGGCTTCGGCGAGACCGAGCGCGCGCTTGTAAGCGGCGATCGCCTGATCGCGCTTGGCGACTTCACTCTGCATCGCGGTGACCTTGGCGGCGCTTTCCTGAACGGCATTTTCCTTTTCGCGGATCGTGCGTTTGGCGCTGTCGAGATCACGCTCGAGCTGACGCTTGGACGCTTCGAGCGTGCGAATCGCGGTGCGGACGCCCTCGGAAACATTGCGGACGTTGTCTTTCGTGAAATCCACTTTGACGAGCTTGGCGATGTTGTTGAGCTCACTCTCGTAACTGCGGCTTTCATCCGCCTGCTGATTGATGGCGTCGACGAGGGGCGTGATCGCCTTGGTATCGCCGGAAGCGAGAGCGCCGGCATCAATCGTGACGTTGTATTGCTTCTTGGCGACGTCGATCAGTTTTTTGAAGACGCTGTCGCGATTGCTCATCGCGGTGCAGACCGCCTTGAAGATCTTTTCCTTGCCGTCGGGATAAGTTTCCAGCGCGCACATTTCGTCTTCGCTGGGGACGTCGGTCGCGCCGACCTTGTTGCCGATGCGGCAGAGCGTATCGGCAAAGGCGTCGCGTTCCTTGACGACTTCATTGGCACGATTGGAAAGCTGTTTCAGCGTCGCGCCGAGCTTTTCCGCCTGATCCATACCGAGGGCTTTTTCACTCAATTGGCCGGCAATGGGCTTGCCGCTTTTCTGATCGAGCGCTTTGGCGGTGGCGTTGATCTCGGTGACAAATGCCTTCCACCCCTGCTGGGTGGCGTCGTTTTTCTGCATCATCAAAAACGCAAAGACCGCACTGACGATCGCCAAAACGGCGACTGCAATACTCACACCGATATTGAACGCTTTCATAATTACTCCGTTTCTATATCCAAAGGTTTTCTTGTAAAAGTTGTAAAACTGAATGCACCTTTATAAACTATAATGCCAAAAGTCGAGTTGTCAACTTGTTTCGCAAAAAAAAATGAAAAAAAGAAGCCTTTTTGACGTACTTTTGTAATTTCCGGATGATTTCACCATGCTCCGCGCGTTTGCCGCATCGCTTCATAAAGGACGATCGAAGCGGCGTTGGCGAGGTTGAGACTGCGGGAAAACTTGCCGGGCATCGGGATCAGGGCGAGCTGATCGCGGTAGCGTTCGTAGAATTCCGGGGGCAGTCCGGCGGATTCCCGCCCGAAAACGAGGTAATCGCCAAGTTCGTATTGAACGTCCCAGAACAACTTTTTCCCGTGGGTGGAAAAGAAAAACATCCGTTGCGGGCAATTGATTTCGAGAAACTCTTCCCACGTATGGTAAACTTTGAGGTCGAGATATTGCCAGTAATCCATGCCGGCGCGCTTGACGTATTTGTCGTCGAGCGAAAAGCCGAGCGGTTCGATGAGATGAAGCGTGCAATCGGTCGAAACCGCCATGCGGCCGATCGTGCCGGTATTCTGGGGAATTTCCGGCGCGACGAGTACGAGATTGAAATGAGCCATAAACAAAATCCTTTACCGTTGGCGGCGCATTCTCGCTGCGAACATCCAGTCGCAGTCGTAGAGTTCGCCGCTCACCAACATCGTGCCGTGACAGATCCCGCCGGAAAGCGGATGGCGGAAATCTTCCAGCTGAAACTCGGGATGACGCGCGAGGAAGCGGTCGATCTGCTCCTCGTTTTCGATCGGGAAAAACGAACACGTCGAATAAATGAGCACGCCGCCGGGGCGGGCGGCACTCGCGAAATGATCCAAAATGGTGCTCTGCAACGCGGCATAGCCGGCGACATCCGCCGCCGTGAGGCGCCATTGACACCCCGCGTTGCGGCGCCAGACGCCGGAACCGCTGCAGGGCGCGTCGATCAGTACGCCGTCAAAGGGGTGGCGGCCTTTCCACGCACCGCCGTCGTGAACTTTGGTCGAAATATTGCAAAATCCGGCACGACGGGCGCGCAATTTCAGTTCATCGAGCGCATTTTGCCGGACGTCCCCCGCCTGGATCACGCCGCGATTGCGCATCAAATCGGCGAGCAACAGCGTCTTGCCGCCGGCGCCGGCGCAGACGTCAAACCAGCGTTCGCCGCTTTTCGCTTCCGCGACGCGTCCGATTGATTGACTGGCGAGATCCTGAACTTCAAAGTCGCCGCGGCGGAAAGATTCGAGCGTGAACAAATTGTTTTTGGAAGGCGCGACGGCGATTGCCGTCGGAAGCGCGGGGAACGCCTCAAAAGCGATCCCGGCATGGGTCAATTCCGCAAGGACCCGGTCGCAAAACGCTTCGCGAAGCCGCAACCATACGGGGGGGCGGCGCATCAACGTCGTCAAGACCTTTTCCTGCGCGAGCGCGCCGCTCATTGCCTGAATGGCGAAATCGGGCACGAGATCGGTCAATTGAAATTCGATTTCCACGCCGATCGCCGCGGCGAAGTTGCGCATCCTTTCAAGCGGCGTCGCGCCGGGTGCGAAATCGCCGATCTCAAGTTCGCGGCACAACGCCTTGCGCGCGTCGCTTTCCTCGTCGGCGAGAAAGAGCGCGCCGGCGCAAAGCGTCATCAGTTCGCGGCGGGAAAAACTGCAATTTCCCGCTTCGACCGTGCGGCGAAGCTCCTCGTCGGGCAAACGGCGCAACCATCCCCAATAGCGGCAGACGGCATAACAGCTTGCGGCGATCAGACGGCGGTCGCGCGACCCGCATTGACGATGCGCGCGGAAAAAGTCGTTGAGCAACCGGTCTGGGGGCAGTTTTTTGCCGAAAAGTCCCGTCAATACCTGCCGGAGCGCCGCTTCGATGGAAGCAAGCTGGGCGCGAAATTTGCTGATTGCAAGCTCCATTTGCTCACTCCGTTTTGCCCTGCATCAGCGACTCGTAGATCTTGGCGAATGCGGCACGCAGATCCTCTTCGCTGGCTTTTTCGATCAATTCGTCGCTTTCCTTGCGCTCTGCGGTATTGCCGAGCAACGCGAGAAAAGGCGACGGACGCGACGGCCGGGTGACGCCGCGGTTCATCCGGCGCGCCGTGCGCAACAAATAGAGCGCGCGCTTCGCCCGGGTGATCGCGACGTAAAAGAGGCGGCGCTCCTCATCGATGGAGCCTTCCTCGACCGCGCGGTCGTGCGGAAAAAGTCCGGTTTCCATCGCGACGACGAAAACGACCGGGAACTCCAACCCCTTGGCGGCGTGCACCGTCGAAAGCGTGACGGCGTCGCCGCCTTCCTCGGAGTCGCGATCTTTTTCTTCCAGCAAGAGACAACTGTCGAGATAGTCCGCAAGCGTCAGTTTTTCCGTCTGGCGCGCCTCGTACTGGGCGATCGCGGAAATGAATTCGTCGACGTTTTCGCGCCGCTTGCGGCTGTCGTCGATGTCTTTGTAAACGCGTTGAAGTCCGCCGAAATAGCCGACGTTTTCGAGATATTCGGCGCTTTTGACGGCGAGGTCGCCGGGCGTGGCGAAGCTTGCCGTTGCCTGCCGGATCACCGAAGCGAGCGCCGTGGCGGAATTTTGTGCCGCATGCGACAATTTGCCCAGAAACGCCGCATCGGAAAAACCGCTCAACATCGACTTGTGCTCGACGCTGCGGCGATTTTTCAACAATTCGACCACCTTGCCGCCGAGTCCGCGCGGGGGCGTCGACAGAATGCGCAGTAAACTCTGATCGTCGTTGGGGTTGACGATCAAGCGCAAATAGGCGATCGCATCCTTGATTTCCTGCCGCTGAAAGAAGGGCTGACCGCCGAACATCCGGTAGGGGATGTTTTCGGCGCGAAAAGTCTGCTCGATCTGACGCGACAAGACGTTGGAGCGGTAAAGCACCGCGAAATCGCTGTAACAGGGGCGATCGGTTTTGGAGCGGATCTGACGCACCATCTCGCAGATGAACTTCGCCTCGGCTTCGGCGTCGTCCAGCTGGACGATGCGCGGAATTTCGCCCTCGCCGAGCGCGCTCCACAACTGCTTGCGGTGGCGTCTTGCGCCGCCCGAAGCAATCGCCATGTTGGCGGCGTTGAGGATTGCACTGCACGAGCGGTAGTTCTGCTCAAGTTTGATCACTTTCGCCCCGGGGAAGTCCTCCGGGAAATCGAGGATGTTGCCGACATCGGCGCCGCGCCAGCTGTAAATGCTCTGATCGTCGTCGCCGACGACGCACAAATTGGGGTGGTCGCCGCCGAGCATTTTCAGGATGGTGTACTGCGCGTAGTTGGTGTCCTGATATTCGTCGACGAGCAAGTAGCGGTAACGCTCGCGGCACGCCGCGAGCACTTCGGGAAATTCGGCAAAAAGCCGCCAGACGAGCAACAGCATATCGTCGAAATCGACCTGATTCTGTTCCTCGAGGATCGCCTGATATTCCTCGTATATCTGCGCCGCCGTCGAATCGAAAGGCGTTTCCGCCTGACGGTGCGCTTCGCGCGGCAGAACGAGCTGATTTTTCCACTTGCTGATGCGGCTGAACGCCTCGGTCGACGGAAAGCCCTCGTAATTGCAGCCGAGTTTACCGCACGCCTGTTTGAAGATTCCCTGCTGATCGGTCTCGTCGGCAATCGTGTAACCGGGCAGATAGCCGAGTTTCTGGATCTCGCGGCGCAAAATTTTGCCGCAGAAACTGTGAAACGTGCCGAGCGTCACCTCTTTGGCGTTCTCTTCGCCGACAAGAGCGGCGAGACGTTCGCGCATCTCGCGCGCGGCCTTGTTGGTAAAGGTCATTCCGAGAATGGAAGCACCGGGAATGCCGCTGGCGAGCATATAGGCGATGCGATAGGTAATGACGCGTGTCTTGCCGGTGCCCGCCCCGGCGAGAACCAACACCGCGCCGGAGATGGTGGAAGCGGCTTCCCCCTGCTGGGGATTGAGCGCATCGAGAATTTCCTGTTGAGTCATATTATGCTTTCGTAAAAGGGTCGAACATCGCGCGCAATGCGGCGAGTTTTTCAAGGTAATAAGGGACGTTTTCGTCGCGCATTTGCGGCGACGCTTCAAGAAGACGGCTGTTGTCGACGACGGAAATTTTTTTCTTGTCGCCGGTCACATAAAAACGGATGCGGTCACCCGCAGAAAACTTTTTTCCGGAATTGAGCGCAAGTTCATACGCCGCACTCCGCCGCGCCGTGCCCGAAGCGAGCTTTTTCCGGTAATTTTCGGGCGAATCGTTCAACACTTCGCTCTTGGCGAATTTTTCCAGCGGCAACTGATGCAACGCGATCGCCTTTTCCAGCGCATCGGCGTAAAGGGAGACCTTTTCCGGCGTGCCGGCGAGGAGCGCCGCGACGGCGTCGGCGATGAATTCGCGCTGAAACGGCTCCAGGGCGCGCGACTTGAGCGCGGCGCCGGAAATCGAAATTTTATGCGCGCGATCGAGCAAGGCGTAATTTTTGCTCTTGTAGGAAAACATCGCCTGATAATCGCCGTCGAATTCGATCTCAATGCCGGCAGGGAGCGTCTGACGCAACGCCGTTTCGATCGCCGCGGCGCTCTTGCCGGCAGGGAGCTGGAAATAAATGCCGTCGGTGTCAAGTTCGATGATGCGGCAATCGTTGGCGTGGAGAAAATCGAGCATCCCCCGCATGATCTCGCGCCCGCGCTCCGTCACCTTGGCTGCGAGCGCAAAATCGTTGAAACTGCCCTGCGCGAAGCCGAGGTAGCCGTAGAAACTGTTGATCAGGATCTTGAAAGCGCTCTGCAACGCGCCGGCTTCGCGCTTTTCGATCTCGTCGACGGCGCGACGCGCCCGATCCTTGGCGGCGAGCCGGAAATCGCGCAATTCCCCGAGCAACGCGAGAAAAAGTCCCTTTTCGTCGCGACGCGGCGGACGCTTTTCGGCGAGCAACACCGAGGGGTACAAAGAGCGCACGTCGCAGTGAAGCACGTCAAAAAAGACGCCGGCGGCTTCCGACCGCGTCAACGCCCCCTCAAAAAACTGCGGCGCTTCCGGCAGCGGCACCGACGCGTGCATCGCGGCGTAGGCGTCGACAAACAGCGCGTCGAGCGACGAACCGTTGCCGCGCAAAATCACCGACTGCAAGCTCAACGGGAGCATCTGCGCCTGATAGAAGTAACTCGGCAACCACATATCGGAAAGTTGACGCATCAGCTCGACGCGGCTTCCCGTCAACTGGAAGTGTTCTTTCAGCGCCTCGAGATCGAACGCCTCGAAATCGCGGTGGATCGCGTCGTGAAAAATCGCAAGGTGCGTCAGATCGACCAGCTCCCGCCCCGGCGCGGTAAAGACGGTGACGTTCTGCTGACGGCCGTCCGCGACAAAGCGACTGCGCCGCGAGGAAACTTCCGCATCGCCCCGCCCGAGCGTGAACTTCACTTTCGCTTTTTTGGCGAGCGCGGCAAGTTCCGGCAGGATGCGCGAGGAAAGCTCCGTCGCTTCGATCACGTCGGGGTCGCGCATCGCGACAACGCGTAGAAATTCGGTGAGAAATTCCGCCGCCGACGCGCTGGCAACCGTCGTTTGCCAGTGCGAAGTATCGCCCATTTCCGCCGTATAAACGCCCGCGTTGACCGAAAATTCCAGCTGCAGACGGCGCAGATCGTGAAAGGCGAGATCCCGGTAGAGCCGGACGCCCGTGTCAAAAAAGGCGGCGCTCAAGGCGTCGCGCCACTTGTAAAAAGCGACGCCGGCATTTTTCAGCTTTTCGACCGCGTCGTCCAACGCGGCTTCATCGGGAAAAAAACTTAAAAAGTTGAGCGCATTGCTTCCCGAAAGGCGTTCCGCACCGGTCAGGAGATCGGTTTCGGCATGCAGCAAGGCATAGCGAAAGGATCGCGTTTCCGTGCGGAACGTCGCGCCGTCGGCAAAGTAGAGCGTCAGCGAATCGCCGACTGCCGACGCCGCCCGTACCTGCGGTACGCGGGAAAAGATCAACGCGCGAAAGTCCATGTTACTGGACGATCTGCAGTCCGAGGGCAAATTCCCCGTCCGCGGCGAGCGCCGCCGCCGAGGTCACCGGATGATCGAAACCGGCGAAAACGCCGCCGTCGATGACGTACTGCGCCGCACAATCCTGACAGGCGGCCTCGAAATTTTCGCCTTTCTGCTCGTCGCAGGGGCGGTTGCATTCGTAGGTCGAGAGGTAGCGGATCACGCCGGGAACCAGTTTGAATTCGCGCACGAGCAACGCATCCTTGCGGATGATGCCCAAAAAGCCGACCGGCTCCGAAACGTGCGTCACCGCGACGATGCGCGGCGTGTCGAGCGAATCGTGCTCGTAATCGAGCGCGAGCAAGCCCAGACTGATCGCGTCGCGCACATTCATGCCGCTGTCGATCTTTTCGGCGATCGGGTCGGTCTGCGAACCGTTGGTCGCCACCGCCCAGACTTTGCCCGCAACGCGCAGACAATTGTAGCTGATGTAGGGGTTCTTGGCGAGGTCGCCTTCCGCGCCGGGACGCGGCACGATGGCGATGCCTTTGTCGTTGGTGACCGCCTGACGGTTCGGGAAACTCCGCGAGGAGACCCGGTAAAGCGCTGCATTTTTGCCCGAGAGGGTCTGACCGATGGCTACGATTCTGCCGAGATACATTTTCTTTTTCCTTTCTGTATGATTACCAACGCAAAGCGAGAATTGCCAAGTAGTGACAGAGCACGCCCGTAAACGTCGCGACGTGCCACCAGGCGTGCGCGAAAGGCACGCGTTTGACGTAGAGCGCGATGCCGCCGGTGTAGGCGACGCCGCCCGCAAAGAGCAACAAAATCGCATCCAGCGGGAAAGCGCGGCAGATCGGCACGATGTAAAGAAGCGCGCACCACCCCATTAAAACGTAAAGGACAAGGTCGATCTTGTGAAATCTTTGGGAAAGCGTGAATTTCATACCGGTGCCGATCAGCGACAAAATCCAGAGCGCGGCGAGCAAGCCGATGCTGAATTTGCCGTAGATCGGGTCGACGAGGAGGATCGGCGTGTAAGTGCCGGCGATCAGGTAGTAGATCGCACAGTGGTCGATCTTGCGCTGAAAAATGCGCCGCGTTTCATCTTGCGTCGCATGATACGCCGCCGAGGCGAAAAAGGAGCCTAAAATCGTCAAAAAGTAAACGACGACGCCGATGCGCACGCGCAGGGGATCGCCGGCAAAAAGCACCCATAACGGAATGATCGAAAAACAAAAGAGCAATCCTCCGATCAGATGAGTGAGAACATTTGCCCTTTCTTCCTTTGGCGTGTAGCTTTTGAGTTCCTGACTGACTGCCATCGAAAAACTCCTTTCCTGCTCAATTC
Source organism: Lentisphaeria bacterium UBA1791 (assembly GCA_002314455.1). Lineage (GTDB taxonomy): Bacteria > Verrucomicrobiota > Lentisphaeria > Victivallales > Victivallaceae > UBA1784. Next base: position 7,055 of record DCFZ01000016.1, on the reverse strand, counting down.
CGCCCGCTGAAAGCGGCGGCGATCGTCGCCGCGTCGGCGAACGAAAGATTGGCGCCGGCGGGCAATCCCTGTGCCGGCCGCGTGATCCTGACGGGATATTTCGCGAGCATTTCCGACAAAAAGACCGCGGTCGCCCGCCCTTCGACGTCGGAAGTCAACGCGAGGATCACCTCACGCGTTTCAGGCGACGCGGCGCGCTCGGTCAGATTTTTCAGATTGAGATTCGCGCCGTTTTCCGAACTGAGCGGATCCAGCTTGCCGCCGAGCACGACGTAAACGCCGTGAAATTCGCGGCTCGACTCGACGGCGAGCAGTTGCGTCATTGATTCGACGACGCAAACGAGCGATGCGTCGCGCCGCTCGTCGGCGCAGACCGCGCAGAGTTGCCCGCGCGAAGACAACGCGCCGCAACGGGGACAGCGCGTGACGCTTTCAGGGAGATCGGCGATCAGCTTCCCGAGCGAAACGATTTCTTCCGCCGGCTGTTTCAAAAGCGCCGAAACCATGCGTTCGGCGCCGCGCCGCCCGATGCCGGGCAGCTGTTTGAAACGGCCGATCAGTTCTTCGATCTCGGCGGGATATGCGATCGTCCTCATTCCCCCAACGTGATCCTATATCATACCCGGCAGATCAATGCCGCCGGTAACTTCCTGCATCTTGTCGCGCAACGTCTGTTTCGCCAGCGCCAGCGCCTGATTGACCGCTTCGCGCGCGCACCCCGCGATCGACGCCGGATCGGTTCCCGGCGCGACCTCGAGCCGCTTCACGGCGAAATCGCCGCTGACGACGGCGGTGACGCCGCCGCACGCAGATGCGAATTCGAGATTCGGCATTTCCTCTTTCAGAGCCTTCATGCCGGCTTGAATTTCCTTGACGCGTCCGAGCATGGACGCCATTTGTCCTAAATTGCCGAACATCTTATTTGCTCTCCACCGCTTTTTGGGCTTTTGCCGCGTGGCGGTTCGCCCGGTGTTGCTGCCACATCGCGAGCGTCGGCGCCGCGATGAAAATCGACGAGAAAGTGCCGAGCACGACGCCGAGCATCATGATCAGAACGAAATCGTTGATTGCCGCACCGCCGCCGAGCAGCAAAATGAAGACGACGATGAAAGTCGTCACGCTGGTTATCGTCGTCCGGCTCAACGTCTGGTTGATCGACGCGTTGACGATCTCGTTGAATTTCGCGCGCGGCATCAACTGGATGTTTTCGCGGATGCGGTCGAAAATAACCACCTTGTCGTTGATCGAGTAACCGATGACCGTCAGAAGCGCGGCGACGACGTTCAGCGAGATCGTCCTGCCGAGCGCGAGGTAAATGCCGAGCACGATCAACACGTCGTGCGCGAGCATCACCACGCCGGTCATCGCGTAGGTGTACTCATAGCGGAACGCGATGTAAAGCCCGATGCCGAGCAGCGACAGCGCGATCGCGATCAACGCGCTCTTGGTGAACTGCCAGCCGATCAAGCCGCCGACGACGTCTTCCTTGCCGCCCTCGAACTTGGCGTCGGGGAACTCCTTGTTGAGCAACTTGCCGATCTCCGCACCGGTGACAACGTCTTTCTTGGAAGAATTGGAACGGATGAGGATCTCAAGCGTCTGCTTGTCTTTCGCGTTGTCGTCGCCGAGTTTGAAGCGGTAGGTCGCCTGCGGTTCCTTGTAACCGGCGGCGGAAAGCGCCTTTTCGATCTTTTCCTTGGGAACTTGCTTTTCGTAGGTGTAAGTCACCGTCGTGCCGCCCGTGAAGTCGATGCCGAGCACGTTTTTGCCGCGGATCGCGAGCATCGCGATGCAGAGTGCAACCAGCGTCAGCGTGCAGACAAGCGCCTTTTTATAGTTGCCGACGAAGTTGAACTTCGTATCGCGGAAGGTCGTCAACATCGTGATGCGCTTCATCGCGTGGAAGCGGAAAAGGTAATCGTAGATGAGCCGCGTTACAAAAAGCGCCGTAAAGAGGCTCGACAGAATACCGATGCTCAACGTCACGGCGAAGCCCTTGACCGCGCCGGTGCCGACGTACATCAGAATGATCGAAGTGAGCAACGTCGTCAAGTTGGAGTCCAAGACCGCCGACAGCGACTTTTTGTAGCCGCGTTCGACGGCGAGCTGTAAACTCTTGCCGGAGTTGATCTCCTCGCGAATCCGTTCATAGATCAGCACGTTGGCGTCGACCGCCATACCGATGGTCAGCACGATACCGGCGATGCCCGGCAGCGTCAGCGTGCAGTTGAATGCCGCCATTGAGCCGAGGATCAGGAAAATGTTGAGCACCAGCGCAACGACGGCGATGAAACCGCTCGCGTGGTAGTAGATGATCATAAAGACGGCGACGCAGAGGATCGAGAACAAACCGACCCAGATGCCGTTGGAAATGTGCGCCGCGCCGAGTTTCGGATCGGTGTCAAAGGTGCCTTCGATCGAGACTTCAAAGGGGACGCTGCCGGAAGAGAGCGCATCGGAAATGCTTTTCAGCTCCTCCTCCGAGAAGTTGCCGGTGATCGAAGCGTTGCCGCCGGTGATCGCATTCTGGATGTTGGGCGCGCAATAGCACTTGCCGTCGAGCACAATCGCGAGCTGGCGGCCGACGTTGGCGCTGGTCACGCGGCCGAAATCCTCGGCGCCCTTGGCGTTGAACTGCAACGAGATCGAACGCTGACCGAATTGATCCTTGGTCGGCGTCGCCCGGGCGATGTCCTTGCCCTCCATCTCGACCTTTTCGGCGACGTAATAGTAATCGATGCGCGGCTTGCCGTTGCGGTCGCTCGACACGCACTTCATCAGTTCATAGCCGCGTACACGGTGACGCTCCTTGTGGCGGAAAAAGTCCGGATCCTCGTGCTGCGCCTTGGCGACCAGTTGACTGCTTTCCGGATGAACGAGACGGAAGCGCAGTTTTGCGCTCATTAAAATGAGTTCCTGCAACTTCGCCTTTTCGTCCTTGGAAACGACGGGAGCGCGCAACGAGATGCAGTTTTCGCCCGCAGGAGAAATTTCCGCTTCGTAAATGCCCTGCTTTTCCAGACGGCTGCGCAACGTTTCGATCTGAATGTCGCGGTAGCGGTCGAAATTGTCCTTGACTTCCTGCGGCGCATTGCTGTCGTCGAGCTTGAGGAAAAATTCCACGCCGCCGGCGAGGTCGAGCCCGAGGCGGATCTTGCCCGCCGCTTTTTTGCGGATGGCGTTGACCGCGTCGCGGTTGTTTTCGATGCCGTCGTTCTGTTTGAGCAAGCTCGCGAGTTCGACATTCTGATTTTCGGCGGCTTCAAGCAACGCCTGCGACTGAAAGAGATCCGGTTTTTCCTTTTGCAACCGGCGCGCTTCGTCGATCACCTTGGCGGCGTCGGGATTCTTTTTGTCGCGCAACATTTCCGTAAAGACTTCGTAGTAGTCGCGCTCGCCGAGCGGGATCACCGCGTAGGCAAAAATTCCGATGACCAACGCGACAACGAGGGTCCGGAAAATCAACATTGATTTATCCATATTACTTCAGTTCTTCCTTTTTGACCGAGGGCATCTCATTGACTTTCTCATCTTTGACGACCACTTCGGCAATGCCCGCCTTGGCAACCTTGATCTTGACGTTGGGCGCGATCTCGACGATGAAAGCGTCGGCGAGAACGCTGTCGACTTTGCCGTACATGCCGCTGGCGAGCATCACTTCGGTGCCCTTGACAATCGAATCGAGCATTTCCTGCCGCTTCTGCTGCTGTTTTTTCTGACTGCGCGACATAAAGAACATGAAAACGATCATGATCAGAATAATCGGCATGAACGACAGAAGTCCACCGGCAGCTCCACCCTCGGCAACGATCAGATTTTGGTACGACATTTTTTCTTTCTCCTTTTTTTTGTTTTCGGTTTTTCTCTTATTTAAACCGTTTGCAAACCATATTTTCCGTACTGTGCGGCAATTGCCGCGTGTTCCTCGACATTTGCCGTTGCCGCGACGACCAGCCGCTGCGGCACGGCGTTTTTCTTGTACAACTCGCGCGCCAATACGAGATGCGCCGCGACGGGGAACTCCCCCGTTGCGCGCAACTGCCACGCTCCGTGGTGCGCCGCGGCAAGTTTGGCGATTTTTTCCGCATTGCGCACCAATTCCGGGTAAAACGTGCCGTTTCCCGTCGCGATCGCGCAACTTTTGGTCAACACGAAACGCTTTTTCTGATACTCCGCCGGCAACGCTTCCGCCGCGCCGAATTCCGGTGCGAAATCGACCAGCGTCGCCCCGCAATCAAAAAGCCGCGCCGCCGCCGCCACGTCGTGTGCCGTGCCGCCGAGCGCATATTTTTTCGTCATGCCGTCGGCAAAGGCGGCAAAGACAAGTTCATCGCGCAACGCGCAAAGCGTTTTCTCATCGCCGCAAAAGAGCAAAAACGCATGCTCATTTGCGTTAAAGTTTTCTGCCAGGACCAATTCGTCGTCTTTCCCCGGCGCGGAAGCCGCACACCTGGGGCAGTGCCGCCGCAATGCCGCGGCATTCCGGCGATCGCAGAGCGCGGTCAACAAGGTGCCGCCGCCGGGCAAAAGCGTCTTTTCGCCGACGAAGTTTTCCGGCAAATACTTTTCCCGCAGCGCCGCAACGCCGAGCCGCATATTCATGCCGTTGACCGCCAAAAAGATCACGACGTGCTCGCCGAAGCGAAGCACCGCTTGCGGCGCAACGTGCCAATCGTCGTGATCGAGCGCGCCCGAAAGATTTGCCTTGGGCAAATTTCCGAGCGACGCCAGCAATGATGCCGCGATCTCTTTCAACGGTTTCGCGCTCCTTGTCAAGAAAACGAAAACTTTATCGTGTGTAATATATCACGCGTGCGCGAAAGTTGCAAGGCAAAAACCCAAGAGTTTGCTACTTGAATATCGCAAAATCGGGTGTATGTTATACCACTATGAATCAGGAACTGCAACAACGCTTTGCCCGTTATGCTCAAAACTTCATGACGGGCGACGAATCCATCGACCGCAATCTGCGCCTCAAAGTGGAGCACACTTTTTTTGTCGTCAAAGAGGCGAAAGCCATTATGGCGGGCGAAGCTCTGCCGCCGGCGGAATTTCTGCTCGGCGAACGCGCGGCACAACTGCACGATCTTTCGCGCTTTGAACAGTTTGCAAAATTTCACTCCTTCCGCGACGTCGACAGTTTCGACCACGGCACGCGCTCGCGTGAACTTGCCGACCAAGAGCACTGGCTCGACGACCTCGATGAAAATGCGCGGCGCGACGTGTTGTTTGCGATCGACCGCCACAACAAAATGACAATCGGCGACGCGCCGAATTTGCGCGCCCGGAAACTTGCGGGAATCATCCGCGACGCCGACAAACTCGATATTTTCCGCGTCGTTTTCAGTTATTTGCCCAAAGGGGACGATCCCGCCGTCACGTTTTCGCTCGCCAACTGCCGCGTCGTCACGCCGGAAATCCTGTCGGCGCTCCGCAGTCAAAGTCCCGTCGATCACGCAAAGATGAAAAGCGTCGTCGATTTTCTCGCCGCCAAGATCCAGTGGACATACGATTTCAACACCGCGACCGCGCGGAAACTCTTTGCCGAACGCAAGATCCTCGACCAACTCGCCGTTTTTCTCGACGGCGTGCCGGAGATTCCGGAACTCGTCGCGGCGGCACAGCAATATTTACAAGAGGAAAACAGCAAATGAAATTTCTCAACGGGAAATGGGCATTCGCCATACTCGGCGCATTGCTCGGGGCGGCGATCGTCGCCGGAATCCACTATTACGGCACGACGGCAGGCCTCTTTGGTGCGCTCAACACCGCCGGAAGTTTCATCGGGCATGAGATCGCCGGGGATGTCGCCAAAAACGAACCGGCGCTCGACGTGCCGCTGGCGATCCTGCTCGGCATTTTCGTCGGCGCAATCCTCGGCGCGCTGGCAACGGGAAGTTATAAGGCGGATTTCCACGTCGACGGCAACTTTTTTGCCGCCTTGCTGCGCAATCTTTTCGGCGGATTTCTGGTGATGACGGGCGTTCTGATCGCGACGGAAACCATCTGGGGGGAACTTTCCGGCAGTGCGATGCTCTCGGAAAGCAGTTGGATCTTTCTCGGCGCGATGATCGCAACGGGCGTGCTTTTCAGCCGGATCACGGGCGGCAAATCAGGCGCGTCGGCAAAGGCAACCAAAAAAGCCCCGGCAAAGGCGGCGAAGAAAGGAGCGGCAAAATGAGTTACACTTGCATCATCGGCGCCGCTTCCGGCAATTGGCAGATCGCGGGCGGGATCTTTTTCGGCATTTTCCTCGGCGCATTGCTCGCGGCGGCGGGCTTCACCGACGGCAACCGGGTGAAGTCGGCATTTTCCCTTGCCGACAAAACGCTCGTGCTGACCTTTTTGTCCGCGCTCTTTTTCGGCATTTTGTTGACGCAATTTGCCGCTTTTTCCGGGTGGATCACATTGCCGAAAACGCTTTCGGGATTTCTGTGGCGGTCGCTCATCGGCGGCGCACTTTGCGGCATCGGCTTGTCGCTTTCAGGGCTGGGCCCCTTTTCCGCTCTCGGCAGTCTGGCAACGGGAAAACTCGCGACGATCGGCGCGATCGCGGGAATGATCCTCGCAATCTATCTTTTCCGCTTCTGGAGTTGCGATCTCAACGCGATGTTGACAAAGTGGGATACGCATCTCGGCGCCGTGCCGATGAGCATGGATTTTTTCAGCGCCGCCAACCCCGCGCTGTGGTTCAGCGCCGGATTGCTGATCGTGATCGCGATCATCCAATTTTCCGCAAAGGGGAAATAAGAAATCCCGGAAAGAGATTTCCCGTTCAGACTTGAGACCGGCACGGACATAACGCTCACGTCAGACCTGTCGAACAGTCGGGGCACCTTGGCAGGCGCAGAGTAGCGTGCCGCGTTGTTGCACGGCAAAAAAAGGGCGGTTGCAAAACCTTCACCGGTAAGCAACAGCCCCCTTTTTTTGCCCTCATCTGATCTCGTAGCGTGGTGAGAGCAAGAGAGGGCTCATTTCGCCCTCTCTTGGCTCTCCCAAACCCGCAAAGCGGGATTTTGTACTGGTGGAATTCTGTGTGTGATGAAGGACCGATC
>DCFZ01000009.1:11723-11925 GCA_002314455.1 Lentisphaeria bacterium UBA1791 | reverse complement strand
CTCGCGCTCGTCGCTTTGCTCCGTCAAATCCCTCTCTCTCCGCCATGTTTCTGAGAAAGACGGGTGTTCACGCCGCCCCCTCATCAGCGTATGCCCTTTGTCCCCCTTCGCCCATTTCGCGATCAGCGCCGCGAGACACCCATTTGTATGCCCGACCAACGGGAGGGCTGTACGGGAAAAGGGGTTCGGGGAAAACCAATCG
>DCFZ01000009.1:2802-11524 GCA_002314455.1 Lentisphaeria bacterium UBA1791 | reverse complement strand
CACCACGCTACGAGATCAGATGATGACAAAAAAAGCTGTTGCTTACCGGTGAAGGTTTTGCAACAGCCCCGTTTTTACTTTTCGCGCTGACGCTCTCTCCGCCATGTTTGTGAGAAAGACGGGCGTTCACGCCGCCCACACATCAACATATGTCATTTGTCGCCTTTCGCCCATTTCGCGATCAACGCCGCGAGACACCCGTCAGCCTATCCCCCCTGAAAAGTAGCTTTTCTTTCTTGAAAAAAAGGGGTTTTTGCGCTATTTTATAAAGGTATACGACAGACTATCTTGCGAGGCAAAAAGATGATCGCCATTCTCGATTACGGCGCGGGCAATTTGACGAGCGTGCAGTTGGCGTTGAGCCACCTTGGCGCCGATGCGTTTCTCGCCGCCGACGCGACGAGCGCGGCGAACGCCGACCGCATCGTGTTTCCCGGTGTCGGTTCGGCGGCAAGCGGGATGGCGGGCGTCAAAGCGCGTCACTTCGACCGGCTGCTCGCCGACGCGTTTGAAGCGGGCAAACCGGTGCTCTGCGTTTGTCTCGGTATGCAGATGCTTCTTGATTCCAGCGAAGAAGACGGCTTTGTCGCTTCGCTCGGCGTGATCCCGGGCGTCGTCCGGAAATTTTCCTTTGCCGATCCCGAAGTCAAGGTGCCGCACATGGGGTGGAACACGGTCGAGCACGATGCGAAACACCCGCTCTGGCGCGGCATTCCGTCGGGCACGGCGTTTTATTTTGTCCACTCTTATTTCGCCGACGCTTCCAACGCTTCCGACGTCGTCGGGAGCACCGAGTACGCCGGCAAGCAATTCGCCTCGGTGCTCGCCAAACGCAACTTTTTCGCGACGCAGTTCCACCCGGAGCGCAGCGGCGTTTTCGGTATGAAGCTTCTGAAAAACTTCCTCGACTGGGAGGTTTCCTCATGCTGTTGAAACGACTGATCGTCTGCCTCGACGTCCGCAACAAAAAGGTCACCAAAGGAGTCCGTTTCCGCGACAACATCGACCTCGGCGACCCGGTTGAAATGGCAAAAAACTATTCGCTTTCGGGCGCGGATGAACTGGTCTTTTACGACATCACCGCATCGGCGGAAAACCGTCCGATCGACCTCGAAATGGTACGCCGCGCGGCGGAAAATATTTTCATCCCCTTTACCGTCGGCGGCGGGATCCGAAGTGTCGAAGATATGCGCGCCGCGCTCCTTGCGGGGGCGGACAAGGTTTCGCTCAACAGCCTCGCCGTGCGCCGTCCCGAAGTCCTCGCCGAAGGTGCGCGGGCTTTCGGCAGGCAGTGCGTCGTCCTCGGCATGGACGTGCGGAAAAATCCCGATTTCCCGAGTCAATATCAGGTCGTCACCTGTGGCGGCCGTCACCCCGAAAATCTCGACGCGCTCGAGTGGGCGCGTCAGGCGGTCGAACTCGGCGCCGGCGAAATCTGTCTCAACGCGATCGACACAGACGGCGTCTGTGCGGGCTATGAAATGACCATCACGCGTTTGATCGCGCAAAATGTTTCGGTGCCCGTCATCGCTTCCGGCGGCGCGGGCGAAGTCAGCCACCTCGCCGACGTGCTGACGACCGGCAAGGCGAGCGCCGCGCTCGTCGCCTCGATGGTGCACACCAATCGTTTCACTTGCGCTGAAATCAAAGTGCAACTTGCCGCGTGCGGCATCCCCGTGAGGATGGCGTAATGGCGGACGTCCTCTGGCAGGTCGCCGACCTCAACTACGCGATCGGTACGCAGATCCTCTTTGACCACGCGGAACTGGCGCTTCACGACAACGAACGCGTCGCCCTCGTCGGCCGCAACGGTTGCGGCAAAAGCACGTTGCTGTCGATCATTCTCGGCGAAACGGTGCCGGTCCACTGCAGGATTGACCGGAAACGCGCATTGCGCATCGGCACGTTGACGCAGGATTTCCTTTTGCCGCCGGAAAAAACCGTCGGCGAAGTATTGGCAGACGGCACGCAATTTTTCCGCGACTTGCTCGCGCAGTATGAAGCGCACCCGACGGCGGAAATCGAAAACGAACTCAACCGCCACGACGCCTGGCATCTGGCGCCGCGCATCGATCAGACGGCGCGCGCGTTGCATCTGCCTGATTTCGACCGCACCATCGGCACGCTTTCCGGCGGCGAGAAGCGGCGCGTCGCGCTCGGCGCGGCGATCGTCGCCGAACCCGATCTATTGCTGCTCGACGAACCGACCAACCACCTCGACATTGAGGCGATCGAGTGGATCGAGGAATTTCTCGCGCGTTATCGCGGCGCGGCGCTCTTTGTCACGCACGACCGCTACTTTCTCGACCGCATTGCGACGCGCGTCGTCGAACTCGACCGCGGCAAATTTTTCTCGAGCGAGGGCGGTTACGCCGACTTCCTCGCCGCCAAGGAAGAGCGCATCTTTCAGGAAAACACCGCCGAGGAAAAACGGCAGAAGTTCCTCCGCTCCGAGATCGACTGGGTGCGCCGTTCGCCCAAGGCGCGGCTGAAACGCAATCAGGGCAGGCTCAACCGCTTCAACGAGATCGCCGCGCAAAGCGCCCCCGTGCGCGTCGCCGACATCGATCCCGTGATCCCGTACCCCGACCGGCTCGGCGACAAGTGCATCGAGCTCAAGGACTTAAGTTTTACTTACGGCGACCGCACCTTGTTTCGCCATCTGGATCTTGAGATCGCCCCCGGCACCAAACTCGGCATCGTCGGCCCCAACGGGTGCGGCAAAAGCACGCTGCTTACGATCATCACGGGCGAACGCGCGCCCTCTGCCGGCAGCGTCAAGTGCGCCGAAGCCGTCCGTTTCAACCACATCGACCAGTACCGCGAAAAGCTCGACGTCAACAAGAGCGTCTACGACGAGATCGCTTCCGGCGTCGATCACGTCGAACTCAACGGCGACAAAATTTCCGTGCGCAGTTATCTGCGCCGCTATCTCTTTGAGGATGAAAGGATCAACACGCAGATCCGCTACCTTTCCGGCGGCGAACGCGCCCGGCTGATCCTCGCCAAGCAGTTCAAATACGGCGGCAACGTCCTCGTCATCGACGAACCGACCAACGACCTCGATCTCTCGTCGCTGCGCATGCTCGAAGAGGCGCTCGCCGCCTTTGCCGGCACTGTCATCATCGTCAGCCACGACCGCTATTTCCTCAACCGTTTCTGCGACGCCATTCTCGGCATCAGCGACGGCGAAACGCTTTACACGCTGGGCGATTACGACGACTACTGCGCCAAACGCCGGCGCGCCGTCCAGGTCGAAGCGCCCGCGGAAGTCAAAAAAGTCGAAGCCCCGCGCAAAAAAAGCAACGCCAACAAGCGCACGTTCAAGGAAAACCGCGAACTTGCCGAACTCGAGCAAAGGATTCCGGAAATCGAAAGCGCCATCGCTGAACTGGAAAACCGCTTTTCGCTGCCCGACTTTTTCGCCCGCTACGGCAAGGAACAAACTCAACTGGAAGCGGAACTTGCTCAACTTAAGGCGGAATTGGAAAGTTCCGTCGACCGCTGGGCGATCCTGGCGGAAAAAGAGTGACGTTTTTTCTTCAACCGCAAAACATAGAGCAACACCAATGACGAAATCATACATCTGTGGCATTTCACTGGCGTTTTGCACCGTCGGCGCGCTGTTTGCCGGCGATACGGAAGATGTGATCAACGTGACGCTCGTTTCGCGGCAGTGTGCGGCAAAATTGAATTTTGAGCAGTTCCTCGCCCACTACACGGACGACGCCACCTTGACGATGCCCGATCAGACGGTTCTGACCGTGCCGCAGATGAAAGAATTCATCGACATGCTCGATGGCGAGCACCCGTATGAAGCGCTCTGTTTCAGCTTCAGACGGCAGAAGCAGTGCGCCCCTTCGCTCTTTGAAATCGCCCAGCTGAAAGTCTATGCCCACACCAAGGAATTTGCGGCGATCTACCTCGGAAAATGCACTGCCATGCGCGAAAAAATTCAACAAAGCTACGTGCATGAATTGCAGAATCTGCAGATCCGGCAGGTCGAGATCGACGGGATGCAGGCGACGATCACCTATTTCTCGACCAACTGGCAGACGTCGGATCCCAAAACGGTCGTTCTGAAACTCCGGAAAGTCGACGGCGTCTGGAAAATCTACAAGGAAAACTGACGCCGTTTCCGCTTTGCGCGCGCCGGTCGCGTCACTTCTGTTTGCACCAGGGGCGGATCAATTTTGAGTAATCCGGCGGGGCGGCGAGGTGCTCGACGTACTGGTTGACCGAGTGGCGCTTGCGGTAGTCGGCAAAACTTTCCGTCGGGTCGTCGCGGTAGAGCCAGCCGACGCGAAATCCGTAACGATCCGAAAAACCGTTGCAGACGCCGCGCCACGTGTCGCAGAAGTCGAAACCGAGTTTCTGCGCCGTCGGCGCCATACAGCTCAAGCAGTTGTAGGTGATGCCGTTGTAGAATTCCGGATGTTCAGCAAGGCGGTTGCTCCGCTCGAGCAGGTCGCGGAAAATGAAACGCGCCACTTCCGGCGTCGTCGTCGTCGGGTAAAGCAGCACTTCCTCTTTTTCGTAGCGGCGGTGGTGCGTCCGCAACTGAATGGCGTCCTCCTCGGTCGCGACGATGTAGATCAATTCATACTGGCGGAAAAAGCCGGGCAATATCTCGTACTTTTTGCCGCGCTCCATGCGCGCTTCAGGCGAAATGACGATGCGTCTGCCGTCTTTGAAGCCGAAACTGAGCATAATGTGCCCGAAAGACTCCGAGCCATTCCAGTGGGTGATCGAGTAATCCATCGTTTCGAGGTCGTCGAAACAATAACTTTCCGTGCGGTAGCGGACGTCGTAATCATCTTCGGTGCGGTAGTGGAAATCGCGGATATTTTCGATCGTGACCGATTTGCCGTCGGCGGAAAAGCGGGCGACCGGCACTCTGGCAAAGGGGGGATCCCAGTCGCGCGCCCCCGTCGGGTGTTGAAAGAGCAGCCACGCCGCGGCAAAACAGACCGAAAAACCGGCGATTCCGGCGAGAATCCACCGTTTTTTCAGGCTCCAAAGCATCAGAAAGAGCGTCGCGCCGAGGTAGAGCGCGATGAGGATGAGTTTGCCCCACAGCGGCGGCACGACGCGCTGAAAATAGAGCGCCCCGGTGCACCAGAGCGCAAAGAACCACTCGACGACCCAAAAGATCCAGAATGCGGCAGTGCCGACTTTTTTCCATATGTTTTTCATCGTAAAAACTCCTTGTCTTAATGTACACTCAAACAAGGAATAATCAAGCAATGCCGGAAACGTTTGATTTTTTTCCGGCGCGGCGGTATATTATATCTTATTATGGAAAAGAAAATCACACTGAAAACGACGCCGGGCGGCGCGACGCCGATCATCGTCTGTCCGCAATGCGGCGAAAACCTCACCCCCACCGACATTGAGGGGTTCTGGCATTGTCCATATTGCGATTTTGCCTTTGACCGCGACGCGTTGCTCGAAGATTTCGTCGCGACGCCGCTGTTGCAGCGCTGGGCAGGTTCCGCCTACGGCAGAATGTTGCGCCCATGAGCGCGTGCTTCGACTGTCCACGCCGCTGTGGCGCAATGCGCCCTGAAACCCCCGGAAACGGCGCGACGCTTCCCGGATTCTGCGCTTCGCCGCAGTTGCCCGTCATCGCCCGCGCGGGATTGCACTTCTGGGAGGAACCTGTCATCAGCGGAACGCGCGGCTCCGGCACGGTTTTCTTTGCCGGATGCAATCTGCGCTGTGCGTTCTGTCAGAATTACGAGATCAGCGCGCTCCACCGCGGCAGCGTCGTTTCGATCGCGCGCCTCAAGGAAATCTATCGCGAACTCATCGCCCAGGGCGCGCACAACATCAATCTCGTCACGCCGACACACTATTTGCGCGCCATCCTCGCAAGTCTCGACGAAGCGCCGGACGTCCCCGTCGTCTATAATTCCAACGGCTACGAAAGCGTCGAATCGCTGAAACTCCTCGCGGGCAAGGTGCAGATCTTTTTGCCCGATCTGAAGTATTGCGACGACGCACTCGCAATCCGCTACAGTCAGGCGCCGCACTATTTTGAGACCGCGACGCGCGCGATCGACGAGATGTTCCGCCAGACGGGCCCCTGTGAGATCGGCAACGACGGTCTGCTCAAGCGCGGCGTCGTCATCCGCCATCTGGTGCTGCCGGGACACCTCGCCGATTCGATGAAAATCATTCACTACATCAAAGAGCACTTCCACAAGGGGGACGTCCTTTTCAGTCTGATGCGCCAGTATCTGCCGTGCGGACGGATCCTGCAGGGGGAATTCCCCGAATTGAACCGCAAACTGAATTTCCGCGAGATCAAACGCATCGAAAATGCGCTTTTCGATTCCGGCATCGAGGATGGTTTTTTGCAGGACGGCCGCGCCGCCGATGCGAAATTCATCCCTTCTTTTGACGGCACCGGCGTGATGCAGGGGTAATTTTCTGTTTCCTTTTAAAAGCTTCGACGAGCTCGCGGCGGCGCCAAATGGGCGTCTTTGTCGGACTTGTCGGACAGGTCGGACTTGTCGGACTAAACCAACGCGGGTGTGACCTGATGGTGGTCTCGGCGCCCCTCGCATAATCTGGCCGACGACAAGGGGGGCTTTACATTCTTCCCGCGTAACCCACCGTGCGGCAGATCGTGAAAACGCGGACGCTCTTGGCGCCGTTTTGCAACAGGACCCGGCTGGCGGCATCGCAGGTGGCGCCGGTGGTGAAAACGTCGTCGACGAGGAGCACGTCGCGTCCGGCAATACGGCGGAAATCGCCGATCTCGAACTGGTGGCGGATGCTCCGGTGGCGGCCGATGCGCGAACGCGCCGCCTGTTTGCCCGCGGCGTAACGGCGCGTCAAGGCGTTTTCGACCGGCAGATCGAGATGATCGCCGATCTGCCGCGCCAGAAGTTCCGCCTGATTGTAGGTGCGCTTGAATTTGCGCAAAAAGTGCAACGGGATCGGCACGATCACGTCGATTTTCCACGCCTCGGCGGCGATGGCGCAAGCGGCGAGCTTGCCCAGCGGCCGGGCGATGACGCCGTGGTTGCCCGATTTGAATTTGAGGATCATTTCGCGCGCTTCGTTTTCGTAGCGGAAAAGGCTCAACGCGTCGAGCCACGGGCGTTTCTTTTCCTGCAGACACAGCGAGCAGAGCGCGAGGGCGGTGTCGTTGTCGCCGCCGCAACCGTGACAGCGCTTGGCGGGGTCGATTGCGCCGAATTTTTTCCGGCATTCCGGGCAGAAGTCGTTGACGCCGTTGCCGTCGCCCTCGCCGCATGCGGGACAGGGGAACAAGTTGAAAAAGCGCAGCGTTTGCTGAAAAAAGTTCATCCGATCAACTCCCCGACGATCATCGGCAGATAATCGCGCGTATGGTAAATAGCGGTGACGCGACGACGCCAATCACAACAGATTTCGACAAGGTCGAAACGCGCTTTTAAGTTCTTGGCGTGAAAGATCTTGCGGTAAAGTTTCGCCGCGTGAAAATTGCGCTTCATCTGATAATTGGAAAGATTCCGCGCCGGACGGAAATCGTCGCATTTTTTGCGGTAGCGCCGGGTTTTGACTTCGACGAAAACGATGCATTCGCCGTCGAGCGCGACAAGGTCGAGTTCGCCGACGCGGGTGCGCCAGTTGCCAGCGAGAATAAAGTAATCCTTGCTCGCGAGAAAACGCCGTGCGACGACTTCCCCGAAACGCCCGAGTTTGAGATGGAGATCGCGCCGGATCATCGTTTCGTCGCCGCGACGAAACGCGGTCGTTGCACGAGATCGTATTGGATCTCGCTTTTCAGCCCCGCTTCGGTCAGCCATCGGGCGACCGTTTCCGCCTGCGGCGGCGACAACTCAAAGATCGCCGCGCCGCCCGGGGCGAGATGATCGTTCAACCCGGCGATCGCACGCCGGATGTGCTGTAAGCCGTCGCTTCCCGACGTCAGGGCAAGTTGCGGCTCAAAGTCGCGGACTTCTCTTTCGAGCGTTGAATATTCGTCGAGCGTTACATACGGCAAATTGGCGGCGACGACGTCGAAACGGCGGTTCTGCACGGCGGCAAAGAGGTCTGAATTCAGCCATTCGACGCGCGACGTCAACTGGTATTTCTGCGCATTTTTTCTTGCGACGGCAAGGGCGGCATTTGAAATGTCGACCGCCGTCACGCGGCTGTCGCATCGCTCAAAGGCGACGCTGAGGGCGATCGCGCCGCTGCCGGTGCCGAGGTCGAGCAAAGTGCCGTTGGGAGGCAAATGCCCGATGCAGAAATCGACGAGCAATTCCGTTTCGGGGCGCGGGATGAGCACATCGGGCGTGACAATAAGCTCAAGTTCGCGAAACGGCGCACACCCTGTAATATATTGTAAGGGCTCCTGTTTCAGCCGCCGCGCGAGGATCTGCGCCGCTTTTTCCGCCGCCGCAGCGGGAACTTCCCGCAATGCGAGATCAAAAAAGCGGCCGCCGCCGACACTTTCCGCGATGATGCGCGCCTCGGCTTCCGGCGAAGCGAATTGTTTCTGCGCGAGCGCCGCGCCGATTTCCAAAGCAAGTTGACGATAGGTTTGCATGGGCATAATATACCAAGGTGCGGCGCGTTTTGCAAGTATTACAAAACAAAGCGCGCGAAACGGTCGCTTCGCGGCGTCCGTTTTTATGGTTTTTACCGGAGCGTCGAACCGCCAAGCGGAGCAGAGCCCCGCGTGGGACATTCGTTTTGCGGGCGGTAACAATATAGACGAGCC
>DCFZ01000009.1:0-2599 GCA_002314455.1 Lentisphaeria bacterium UBA1791 | reverse complement strand
AGGTGCTGCGCACCGTTATTTATTTAGGACGATGTTGGTGAGGGCAGTAAAATCTTCGCAAACGTCCATACCTGCCTGACGGGCGGCATTTTCCTCTTCGCGGCCATAACCGGTGCGGATCAATAAACTTTTGGCGCAACCGGCATTGATGCCGCATTGGACGTCGGAGATTTTGTCGCCGCACATTACGGAATGTTTAAGATCAAGGTCGAGTTCGCGTACCGCTTGTAAGATCAATCCCGGTTTGGGTTTGCGGCAATTGCAATCGACGTCGTATTTCGGATGGTGTGGACAGATATAGAAAGCGTCGATTTTTTCGTTATTGGCGGCGAGGAGTTGTTGAATTTTTTCATGAATTTTTTCGACGTCGGCAAGGGAAAAGAGTTTGCGGGCGACGCCGGATTGATTGGTGATGACGACGACGGCAAATCCGGCGTCGTGAAGGCGTTTCAAATTTTCCGCAACGCCTTTTTCGAGACGCACTTGCGAGGGGTCGTGCAAATAGGCGACCTGTTCGATGACGACGCCGTCGCGATCGAGAAAGAGGGCGGGTCTCATAGATTTTTCTCCTTGAGGTGCCAGGCGCGCAATCCGGCTTGGCGATTCATTTTAGCGGCGACGTTTTCTGCCGTTTCGTGGTCGCGCATCAACGCGAAAACGCTGCTGCCGCTGCCGGAAACGAGGACGCGCAACGCGCCGAGTTTTTCCAACTGACTGCGCAACACGTTCAACACGGGGAACTTGTCAAAGAGCGCGTATTCGAGATCGTTGTGGAGCAACGCCGCTGCGCGCAAATAATCTTTTTGCGTCAACGCATCGACAATGCGATTGATGATTTCTTTTTCCGCCGGGGCGCGGCGTTCCGGCGCGAGGTGGGTGTACGCCCATTTGGCGGAGACGGGAAATCCGGGGTTGACGAGAACCAGCGGCGGGAAGGGAAACTTTTTGATCGGGTGCAGGATTTCGCCGCGGCCCGTCGCCCACGCGGCGGAATTTTGGAGAAAGAAAGGGACGTCCGAACCGAGCGAAAGCGCGATCGCGGCGAGTTTTTCCTTACCGAGCAAAGCGTAGTGAGATTCGAGCATCGCAAGGGTTGCGCCCGCATCGGCGCTGCCGCCGCCGACGCCGGCGGCAACGGGAAGTTCCTTGTAAAGTTTGATCGACCAGTGCGGCGAAATCTGTGCGGCGTCGGCATAACGCTGTGCCGCTCGCCAGACGAGATTTTTCTCATCGCAGGGAACATTTTGGGCATCACACGCCAACGCAATCCCCGGTGCGGCGTCGAAATCAATTTCGAGACGATCGGCGGGGTCGTCAAAAGGCAGAAACAGCGTCAGGATCGAATGAAATCCGTCGGCGTTGAGCCGCTCGGTCTTCAAAAAAAGGTTGACCTTGCCGCCGCAAAGAAATGATTCTTTACTTGACACTGTGGAAGCCATAGGATTCGTTGTAACGGCGCGCTTCCTGTTCAATGGCGATGGCAAGTTCCAGCGCTTTGAGACCGGCGACGCCGGAAACGCGCGGCTGAACGAGTTCGCCGGTTTCGCGGGTGCGGCGCACGGCGTTGAGGAAATCGTCCAACTCCTCGGCGAGCGCATTTTTCTCATCGAGGACGACGTCCTTGCGGGCCATGCCGAGCTTGTTGCGCTTGATGACCATCGCGAAACGCTTGCTGTAATCCATCGAAATATAGCAGTCTTCGAGAAAAACGCGGAAACGGCGCAACGGTTCCTGACTGACGCGGCTGGCGGTCAACTGGGCGACCGTGCCGTTTTTAAACTTGATGCGGGCGTTGACGATGTCCTCGGTGGGACTCATCACGGGAATGCCGACGACGTCGAGATGTTCGACTTCGGAATCGACCATCGTCAACATCAAGTCGATGTCGTGGATCATCAGATCGACGATCACGCTCACTTCGGTGCCGCGGCGGGGCAATCCGGGACGCGCCGGCGGATAAGTCGCCAGCCGGTGCGCTTCGATGAAACGGGGAATCGCCTTGTATTTCTGAATGAAATCCATCGCGGGGTTGAAACGCTCGACGTGACCGACGCCGAGCAAAACGTTGTGCTTCGCGGCGGTTTCGACCATCTTTTTGGCGTCTTCGATCGACGAGGCGATCGGTTTTTCGACGAGGACGTACTTGCCCATTTCGAGCAGCGGCAACGCGGTTTGCGCGTGATAATTCGCGGGCACGGCGACACTTAACGCATCACATTTTTCAGCGAGGGCGCGCCAATCGGTGAAAACGGGCAGACCGTATTCCTTGCCGACAGCTTCGGCAGTCGAGCTGGAAACATCGAAAACGCCGACGACTTCCGCCTGCGGATTTTGCGCGTAGAGCCGCGCATGATGGTGCCCGAGCGCACCCACGCCGATGATGCCGACCTTGATCTTTGCCGCCGTATCCATAAGAACGCCTCCCCCGCCACAGATGGCTGAATTAACTCTTTTTATATTAATATACACCACGCGCACGAAAAAGCAACCGGAAAAACTATTAAAACGGAGAGTCGGACAATATGAGCAAGCGCGAGTCTCGCGGCGGCGCCGCGAAATGGGCGTCTTTGTCGGACTTGTCGGACTTGTCAGACTTGTC
>DCFZ01000033.1:15760-31875 GCA_002314455.1 Lentisphaeria bacterium UBA1791 | reverse complement strand
GTGACGTACTGACCGCGATCAAACGTCAGTCCTGCGAGAGGGCTTGCGCCGCCCCTCGCAACGTACCGACAACGGAAAGGAGTTTCTTTGCTTTTTGTTTAAACGATGATATATTATACTGTACTTTGGGGGAAAAGATGGTTTTGACAGTTCGAAAAAGTTTTGTCTTGATTGCGTTTTTGTTGATTGCGCGTTTGGTTGCCAATTATTTTCTGCCGGTTTACGATCCATCGGAAGCGCGGTATGCGTGTGTTTGTGCCAATATGGCGCGCAGTGGGAATTTTCTGGAGCCGCAGTTTGTCAACGACGGGGTTTTGGAGACATTTGAGGGCAAGCCGCCGCTTTATTTTCAGATGGGGGCGATTTGTTGTAAGATATTCGGCATCAACGAATTTGCGTTGCGTATTCCGGCGATGGCAAGTGCGATTGCGATTTTGTTGATGGTATTTTTCACGGTGCGGAAACTACGGGATGAAGCGACGGCGGTGTTCGCGGTGTTGCTGATGGTGATTGCGCCGGTTTTTCTTGCGTTTGCCGGATTTTGCATGACCGATTTATTGTTGGCGGCGACGATTTGCGGAGCGGTCTGCAGTTATATGCTTTTTCTTGCGGAAGTTCAAAAAAAGCAAAAGAAGCTGTACAGTCTTGGTTTTTTTGCCGCGATGGGGTTGGGCATGATCGTCAAGGGGCCGGTTGCGCTGGTGATGGCGGGGTTGCCGATTTTCTTTTTTACGTTGATCAACAAAAGATGGGGTGACCTTAAAGACCATGCGTGGATCGGCGGGATCGGACTTTTTCTGCTGATTGCCGCGCCGTGGTATATTCTGATGCAGAGAAAAAACCCGGATTTTCTGGAATACTTTTTTATCAACGAGAACTTTAAACGCTTCCTTTTCAAGGAGTACGGGGATCGTTACGGGGCGGGGCGCGAAAGTTTCCGGGGAATGGCGGTCGTCTATGCGTTGGCGTGTAATCTGCCCGCATGGACGAGTGCATTTTTCATTGCGAAAAAGAGCTGGAAAAAGTTCTTGAATGTTTTCTCTGATCCCTTGGCCGGCATGGCGTTGCTGTGGTTGATCGGCAATGTGCTTTTCTGGAGTTTGACCAGCCGCGTGCTGATTACCTATTTACTGCCGACAATCCCTGCCGCGGCGATCGCGGTTGCCG
Source organism: Lentisphaeria bacterium UBA1791 (assembly GCA_002314455.1). Classification (GTDB taxonomy): domain Bacteria; phylum Verrucomicrobiota; class Lentisphaeria; order Victivallales; family Victivallaceae; genus UBA1784. The sequence goes on along the minus strand of DCFZ01000033.1, from coordinate 30,708 downwards.
ACGGTTTTTACCGCAGCGGACAATTGGCGGATCCGCGTTTCCGGAAGCGGTTGGGGGCGACGCTTTTTGCGGTTGCAATCTGCCTTGCGCTGGTCACGTTGGCGACGCCTTGGGCGATGCCGAAAATGCGCGACAACGCCGGACACTTTTTCGCGAAAATCGCGACGCAATACGAGGGAAAGCAGTTCTACTTTATGCGCCGGACGCCGCACTCCGCCGAATTCTACATGAAAGGGCGGGTTTTTCATCACCCGGATGAATTGCGTCAGGAATCCGTTTTGCGGAGTAAAAAGTTTATTTTGCTCACGACGGAACGCGACTTGAAAAAATACGGCACGCCCCCGAACCGCAAGGTGATTGATCGCGACGGCGTATGGCGCGTGCTGGCGCCGGAAGCCGAATAACCGACCGTCGTGCCGCACCGTCCCCCCGGGCGGTCATCTCTTTAAATCGTGCAAATCGGACTTTTTTCGCTGAAAAAGCTTGACTTTTCGCACTTTTGGTGATATTCTTATGTATAAGTATAATTGTCCAATAAACTTTTTGGAGGCTTGATATGGCGGATTCGCAATATACGGTTTGGTTGACACAAGACGGCGTTTCGTACCTTACGCAATACGACATCGTGCTGGTCGCCAATGCGGTTGACGTAGCCGGCAGCGCCTACAACGATACGGCGCAGTACATCGGCAACAACGCGGTGATTTTCGACGGCAACACGAGAACAACGGCGGACGAGCAGTTTTTCTACCAGTTTTTCGACGCCTATACGATCGCGTTGACCGGCGATAGCGCCGATCTTGAGATCGGCGGCAACTACACCGTCCGCCAGGACAATTCCAATATCCACTACGCCGGTTCCCCCCGGGTCGCCCGCAGTGCGCAAGCCGTCTATTTCACCGGCAACGGCATTCTCCATTTGACGGCGCAGAACGGCGCGCGCACGGTCGACGTCAACAGCGGCTTCAACGACGACGCCATCCGTCTGGTGATGCAGGGGGCGATCGAAGCCTACGACACGCAGTTTTCCGGCGGCACCGCGTGGTACACCTACAATGCGGCGGACGATGTTTCCGTCGCCGTTGTCCGGGCGGAAGAGGAGCTGGAAGTTTCCTCTGATCTCGTCGGTGCATTCATCACCAGCGGCGCCGCCGCCAACGTCAGTCACCGCGAAGCCGACGTCGCCGCCGGCGTTTACGCGATCCAAGCGGAAAAGATCACCATCGACGGCAACTACCGCGCCCAGACCATTGTCCAGAACTCGAAGCTCGTCGCCCGGGATGTGACCGACTACAAGGTTGACGGAAGCTATTTCCGGATCAACGCGATCAATTCCAACACCGACTTCACCAGCAAAAAGGCGTGGGTCAATTCGGTCGTCGTTTCCGGCAACAAACTTGACGTCGTGCTTGACGGCAGAAACGCCAAGGCCAAATCGGCGGATATTGATCCCTTTGAAACTCCCGATATTTCCAACAATCATCTTTCGGTCGCCGCGCTTGAAGTTTCGCGCGACCGCGGCAGTGAATTGATTTTCGACACCATCGGTTTCGCCAACGGCTCGGGCGTCTGGGCGGATTACCCGGCGACCTTTACGGTCAAGGGCAACGACATTCTGCTCTGGGCGTACGGTCAGGACGACGCCTATGAAGATCTGACCGACAATGCGCCGACGGCGTACGTTTCCGGCAATACGGTCACGACGGCGGCGTTGAACGCCAACACGATCACGCTCGGCAGCGTGGGAACCAACGCCCGTTTCGACGTGGCGGGCGGCACGACGACTTTCCGCGGCGAGCTCTCGAATGGCAGGATCAGCATCGGGCAGGAGATGGAAACCATCGGCGGCACGGTCGCGCTTAACAACAACAAGGCCGTCGTCGCCGGCTTGAATGCCGACGCGATCGCCATCGAAGCCTTTGCCGGTACGATCGCCGTATCGGGCGGCGACATGCTGGTCATCGCCGCCAACCAGAACTACGATGACAAATGGAAAACTCCGGGATCCACACTTGGCGCCTGGAGTGCGGACGTCAAGAGCAATACGCTGACGGTCGCCGGCATTCACGCCGCCGACCGGATGATCGTTTCCTCCTATTTCGGCGGCGACATCATCGTGACGCGCGGTGACGCGAGTGCCATCAAGAGCGAGGTGAAAGTTCCCGGCGGCACGGAAACCGAGAGCCGCATCAGCGGCGCTTCGGATGTCGCCTACGGTATTCTGACTCCTTATCTGGAAGACGAAGGGCGCATCGGCGTCAACATCTCTTCCGGCGACAGCAACTTGCTTGACATCGGCATCAACGCGCAGTGGAGCAAGTTGCTGAGCGGCGAGATCGTCGGCGGCACGATCTGCACGGATGCGTTTTCGGGCAGCATCACCGGCGCGGTGATCGGCGTCGACGCGCGTAACGCGTTTGTTTCGCCCTACTTCCGCGTTTCCTCCGAAACGGCGGCGGGCGATGCGATCGACATTTCCGGTTTCATCGGCGGCACCGGCATGAAATACGCGCTCAAAGTGGGTTCGACCAACGGATCCAACATCCGCGTTTCCGGTGCAATCTGCGTTTCGACCGACAGCTACGTTTTCGCCGCGGAATACGGCGGTGAGATCGACCTCGCGCAAGACGACGTCATCGAAGTTGCGACCAACGCCGTTTTCGACAAGGCGCAACTTGCGGAAGTCGCCTCGGTAATCGCCGAGGGCGGCACGGTCTACGCTTCCGGCGACCGCGACACCATCGTCATCGACGGCGTCGCCGTTCCGGTCGGCACGATCTCCGGCGGTACGGTCACCGGTCAGATCCGTCTGGGCAAGTCGGCGTCGACCAACTGGGCGATCATCAGCACGCAAAGCACGATGGGCACGACGACGGAAAAAGCCCGCTTTGTCGGCAACGAAGGCAATCTCAACCTCGCTTTCCAGCTCGACGGCAAAGCGCAGGATCACGCGGTCTATCTGACGGACTTCAACGATGCGTCGATGACGTCCACGACGGCGATCGGCATCAACTGCGACAACGCCAAGAGCGGCGACACCTATAAGTTAATTGAATACGATCAGGACATTTCCTCCAAGTGGGAAAGCCGCAAGGTTTCCTTCGTCTGGCGCGGTGAGGAAAAGGTCGCCGATTTCAATCCCGCGGTAAATACGCCTGTGACCGTGGCATTTGCCGACGGCACGACGGCGACGCTGGAAATGGTTTCCGTCGGCGATCATTCGGTGTTGCAGGCGACGGTCAACAAATCCGCCTACGCCGCCAAGCAGACGACGCTCGACGTCGATCTCGTCGTGGAAAAGTGGAATTTTGCCGACAACAGTTACACCATCAACTGGAAAAACTGCGACTGGTCGAACGCGATGGCGAATATGGGCTTCTACGAGATCGAATACTCGATCAACGGCGGCAACACCATCGTCACGCGGTTGAATAAGAATCAGAAAGAGCTCACCATCAATCAGGTGCTTGCGGGCGACGTCATTCTGTGGCGCATCCGCGGCGTCGACATCAATCTGCAGAATGCCGGCTATTACTCCAAGGAAACGCAGTGGAGCCGTTACCTCGGTCAAGCCTGCGCCGAATCCGAGCAATTGCCGTCGGTGGATATGAGTTCGAGTTTCGCCGACGCTTCCGGGCAGTACAGCCGCGACGCGTCGCGCGTCAACGGCGCCGCCGCGCTGGTCTACTGGGATCCCGCCGTCGCGACCAACACGACGGTCGACCACTACGTCGTCGAATACGTTGAATCGCTCGACAAAAAATCGGATCTCGAGGCCAAGGCGTTGCTCGAAAGCGGCGCCGCCACGTCGGTCAAGTGGACGAGCGACACGTCGGTGATGCTCACTTCGTTGACGACGCGCTGCTACATTTACTGGCGCGTCAAGGCGGTCGACGTCTACGGCAACGAGAGCGGCTATGTGATGGGCGAGGAATTCCGCGTTTTCGACGGCGATTCGATCGCGCCGACCTTTACCGACAGCAACGTCGGCGTTTACTATGCGCGCAACGTTGACGCCAGCAAGGTCGACATCACCGTCACGTGGGCGTACGCCGAGGATTTCGGTTCCGGCGTCAAGTACTACCGGGTGACGCTGACCGACGAGAACGGCGTTTCGCAGTCCAAGACCTGCGACCGTCTGGGCAATCTGACCAACTACGCATTGACTTTCAGCGGAATTGCCAAGGGCAATTACACGGTGACGGTCATCGCGAGCGACTACAGCAAAAATTCGTCGCGGATCTATTCGACGCCGGCGGCGGCGCCGACGCTCGACGACGAGGCGTTCAGCGTCAACTACACCAAGGCTGACGCCAATTACGTCACGCTCAAAGTCGACTTCAATCAGGCGGTTTCGCCGAGCGGCATCGCGATCGACAATTACGTTGTCACCGTGTGGCAAAAGGGGGTGGCAGTCTACACGCAGACCATCACCGACAACGGCAGCAGCCACTACACGACGACATTCGGCAACAAGATCTTCGCGGTCGGCGAGTACGACGTGACGATTCAGGCGTACGACCTCGCGCAAAACGCGAGCGAAACGCTTTCGCAGTCGCGCATCTGCGGCGCGATCGCCCTCAACGGCAACTGGGGCGAGATCACCAAACAGCCCGAAATCGTCGCGACCTACACCGAGGAATACGTCGAACAGCCCGGCAGTTATTCCTACTTTGACACGCAAACCGGTCAGATCGTCAACGGCGGCACCGTCTGCGTCAAACATTTGACGGATGCGTCGGCGACTTTCACGTGGGAAGACACGTTCTCCAACGCGCGCGGCGTGCATTACGCGCTGGATTTCAGCGACACCGCCGATTTCTCCGGCACGGTCTATACCTATTATACGGAAAATGCCGACGTCGTCTACGAGGGCGGCACCCGCACCGCGACGCTCAATCAGGATGCGGCGCGGCCGGTCGCGATCCTCGCGGAAGTTTCCGGCGGCACCGCCGGCAAAACGATCTACTGGCGGCTCCGCGCGGGCGGCAAGGACGACAGCGGCTTTGTCAGTTCGGCGACGAGCGGCGTTTACTCGTTCAAGTTCAACTACGCCGACGGCACGCCGATCACCTACAACGTTGCGCCCGCCAAGGCTGTCGCCTTTCTCGATCAGCCGCTCGCGGGCAGCGGCACGGCGGCGCAGGTCAGCGACGGGAAACTCTATGTCACGATCGCGACGGAAAAGACCGATCTCGGCATTGAGGGATACGAAATCACGCTCAAAAATCAGTCCAATTCGGCATTCAGCTACACGTGGAGCGTCAATTACAACAGCGACCTCATCGTCGCGACGGACGACACGTACAACACGTTCAGCAAGACCTTTGACCTGACGCAGATTTTCGGCAACGTCAACTACGACGGCACCTACACGATGACGGTCAAGACTCTTGCCGGCGGCATGGCGACGACGACGAGCGAAGTCATCATCAACGAGAGCGTGGTGAGCAAGTTCGCGGTCGACACGATCGCGCCGACCAAGGTCACCGGCGTCACGGCGCAGAGTTTCGCGTCGGGCGTGCTCGTCAGCTGGAATGCCTCGAGCGACGCTTCGGGCATTCAGAGCTACATCATCAAGGGGCGGGTCGCCGGCAGTTCGATCTGGCAGGATATGATCACGGTCAAGGGGTCGGTGACCTCCGAAATGGTTTCCGGCTTGAGCAACAACACCTATCAGTTCGCCGTCTGCGCGGTGGACAACAACGGCAACGTCAGCGAATACAGCGAAGTGTCAACCGCCAACGTCTACACCGAGACCGACTACGAGGACTTCTACGTTCCCGACAAGTGGATCACCTATTCGGCGGCGCAGTTCACCGCCAGCAACACGATCGGTTCGGCGGACAAGGCGGACTACTTCTGCATCAACTGCGACGTCGCCTGCACGCTCTCGATGAATCTTGCTTCACTGATGAGCGTTTCCGGCTCGAAGGGGATCAAGATCGCGCTTTACAAGTACGACGGCACCGGCAAGGAAAAGGCGATCAAGAGCTTCAGCGTCAGTTCGGAAAAGGCGCTCTTGAGCAACTACGCGCTCGACGCCGGCGAATACTTCGTCAAGGTCACCGCGAGTCAGGCGTCGGCGATCAACGCCTATTCGCTCAACTTCACCAAGCAGAACTACTCGACGGCGCAGTACAACAACACCGGCGACAACGTCTGGTATCAGATCGACGAAACGCGCTTCGCGCCGCTCTCGACCGCCAACGCGATCGTCGACTGGGTCGGTTTCGGCGACGACGTCGACTACCGCCGCATCAATCTCTCGGGGAGCGGCAACTACTCGATCAATCTGAAATCCAGCGGCGATCCCGCAACGGTGACGCTCTATCAGGCAGTCAACGGCAAACTCGTCGCCATCAATTCGATCTCGACGAGCGCGGCGGGCGATTTCAACACGATGCAGACGCCGCTCGACGATCGGAATGTCTACTACATCGGCGTCACGTCCGCCAGCAACGCGCAGTTGAAAAGCAGCGACTATATGGTGTCGCTCAATTTGAACTACGCCTACGAAGGCCCCAAGGTGAGCCACGCGGACGACACGGCGGCGCTCGCCTCCGTCAACTACGCGGCGCTCTCGATGACCAATGCGACGGTTCAGGAGTGGATCGGTTTCAGCGACTCGATCGACTACCGTCGGCTCTACCTCGAGCACGGCGGCAACTACAACTTGCGCTTGAGCAACGTCACCGCGGCGTCGACGCTCACGCTCTATCAGGAAATCAACGGCACGTTGCAGAAGATCCAGTCGATCACGATCGATCCCGCGATCGGTCGCAGTGCGACCGGCAAGATCGGCAACATCTGGCTTGATTCGAGCGCCAACGCGACCTATTACGTCTCGATGGAGGCGGTCAACGCGGCGAGTGAGCAAAACACCAACTATCTCCTGAATCTTTCCGCGTTCACGGTCTACAGCGAAGGCGCGCACAACGACGACGATACGGCAACGCTCGCCGCAATGAATTACGCGCCGCTTACGCTCGGAAGCTCCGTCACCGGCGAATGGGTCGGTTTCGGCGACACCATCGACTACCGCAGGATCGGCCTCAATTACAGCGGCAGTTACCAGTTCACGATTTCCGGCGTCGAAAACGACGTGACGCTCGCGATCTGGCAGAATGTCGGCGGCAATCTGGCGCTGGTCAACGCGGTGACGGTCGAGGAGGGCACGTTCACGCTCTATCAGCAGCTTGACAGCGCCAACGAATACTTCATCTCGGTCAGCTGCAACGAATGCGACGCCAGCCACAATTCGCACTACGCGCTCGCGATGACGGGCACCGAATTTCCGCGCGCCAAGCACGGCGACGACTGGAGCGATCTCGCCGTCAACGGCAAGGCGTCGGCGGAATACGGCACTTTCGGCACCTTGACCGACAACAACAAGGGCCTGGCGCTGACGCGCTGGGACGATGTTTCCGGCGAAAAGGGCGAAGCGCTCAACTGGTTGAGCTACGGCGATGAAGTCGATTACGTTTCCTTTACGATCAACAGCTCCGCCAAGTTGAACTTCAATTTGACGACGGCGGGATCGCTCGGCGCCCAGCTCTCGATCAACGAACTGCAATCGTCCAACGGCGTTTACTACCTCAACGAACTCGGCTCCGTCGACGTCTACGCATCGACCGGCTCGACGGAAGTCTGGTTGCAAAAGGGCACCTACTACGTCGCCATCGAGGCGCTCAACGCCGCCGCGGGCGGTTGCGGCGACTACGCCGTCTCGCTCGGGGCGCAGAGTGTTTTCTTCACCAAGAGCAACACCGGCAACACCGACAGCACGCTTGCCGACGCCCAGCAGCACCAGACGGATCCGTGGCACATCGACGCCGCCGGCACGACGCAAAGCGACTGGATCGGCTTCGGCAACGCCGCCGATTACTGGAAGCTCCAGCTCTGTGAAAACAACGGCGGCAAGCTCAAGATCACGCTCGACGACCCGACGACCTATCAGGCCTATCAGGAAGGCAAGATCGCGTTGAGTCTTTTCGACGGCAACAGCCAGGCGGTCGGATTCGTCCAAAAGGACAATGCGTTCACGACGGAATTGAGCTACAGCGACGGCAAGCTCTTCTACTTCGGAATCAGCTGTGTCGACGAAACGGGCAAGAGCTTCCAGACCGACTACTCGGTGAAGTTCTCGATCGTGGTCAACAAGTAACCCATGACGGGGCGCCACGACGGCGCCCCTCTTTTTGAAGGAAAAAACGATGAAAAAAATTCTTTTGGCAGGAGCGGTGGCGGCAATTTTCGGTATGACGGGATGCACGACGGTCGAGTCGACCCAGAAATTCAATGCGGTTTCGCTCGGCGACGGCACCGAAAAAGCGGTCTGCCAGACTTACGTCAAGATGTCCGCGCTCTATTTCTGCGGTTTGCCGATCGTTTCGGGCAGCACCCGCGGCGACGGCTGCTGTACGGCGTTCCGCTACAATCTGAACAACGAAAACATCATCTATCTTTTGACCAAAGAGGCCAAGAGCAAGGGCGCGTCGCGCCTGATCAACGTTTCGGTTTCCGAGGATAACGATTACAGTTACCTGATCTTCCAGGTGCGGTCGATCCAGGCTTCCGGCACCGGCGTCTGCAGTCGCGATGCGGCGGTTCGTCAGGCGGCGAAAGAGTTTGACAATGCGCAGTAAAAAAGCGCCTGCCAAGCCGGCGGTCAAAACATTTGTCCTCGACACCAACGTTTTGCTCCACAGTTCGCAAAGCGTCGAATCGTTCAAGGAAAACGACGTCGTCATCCCGATGGCGGTGATCGAGGAACTTGATAAATTCAAGAAAAATTCCGATGAACTCGGCCGCAACGCGCGCCGGGTGATCCGTCTGCTCGATCAACTTCGGGAATCGGTCGCCGACGCGGGGCCGGGGCAGCTTGCCCTCGGCGTGCCGCTCAGCAACGTTTCGCCGGTCGCCACCGGCAAGCTCTCGGTCGTCTGCGCGACCGTCGGCGACAGCACGATCGGGCGCAAAGTGGATGCGGTTTTCGGGTGCGAACTCAATCTCGGTTCGCCGGACAACCGGATCCTGCGCTGTGCCTGCGAGTTGCAGGCCAAGGGCAACGACGTGGTTTTCATCAGCAAAGACGTCAATTTGCGCCTCAAGGCGGATGCGCTCGGCTTGCCGGTGATGGACTACGAACGCGGCAAGGTCAACAGCGATACGCTTTACACCGGCTTTGAAGTCGCCGACGTGCCGCAGAGCAAACTGGATGCGCTTTACCGCGACCACGAGATCCCGGCGACGGGGTTCAGTCTGCTCGCCAATGAATTTCTGCTGCTCAACAGCGAATCCAACGGCAAGAAATCGGCGATGGCGCGGCTCCGGGATGACGGCAAACTGCATCTGCTCGAACAATTCCGCGAGAGCGTCTGGAACGTTTTGCCGCGCAACAAGGAGCAACGCATGGCATTCGACGTGTTGCTCGATCCGGATGTGCGCCTCGTGACGCTCGTCGGCGGCGCCGGCACCGGCAAAACGCTGCTCGCCTTGGCGGCGGCGTTGCAGATGGTGTTGCGCGAAGACCGCTATGAACGCATCCTCGTTTCGCGGCCGATCATTCCGCTCGGCAACGACATCGGTTTTCTGCCGGGGAGCAAGGGGGCGAAACTTTCCAGCTGGATGCAGCCGATTTTCGACAATCTCGAATTTCTGATCGGCAGCGACGACAAGGCGCGCCCCAAGAGCAGTTCGCACTTCTCGGTCGAATCGATGCTCAACAGCGGCAAGCTGGAACTCGAAGCGCTCACCTATATCCGCGGCCGGAGCATCTCGCGCCAGTTCGTCATCATCGACGAAGCGCAGAATCTCACGCCGCACGAAGTCAAGACCATCATCAGCCGCTGCGGCGACGACACCAAGATGGTGCTGACCGGCGATCCCCATCAGATCGACAACCCCTACCTCGATGCGTCGAGCAACGGCTTAAGTTACACCGTCGAACGGTTGAAAGGTCAATCACTTTTCGGACACGTCACGCTCGCCAAGAGCGAACGCAGCGACCTCGCGGCGCTGGCTGCCCAACTTTTATAGAAAGGGTTTTTCTGATTATGCGTCCCGTGCGTTTTTTCCTCTTTCTGCTCGCTTTTTGCGGCGTCATGTTGTCGGCGGCGCCGCGTTACAACTATCGCGACGAGGAATTGAGCCGCATCGCCAAAGTGACCTTGCAGTCGCTGGTCGAAACCCATTACCGCAGTCGCATTTCGCCGGTCGAAATATCGCGCAATTTGTTTGACTCCTACTTCAAGATGCTCGACCCCTCGCACGTCCTCTTTACCCAGCAGGACGTGGCGAAATTTGCCGGTGACCGCGACAAGCTCTTTCAGCAATTGGAAGCGGGCAACTACACATTCGGCTTCGCCGTTTACGAGATCTACCGCGCGCGGGTCAAGGAATGCCGCGAGTTTTCGGAAAAAATGCTCAAGTCGCCGATTGATTTCACGGTGGACGAATCGTGGATTTCCGACCGCACCAAGGAGCCTTTCCCCGCCGATCAGGCCGAACTGAAGGAGTTGTGGCGCAAAAAGCTGAAAAACGATCTGCTCTATTACCGCTTGATTCAAAAGGCGGTCGCGGATGCGCCGGAAGCGGAAAAATCCGCCTCCAAAAAGGCGAAAATATTGGACGTTTCGCCGGAAGAGCGGGTGCTTCGCCGTCTGCGCGACATCGACAACGACGTGAGCCAGCGCGAACGCATCGACATTTTGTCGCTTTACCTTGACACGCTCGCCCACGTTTTCGGGCCGCACTCCGGTTACGATTCGCCGAGCCAGGAAGAAGATTTCGACATTCAGATGAAACTTTCGCTTTCCGGCATCGGGGCGACGCTGACCAACGACGGCGGTTTCGTCAAGATCGTGGCGATCGTCCCCGGCGGCCCCGCCGCGCGCGACGGCAGGCTCAAAGTCGAAGACCGCATCATCGCAGTGACGCAGGAAGACGGTTCGACCGTCGATCTGATCGACGTGCCGATCAGCAAGGCGGTGCGCTACATCCGCGGCGAGGAAGGCACGCGCGTCACGCTGACCATTCTGCCCGGCGAAAGCGGCAAATCCGCCACGCCGACGACGATCACCATCACCCGCGACAAGGTGCAACTGGTCGACAGCGCCGCCAAGAGCGAGATCCGCACCGTCACCATCGACGGCAAAACGCGCAAGGTCGGCGTGTTGACGCTGCCGAGCTTCTACTTTGACTACGACGCCTACCAGCGGCACGATCCCGACGCCCGGCGCTGCAGCGTCGACGTCAACCGCATTCTGGGCGAATTCAACCGGGCGAAAGTCGACGCCGTCGTCATCGACTTGCGGCGCAACGGCGGCGGCAGTCTGCCGGAAGCGATCAAGCTCGCCGGACTCTTTTTCACCACGGGCCCCGTCGTTCAGGTGCGCGACCGCGAACGTCAGATCACGGTGCTCAACGACCCCGACGCCGGCTGCACCTACACGGGACATCTGGTGGTCCTGACAAGCAAGCTTTCCGCTTCGGCGAGCGAAATTTTTTCGTCGACGCTCAAGGATTGCAACCGCGCGCTGATCGTCGGCGACAGCCGCACGTTCGGCAAGGGCACGATCCTCGAAGTGAAAACGCTCGAGCCCTACCCGATCTTTTCCGGCCGCAACTTCCCCGCCGGTGCGCTCACCTGCGAAAACGCGATGTTTTTCCGTCCCTCGGGCAGTTCGGTCCAACAGCTCGGGATCGCCGCCGACATCAAGCTGCCGAGCCTGACCGAAGAAATGGAACTCGGCGAAATGTTCCTCGATTACCACTTGCCGTGGGATTCGATCCCGGCGGTACGCCGCGCCAATTACAAAGAGGTGACGCCGCAACGCATCGCCGAACTCGCGCGCCGGAGCGCCGAGCGCATCGCGCACAACGAGGAATATCAGAAACTTCTGCGCGAGATCGAACTTTACCGCGTGCGCCGCGACCACAAGACGATCTCGCTCAAAGAGGACGTCAGACTCAAGGAATATCTGGAGGAAAAAGCCCTCTCCGACCGTACGGAAAGCATCCTCGACAGCACCCCCGAAGACAAGGATAAAAAGCTCCCCGACCCCGTGTTGGACGAAGCGGTCAACATCGCGGCGGATCTGAGCTTGCGTTAACGAGGCGGCAAAATCACATATTTTTGTGAAGAAAAAGTAAAAAACATTTGCTTATCACAGCTTTTGCATTTATATTTAAAACGGATACATTTGTCTGAAGATCAATCGAATGGGAGGATTCATCGATGTCGAAAAAGTTTTTGGCTGTTCTTTTCGTCGCGGCGATCGCCTTTGGCGCGTCCGCTTTTTCGTGGACTACGCTCGGCCCGCGCCGCAAACCGGTGACGCTGGTCATCACCGCCAACTACAAGAGTCCCCGTCTGCTCGCTGATCTGATCCAGAATGAATCGCGTCAGCCCTACTTGCTTTTGCCGGCGCCGGAATCCGGCGACAACCGCATCATTTTCTGCCCCTCTAAGAAAAACGGCGCGATGCTGATCCCGGAAGACCGCCTCAACGAATTCGTCCGCTGGCTGGCGCCCCGCCGCATCATCGTGCTCGGCAGCGAAACCTTTGTGCCCAAGCACTATGTTGACAACCTCGACAAGACGATCCCCGTCATCCGCATCGAGGGCAGAAGCTGGGGCCGCGTCGCCGAAGAATTGACCTATTTGCTCAACTTGAGCAATCTCGGCAAGGATTTCCGTCGTCTGCAGCAGGAAATGCTGGAAGCCGGCGGCATCTACCGCCCGATCAGCCGTCCGGCAACGCCGGAAACCCCGATCGAACCGATGAATATGGATGCTCCTGCGGCGGAAGCTCCCGCGGCGGAAGTTCCTGCGGCTGAGATCCCCGCGGCGGTGCCGGCGTCGATGGACGCTCCGGCGGAAATCCCCGCCGGGAAGTAACATTTCCCGATCCTTCCGGATGGTCGGCTCACGATGGGCAACTGGTTCAGAATCGCGCGCAACACGTTTCAGGAATCGCTCCGTGAGCCGGTTTCGTTTTTAACGCTCTTTGCGGTGCTCGGCATCATCGCGCTTTATCCGGCAGGCGCGAGTTTCGTCTTTTACGAAGAACAGAAATTCGTCACCGACGGCACGCTGGCAACCATTTGGCTCGGCGCCTTTTTAAGTGCGAGTTTCGCGGCGGGCAACACCATTTGCCGCGAATTGCGCAACGGTTCGGTCTTGCTGATCCTTGCCAAGCCGGTCGGCCATTTTACCTACTTCGCCGGAAAACTCGCCGGCGTCGTCTTGTTTGCGCTCTTTTTCGGCATCACGACCAGTTGCGCCACGTTGAGCGCATTGACGGCGGCGACCGATGCGTTTCACTACGACATGATGTTGATTATCATCCCGCTTGCGCTGCTCGTCGTCGCGGCGGTTGTCGGCATGGCGATGAACTTTTTGCGCGGCAGTTCCTTTTCGGAATGGACAAGTTATGCGACGATCGTTCTGGTCGTCAGTTGGTGTCTGATCCAATTGCTGACGACGGAAAAACTCCCCTTTGCGCCGGCGGAAGCGATCAAGGCATTGCTCGCGTTGCTCGGCGCGATTACGGTATTGGCGACGATCGCCGCGACGATCGCGTTTTACTTCGATTTCGTGCCGACGCTCGCGATTATGCTCGGCATCTTTCTCGTCGGAACTCTTTCGCAGTTTTTCTTCGTGCGGCAGACCGGGATCGCCGCGCTCGATGCGCTTTTGCGCGTCGCGTACGCCGTCTTCCCCGACTGGCAGATATTCTGGCTCGCCGACGCTGTCGCGATGAAGCACACGATCCCGTGGAGCTACATCGCGCTGGCTTGGGGCAACGCATTGCTCACGATCGCCCTCGTCGTCGTCTGGGGCAACGAACTTTTCATGCGGCTCGAAGCCGCCGCGATCGACCGCCGGTAACGCAACGATGCTTTATCCCGAAAATGCGCTTGTCCTCGCCCCGTTGTCGGGTTTCACCGATCTCGCCTATCGGCGCAGTGCACGCCGTTGCGGTTGCCGCTACGCCTTTACCGAAATGGTCGACGCGGCAAGCATCGTTTACAGCCCGGAACGGGCAAAACAATTTCTCGTCCGCGGCGACGATGAGGAGTTCCTCGGCGTCCAACTCGTCGGCGCCAACGTCGAATGGCTGAAAAAATCAGCGCTTTTTCTCAACGATTTCAACTTTGACGTACTCGACCTTAACCTCGGCTGCCCCGTTCCCAAAGTCGTCAAAAAAGGCGCCGGCGCCGCTCTCGGACGCAACGCGGAACTCGCACAACTCGCCCTCGATGCGATCAGTCGCGTCAGCCGCTTCCCCGTTTCCGCGAAATTCCGCATCCTCGATGCCGACGACCCCGCCCCAAGCATCGAACTCGCACAACGCCTCGTCAACGCAGGCGCATGCACCCTCACCGTCCACGGCAGAACCCGCGACGCCTTTTATACCGGAAATGTTGCCTTTGACGTCATCCGCGCAATCGCCGAAAATGTCCATGTACCCGTCATCGCCAACGGCGGAATCCATACCGTCGATTCCGCACGCGAAATGCAACAGAAAACCCATTGTTCCCGATTGATGCTCGCCCAAGGCGCAATGGGCAATCCATGGCTTTTCCGCTTGATTTCCGGCGGCGAAGCTCCGACTTTTTCGGAATGGAAAAATGTCGTTATAACCCATCTGCAGGAAATGATCTCCCTCTATGGCGAAGTCGACGCCATGAAATTAGCCCGCAAAATCGTTCACGATTACTTGCGCGGCAGAGGTTTCCCCGCTTCCGCCCGCGCGCAAGCATCTCAATTGACAAAGTTCCGTGATGCAGAGATTTTACTCGATCATCTCGAATTGACCGCATCAACCACAGCTCCCGCAAGAGCGCTGAAAATATAAATAATGGTGCGCAGCACCTTAAAAATCCCGCGCAAGCGGGCGCCTGGGGTGTGCGCGAGAGGGGCGGCGTGAGCCCTCTCG
>DCFZ01000033.1:0-15640 GCA_002314455.1 Lentisphaeria bacterium UBA1791 | reverse complement strand
TTCCGCAAGCGTGACAGGCATTGCCGTGAGACCACCATCCGCGTATGCCCCGTTGGTTTAGTCTGACAAGTCCGACAAAGACGCCCATTTCGCGGCGCCGCCGCGAGCCCCCCATTTGCCTTTCCCCCCTCCGCAATTTTTTCTTGCAACTTTTATAAAAGCGCATTATATTATATTTTCAATTGTTGTTTCATCACAAAGGATTTATAAAATATGCGGATTTTGACGGGTATTCAGCCTTCGGGCACTCCTCATTTGGGCAATTATTTCGGTGCGATGCGCCAGGTCTGCGATCTGCAGAGCAAGGGGGAAAGTTTTCTTTTCATCGCCGATTATCACGCGTTGACGGTTTCGCCGGATCCCAAGGCGTTGCGGCAAAACGTCGTCAATCTGGCGCTCGATTTCATTTCGTGCGGCGTCGACCTCGACAAGACCGTCTTTTTCCGTCAGAGCGAAGTGCCCGAAGTGTGCGAACTCGCGTGGATCTTGGGTACGATCGCCCCGATGGGGTTGCTTGAGCGCGCCCACAGTTACAAGGACAAGCTTGCCAAGGGGTTTTCGGCAAACGTCGGTCTTTTTACTTATCCCGTCCTGATGGCGGCGGACATTCTGCTTTATCAGTCCAACCTCGTCCCCGTCGGCAAGGATCAGAAACAGCATCTTGAGATCACCCGCGATCTCGCGATCAAATTCAACAACGAATACGGCGACATTCTGACGATCCCCGAGGCGTACATCCCCGAAGAGGTCGCGATCGTGCCCGGCACCGACGGTCAGAAAATGTCCAAAAGCTACGGCAACGTCATTCCGATTTTCGGCACGGAAAAGGAAATCAAAAAGGCGGTGATGAACATCGTCACCGACTGCAAGGGACTTGAGGAAAAAAAGGATCCCGACGCTTGCAACGTCTTTGCGATCTACAAGCTTTTTGCCACGCCCGAGGAGGTGCAGAAAATGCGCGAAAACTACCTCGGCGGCAATTACGGTTACGGTCACGCCAAGCTCGCGCTTTTTGAGAAAATCTGGACTTGCTTCGAGCCGATGCGCCGCCGCCGCGCCGAGCTTGCCGCCGACATTCCCGGCATGATGAAATTGTTGAGCCGCAACGCGGAAAAAGCCCGCGCTGCGGCAGATGTGTTGTTGAGCAAAGTGCGTGAAGCGGTCGGACTCCGCTGAAAATAAGGAGAATCAATTATGAGTGCGATCTTGTCGGAAACGCTTGAGCGTTATCAGAAATATGTGTTGCCCACCTATGCGCCGAAACAGCTTTTTGTGCGCGGCAAAGGGGCGCATCTCTGGGATGACGAGGGCGTCGAATATCTCGATTTCGCGGCGGGCATCGCCGTCTGCAATCTGGGTCACTGCAACGAGCGCGTCACCAAGGCGATCGTCGAACAGGCGCAGACGCTTGTCCACACCTCCAATTTGTACTACAATTCGGTGATGCCGCGCCTCGCGGAAAAACTCGTGAAAGAGACCGGTTTCGCCGGAAAAGTCTTTTTCTGCAACTCGGGCGCCGAGGCGAACGAGGGTATGATCAAGCTCGCACGCAAATACGGCAATGCCACGAACCGCAACACGATCATTTCGATGGAAGATTCCTTTCACGGCAGAACTCTTGCGACGCTCGCGGCGACCGGGCGCGCCAAGTACCGCAAGGGCTTCGAGCCGGAAGTCCCCGGCTTCAAGCAGGTGCCTTTCAATGATTTTGCCGCGCTGGAAAAGGCGATCACGCCCGACGTCTGTGCGGTGATGCTCGAAATGGTGCAGGGCGAGGGGGGCGTTTTGCCCGCCGATCCCGAATACCTCAAAAAGGTGCGCGCGCTCTGCGATGAAAAAGACATTTTGATGCTCTGCGACGAAGTGCAGTGCGGCATGGGTCGGCTCGGCACGCGGTTTGCGTTTCAGAGTTTCGGCGTCGTGCCCGACGCCTTTTCGATGGCGAAAGCGATCGCCAACGGAGTTCCGATGGGCGGTTTCATCGTCCGCGAGAAATTTGCCGATGTGCTGACGGTCGGCACGCATGCGAGCACGTTCGGCGGCACGCCGCTGGCTTCCGCCGCCGCGCTTGCCGTGCAGACGGCGTTCGACGAGGACGGCGTTTTGGAAAACTGCCGCGAACAGGGCGCGTTTCTGATGGAAAAACTTGCCGAAATCACCAAAAACTATTCCTTTGTCCGCGGCGTCCGCGGCAAGGGGCTGATGATCGGCGTCGTGCTCGATCGTCCCGCCGGGGCGTTGCAGAGCATTCTTTTGAAACACCAATTGGTCACATTGACTGCCGGGGAAACCGTGTTGCGGCTGGTGCCGCCTCTGGTCATCACCCGCGCCGACGTGGAAAAGGCGCTCCGGTGCATCGCCGCCGGCTTGCAGGAATTTGCGGCTTCTTTAGAGGAAAAGTAACATGAAAAAAGATCTGCTCACATTACGCGACATCACCCGCGAAGATTTGGAAGTCATTCTCGATCTCGCCGCGAAACTCAAACGCGACCGCAAGACGTCGACTGAAAAACCGTTGCTCGGCAAGAGCATCGGCCTCATTTTCGCCAAAAGTTCGACCCGTACCCGCGTCTCCTTTGAGGTGGGCGTCCACGAACTCGGCGGATTTCCGCTTTACCTCGACCAGTCCAAGATGCAGATGGGGCGCGGCGAGACCGTGCCCGACACGGCGCACGTTTTGAGCCGGTTTCTGCACGGTATCGTCATCCGCACGTTTGCGCATAAAGACGTTGAAGAATTGGCGCGCTGTGCGTCGATCCCCGTCATCAACGCGCTGACCGACGAATACCATCCCTGTCAGTTGCTCGCCGATATGTTGACGATCCGCGAGCACAGCGGCCGCTGCGATTCGTCGATCAAGCTCGCCTTTTACGGCGACGGCCGCAGCAATATGGCGAATTCGATGATCCTCGCCGCGCGTCTGACCGGCATGGAGCTCGTGATCTCCGCGCCCGAGGAGGAAGCTCCGCGCGCCGACGTGATGGAAAACGCCCCCAACGTTTCGTGGGAACCCGATCCCGTCAAGGCGGCGAAGGACGTCGACTACTTCTACACCGACGTTTGGGTCAGCATGGGCTTTGAGGAAGAGCGCGCGCGCCGGATGAAGATCTTTCAGCCCTATCAGGTCAACGAAAAGCTCTTTGCCGTCGCGCACAAGGATGCGAAATTCCTCCACTGTCTGCCCGCGCACCGCGGCGAGGAGGTTTCCGCCGGCATCATGGACGATCCCAAGCGTTCGATCGTTTTCGACGAGGCGGAAAACCGTCTGCACGCGCACAAAGCGGTGATGAGTTTGTTGATGAAATAAGAGAGATCCCGTTTCCGTGGAGCAGCGTGCGCCATCTGAAACGCTCGAGGGCGAGATCCTCGGCGTCCGCTACGAGAGCCCGGAAACCGGGTTCAAAGTTCTGGTCGTCCGCACCCTGCGCGGCGAACGGGTCACCGTCTGCGGCAATTTCGGGGCGCTTTACCCCGGGCAGTGGGGCAAATTCAACGGCAATTTCGAGTCTCACCGCGACTTCGGCCGCGAATTCAAGGCGACGGGCGGCGTAATCACGCTGCCCGGCACGCTCGACGGCGTGCGTCACTACCTCGCTTCGAGCGTGCGCGGCATCGGCAAGGTCTACGCCGAAAAGATTGTCGACTTCTTTCAGGGCGACACGCTCGACGTGCTCGACCACCATATGGAAAGATTGAGCGAGGTTCCCGGCATCGGCAAGAAAAAAGCCGCCGAGATCGCCAACGTCTGGCGCGAAAGTTCCGCGCGGCGCGACGGGATGATCTTTTTGCAGGGACTCGGCGTTTCCGTTGCCGGTTGCGACCGGCTCTTCAAGCGCTACGGGGCCGAGGCGCCCGAGATCGTGCGCGCCGATCCCTACAAATTGGCGGCGGAAGTCGACGGCATCGGCTTCACCCGCGCCGACGTGCTCGCGCAAAAGCTCGGCATCGAACCCGAATCCGAAAAGCGGCTCTGCGCCGCCGCGCTCTACGTGATGGGCAATTATACCGCAAGCGGTCACGTCGGCGCGGGTGAAGATGAATTGACCGACCGCATTGCCGAAGTGGGGCGCGTGCCCCGCGAAGCGGCGGCGCGCGGCGTCGAAGCGGCGCTCGCTTCGGGGGCGTTGCGCCGCGATCTCGGCTTGATCTATCCCCGGAATCTCTACCGCGCCGAAGTCGAACTGCCGGAATTGATCGGCGCGCTCGCAACGGCAAAGGATTTTGCGACCAGGCGTTTGAAACAGGCATCGTGCACGACGCTCCGCCTCGCTCCGGAGCAGTTGCAGGCGGTCGAAACAGTTGCGAAATCGCCGCTTTCGATCATCACCGGCGGCCCCGGCGTCGGCAAGACGACCGTCGTCGGCGAGATCGTCGCGCGTGCCCGCGCCGCTCATTTGAGGATTCGGCTTGCCGCGCCGACCGGGCGCGCCGCCAAGCGTCTCGCCGAAGCAACGCAGCAGGAAGCGACGACGTTGCACCGGTTGTTGCAATATGAACCCTTTTCCGGAAAATTCCACTTTTGCGCTTCCGAGCCGCTCGACTGCGACCTGCTGATCGTCGACGAGGTGTCGATGCTCGATCTGCCGCTCGGCGTCGCGCTCTTTTCGGCGTTGCGGCCGGGCACGTCGCTCGTCCTCGTCGGCGACGCCGATCAGCTCCCCTCGGTCGGCCCGGGGCGGCTGCTGCACGATTTCATCGGTTCGCCGCTCTTTGCCGTGACGAAATTGACCCGCATTTTCCGGCAGGGCGCGGGGAGCGAGATCGTCGTCAACAGCCATCTGGTCAACGAGGGCACCGTGCCGGATCTGAGCGCCAAGAGCGGCTTGCACGATTTTTACTGGATCGAACAGGACGACCCCGTCTCGGCGCGCGCGCTCGTCGGCAAGCTCGTCGCCGAACGCATTCCGGCGCGCTTCGGCTTCGACCCGATGCGCGAAATTCAGGTGCTGACCCCGATGAACCGCACCGAGTGCGGCACTGTCGCGCTCAACGAATATCTCGGCGGCGTGCTCAACGGCGGCGAGATGACCCCGGGATTTCAGCGCGGCGAGCGCAACTTCCGGCGCGGCGACAAGGTGATGCAGATCACCAACAACTACGACAAGAACGTTTTCAACGGCGACATCGGCATCTTGAGCGAGATCCACAATTCGAAAAAACGCTTTTTCGTCACCTTTGAGGACGATCGCACCGTCGAGTACGGTTTCGACGAGGCGGGGCAGATCGTTCGCGCCTACGCGGTGACGGTCCACAAGTCGCAGGGGTGCGAATTTCCGTGCGTCGTGATGTTGTTGCTCACCTCGCATTATATGATGCTGCAACGGCAACTGCTCTATACAGCAATGACGCGTGCGCGTAAGCTGCTGATCCTCGTCGGTTCGCGCCGCGCGCTCAATCTCGCCGTGCACAACATCCGCGTCGAACCGCGGCATACGAACTTGCCTCTGCGTCTGAAATCGATAGAAAAACGCTATTTTTTGACGAAATCTGATAAAAATCATTTGCAAAACGAAAAATAAGAGCTATATTAAATGCATCTCGCGCAGAAAAGTGCACGGATTTGATATGTCAAGTGCTCGGGTGGCGGAACTGGCAGACGCGTATGGTTGAGGTCCATATGGAGCGATCCTTGGGGGTTCAAGTCCCCCCCCGAGTACCATTTTTTTGGCAAATGCCTACATAGCTCAGTCGGTAGAGCACATCCTTGGTAAGGATGAGGTCTCCGGTTCGAATCCGGATGTAGGCTCCAGATATAAAGTTAGTCGGCGAGTCAATCGCAAACCAAACGGAGGAAAAAAATGGCTAAAGAGAAATTCGAGAGAACCAAGCCGCATGTCAACATCGGTACGATTGGTCACGTCGACCACGGCAAGACCACGTTGACCGCTGCAATCACGATGGTTCTGAACAAGAAGTTCGGCGGCGAAATCCGCAAGTACGACGAAATCGACAACGCCCCGGAGGAAAAGGCTCGTGGTATCACGATCAATACCTCTCACGTTGAGTATCAGACGGAGAACCGTCACTACGCGCACGTCGACTGCCCCGGACACGCCGACTACGTCAAGAACATGATCACCGGCGCCGCGCAGATGGACGGTGCGATCCTCGTGATCGCCGCGACCGACGGCCCGATGGCGCAGACCTATGAGCACGTGCTGCTGGCCCGTCAGGTCGGCGTGCCCGCGATCGTCGTTTTCATGAACAAGATCGACCAGGTTGACGATCCCGAATTGATCGACCTCGTCGAAATGGAAATCCGCGATCTGCTTAACAAGTACGACTTCCCCGGCGACGACACCCCGATTATCAAGGGTTCGGCGCTCAAGGTCAACGAATGCGAAGGCGATCCCGAGAATCCGGCTTGCAAGTGCATTCTCGACCTGATGGATGCGGTCGACAGCTTCATTCCTGAACCGAAGCGCGACGTTGATATGCCCTTCCTGATGCCGATCGAAGACGTCTTCTCGATTGAAGGCCGCGGCACCGTGGTCACGGGCCGTGTCGAGCGCGGTCAGGTCAAGATCGGCGACGAAGTCGAAATCATCGGTATCAAACCGACGACCAAGACGACGATCACCGGCGTTGAAATGTTCCGCAAGCTCCTCGACTTCGGTCAGGCTGGCGATAACATCGGTTGCTTGCTCCGCGGCACCAAGAAAGAGGACGTGGTTCGTGGCCAGGTTCTCGCGAAGCCGGGCAGCGTGACCCCGCACGCCAAGTTCAAGGGCGAAATCTACGTCCTGAGCAAGGAAGAAGGCGGCCGTCACACCCCGTTCTTCAACAACTATCGTCCCCAGTTCTACTTCCGTACGACCGACGTGACCGGTTCGATCACGCTGGCGGATGGCGTCGAAATGGTGATGCCCGGCGATAACACCTCGATCTCGGTCGAGCTGATCGCCCCGGTCGCGATGGAAAAAGGTCTCCGTTTCGCTATCCGCGAAGGCGGCCGCACCGTTGCTTCCGGTCGTGTTTCCGAAATCATCGAGTAATTCGGCGGTTTCGCGACAGTGAATTCATCCCGAACCGGGCGTTAAAACCCGGTTCGGGATTACGCGTAATAAACATCAAGTATAGAAACAAGTAATTATGGCACGCGAATTGGTCATTCTGGAGTGTACGGAGTGCAAACGCCGCAACTACACGACCAAGAAAGAAAAGCGCAATACTCCCGAGCGTTTGGAAAAGATGAAGTATTGCAAATTCGAGCACAAGCACACGTTGCACAAAGAAACGCGCTAATCGTTTCTCTGTAAGGCGCAGGGCTTCTCATCAGTTTTTTGATGCAGGAGAGTAGCTCAGTTGGCTAGAGCGGCGGTCTCCAAAACCGCAGGTCCTGAGTTCGAGCCTCAGCTCTCCTGCCAGTTTTAAGCGAAATCGACGGGCAACCGTCTTAAACGGAATAAGGGTATGGAAAAACATCGCGAATCTCTGATCGGCAAGATCCGCCGTTTCACGGTCGACACCGTGGCGGAAATGAAGCGTTGTACTTGGCCGAATCACCGGGAATTGTTGGAATCGACGATCCTGGTGGTCGTCGTGATGTTGCTCCTCGCCTGTTTTGTCGCCGGCGTCGACAAGGTTGCGATCCACGCGATCCGCTTTGTGACCACGGGCAATTTTTAACCAACGGATATCTGAATCATGAGCGAAGAAACGGCAAAGAACGTTGAAGAGCAGCAGCTCCCGGTCGAGGACAACCGCGGCCAGTGGTTCGTGTTGCACACGCTTTCCGGTCATGAGAAAAAGGTCTGCGAGTCGATCAAGCGGCAGATCTGCCTGAATGACCAGGCGGGCGTCTACGAAGTCTGCGTGCCTACGCACAAAGTGGTCGAAGTCCGTCAGCGTCAGGCGAAAGTCAAGAATCAGAAAGTTTTCCCGGGCTATCTTCTCGTCCGGATGGATCTCTACGATGAACTCGGCGAGATCAATGAAAAGGCGTGGTTTCTCGTGCGCGGCGTGCAAGGCGTGCTCGGGTTTGTCGGCAACGCCAACCGCCCGGTCCCGCTGACCGAGCAGGAAGCCAAAGACATCCTCGGTACCGAGGAGGATGCCGCCAGCGCGCCGATCGCGATGGCGAAATTCGATGTCGGCGAAGTCGTCCGCATTACCAACGGGCCTTTCGAGGGCTTCGAGGGTACGGTGACCGAGGTCGACGGCGAACGCGGTTTGTTGAAAGTGATGGTTTCGATTTTCGGTCGATCCACTTCATTGGAATTGGAGTCCTGGCAGGTGGAGCGGGTCAACTGATCTGCTCCGGACTTTAAAAAAAAGGGTGTTCTCATGACGCGGCGGAATTCCTGCCGGTTCAGACCACGTCTGAGACAAGTGTAAAAAAGGAAGTCAATCTATGGCAAAGAAAATTACAGGCCTCATCAGATTGCAGATTCCCGCCGGTGCGGCAAACCCCGCGCCGCCGATCGGTCCCGCGCTCGGCGCGGCCGGCTGCAACATTATGGCGTTCTGTAAGGAGTTCAATGCCGCCACTCAAGCTCAGAGCGGCACGGTTATTCCTGTCGTGATCACGGTCTATCAGGATCGTTCGTTCACGTTCATCTGCAAATCGCCCCCGGCTGCCGTCCTGATCAAGAAGGCGGCGGGCCTTGCTTCCGGCGCCAAGAAGCCCGGCAGCGAAAAGGCGGGCAAGATCACGCGTGCTCAGATCCGCGAGATCGTGCAGACGAAAAAGGAAGACATCAACGCCCGGAGCGAAGAAGCGGCGATGCGCATCATCGAAGGTACCGCGCGCAGCATGGGAATTGAGGTGGTCGATGCGTAAAAGCAAGCTCTACAAGAAGCAGCTGGAAGTCCTCGGAAATCCGCTGCAGCTCCACACGTTGGACGAAGCGCTGGCGTTGCTTAAGTCGATGCCGGTCGTGAAGTTCGACCAGACGGTGGAAATGGCGATCCGTCTCGGGGTCGATACCCGCAAGTCGGATCAGACGGTTCGCGGCGCCATCGCGCTGCCGCGCGGCACCGGCAAAACGGTGCGCGTTGCGGTCGTTTGCGAAGGTGCGCAGGCCGAAGAGGCCAAGGCGGCCGGCGCCGACGTCGTCGGTCTGGAAGATCTCGTTCAGAAAATCAAGGACGGTTTCCTCGATTTCGATATCCTGATCTCCACCCCCGCGGCGATGAAAATGGTGCGTCCGCTGGGCCGTCAGCTCGGTCCCCGCGGTTTGATGCCGAACCCCAAGACCGGTACGGTGACCGATGCGGTCGGTCAGGCGGTCAAGGAAGCCAAAGGCGGCCGTGCGGAATTCCGCGCGGATCGCGGCGCCTGTGTCCACGTGCCGTTCGGGAAAATCTCGTTTGAAGCCGATGCGCTCAAGGAAAACTTTGTCGCGATCGCGGACGCCGTCAACAAGGCGAAACCCGCTTCCGCGAAAGGTGCCTACATTTTGAGTTGCACGATTTCGGCGACGATGACTCCCGGAATCAAGATCAACGTCAAAGAATTGACGAGGGCGGAAAAATGAGAAGTGAACAAACTTTTTTGGTCCGCTCGATCGGTCAGATGATTTCGGAAGCAGACTACTGCTATTTCATCTCTTACATCGGCATTCAGGTCAAAGATTTCTCTGAGTTGCGCAATCAGCTGGCCGCCCAAGGCGCCACCTGCCACGTGCTCAAGAACTCCCTGATCAAGAAAGCTGCCGCCGAATTGAAAATCGAGGGCATCGATGCGCTCGACCTCAAGGGCGGTACCGCGATGGTCTTCGGCAAAGGCGATTGCAGCGCCGTTGCCAAGGTCCTCAAGGAATTCGGCAAGAAAAGCGACAAAGTGCAGGCCAAGGGCGGCTACCTCGACGGCGCCATCCTCAAGAGTGCCGAAGTCGCCGCGCTCGCTGATCTGCCCGCCAAGCCGGTGCTGCAGGCGATGCTGCTCGGAGTCCTCTCGGCTCCGGCGCGCAACCTGGTGACCGTACTCAATGCGAAAGCGTCGAGCATCGTCAACGTGATCAACGCGTATAAAAATAAAGTTGAGCAACAATAACAATAGTCCAATCCAACCAAGGAGTAATAAAAATGGCTGACGAAAAAAAGATGGAAGAGTTTGTCTCTTACGTTGAGAACCTGACCGTTCTGGAACTTTCCCAGTTGGTCAAGACCCTGGAAGAGCGTCTCGGTGTGAGCGCTGCCGCCCCTGTGGCGGTTGCCGCCGCTCCGGCCGCCGGCGCTGCGGCTCCTGCCGCCGCTGAAGAAAAGAGTGATTTCACGGTCATGCTGAAGAGTGCCGGCGAAAACAAAATCGCCGTCATCAAGGAAGTCCGCGCGATCACCGGTCTCGGCCTGAAAGAGGCGAAAGACCTCGTCGAAGGCGCGCCCAAGGCCCTCAAGGAAGGCGTTGCCAAGGACGAAGCCGAGAAGATCAAGGAACAGCTCGTCAAGGCTGGTGCCGAAGTCGAACTCAAGTAGTTTGATTTTTACGTCAAACGTTACGGCGAGGGGGGTAAAACCCCCTTTGCCGTGATTTCGTTTCTGAAAGCGTCCCGTTTCCGGGGACGTAAAAATCGGGAAAATCTTATGGATCTTTCGAATTTTGCCGGTGTGGTTTTTTGCCGGTGAGATTCAGCACAAAAGGGAAACTCCGGTTCTCTTTTTCCGCGGCGTGGTTTTTTACCGCGGAAGAATAGGCACATCCGATGCTCCGCACGAGCTTTTCTGCGGGGGATCGGTTGCTTCGTCTAAACGGGGATGATTTTTGCTGGAAATAAGTCCGTTTCGGCGGATTTTTTTGAAAATATTTTGAATTTATTTTTTCTGTGGCTATAACCAAAGGAAATGGCAATGGCAAAACGAAGAAATTTCGGTAAGCTCCAAGACGTTCTGGCGATCCCGGATCTGATTGGGCTGCAACTCGACTCCTACTCGAACTTCCTCCAGATGGACGTTCCCGCGGAGCAACGCAAGCGGCAGGGGTTGCAGGAAGTGTTTATGGAACTCTTTCCGATTGAGAGTTTCGACAAACAGATGTCGCTGGAGTTCCTCAACTACCGTATCGACGACAATGTGCGCGACAGCGTGGTCGAGTGCATCAAGGACGGCAAAGTTTATCAGGCCCCGCTCTACGTGGAGTTCCTGCTCCGCGCCAACGGCACCGAGACCCGCGAAGAGGTCTACATGGGCGACATTCCGCTGATGACCGAGGCGGGCACGTTCATCATCAACGGCGCTGAACGCGTCATCATCAGTCAGTTGCACCGCAGTCCCGGCATCTGCTTCGAAAAGAACCGTCACACGTCGGGCCGCATCCTTTACAGCTACCGGGTCATTCCCGATCGTGGCAGCTGGCTCGACGTCCAGTTCGACGCCAACGACCAGATCCAGATCTACCTCGACCGCCGCCGCCGTCGCCGGAAGTTCATCATCACGACCTTCCTGCGGGCAATCGGCTATCCGACCAACCGCGACATCGTCGACGCGATTTACGGCGTCAAGAAATTCAAGGTCGCGGAGCTCCTCAAGAAAAAGGATGAATTGACCGGTTACTACACCATCGACGACATCACCGACGAAAACGACGTCGTCCTCGTCGACGAGCTCGTCGAACTCAACGAGCAGCACTTGCTCCGTTTGAAGGAAAACGGCGTCAAGGAACTCGAACTTGCCGAGATCCCCAACGGCGACGCCTATCTTTTCGCCAGCTTGCGCAGCGACAAGGCGCGCAACGAGGAAGACGCCCTCAAGGAAATCTACAAGAAAATGCGTCCCGGCGACCCGATCAACACCGGCAACGCCAAGATGCTCATCAAGAAAATGTTCTTCGACAACCGCCGCTACGATCTCGGCGCGGTCGGCCGTTACAAGCTCAACAGCCGCCTCAACCTCGACGTGCCCGCGGATTGCCGCGTGCTCGATCCGCGCGACCTCATCGAAGCGACCAAAAAGCTCATCAAGCTGCGCCATCAGGGCGGCGCGGTCGACGACATCGACCACTTGGGTGCGCGCCGCGTCCGCACCGTCGGCGAATTGCTGCAGAATCAGTGCCGCGTCGGCTTGCTCCGCACCGAGCGTCTCATCCGCGAGCGCATGACCTTTGACGAACCGGGCATCACCCCGTCGAAGCTGGTCAACGCCAAGGCGTTCGCCGGCGTCATCCGCGATTTCTTCGCCCGCAGTCAGCTGTCGCAGTTCATGGATCAGACCAACCCGTTGAGCGAACTCACCAACAAGCGCCGTCTCTCGGCGTTGGGCCCCGGCGGTTTGAGCCGCGATCGCGCCGGATTCGAAGTGCGCGACGTCCACTCCAGCCACTACGGCCGTATCTGCCCGATCGAGACCCCGGAAGGTCCGAACATCGGTTTGATCAGCTCGCTTTCGCTTTACGCGATCGTCGATGAATACGGATTTCTGGAAACGCCCTACCGCAAGGTCGTCGACGGCAAAGTCACCAATCAGGTCGATTATCTGACCGCCGACAAGGAAGAGGAATTCGTCATCGCGCAGGCCAACGCGCTGCTCGATGAAAACAACCGCTTCGTCCGTCCGATGATCATGTGCCGTTTCCGCGGTGAATCCGCCGAGCATCCGAAAGAAACCGTCCAGTATATGGACGTTTCGCCGAAACAGCTCGTCAGCGCCGCCGCCGGTACGATTCCCTTCCTCGAACACGACGACGCCAACCGCGCGTTGATGGGTTCGAACATGCAACGTCAGGCGGTTTCGCTGATGATGCCGGAATCCCCCTACGTCGGCACCGGTCTGGAAGAGCGCATCGCCCGCGACTCGCGTGCGGTCGTCGTCGCCAAGGCTGCCGGTATCGTCGCCGAAGTCAACAGCGATCACATCATCGTCACGCCCGACGGCAAGATGAGCGATGAGAAAAAATACCGCTATGAATTGTACAAGTATCTGCGCAGCAACGCCGGCACTTGCATCAATCAGCGCCCCGTCGTCCGTCGCGGCGACAAAGTCGAAGTCGGCACCCTCCTCGCGGACGGTGCGGCGACGCAGGGCGGCGAACTCGCCCTCGGCCGCAACGTGCTGGTCGCATTTATGCCCTGGTGCGGTTACAACTTCGAAGACGCGATCATCGTCAGCGAACGTCTGGTGAAAGAGGATATCTACACCAGTATTCACGTCGAAGAATTCGAGATCACCAGCCGCGATACGAAGCTCGGCCCCGAAGAGATCACCCGCGACATCCCCAACGTCAGCGAGGATGCGTTGCGCAACCTCGACAGCCGCGGTATCGTCTACGAGGGCGCGGAAGTCGGCCCCGGCGACATCCTCGTCGGCAAGATCACCCCGAAAAACGAAACGGAACTCGCGCCTGAAGAGCGCTTGCTCCGCGCGATTTTCGGTGAAAAGGCCGCCGACGTCAAGGATTCGAGCTTGACCGTTTCGAGCGGCAAGGGCGGCATCGTTATGGATATCCGCACCGAGTGCGTCAAGGATCCCGCCCCCAAGCAGGCGATGTCCAAGACCGAGCGCAAAAATCAGAAAAAGATGATCAACGGCGAGTACCGTGAGACCCACGCGGAGTTGCTTTCCGAGATGATCGCGGAACTTTCCACGAGCTTCCTCGGCCGCAAACTCCCGGTGGCGATCATCGGCCGCCCCGCGGAAGAGGGTGCGGAACCGGTCGTCATCGTCGGCGCCAACCGCAAGATCACCAAGAGCGCGATCAACAACCTCTCGACCTATTTCCGCAACTACGAGATGGATGATTGCGCCGAAAAGAAAGAGTTGCACGCGATCACCGATAGTTTCATCCCCAAATTCGATGAAAACGAAGCGCGCATGCAGCGTCAGATCGCGCAGATCGACAACCCCGAAGCCGACGAAGGCGAGGGCATCGTCAAGCGCGTCAAGGTTTACGTCGCCTGCAAACGCAAGCTGCAGGTCGGCGACAAGATGGCAGGCCGCCACGGCAACAAGGGTATCGTTTCGCGGATTGTTCCGGTTGAAGATATGCCCTTCCTCAGCGACGGCACCTCGGTCGACATCGTGTTGAACCCCCTCGGCGTCCCGAGCCGTATGAACATCGGGCAGGTGCTCGAAACGCACCTCGGCTGGGCGGCGAAAATGCTCGGCTTCAAAGCGGCGACCCCCGTCTTCGACGGCGTCACCGAAAAGGAGATCGTCGACCTCATGGGTCAGGCGAACGAGAAGTTCGCTGCCGAACACGGCGGCAAGAACTATCACTGGGGTTTCCGCAAGAATGAAAACGGCGAGTACGTCTACGACGGCAAGACCGACGTTTTCGACGGTCGCACCGGCGATGCGTTCGACCAGCGCGTGATGGTCGGCATCATCTACATGCTGAAACTCGACCACCTGGTCGCCAACAAGATCCACGCCCGCGCCACCGGCCCCTATTCGCTGGTCACCCAGCAGCCGCTCGGCGGCAAGGCGCAGCACGGCGGTCAGCGCTTCGGCGAAATGGAAGTGTGGGCGCTCGAGGCCTACGGCGCGGCGTACACGCTTCAGGAAATGTTGACGGTCAAGTCCGACGACGTCCAGGGGCGTTCGCGGATCTACGACTCGATCGTGTCGGGCCGCAACGTGTTGGAAGCCGGTCGTCCGGAATCTTTCAACGTGTTGCTCAAAGAAATGCAGAGCCTCGGTCTGGACATCCGCACCGTGCGCAAGCAGGACAACAACTAGTGAGGTGTTACCTTGATTGACAATACTTATGCTTATCGTGAGCTGTTGAACAAAGACGCGGCGAGTGATTTCGGCGCGATCTCGATCAGCCTCGCCAGCCCGGAAGTCATTCGCTCGTGGTCGCACGGCGAGGTCAAGAACCCGGAAACCATCAACTACCGCAGTCTGAAGCCGGAAAAGGGCGGTCTTTTCTGCGAAAAGATCTTCGGTCCTACCCGCGACTGGGAGTGCTCCTGCGGCAAGTACAAGCGCATCAAGCACAAGGGCATCGTCTGCGACCGTTGCGGCGTCGAAGTGACGCAGGCCAAGGTCCGCCGCGAGCGCATGGGTCACATCGACCTTGCGGTGCCCGTTTCGCACATCTGGTTTTTCAAGTGTATGCCCAGCCGCATCGGTCTGATGCTCGACATGACCGCGAAAAACCTCGAGTCGGTGATCTACTATGAAAAATACGTCGTCACCGATCCCGGCAATACGCCCTTCCAGGAAGGGCAGATCATGGAAGAGATCGAATACCGTCAGGGCAAGGAAGACTTCGGCGACGCTTTCTCCGCCGAAATGGGCGCCGCGGCGCTCCGCACGTTGCTCGAAAAGATCGATCTCGTGACGCTCAAGAGCGATTTGGAAGCCAAGCTCGCCAGCAACACCAACAAGGCGTTGCGCAAAAAGTGGGCGAAGCGTTTGCGTCTCGTCGAGGGCTTCATCGCCAGCAACGCGCGTCCGGAGCACATGATTTTGAGCGTGCTGCCGGTGATCCCGCCGGATCTGCGTCCCCTCGTGCCGCTGGATGGCGGCCGTTTCGCGACGAGCGACCTCAACGATCTCTACCGCCGCGTCATCAACCGCAACAACCGTTTGAAGAATCTGTTGCAGTTGCGCACCCCGGAAGTCATCATCCGCAACGAAAAGCGCATGCTTCAGGAAGCGGTCGACTCCCTGATGGACAACGGCCGTCACGGCCGCGCCGTCACCGGCGCCGGCAACCGCGCGCTCAAGAGCCTTTCCGATATGCTCAAGGGCAAGCAGG
>DCFZ01000037.1 GCA_002314455.1 Lentisphaeria bacterium UBA1791 | reverse complement strand
CACCCCAGGCGCCCGCTTGCGCGGGTTTTTTAAGGTGCTGCGCACCATTATCTATTTTATCGGGTGCTCGCGCAGGAAGTTGGTTGCGGCGGCGATGCCGGCAAAACTGCCGATTTCGCGTTTGAGCATACTATCGACGATTTCGCAAGCGGCGAGCGGTTCCGCCCAGCAGAAGCGAGGCAGATAACGTTTGATCGGTGCGGTATAGAGATCGCCGATCGCCCATGCGAGAGTACCGAGCACGAGTTTTTGGGGATTGAAGATATTGATCAACATTCCGAAAGCCTGCGCGTTGCGCAGAGCGGATTCGTCCCAGAGTTTCAGAGCATAAGGATCCCCTGCCCTCACGGCTTTTTCGAGAAGGAGCATATCGATTTTGCTCTTATCGCCGCCGGACTCGCGCGCGATATAAGAATCAGGATATTGGGGGAGTTCCTCGATCATGCGTTGCGCGAGCGCGCGCCCGCCACAATAACTTTCATAACAGCCGCGTTGGCCGCAGTTGCAGGGGCGGCCGTCGAGTTGGATGCACACATGACCGATTTCGCCTGCGCTCAAGGCGGCGCCGCCGCGCACGAGGTGATTGGCGGCGATGATGCCGCCGCCGATGCCGGTGCTCATTGTCAGATAGATAAAATCCGTGCATCCCTTGCCGGCGCCGAAGAACCATTCGGCGAGTGCACCGCAGTTGGCGTCGTTTTCAAAACACCCGGGAATACCGAGATGTTCTTTCATATAATCGAGGATCGGCACATCGATCCACTTGGGGTTGTTGGGAGGGCGCTTCATGATGCCGCGCGCCGCGTCGGCGGGGAACGGCGCAGAGATGCCGAACGCCGCGAAGTCCTTGAGGGAAAGATGAGCTTCGGCGATCAGCCGTTTCACCTCGGAAACCATTTTCTGCATCGTTTCGTCGGGATCGGTGTTGACGTTGGGGATCCGGCAACTGCCGAGAAGTTTGCCCTGTGTATCGCCGATGCCCACGCCGACTTTGGTGCCGCCGATATCAAAACCGATTACAAGTTCGCGCTGATTCGTCATTTTGAAAAAACTCCAAGAAAAGTGTTGATCTCCACTTGCAGAATATATCACACGGATTATATTTTACAAGTGTAAGACGAACGCTATTTTTCAAAATCACACAAGGAGCCAAAAAAAATGTTGTCTTCGATCTCGCTCATCTGCGCGGAAACGCCCGGAGTCTACTACGCCTTTCAAAACAGCGATGCCGTCGGCAAAGGGATTGTGATCTTTCTTTTGATCGGTTCGGTTTTTACGTGGACCGTCATGGTCGACAAGGCGATTTCGGTTTTCAAGGCGAAGGAGTTGGCGAACCGTTTCATTTTCTTTTTCCGCGAGAACAAGCGGAATATCGCAACGCCGACGCTCCGCCGCGAGGCGGCGCAAGAGGGCGGCCCGACCGCGATCATTTATGAAGCGGGCGTTGAGAAGCTTTTGGAATTTTACGAACAGGGGGCGAAAGACAACTCCGCTTCGCTCCAGCCGGGCGTGATCGTGCCGACCAAACTCTCGGAAGCACAGCTCAACGCGATCGAAGCGGTACTTGAGCGTGAAGTTTCCGGGCAGATCCAGCAACTGGAAACCCGCATCGGATTTTTGGCGACGCTGGTAAGCTTGTCGCCGTTCTGCGGACTTTTCGGTACGGTGTGGGGCGTGATGATGGCGTTCTGCGGCATCGCCGCCGCCGGCAAGGCGGACTTCACCGCGCTCGCCCCGGGCGTCGCGGGCGCGTTGTTGACGACGGTTGCCGGTCTGATTGTCGCGATCCCCTCGCTCGTCGGATACAACCTGCTCACCGGAGCGATCCGCGGCATCACGGTTTCGATGGACAACTTCACCGAGGAATTCATGGTGCGGATCAAGCTCGAACAGCTTGAAATGCAGAAAAAACAGCAGGAGTAGTCGTCATGCGTCACCACAAACGAGCCCGCTCGCAAATGGCGGCGATCGACCAGATTAACGTGACGCCATTGCTCGACCTCACGTTTCTTTTGCTGATCGCCTTTATGATCACGATGCCGCTGATGGAATACGGCACCCAGATCAGCGAGCCGGAAATGAACAGCGAAGAACTGCCGACCGAAGATTTTCAGAGCGTTACCTTTACCAACGACGGATCGATCCTTCTCGGCAAGGAAACGGTTTCCAAAGAGCAACTTTTCGACCGGCTCCGCCGCCTCAAAAGCGATGCGCCCAAGACACAGATATTGCTCCGCGCCGACGGCAATCGCAGTTACAACGACGTCATCGATCTGATGGCGTTGATCCGCCGCAGCGGATTTGTCGACGTGACGCTCGTCACGCAAGCGGAAGGGAAATAGTTTCGTGGATACCCTGCGGCGTCAGCAATTTTTCAAATATCTCGTACCGAAAAAGACCAAATATATCTTTTTCGGCGCGATCCTGGCTATCCATATCATTCTGATCGTGGGACCGTGGGTCTACTATAAGATCAAAAATTATTTTGCGCCGCCCAAGGTGAACCTTTTTCGCGTGAAGATTGGTGGCGCCGAATTGTCGCACGCCCCCAATGTCGGCATGCCGGAAAGAACGCGCCCGACATCGGCGCCCCCTGCCCCGACGCCTGCGCCGCAACCAAAACCAGAGCCGACTCCGCAACCGAAGCCGCAGCCGAAGCCACAGCCCAAGCCGCAGCCGAAACCACAGCCGAAGCCGCAAGCAAAGCCGCAACCAAAGAAAAAGCCGGCGGCAAAGCCGCAACCGACGAAGCAACCGACGAAGCAACCGGCGAAAACAACGGCGAAACAACAACCGACAAAAAAGCCGACCAAAGAAGAATTGTTGCAACAAGACGTCTATCGTCCGCCCGCCGGGAGCAACAATTTCAATGCCAATGTACCGATCGGCACCCAAAACCGCGGTCAGGAGTACGGAAAACAAGACAATCGCACGCCGGGCGGCGGTGCGAACGAGGAAGACGAACGTTTCGGCAAGAATCTCGGTACTTACCTCAAAGGGAAATGGATCCAACCGCCGAGGATCAAGCTTGGCGATACGTTGCCGAAAACATTGATTGAGCTTTCGATCGACGCCAACGGTCGCGTTTTGAGCAAGCGCATTGTCACGCCAAGCGGCAACGCCGCGATGGATGAGTCCGTCCGGCGCATGCTCGACCAGCTGACGCAGGTGCCGCGTCCGCCGCGCGCAACGATCATTCAAATTTCCATCGAAACAGAATAAGAACTAAACGCCCTGCATGATCTCGGCGGTCAATTCGACCGTGAGCGTACAGGGCGCGCTCGACTTGGCGCCGACGTTTTCTATTTTTACCTTGCCGCAACTCAATTGCGCGATGCCGACGCGCTGCGTCAGGACGCTGTCCTGAATCGTCACGCCGAGCGGCAACGGAAGTTTCGCCGCAAGTTTTGCCGCGACGCCGAGCAATGTTTGAGCATCCGTATCGCGCCCGTAAAGAGAAATGTCAAAGCTCGTCGCATCAATATTTTCACGTTTGCCGTTGCCCTGAAGCGTCACCGCGTACCCCGTTGCCGCCGAAGCAGGCAGTGCGCCGCACCGGATCGCCGCAGGAAAGGTCAATCCCGCCAATTCCGCGATCAGCAAAGTCACGCCGCGCAACGCTCTTTCCGGCGTTACATTGCGCCCCGAAACGCGATCCGCGAGCGTCGATCTGCGCATCGCGTTGATCTGCCAATTGAAGGTCGCGGTCGTCGAAGAAGTGAGCAAGGCGTTGCAAAAAGTTTCGTTGATCATACTTTTTTATCCTTTACAAAAAACAGAGTTTCACCGGCACGGAAACAACGTAAACGGGAAATCCCCGACGCTGTTTCGTCGACAGGGCGAGGTGATCGCCGAGTTCGATCGCGCGAAAATCGGCACATTCATACTCCGGCAACGCCGAGAGCAACGCATGGAGCGCCGTTTCCAGCTCCGTCCGGTCGGTGAAACAGAAGTCGATCTGCGCCTCGGCGGTTGAAAAGTTGTCGGAATCCCTCGCGCAACACTCGGTCAGAAAGACGGCGATCCCCTCGGGCAGAGCATCCGGCAAGTTCCCGGCAAAGACCCGCTGATCGAGTGTCAGCGAGACGGTCGTCGCCACATAGTCGGCAAGCCGGTTTTCGGCAGTCAACAAATCCATGCAAACCTCCTTGTTTTCGGGAAAAACTTCCCACTTCAAACAAGGCGTTTTTTGTCAACCTTTCGGGACGGCAAAAAAAAGATCTTTCAAAAAAGATCGGGGGTGCGGGCAAAGCGGTCGAGGTCGCCGCAATGTGCGTCGATCCACTTTAAAATGACGCAAGTTAAAAGTTCCACTTCATCCGGCGTCAGCGCCCTGCCCTGCTCAATGCCGTAGAATTTACGCAGACAGTTGCGGCAACAACACGCGGTCGCGTGCTGGGCGACAAAAACGGCGAAACCGCGCATGGGGGTCTGCTTGCCGTCGTTCGACAAACAGGCGGGGGCGAGGCGCTGTTGCAAAATGTCGATGATCTGCGCGCGCAATCTCGCTCTGCCGAGTTCGGCGACGCGGGCGCATTCCGCCTCGGTCAACGTGAAGCGCATCCGGAATTTTGAGCGCGCGAGCCGTGCATTCAGCGCCGCAAAATCAAAGGTCGCGCAATTCATTTCAGCACGGCAGAATGCAAAGCGGCCGCGGCAAGGTCAACTCGTTGCCGTCCGGCTCGAAACCGCGCTCCGTAAGCGTAAAAAAGGTCACTTTTTCGGAAAACTCATCCGCGGACGCAAAGCGTTTCCCCCCGTCGAGGAAGTTGACGTCGCGCGGGCTTTTGCCGCCGCAATAGCAAAATTGCCGTTGCGCAAGTTCGCCGTCGGGAAAAACCTGATAAAAAACGAGCGAATCGACGCCGCGGTTGCTGACGGCAAGCATCTGGTGATCGACCGACAGCCGGATCGCCCCCGCCTTGCTGGTGTAGCAATCCAGCGCAAAGGGAAGCGTCGGCAAGCACCTTTTCACCTGAAAGGCGCCGTCAAGGTAGTCCAGCATCATCACCGTATTGGCAAGTTCGTTGACGAGAAACGCGCAATGCCCGTTCAAAAATTCAAGATGGCGCGGCCCCGAACCCGCCGGCGCGATCGTCGAACGTTTCACATCGGTTGCCGAAATGCCCTTCCCCTGCGTAAAGCGGTAGCAGTCGATCGCGTCAAGTCCGAGGTCGACGCAAGCGATAAAGTTGCCATCCGGCGTCGGTTGGACGTAGTGAATGTGCGGCGCCTCCTGCCGTTTCGGGTGCGTACCGCATCCGGCGTGGCAGATTAGTTGACTTTGCACGATTTTGTCGCCGTCAAGGCGAAACTCGGTCAGACTGCCCGTGCGGTAATTGGCGGTGTAAAAGAATTTTTCATCCAAAGAAAACGCGATGTGGCAACTGGAAAGCCCCTGCGTCGGCGCGCAGTCGAGCAACTGCAGATGCCCCGTTTCATCCAGCGAAAGAAGCGCGGCGCCGTCGGTCGAGTCATCGAGCGTGCACGTCGCCAGCACCCGGTTCCCGGCGCGGTTTTTCGCGAGGTACCCCGCCCCTTTCAAGGGGGTAAAGTCAAGTTTTTCAAGTCGGTTTTGCGCCGTAAAACGATAAGTGTAGATGCCGCTTTCAGCACAATCGGAATAGGCGGCGATCAAAAAGAAACGATCCATAAAACAAACTCCTTGGTCGTGATGATTCAAAATACACCATCATCTCCGCGATTGCAATCCGTTGTGCCAAAAAAAAGAGGGAAAGCCGAAGATTTTACGGAAAAAGACTTGAAAAAAAGATCAAACACGGCTATGTTACCCATACGTATAATAAATTGTCAATCATTTCTTTCAAGGATTCGGTTTTTGTTATGGAACGCAAAACTTTCAGCAAGGTTCAAATCTATATCCGGGACTCCTACAACCGGGCGCTCAGCCACGGCAAGGCCGGCAATTACGACGAAGCCATCAAGATCCTCGTGCCCGCCGCCTGCGACGCCCCCGAAGTGCCGGTGCTGTTTGAACGGCTCCGCGAATACGAGATCGCCAAGTGCAAGGCGATGAATCCCGTGATCAAGGCGCTCTATCAAATACGTCAGGTATTCGTGTTGTTGCCGTTGAGCATCAAGGCAAAGAAAGATCCTGTCGGGGCGATGGCAAGTTGCGAACGCCAGCTCGCCGGGTGCGTCGATCAGGTCGGCGTGCTGAAAATCCTCGCTTCCGCTTCGGAAGTCGCCGAGGCGCCGTGGGTGACCGTCAGCGCGCTCGAAGCGTTGCGCGAATTCCACCCCAAAGATGAAGTGGCGTTGCGCCGTCTGGCAGCCGCGATGCAGTTGAACAATCAGGCCAACGAAGCGCTTTCCATTCACCGGAAACTCGCCAGCGGCTCGCCCGCCGACCTCGCCACGCAGAACGAATTGCGTTCGGCGATGGCGCTCGCGAGCATCCAGCGCGGCAACTACGACGAGAGCGACAGCGACGCCGCGCCCGCCAAGCGCAACCTCGCCAACAACGACGAAGCGATCTTACAGCAATTGCTCGAAGGATCGATTCACAATGCCGAACAGGCTCAGCTTCTGATCGACAAGTTTTCGCGCGACCTTGAGACCAACGACTCCATCGACATGCGCCGGAAGCTCGCCGACGCCTATATGGTCATCAAAAATTTTCAGGAAGCCTACAACCAGTACAAGCTCGTCGGCGAAAAGCTCGGTGTCATCGACCCCGTGCTCGACAAGCAGATCGAACAGGCGTACATCGCCCAGCTGGAAGACGGCATCGAGCAACTGCGCGCCAATCCGACGCAGTTCGATCAGCCCGAAGCGCAAATTCAGCAATTCATGCAGGAAATCGCCAACTACAAGTTGCGCCACGCGGTCAAGCGCGCCAAGGATTTCCCCAACGACGCCCAGCTCCAATTCGACCTCGGCGTGCTCTATTTTGAACGCGAGGAATTCGACAAGGCGGAGGAAGTTCTGAAGCACTGCGCGGAAATTCCGCAGACGCGCCGCAATGCGCTCGTTTACCTCGGCCGCTGCGCCATCGTGCGCAACGCCCCCGAAGAGGCGATCACGGCGCTCGAGGAAGCCGTCGCCAACATGTACCGCATCGACAAAGCCAAACGCGAGGCGCTTTACTACCTCGCCAACGCCTGTGAAACAGTCGGCAAAACCGACCGTGCCATCGACTGCTACAAGCAGATCCAGCTCAGCATGGCAAATTACCGCGACGTCGCGGAGCGCATGAAAAAGCTCGTTCCCGCCGCCGCCACGACGGAAAAATAAACCAATTTACTTGATATGGAGGATCTTACCATGAGCGAACAGGAAAAAGCAACTCCCCAAGTTTCCGCGATCGACGACACCCAGACCAAGAAGACCATCCGGCTGCGTCCGGTGCTCGCCAAGGCGGCGCCGGTCATCAATCCCGCACCTGCGGCGGTCAACCCCGCTCCGGTGACCATCAAACCGGCGGAACCGGCGACGGATTCCCCCTCGGATACGCGTACCCGCAAAACGATCAAGCTGAAACCGCTGATGCCCAAAGTCGCCTCCACCAACCGGACGGTCGATCCGCTGGCGATCCCCAAGCCGAGCACAAGCTCGTTTGACGGCAGCGAGACCAAGACCCGCCGGAGCATTCCGCTCGGCGCGATCAAACCGGCGGTTGCCCCCGCTCCGATTGAGATCGCCAAGCCGAATGCGCCGGAAACCGGCGATGCCGACGACGACCGCACGGTCAAAGTGAAACGCCCCGCGATCGTAAAACCTGCGGAAGCGGCGCCGCGCCCGGCTTTCAAATTCAACCGTCCCGCCGCGCCCCAGAGTGCCCCGGGCGTCGCGCCCGTTATGGCGGTCAAGCCCGCACCGGCGCCGGTCAAGCCGGTCGATGTCGATGACGCAATCGAAAGCGACGATTACGACGAGGAGCCGGAGAAGCTCCAGGTCGCCCTTTCCGTCGTCGCGGCGGTGGCGCTGTTGGCTTCGAGTGCGATGCTCGCACTCACCTACTTCAGCATCGGGCTTTAATCGCGGAGCATTTCCATGCTCACCATCGGGCCGCTTGGCAGCGGCAGCAAGGGGAACGCCCTCATCATTTCGGCGGGCGGCGAATCACTTGCGGTCGACGCCGGTTTTTCCCGCCGGGAAATGCTCGCGCGGATCGCTTCACACGGATTGACGGCACAGACGCTCCGCGCCGTGCTGATCACGCATGAACACACCGATCACACGTCGGGATGCCGGCTGTTTTGCGACGAACTGCAAATTCCGGCGTGCATGACGCCGGGCACTTCGCGGATCCTGGAAAAACGCGGAGCACTGCCGCAACGGGTTCAGCAATTTTCGCCGGGGATGCGCTTTGCCATCGGCAATTTCGTCATCGACGCCTTTGCCGTACCCCACGATGCGACGGAACCGGTCGGTTTCGTCATCGAATACGGAAAACTGCGCATCGGCATCGCCACCGATTTAGGGCAAGTCAACCGCGAGGTCATCGCGCATTTGCGCGATTGCGACGCGCTGGTGCTGGAAAGCAACTACGACCCCGATATGCTGGCGCACTCCGACCGGAAATTGTCGCTCAAGCGCCGCATCGCGGGCCCCGCCGGCCATCTGGAAAATGCCGCCGCCGCTTCAGCGCTGGAAAAGCTGACGACCCAACGGACGAAACTTGTTTTGCTCGCCCATATCAGTTCCGAATGCAATATGCCGGAATTGGTCGCCCAGCAGGCGGGCAGAAAACTGGATGCGATGCACCTCAACTGGCATATCATTTCGCAGACGGGTGACACGCCGAGCTTTGAGCTTTAGGGCAAACGCACGCGAATGATCTCGCTCCACACCACGCCGGCAAGGATCAACGCCAGCGCAATTCCCGCCCAAAGCGGAGCGTATTCGCGATATTGCCGGTAGACCGGAGCGGCAAGGCTTGTCGCATCGCCGATCTCGCCGCTTCGCAACGACGACAGGCGGTTCAACCCCCAGTCGTGATCCAGCGTCGGCGGGGCGTTTTTTGATAAAACGGCGGACGAAAGAAAAAGTCAAATTCTTTTGCCGTTTTTCGCAATCAGCCCCCAATTTGAGCTCTTTTACGCGCGCGCGTTGCGAAAAAAAACGATTTTCCGCTTGCTATTTTGCAAAAAAGGTGTATTATATATGTTACGAATATTCATCAGTCGAGCGAGGAGAAATTTCCGTGGAAAAATATGACGACGCGCGCGGTGCCGCCGACGGCGCGAAAACAACTTTCGGCATGGCGCTGTTCGGTACAGTTTCCTCCATCATTTTGCTGATCGTCGGCGTGCTGACGTTTCGTTCAACGGGGGGCGTGCTCTTTTTGCTCGCGCAGATTCCGATCCTTTTGACGTTGCTTTTTTCCGTTTCGGCGCTCGTCTACGCCGTGCTCGCCGGCAACGTCGCGCGGGAAAGTGAAGAAAAGCGGCTCCTCGCCAACCGTCCGGAGAGCCGCTTGCTGCAATCGAGCGAGGATGTGCGCTTCACCGCCGGCCGCACCTTTGAACGCTTTACGCGTTTTGCGCCTTACGTCATCGCCGTGCTCCACGCCCTGATCACCTTTGGTTGTTTGAGATTCGTCCGCACCTACACGGCGACGATGATCCACGGCAGCACCACCCAGCTGGGGGTGGCGGCGGCGCTGATGATGCTCTTTTGCGTCTTTTCCGGCGCCTTTTTCATCGGTCAGTCCCGCGCGGCTTACTGCCGCTGGCTCCGACCGATCGGCGCGGAACTCGTGGTGAGTTTTTTCATCCTCGCCTTGAGCGTCGTCGCCGCGATCTGCCACCGCAACGGCATCATCGCCCCCGACGGTTGGATCGGCAGGATCATCCGCTATTTGTTGATCCTGCTCGCGGCGGAAATGATTTTCAACGGCATCATCGAATTTTACCGTCCGCGCACGACGGGGGAAACGCGTCCGCTTTTTGAAAGCCGGCTCCTCGCACTTTTTACCGAGCCCGGCGGCGTGATGCGCAATGTCGCTTCCGCCCTCGATTACCAGTTCGGCTTCAAGATTTCCGGCACGAAACTTTACGCGCTCACCGAACGCGCGCTTTTCCCGCTGTTGCTCGTCGGGGCGCTCGTTTTCTGGGGAAGCACCGCGATCCACGAGATCAAAACGGGCGAACGCGGCTTCCGCACTTCTTTCGGCAGGATCATCGACGAAAAAGATCTGGGGCCCGGCATCTACTGGTGCCTGCCCTATCCTTTCGGCGCGATGCAGAAAATTTCCACCGGAACGCTGCAAAAGAGCTTCGTCGGCGAGATCCCGGAAAAGGAAAACCCCGACGCCCTCAAGGAGATCGTCTTGTGGACGGAGCAGCACGGCAGGGAAAACGATCAATTCATCGTCGCCGTCCCGCAGGAAGGAAACGACAAAACGCTCGCGGAAAGCAATTCCATCGCCTTTATCCGGATGACGGTCCCGATCCTCTACCGGGTCAAAAATCTCCGCCAATACCTCGTCGAACACGCTTCGGCGGAACGCGAACTCAATTTGCTCGGCAATGAGATCATCACCGAATATCTCGCCAGCTCCTCGATGGACGCGATTATGTCCACCGGGCGCAAGGCCGCCGAAACCGATTTGATGCAAAAGCTTCAACGCCGCGCCGACGAAGCGAATCTCGGCGTCGAGATCGTTTCGCTCTCGATCCTCGACGCCCACCCGCCGACGGGGGGCAAAGAGGACGTCGCCGCCTCCTATCAGGCGGTCATCGGCGCACTGGAACAAAAGGAAACTTCCATCCTCGAGGCGGATGCCTATGCGGCGCGCACACTCCCGGCGGCAAAAGCCGACGCCGAGGAACGCATCGCCAACGCCAAAGCCTACGAGCACCAGGTCAAGACGGTCGCCGCCGCGGAAAGCGAACGCTTTGCCACCCAGCTCAAAACTTATCTCGTCATGCCGCAGATGTTCAAGCTCAAGGCATATCTCGAACTGCTCGAAAATGAAAGCGCCGATATGCGCAAATTCATCATCTCGTCGAAACTGCGCGACGAAATTTACGAACTCAACTTTGAGAAAAATGATCGGCTCGACCTCCTCGACGCGCAGATCACCACCCTCGGCAAATAATTCACAACGGAGTGATTTTTATGAAAAAACAAGAGATTTTCAAGCACTGGCCGACGATGTTGCTCGGTTTCATCGTCGCGGCGATATTGCTCGTCGCGGTCTTTTCCTATCAGCTCAATCAGAACGAGGTCGCCGTCGTCACCACTTTTGGCAGGCCTTCCGTCGTCACCGAGCCGGGATTGCACTTCTGCTGGCCCTATCCTTTCCAGAAAATCTACCGTTTTGACAAGCGCATCCGCTGTTTTGAAGGCGGCGCCGGCAAGCTCGAGGAAACGTCGACCGCCGACCAGCACAACATCCTCGTCGGTATCTATGTCACCTACCGCATTTCCGATGCGAAGCAGTTTTTCACCACGTTCAACACGACCGCCAACGCCGACAGTCAGCTCAATTCGTGGATGCGCAGTGCGAAAAACGCCGCCTTCGGCACCTACCGCTTCAACGAGATCATCAACCCCGACGCCAAGGAATTGAAATTTCAGGCGATCCAACAGGCGATTCTCAAAGATCTGCAACAGCGCACCGCCAATTACGGCATCACCATCGAATCGGTCGGCATCAACGCCGTTCAGGTGCCGCAGACGATCAGCGAAAAAGTTTTCGCCCGCATGATCGCCGAGCGCAAGCGCATCGCCGACAAAAACATCGCCGAGGGTGAAAGCGAAGCGCGGCAGATCCGCATCAAGGCCGACAGCGAACGCACCATCGCCCTCGCCGACGCCGAAGCGCAGGCCAAAGAGATCCGCGCCCGCGGCGACGCCGAAGCCGCCGTCTATTACGCCAAATTCAAGGAAAATCCGGAACTCGCGCTCTTTTTGCGCCAGCTCGATTCCCTGCGCACCGTCCTCAAGGGACGCACGACGCTGATCCTCGACACCGACACGGTGCCGTTTACGCTTCTCAAACAGGAAACCGAGCGCAAGATTTCCGCGCCAGTCAAAAAGCAGGATTAAAACGATGGATCAACACGAAAATCCCGCCTCCCTCGACGACGGCCGTTTCGGCAACGGTCTCGCGGCGCTGGTCAAAAGTCTGCGCTGGGCATTCGGCATCATGCTCGGCATCATCGTACTGCTGTTGATCTACTTTGTCTCTTTCGGCGGATACTTTTCCGTCGAACCGCAACAGGCGGTCGTCGTCCTGCGCTTCGGCAAAGTCGTCGACTGTCTCACTTCCGGCGGTCACTGGTACATTCCCTACCCCGTTCATCAGATCGTCCGGATCCAGACCAATCAGCAATTTCTGACGATCGAACTTGGCGCCCAGGCAAGCGAAACCGCGCAGACGGCGCTGATCCCCGGGCGCGACCGTTATCTCTTGACCGGCGACGCCAACATCGTCCACACCTCGTGGAACATCGGCTACCGCGTTACCGATCCGGTCAAATACTACACCAAGCTGACGACGCCGGCGAAACCGGTCGTCAACGGCAAAGCCGAACCCGACACCGTTGAAAAAGACGGCGACGGCTTCTCCGGCACGCGGGGGCCGCAGACGTTGCTCAAGGCGCTCTTTACGCAAATCTTGCTCGAAGTGACCGCCTCCAGCAAAGTCGACGAGATCCTTTCCTCCGGTCAAAGCGCCTACAACGAAAAGGTGTTGTCGCAATTTTCCGCCGCCGTCAATCAACTGGACTGCGGCATCGAGATCGTCAGCGTCACGCTCAACCGCGTTGCGCCCCCCGACGCGACCAAACAGGCATTCGAGGATGTGACGGCTTCCGGCAACACCCGCGATACGCTCCGCAACGAAGCGCGCGCCTACGAGATCAGCGTCCGCAACGATACGATGGCGAAAAAGGCGGAGATCCTCGCGGATGCGGAAACCTACCGAAAACAGGTCGTTTCCGTCGTCCGTGCGGAAAGCACCTACTTTGAAGGGATCAACAAAGAGTATCAGAAGTCGCCCGAAACGATCCTGATGGCGCTTTACACCAGCGCCTTGAGCGATGCGCTCAAAGAGCTTGACGGCAATAAATTCATCCTCGGCACCGCCGGGGAAGTGCGCAAACAGCTCCGCATCAAGCTCAATCCCGAAACGAAAAAGCCCGTGGCGGACAAAGAGGAGAAAGAGAAAAGCGATGGCTCACGAAACTGAAAACGCGTGCCGCGATTGCGCTTGCGATCATCATCATTCCAACTGCAGTTGCGGTCACGACCACCATACGCAAGACGGGACTTGCATCTGCGGTCACGATCACCACTCGGAGGGCGTCGGTCACGACCGCTCGATGGGCAAGATCATTTTTGTCCTCGCCGGCGGGATCCTGACGCTCAACAGCTTTTTGCTGAACGCGGTCTTTCCGGAACAGAAATTTTCGGCGCAGTTGTGCGCTTTGTTCGGCGCGTTCATCCTCGCCTTTCCAATCATCGTGACCGCGGTCAAAGACCTCATCCGCGGCAAAGTCTACATGAACGAGCTCGTCGCACTGGCGATCCTCGCAGCGCTGGCGAGCGGCGATTTCCAGATCGCCGGCGTGATTGCCTTTTTCCTGCTCGTTACCATCATCATCGAAACGCGCACCGCAAGCGGCGCCCAGCGGTCGATTGAGGAACTGGTGAAACTCACCCCCGACAACGCCAACCGGCTGAATGCCGACGGCAAAGAGGAAAGCGTCCGCGCCACCAAACTTGCGTTGCGCGACCGCATCGTCGTGCGTCCCGGTGAAAACTTCCCGGTCGACGGCAAGATCATTTCC
The DNA here is from genome assembly GCA_002314455.1 of Lentisphaeria bacterium UBA1791. Lineage (GTDB taxonomy): Bacteria > Verrucomicrobiota > Lentisphaeria > Victivallales > Victivallaceae > UBA1784. Next base: position 13,214 of record DCFZ01000037.1, on the reverse strand, counting down.
GGCGAAAGCACCGTTAATCAGGCGTCGATCACCGGGGAATCGCTCCCGGTCGAAAAAGGCGAAGGCAGCGACGTTTTCGCCGGCACCCAGAACCTCACCGGCGCGGTCGTCGTCGAAGTAACCCGCATCGGCAGCGACACGACGCTCGGCAAAGTGCAGGAAATGATCCTGCAGGCGGAAGCCAGCCGCACACCGGCGGTGCGCATCATCGACCGCTATGCCGGATACTACACGCCGACGATTTTGATGATCGGCTGTCTCACCTGGTGGTTCACCGAAAGTATGAACTCCGTGATCGCGTTTCTCGTTATTTCCTGCCCCTGCGCGGTCGTGCTGGCGACACCGACGGCGGTCGTCGCGGCGGTTGCGGCGGCGGCTCGGCTCGGCATTTTCATCAAAAACATCGCCCATCTGGAATTGGCTTCACACATCAAATCGTTCGTTTTCGACAAGACGGGCACGCTGACTGACGGGATCCTTTCCGTCGTCGCGATCCATCCTTTCGGCAAGACGACCAACGCCGAATTACTGCAAGTGGCGGCTTCGGTCGAAAAGTTCAGCAACCACCCGACCGCGCTCGCGCTCGTCAAACTTGCCAGTGAAGCGGAAATTCCGTTGCGCGACGCCAGCGCCTTTCAGGAAACTCACGGCCGCGGCGTCGAAGCCGTCGTCGACGGCAAAAAAGTGATCATCGGGCGCGCCAATTTCCTGCGCGATCGCGCGATTGCCTTGCACGAAGAAGCCGCCGATTCCGATACGATGAGCATCGTCTACGTCGTCTTTGACGGCACGCCCATCGGCTGGATCGGATTCCGCGACAAGCTTCGCAACGAAGCGGCGGAAATGATCAGCGAATTGCGCGCACTCGGCATCCGGCAATGTTCGATGGTCACGGGCGACCGCGAAGCCGTCGCCGCGGAAGTCGCCGCCAAACTGCAGATCGATTCTTATGAAAGCGGCTGTCTGCCCCAAGGCAAAGTCGCTTTTGTCGAAAAATTGAAAGCCGACGGCCGCGTCGCCGTCGTCGGCGACGGCGTCAACGACGCCCCTGCCCTCGCCGCCGGCGATATGGGCATCGCGATGGGCGCCATCGGCAGCGACGTCGCGATCAACAGCGCTTCCATCGCACTGATGACCAACGATTTAAGACGCATTCCGGCGCTATTGAAACTTTCCCGCAAATCGCGGCTGATCGTCAATCAGAATCTCGCGTTCGGTATGCTTTTCGTCTTTGGCGGCATGATCCTCTCGATCGCCGGCATTATGACGCCGGTCTGGGCGGCGGTACTCCACGCGGCGAGCACGCTGGTCATCATCTTCAACAGCGCCCGGCTGGTGCGCACCGGCGAGGAACTGACGCTCGACGACGCAAAAAAGGAACTTTAACGATGGATCAAAAGCAGACAAATTTTCCGGTCGTCGTCGTCCGCGGACTGGTCAAGACCTTTCGCGACTTTTGGGGTCGCGCGCGCGTAAAAGCCGTCGACGGCATTGATTTTGAGATCCACCACGGCGAAGTTTTCGCCTTGCTCGGTCCCAACGGTTCGGGCAAATCGACGACCGTCAAGATGATCCTGGGGTTGCTCTATCCGACGTTTGGCGACATTTCCGTTTTCGGCAAAAGCCCCCGCGCGGTCGAGACCAAAAAAGAGATTGGCTATCTGCCGGAAGAAACCTATCTTTACCCTTATTTGACGGCGCGCGAAACGCTCGATTTCTACGGTTCGCTCTTTCACCTCTCGGCGGCGGAGCGCAAAAGCCGCATCGACCAGTTGCTCGACATGGTCGGGCTTTCTCACGCGCGCGACCGCCGGGTCGGGGAATTTTCCAAAGGCATGGCGCGGCGCATCGGCATCGCGCAGGCGATGATCAACGACCCCGATTTTCTGATCCTCGACGAACCGACAAGCGGTCTCGACCCGATTGGCTGTCGCGAAGTCAAGGATCTGATTCTAACCCTGAAAAAGCGGGGCAAAACCATTTTGGTCACCAGCCATTTGTTAAGCGACGTCGAGGAGGTCTGCGATCACGTCGTCATCCTCTATGGCGGCAAGATTCGCGCGCAGGGAAAACTGGACGATCTGCTCACGATGGGCGAACAAACGCGCGTGACCTTTTCCGCGCCGGACGCCGCCGCGCAGAAAAAGTTTGAATCCGCGTTGCAAGCGCAATTTCCCGCGCAGTCGCTCGTCGTCGATCATCCGCGCCGCTCGCTGGAGCAATATTTCCTCGACGTCGTTCTGCAGGCGAAAAATGAAAACGTTTCGACCAGCGGCGCCGCGGCGGGCGGCAAAATCGCCGACTACTTGAGTGCGCCCGATTCACGCGACGCCGTTTTGCAATCGCTGATGGTAGAAGAAAAAGCTGCTCCGGTACAAAGCGAAAAAGCGGTCGAAGTCGTCGCCGATCCGGCGAAAGAGGAGGCAAAACTGCGCGCGCTCACGAGCGAAAACGCAGTACCGGAAAAGGTCGAGCCCCCCGTTGCCGCCGCGGAATCGGAAAAAGAAAAAATGGCAAAAGCCGAGGAAAAACTGGATCGGCTTTTCGGCGGGAAGTAAAACGATGCGGGGATTTTTCGCCATCTTCCGAGTCGGGTGCAGGCAAATGCTGCGCTCGCGCTTTTTCAGAGTGCTGGTCGCACTGCTCGTCTTGTGGAGCTGTGCGCTGCCGGCATTGATCACCGACCGCAATCCCGGGGATTTCATCCGCATCGCGTTGCTCTATTCGACTGCCGGATTGAATTTTTTCCTCGGCTGCAGTGCCATCTGGCTCGGCTGTTTCGCGATCGACGCGGATGTGGAATCCGCGCATTTGCAACTGGTGGCGGTCAAACCGGTTTCGCGCTGGACGATCTACACGGCAAAATTCTGCGCCGTCGCGTGGATCAATCTGATTTTGCTGGCGATCGCTTCGCTCACGATCTTTTGCGTGATCAAATTCCGCTTCAGCCGCGGAGAATATGCCGCAGAGGTGCGCGCGCGCATCAACAACGAGATCCTCGTCGGGCGCCGCGTCTATCTGCCAAAACACGACGACTACAACGCCGCCGCCAAGAAGATCGTGGAAAAAAAGCGCGCCGCCGCAATCGCTGCCGGAGATGCCGTCAACCTCAACGACGACGTCTACTTCCAGCGGGAAGCGATGCAGGAGGCGATGTCAAAAGACGCCGAGATCCGATACAACGTCCTGAAAAAATGGGAATTTCAAAATCTGCCGACCGACCTCAAAGGAGCGCTGGTCTTGCGCTACCGCACATTTGTCGGCGGCCTTGCGGGCAACAAACAGCGTTCCACGCGCCTGCTCTGGCTGGCGGGGCTTCCCCGCACCGAAATCGCCGGTGCCAAGGAAGCGGTGGATTTTCTTCCTCTTTCCTACGATCCGGAACAAGTGATGGGCGGCGTCTACACCGAGCGGCGGATCCCCGCCGAAGCAATCACAAAAGAGGGAACTCTTCCGTTGGGCGCACTCAATCTCGACCCCAAGGAGGAAGCGATCTTCATGCAACCGACGGACAGCCCCAAAGTGTTGATCCCGGTCTGCGGTTTCGGGCAAAACTTTTTCCGGATGACGCTTTCCAGCGCGCTGTTGGTTTTGTCGCTCGCCGCGATCGGTTGCGCCTTTGCTTCGCTGCTTTCACTGCCGACGGCGGTTTTTTGCTCCTTTGCCTATTTGTTCGTGGGGGTGCTCTCGCAATTCTGGGCGACCCAGCGTTCGTACCCGGAATTAACGGCGCGCATCGGCTACTATGTCGCCAAAGGCGTGCTCTTTTTCGTCGTGCCGTTGCAACACTTCGACGCGACGGAACTGGTTTCCAACGGCGAGCTCGTCGAATTTTCGATGCTGGGCAATCTCTTTCTTTTCAGCGTCTTGTTGCGAACCGTGCCGCTGTTTCTGCTCGGCGGACTCATCTATCGCAACCGTGAACTTGCAATGGCGGTGAGAAGATGAAATTTTTTGCGATCATCAAACGGTTTGCTTTGCCGCTGGCGGCGAGCGTGCTCCTCATTTGGGGGATCATCATCATCCAAAACCGGTTGCTGAAAACCGCACAGGAAAAACGGTTGCGCTTTTCCGACGTTTCCGCCCAGGCGATCCCCAACGACACGGGCGACGACGACCGCGCCGCCATTCATTTCATCCAAAAGGCATTGGGCAGTTTCCGGGGGCTCGCGGCGGACATCCTCTGGTTGCGCGCCGAACGCATGAAAAGCGAGGGGCGCAACTTTGAACTCGTGCAACTCTCGCGCTGGATCATTGATCTGCAACCCAACTACGCCGCCGCGATCGCTTACCTCGGCTGGAATCTCGCCTACAACATTTCCGTGACCACGAGCGATCCCGCCGAGCGGTGGCGCTGGGTCCAGGAGGGGATCGCGCTCTTTAAGGAACGCGCATTGCTCTACAATCCGGACGACCCCGAAATCTACCGCGAACTCGCGTGGATCTATTACCATAAAATGGGCGACACGATGGATGACGCGCAAAGCTTTTACAAGCTTAAACAGGCGGAAAAAATGAGCGCGTTGCTCGGGGCAAAGCCTGATTTCGTCGCAATGGCAAACGCCCCTAAAAGCAAAGCGGATTTCCACCGCGCATTTGCCGCCAATAAAGCGGATTTATGGCAAGATGACGCCAACTTCGACCGCTTTTACGATGATCTTTATCTGAAATTTTCCAACCGGACGCCCGCTTCGCTGCCCGACGATTTCCTCCCCGGAAACGAGGAGCTTCGCCACCGCGTCGACGCCGCGTTGCGCGCCGAAAGGATCCGTCGCGTCGAAAAGCTCGAACCGGCAAAAATGCTTGCGCTCAATCAGAAATACGGGGAACTCGACTGGCGCACGGCAGAATCGCAAGCGGTCTACTGGGCGTCGCTCGGCGTCGAAGCCGATGAGAAAAACGCCCTGTTTTGCAAACGGTTGCTCAACGATGCGCTGGTCGCGGCTTTCCGCGCGGGCATCATCCGCATCGTCGGGGACAACCAGATCGCATTTGTCCCCAACTTCGGGATCGGCGATGCGACGCTGGCGTCGCTCGATCAATATGAAAAAGAGTGCGCCTACGACGCCGGATTCGCCAACGCCGCGCACAGCAAGCGGATCAACTTTCTCAAAAACGCCGTGCCGCTCCTTTACTCTTACGGACTTTACCGCGAGGCGGAAAAATATTACCGGAAACTCGCCGACACCGACGACGCCTACAAAAAGCAGAATTTCGAGCAATACATCTTTTCCGTCTGGAAAGATGAGATCCGCGACAACGACGTCAAACAAGCGAGCGCCATCATCAATGGTTTGCTCTCGACTTCGATCCAGTATCTCGTGATCGGTCAGCACGCGGAGGCGCTTTCCTACGAGCGCATGGCGCGTTATCTTTATCAATCATATATGCATGAAGTCGGTGACAACGACCGCGTCAAACTGCCGCCTTACAACGACATCAAAGCGGATATCACCCGCTTTTACCTCGCCAATTTACCCCCCGCGCAATCGGCAATGCTCCGACAGGCGCTGGAACTGGAAGCAATTCAACAGGAAAATACGATAAAACCGGAAGGAAAAAAACCATGAAAAAGCATTCTCGATTTCTTTGGCTCGGGATCCTCGCGATCATCAGTGCCGGATGCAGCAGCGTCGAATACGTCGGCAAGAAATTTGATCCGCTGCCGGAGGAAAAGCCGATCTTTTTTACTTGGGAAAAGAGTGAGATCGATCCCGCCAAGTATATGATCATCGGTCACGGAATCTTGTCCGCGCCGGGCGGTTCCGACCGCTACGAAATCGAAGATCAGCTGACCCAGGCGGCGCGCGAGCGCGGCGCCGACGCCGTCTGCGTGGTCGCCAGCCGTCGCGTCATCGAGGGCGTTTACGATCTCGACGAAGACGAGATGCTCTTTCCGCAGGACGTCCCCACCGACGCGGCTTTGAGCAAGCCCAAGGAACCTTCGCCGGAAGAGAGCCAAAAGTGGGGCAGGCAAGTCCGGTTGCAAGGGGAATACCACGGGCGGAAACGGGTCAAAGTGCGCGCGGTTTTCTGGAAGGATCGCGCGGTCGCCGAACCGTTGATCCGTCAGCAGACCGAATTGCTCGAAAGCAAAGCGGCGGGCAACTGGAATGGCGACGACGTCCTCGCTGATCTGCCGAAAACGCCGACGCAGGAAGAGAAACTTGCCCCGGTCGCCGATACATCTGACGCGTTGCCGCCGTTGATGCCGGAAGCGCTTCCCGCCGAGGAACCGGCAAAGAAACCGGTCAGTACGGTCCCCGCCTACATCGCGCCGGCGGTGCCGCTGATGCAAGGGCCCAATTCGACCGAGCGCGCGCAACCTGCCGTGACGCCGAACCAGATATTCCCGTTGCCGTAGCAGATTACGGCAATTCTGAAACCAGCGAAAGCGCGACCTCGTCGGGGGAAAGTTCCCGGAATTTTCCCTCCGGCAGATCGCCGAGCGTCAATTTGCCCTGCGCCGTGCGTTGCAAGCGCACGACCGGCGCGCCAAAATGCGCGCAAAGCCGGCGGATTTCCCGCTTTTTCCCCTCGTTGAGCTGAAATTCATAGCGTTTTCCGCCAAGCGGCGTTACGGCGAGCGCCTTAAGCAATTCGCCGTCGTCCTCAATCCCTTCTTTCATCGCCGCAAGTTCAGCAAAAGAAAAACGGCGCGTCACCTCGACGGCATAGCGTTTGCACACCTGATAGCGGGGATGCGTCAATTTTGCCACGTATTCGCCGTCGTCGGAAAAGATCAGCAATCCCTCGCTTTCCTTGTCGAGCCGCCCGGCGGAAAAGAGGCGCGGCGCCCCCGGCAACGTGATGAGATCGACCGCCTTGAGCTTCGCGTGCGGATCGTCGTTGGTCGAAACGTAGCCGCGCGGCTTGTTGAGCAAGATATAGCAATGCGCTGTTTTCGGCGCGACGACCTTGCCGTCGAGCGTGACGCAAGAGCCCGCGGCGACTTTCTGCCCCGGTTCGCGAACGACGACGCCGTCAACCGAAACGTGTCCGTCGCGCACCAGATCCGCCGCCTTGCGCCGGGAAGCGGCGCCGCTGCGCGAAAGCCATAATGAAAGTGAAAGCTCTGCCATCTTATTCATTTAACTTCTGCAACACGACCATACATTTTTGCCGCAATTTCGGGTCGTCGGTCTCTCTGACGATCGTCGTCAGCAATTGCCGCGCCGGATCGAAATAGCGCAAGGCGCAAAGCGTCAGCGCCTGATTGAATTGAAAGTTTTCGTCGTCGGGGTAACGCTGCAACACTTCGTGGGTCAACGCGATCGCCTCTACGCCATTTTCCTCTTTCATCAGCAAATTGTATAAATGCTGTGCCGCGCCGCGATTGCCGCCATTGCGCCACGCGGAAAGATAACTTGCTTTCGCTTCCTCGGGATCGCCCGCCGCTTCACTGGCGACGCCCCAGGCAAAAGGATAACCGCTGCGTATAATCTCCCGCTCCGGAGAGAGGAGAAAACAAAGGATGCAGACGCCGAAGACCGCACCGCACAACAGCGCAATTTTCCACCAGACGCGCCCCGCCAGACGGAAAGCGACCAGCAAATACACCGCATAGCAAATGAAGTACGGCACGAGCATCAAACGGTAGCGGTCGATCGGATAACGGGCGGCAAGCGGCGCCATCAGCAACACAATCACCACGCCCGGCAAAAGAGCGCGTCCACGGAAGCGGGAAAAACCGATCAAGGCGACCACGCCCGCGAATGCGAGCGGAACCACCCCCTCGGGGCGCGGCAGAAATTTGAGAAACGGAAATTTTCCGCACAAAAAATAGTAGTTGAGATTTTCCGATATATCGTGGATGGAAAAGAGCAACGGAATTTTCCGTGCGACCGAGAGCAATACGTCAAACCACGACGAATTTGCCCCCCCTGCCCCCCGGTTGACGGCAACGACATAGTCGATGCTGAAAAAGGGATTCCAATTGCCGGCAAAAACAAAATTAAACAGCGACGCTCCGCAAAATCCCGCCAACAGCAAGGCAGCGAAACGCCACGATCTGCCCGTGCGGCGGTCGGCGAGCGTAAAGACGACGGCGCCGATACCGAGCAGAATGCCGGCCGGCCGCCCTGCAAGCGCCAACAGCCAGACGAGCGCCGCAGGAATCACCCATCGCCACTGGTAACGCTTTTCCCGGGCAACGAGCAACAAGACGATCGCGCCAAGCGTCAGATTGACCAGAAGCGCTTCCTGTAAAACGGCGAATTCAAAAATCAGATAAGGGCCGTAAAGCGCGGCGATGATCCCGGCACAAAGCGCCGCCGCCCGGTCGCGCCACAGCCGCAAGGCGAGTTCCGCCGTCAACACGGCGCCCGCAATGCCGAAAAGCGCCTGAACTGCAAAGATCAAGCCAACGCAATGCGTCCCGCCCGACGCCAGTCGCAATCCCTGCAACAGCAGTCGGTGCGCGACAAAAAGCGGCGGAAAACTCGTCCCGTCGGAAAAACGCAGATGTGTCGCCATGTCAAGCGACGTGATGAGGTGATAAAAGCGGTAGGGACTCGACCAGACCAAAAAGGCGAAAAAGAGTCGCGCAATCAGTGCCGTCAGCGCCGTGATACCGAAAATTTTGCGGCGTGAGATCATCGCGGCGCGGCGTCCTTTCCCCTAAAAGCCGAATTCCGGCTGAACGATGCCGAATTCGTCGTCGTCATCGGTTTTTTCCGGCTTGGCGTCAACTGCCGCATCCGCTTCGACCGGCGCTTCGACAGATGCCGGCTTTGCCGCTTTGGTGCGGCGCTTGGGCGCAGGTGCTTCCGACGGAGGCTCCGGCTCCTCAACCAGTGAGGGCGTTTCGACGACCTTTTCCTTTTTCCGCCGCGGCACTTTGGCTTTAGCCGCCTTGGGCGCCGGTGCGACGGCCTCGACCGGCTCGGGTTCGGGCGTCGGTTCGGGTTCCGGCGTCGGCTCGAGTTCCGGCGTTGGCTCGGGTTCCAGCGTCGGCTCGGGGTCGGGGGTCAGCTCCGCAACCGGCGCGGGAATGGGCGTTTCGGGCGCGTTTTCCGTCACCACTTCGTCGTCGAGATCTTCCGCCTCGTTTTCTTCGGCGGGAGCTTCCGCTTCCGCGGCGAGGAAAGGCGCCAGTTCCTCCTCCGTCAAATACCGGTTGTGGGTCACTTTTGCGATCTTTTTACCGGTCAGCAACACGCCGCGCGCCTTCGCCGAACGGACGGGGAATTCCATCAGATTGATCTCGCGCTGGCTCGCGTGATTGCGGCCGTCGATCTCATCGAGCAGATAGACCGCATCCGGACGCGGCGTGAAGAGTTCCAACACCGCCCCCGCGGGGATCAGATGATATTCCTTTTCGAGGATGTAACCGCCGAAACGGGAGCGCTTGCAATAGCTCTTACCCGATTTTTTATCGCGGTAGATGACGGCGAAAACCGTCTTGGTGTCGTAACGGCGGAAATCGTAAAGCTTGTCGACAAAAAGCTTTTCCGGCGGCAGGGCGATCACCTTGTAAGCGCCGCTCTTTTCCATGCAGAGGAAGCGGTCGAATTCGTTGCAGACGACGACGTCGTCGCTCTTGACCGCCGTGCCGACGTAACCGTTTTTGCGATCCCAGCCGATCTTGATGTTGTTGAGCGCCGCCTTGGTGCGGTCGATGCTCTCGATGCTCTCGATCTCGGTATGACGCGGGAAGTCCTTGCCGTAGGTTTCCTTGAGTTTTTCCAAGTAGGAAATGGTGTATTCGGTCAAGTGCGCCAGATTGTGCTTGATCTTTTTGATCTCTTCGGCGATCTCGCGCAATTCCTGCTGGTTTTTCTCAATGTCAAAGCGGGCGATGCGGCGCACCGGCAACGCGAGGAGCTTGTCGATGTCCTCGTGCGTGACGTCGCGCGTCAACTGATCGCGGAAGGGCGCGAGGCCCGTTTCCACTTCACGGTATTCCTCTTCGGCGCTCTTGCATTCCTCAATGCGCTTGTAGATGCGGTTTTCAAAGAAAAGCTGGGCGAGCGTTTTCGCGTGGCGCAACTCATTCTGCCGCTCCAACGCGATCTCAAATTCGCGCTTGAGATAGCCGACAAGTTTTTCGACGTTGCGCCTTAAAACGTCGGAAACGCTCATCTGCACCGGCTTGTGGTCGCAGATCACCATCAATTTCGGCGAGAGCGACACCGAACAATCGGTGTACATAAAAAGCCCCTGCCGCGTTTTTTCGGGGTCGTAACCGCGCGTCGGCGTCACCCGAATCTCGACGTGGTCGCTGGTGTAGTCGTCGACGTTGGAAATTTTGATCTTATTCTTTTTAGCGGCGCGTTCGATCGAATCGACCAGCGTCGTCGCCGTACACGTCGCGGGAATTTCGCGGATGACAAGTTCGCGCCCCTCGATATCGATCTTGGCGCGCAAGACGATGCGGCCGTTGCCATCGTCGTACTCGCGCACATCCATCACGCCGCCCTGCTGAAAATCGGGGTAAAGATGAAATTCCTCGCCTTTTAAATGGGCGATCTCGGCGTCGAGCAATTCGTTGAAGTTATGCGGCAAAACCATCGTCGACATACCGACCGCGATGCCGTCACTGCCGAGCATCAAAAGGCTCGGCACTTTGGCGGGCAGGACGACCGGCTCGACTTCGCGCCCGTCGTAATTGGGCACAAACGGCGTGATGTCGTTGTTGAAAAGCGTTTCGCAGGCTAGTTTCGTCAAACTGCACTCGGTGTAACGCGGCGCGGCGGCGGAACTTCCCGTTAAAACGTTGCCGAAGTTACCCTGCTTTTTGATGTAATAGGGCACGCTGACAAAGACTTTTTTGAGTTCGTGCGTCTTGGCGTCGCGCTTTTCCGCTTCGATGACACCGCCCTTGTTGGCGAGCACGACGAGCGCATCACCGATCGAAGCGTCGCCGTGCGGGTGAAAGTGCATCGTATTGCCGATGATGTTGGCAGTTTTGGTCGTGCGGCCGTTGTCGTAGGCGCGGTAAAGAGTCCACAAAATGCGGCGCTGAACCGGCTTCAAGCCGTCGTCGACGTCGGGGATTGCGCGCGAACCGATGACGTAACTTGCATAATCGAGGAAGTTGCGATCCATCATCGCGCGGAAATAGTCGTTGGAACCCTGCTTCTGCGCGGCGACGGCGCCGGACTCCTCGAGCTCGGCTTCTTCGGGCGCGACCGGCGTCATATCATCGGGAGGAAGTTTTTCGTCACTCATAATCGACGACCTCCAGATTCTGCATAATGTAGTCTTTGCGTTCGGGGGTGTTGTCGCCCATATAGAACTTCAGCAATTCGGGCACCCCGCGCATATTGTCGAGCGTCACGGGCGAAAGACGCATGTTTTCGCCGATGAATTCGTCGAAGTCCTCGGGGTCAATCTCGCCAAGCCCCTTGAAGCGGGTGATCTCGGTGCCGCGACCGAATTTCTGAACTGCGGCGTCGCGCTCGGCTTCGCTGTAACAGTAGGCGAGTTCGGCGGATTCACCCTTGCCGTGACGCACGCGAAAGAGCGGCGTTTCAAGGACGAAGAGATGCCCCGACAGGACCAGTTGCTCAAAGAAGGTCAAAAAGAAGGTCAACAGCAAATTGCGGATGTGCAAGCCGTCGACATCGGCATCGGTCGCGAGAATGACCTTGTCGTAACGCAGATTTTCGGTCGATTCCTCGATGCCGAGCGCCTGCATCAGAAAGGTGAGTTCCTCGTTTTTGTAAATCATCTCGAAACTCTCGCCGAATGCATTTTTCGGCTTGCCGCGCAACGCGAAAACCGCCTGATTGTCGACGTCGCGACGCTTTTCCAGACTGCCGGCGGCGGAGTCGCCCTCGGTGAGAAAGATCATCGTCGTCTTGGGCTCGACCTTGCGCGGCCACTTGGCGCCGACGTGATACTTGCAATCCTTGAGTTTCGGAATGCGCAATTGACTTTTTTGCGTCAATTCGCGGGATTTCTTTTTGACTTCCTGAATCTGCCGGTGAACTTGCTCGTTGCGGTTGACCTTGTCGAGCACGATGTCGGCGATCTCACGATTTTTGTGGAGGAAGTCGGCGACCGCCGCCGAAACGGCGGCGACAATCGGGCCGCGCACGTCGGTGTTGCCGAGTTTGTTTTTGGTCTGCGACTCAAAGATCGGTTCGCGGACTTTGATCGAGATCGCCCCGATCATGCCGTCGCGGATCGCATCCGCCTTGAAGGATTTGCCGGAATACTCGTTGATGCCCTTCAAAACGCCTTCTTTGAAAGCGGAAAGGTGCGTGCCGCCGTCGCTTGTGTACTGCCCGTTGACGAAACTGTAGGCGTTTTCGCCGTACTGATCGCTGTGCGTCAAGGCAAATTCGACTTCCTTGCTGCGATAGTGGATGATGTCGTAAAGTTTTTCCTCGCCGGCCTCGCTCAAAAGGAGATCCTGCAAACCGGCGGCGGAATAATAACGCTCGCCGTTGAGGTAGAGCGAAAGACCGCTGTTGAGATAGGCGTACATCCAGATGCGCTTTTCGACATATTCCATTTTATAGTGATAATTGACGAAAAGCGACGCGTCGGGGATGAATGAAATTTTGGTGCCGGTGCGCTCGTCGGTGTCGCCGGATTCCTCGCTCTGAAGCTTGCCGGCGGCAAAACGCGCTTCGTGGAACTTGCCGTCGCGGATGGCGCGGACGATGAAACTCGACGAGAGCGCGTTGACCGCCTTGGTACCGACGCCATTGAGACCGATGGAAAACTGAAAGGCGTCGCTGTTGTACTTGCCGCCGGTATTCATGATCGAAACGCAGTCGACGACCTTTTCCAGCGGGATGCCGCGTCCGTAATCGCGGATGGTGACGCCCTGCTCCTGATCGACGGTGATCTCGATGCGCTTGCCACACCCCATGATGAATTCGTCGATGCTGTTGTCGACGATTTCCTTAATCAAAATATAGATGCCGTCGTCGGGGTGTGAACCATCGCCCATGCGCCCGATGTACATACCGGGACGAAGCCGGATGTGATCCAGCGATTCGAGCGTTACGATTGCATCTGCATTATATTCCGCGGCCATAGCCGAAAACTCCTCAATGTGCTTTTACTGAAAATACCATTTCTTTGCCATTTTTTCAAGTAAAAAACGGGAGTTTTTACCCGAAAAAACGGATTTTGTCGCTCCCATCAGACAGAGATGAGAGATGAGAGATGAGAGATGAGAGATGAGAGATGAGAGATGAAACAACTACCTTTCGCGCAGTCGCGAGTACCGGAGCGCAGCGAGGAACGGAGCGCGA
>DCFZ01000007.1 GCA_002314455.1 Lentisphaeria bacterium UBA1791 | reverse complement strand
TAAACCGTCGAAGAACCTTTTTTTTTGCCTCTTTCCGTCAAATCGCCGATGCGTTCTTTTGAAACGCCGCGAGAAAAGTCTTGAGCACGCCGGAGGGGTTTTCCCTTTTCCAGATGATCGATTCCGGAAGCGTCGCGTCGCAATCCTCAATCGGCAGAAAGACCAGCTGCGGGAAGTGCGTCTGAAACGCGGCGGGGACGATCGAAACGGCGTTGAGATCTTCCAGCAACCGCATGATGGTGACGATATTCGCCAGTTCCGTGCGGACTTTGGCGATGAAACCCGCCTTTTGGCACGCCATGTCGATCGCGTCGCGCAAGGTGCGCGACTGGGTTCGCCCGACGAGCAGGAAATGATCGTTTTTAAGCTCGGCAAGCCGGATCGATCGGCGATGGCAGAGCAAATGTTTGGGCGGCACTACGGCGGCGAGGCGCTCCGCGGCGATCTGACGGATCGCGAGCGTTTCGTCCCGCCCCGGGAAAATTCGCAGAAATCCGACGTCCAGCTGGTCGCGTTGCACGTTTTCGTAGATTGTTTCGCTCGGCAACTCTTTCAGCGCCAGATGGATCAATGGATACTGACAGGTGATTTCGCGAAAGGTTTTCAGCAAGGGCGCCAGATTCAAGGCGGACGGGTTGAAGCCGATGTTGAGGATCCCCGCTTCGCCGCGCGAGGCGGCTTCGACTTTTTCCAGCGCGCTCTTTTGGGCGCGGAGCAGCAATTTGGTCTGCTCGACCAATTCCTTGCCCGCCGGCGTCAGCGTCACTTTCCAGCGGTTGGAGCGTTCAAAGAGTTTGCAGTTGAATTCGCGCTCGAGGATCTTGATGTGGTTGCTCAAGACCGACTGCGCAATGTGAAATTCCGCCGCCGTCTGTGAAAAATGAAGCGTTTCGCTCAACCGGAGAAAGTATTTCAGTCGTTGAAATTCCATAGATCAATCGCTTTGATTGTTTAAACTCGCTTATAAGATAGATTGCATCTATCAAAAAAGCAAATATATTATGGATAGTTCATCTTATTTTACAAGGAGAAAAAATGTCGATTTTTGAAGCACTTATGTTGATTTGTTTCGGTATCAGCTGGCCGATGGCGATTTACAAGACGATGACGGCAAAGAGCCACGGCGGCAAAAGCACGGCGTTTGCGGCGTTGATCCTGCTCGGATATCTCGCCGGGATGGCGCACAAGATCTTCAATGACTTCAACTGGGTCTTTTACCTTTATCTCGTCAATACGCTGATGGTCGGTTTTGATCTCGTGATGACGCTGATCTACCAGCATCGGGAAAAAGAAAAATGAAACATCTTGCCTTGGCGCTTTTAATATGGTGCGGCGCATGGCTCGCGGCGGAGGATTTCACGGTGGAAAAGGATGTTTCGTTTCTGGCGGAAGATCGCGCCGAAAAGCTCGATCTGTATCTGCCGCAAAGTAACGGTGCCTTGCGCCCCGCGGTCGTGATGATCCACGGCGGCAGTTGGAAACACGGTTCCAAGAGCGCCTCGCGCGAGCTCAATATCTGCACGAATCTCGCCAAGGCGGGATATGTCGCCGTCAGCATCGAATATCGGCTTGCCAAAGGCCGCTTTGCCTATCCCGTCAATTTGAACGACTGCCGCGACGCGGTGCGTTTTTTGCGCGCGAATGCGGCGAAATATCAAATCGACCCCGCGCGCATCGGCGTTATCGGCGCGTCGGCGGGGGGGCATCTGGCGCTTTTGCTCGCGCTGACGGATGAAGAAAATTTTACGGATCCTTCCTCGATCTATCCCGGTGTGAGCTGTCGCGTGTCGTGCTGTATCAATCTCTACGGCGTGACCACCCGCTTCCCCGAGGAAACGCAGCTCAACCGCGACTTCGACGCGATGGCGGGCAAAAGCGCCGACGCCGCGTCCTTGCAGGAAATGCTCCCGGTGAAACGGGTGAAAAAAAGCGCGCCCCCCGTCCTTACGCTTCACGGCACGGCGGACAAGACGGTGAGTTTCCGCCACGCCGAAGCGCTCGACGCGGCGCTGAAAAGCCAGGGCGTGCCATCGGAACTTCTGCCGGTCGCGGGCGTGGGGCATATGTTCAATATGGAGTTCACCGACGACGGCAAACCGTTGCCGGGCGAAGTCAAAACGGCGATGCTCCGGTTTCTGGAAAACAATTTAAAGGTACGTTAATCGCAACATCCCAATGTGAGAGCTCTCGAGGAAAAAATGGTCGATCCTTGCCGCCGCATTGTTGACGGCGGCGCTGATCGTTGGGGTCAATCGAGTGCGAAAAGCGTTTCCGCGTTGCGGTGAAAGAGCTGTTCCTCCTCGTCGGGAGCAAATTGCATCGCCTTGACGTCGGCGATGGCGTTCGCGTGATGCTTTGCTGGGTAGTCGCTGGCGAAAAGAACGCGGTCAAGCCCGTGCATGCGACCGATCTCTGCCGCTTCTTCCGGCGAAATATAGGGTATGGTGCTGGAGGTGTCAAGCCAGACGTTGCGCCGCCCGATCAGGCTCTTTTTGGCGCGTTCCCACGCGGAATAGCCCCCCATATGGGCGGCGATGACGCGCAGTTGCGGGAGTTCATCCAGTACGCGCGCCAGTTTTTCCGGTGCGGAGCGTTCGCTTTGTTTGTCGCCGACGTGAAAGAGCAGGACGAGGTCGGCGGCGGCGCGGTAGATGTCGAACATCGCCGGATCGTCGATGTCGAAATTCTGAAAGTCCGGGTGAAATTTCACCCCGCGCAGATCGTGATCGCGCATCCATTGAAATTCATCGGCGAATTTCGCGTAGTCGCGGTGCATTGCCCCCAATCCGATCAGGCGGTCGGGGTGTGCCGCGACCACGTCGGCGACGTAGCGGTTGATTGTTTCAACTTGATCTGGTGTGGTGGCACCTGAAAAGACGACCGCACGGTCGACGCCGCTTGCATCCATGCTGCGGAGCAGACCGTCGATGGTACCGTCGCCTTCACAATGAAGTCCATAATAATTTTTCAGCTGACAGACGACTTTTTCAGCGACTTTCGGCGGAAAAATATGGGCGTGCGTATCGATATAGTTCATCATAACGCAGTCAATCTCCCGGGAACGTGATCCATCGCTTATTGGTTGAGCGAGAAATCGTAATTTTCTATTTCTTCGGGTAATGCGGGAATGTCAAACGGCATACCGCCGTTGCGGATCGATTTTGCACCGAGCACGCCGGCGGCGACCGCGTAGCGCGCTCCCTGCGGCGTCGAGGTCGGGACTTCGTTGCCGCGGAGCATATCGACATAGTTCTGAATGATGACGGGGTCGGCGCCGCCATGGCCTTCGCC
The DNA here is from genome assembly GCA_002314455.1 of Lentisphaeria bacterium UBA1791. Taxonomy (GTDB): domain Bacteria; phylum Verrucomicrobiota; class Lentisphaeria; order Victivallales; family Victivallaceae; genus UBA1784. The sequence continues at coordinate 35,337 of DCFZ01000007.1, read as the reverse complement.
CGGCGGGGGCATGTTGTAAACGACGTCGCCCTCGGGGTGGAACCCGTCCTGACGGCGCGTCCACACCTGAATTTTGGTGCCGGCGCCGTCGTCGCCGAAGTTCTCAATGCGCCCCTTGGTGCCGATCACGGTGTAGTTGCGCCAGCCGTCCGGCGTGAAGTGGCACTGCAGATAGCACGCCTGAACGCCGTTGGCAAGTTGCAAGTTGACCATGTTGAGGTCTTCGTTGTCGACCGTCGGGTAGAAATCCTTGAGGTTTTCCGCGGGCCAGTGATCGTTGCTCCAAAAGGAGGTGATGTCGAGCTTATCCTTGTAGAGATGTTCGTCGCCCAGCGGACGGCGCGGCACTTTATCGTAGACCGACAAGCTGCCGATGCCGTTGACGCGCGTCGTGACCGCGCCGGCGAGCCAGTGGATGATGTCGATGTCGTGCGCGCCCTTTTGCAGCAAAAGCGAGCAGGAATTTTTCGTGTCGGCGTGCCAGTCGCGGAAGTAGGCGTCGCCGCCGTAGGAAACGAAGTGACGGCACCAGATCGCCTTGACTTCGCCGATCATACCGGATTGGATGATCTCGCGCATCTTGCGCGTGAAATTCATATAGCGCATATTGTGACCGAGCATCAGTCGAGTCCGGTTTTCCTTGGCGGTGCGCAAAATGCGGTCGGCGCCCTCGACGGAAATCGCGATCGGCTTCTCGAGGTAAACAGGAGTTTTGTGCTCAAGACAATAGCAGGCGACTTCTTCGTGCATGAAATCGGGGCAGGTGATGAAAACGCCGTCGAGGTGTTCCTTTTCAAGCATTTCCCGATAGTCGGCATAGACGTTGGGGGTGTGGTTGAATTTTTCCTGATGGCGTTTGACGAAACCGTCGCGCTGCAGCTGATAGGGGTCGGCTCCGGCGACGACTTGCACGCCGTTTTCCGGTTTGTGCGCCCAGTCCGAGAGGGAGCCGCGACCGCAAGCGCCGATCACACCAAGACGAAGTTCTTTTTCCATAATGGCCTCCTTAAATTAAGAGTTTACGCTTTTAACATACTCGTTTAAGAGAAAAAAGGAAAGAGCACAATAATGCCTTTTATGGCATTTTTGTGCTCTTTTTGCCGAGTCGACTATTGATTTTCCTGCAAGTGCAAACGCAAGATGCGCATCACTTCGCGGATTGCCGCCGGCTGGCGGTGGACGCTGTGCCCCGATTTGACGACGAGTTCGCTTGCGGCGTTGTCGAGGTGACTGCTGTCGTAGGGCACGACGCCGTCACTGCCGCAGGGCTGGTTGTCGCTCTTTGCGTTGCCGATGATCGAGTGGTAGATGATCCCCTCTTTGATGCCGACCTTGGCAAGCGCGAGCGCAAAATTGCTGTCGGGATCGAGATTGTCGATGCCGGTGTAGTGGATGTTGTTATCCTTCCATGACATATCGTCGTCTCGTAAAATGCTTTTGACCATTGAGATGCTGGAAAAAAACGACACGGGCAAACTGATGAGCCAGGAACCGAACTGCGCAATCTCGTTCTTTGCCATTTTGGAGCCGCGGTGCGGCACCGCCATAAAGATGACGCGGTGGATCGGCAATGCCGGGAAGGCGAAGATTTTTTCCAGCTTGTCGATTTCTTCCGGCGTGCAATCCTTGATCATCGTCGACCAGGAAATATTCCCTTTCGTATCAGGATCGCCACCGAATTTTTCGACGACTTTATCTTTTCCGTGACGGAGCATTTCCAGCGTGATGATCCCTTCGGCGAGCTGATGCGGTTCCTGCTGGATCATCGTGCGGGTGATCAATCCCCCCATACTGTGACCGACGATGACCATCTGCTCGAAATTTTTCTTTTCCGCTTCGCTCTTGCAGATATCTCTCTGGACGGCGAGCAGCGAAGCGTGCAGTTTTTTGCCGGAAACGATCACCGGCACGCCGCTGGAATAATAGTAGAACCAGAATTGATATCTCTGCCGGATGATCGGATCGCTCCGCAGCGAGTTGATCATCTGGGTCCAGGTGTCGGGGCTGGACATCAGACCGTGGACGAAAACGACCGGAATCTTGTTCGGCTGATAGGGTTCGAGCATATAAAGACCGCACTCGTTTTCGATCTTGTCGGGGTTGAGCATCAGCGTGATGAGGTTGCGCTCCGGCAAGTTCCCGAGGAAGTGGGCGAGCGGCGTTGAAAAGTCCAGCGCGAGCGGCCAGTTGACGCGGCCGAATGTCTGATCCTGCCATTCAAAGGATTCGGACAACAGCGTATCCTGAAAATAGAGGTCGACGGTGAAGCTGTGATCCTCGTTTTCCGTAAAGCGCGGCACCAGCGTCACCGGGATCGTCAATGCGGGCGGCGTGCGCAGCGGCGAGGCGGCATTGGCTTTGCCGTCCGGTTGCTTGACGATGCCGATCAGCGGCAGTCCGAGGCCGAGTTTCATGTTTTTATGGCGGAGATCCTGGATCCGGAAATCGGCGCAGGGGAGGAAATCGGTGATCTCTTCGCGCGGCAGCGAGAGGTGATAGTGGCTTTTGTTGAAAATGAATTTTCGGCCTTCGGCATCGTAGAGGACGTAGGAATTCTGATCGAACTTTTTGACGTTGCCGATCTGATTGTCGTCGCTTTCGTTCAAATATTTAAAGAGACCGTAACACGCTTCGTTGTAGATCAAGAGATGGCGGTAGTTGCCGAGCCATTGCTGGTGGTTTTCCGGGGCGCGGTGACCGTCGCGGGCCATGCTTTCCCGGGCGGCGCGCCGGATGTAGTAAAGGGCGCAAAGATAATACGGCACCGCCTTTTCCCGGTCGGAACGGATCGCTTTCAAGCGGCAAAGTTCGGCGGAAACGATCAGAAGATCCGGGTCGCCGGAAATCTGATAATGCGCGTTGATCTTGTAGAGCGCCGAGAGCGGATCCTTTTCAAATGTATCGTAGATCTCGTTGCCCTTGAGGAAATTTTCCGCTTCAAACGAGAGACCTTCCCGGTTGAAGACCATCCGCGAGAAGTATTCCCGCGTCGCCTGATTCGACGCCGTGTCGGCCATCGCTTCGCGGCTCTGGAAAAAAGAACAGGAACTCAACAACAGCATTCCCGTCGCGGCAAATGCCAGAAAAAGCTTTTTTTTCATAAAACCCCCTGATTTAAAAAATGCTTGATGAAATATACACGCTCAAGATCTGAAAAACAAGTTACAGTTTACTTTTATATTTATCCGGATGGCGCAACGTACGGCAGGTCGGACACATAAAATCGTCGAGATTGCAGATGTTTGCCGTCTCTTTTTTCTGATAGAGCGTGACGACGCCGTGCTCGGGAACTTCGATGCGGCAGGGGGTGTTATCCGCCGCGAGCACGGCGGGCCCGCGCAGAACTTCGATCTCGACGGTTGTTGCGGGGTCGAGGACGAGGTGGTTGATCTCTTCGGTCGAATTGCTGAAAGCAAGGCCGATGCCGGTGCGGAAAGTGCTGTGGGTGATGCTCCGGTAATAGGCGGTACTGCCGTGAACGCTCGAGAGGACGGCGCCGTCGCCGACGATCTCGCTTGCGTAGAGCACGCCGTCGATATGCACGCGGTAACGCAGTGCGCTCAAGCGGTCGTCGTTGTAAAGGATGATGTCGTTGATGCCGGCGACTTCGCGGTCGAGGTAACGCCCGGCGACCTTGGGTAAATGGCTCCATTTCTGGTGTGCGACAAAGTCGCGCAAGCGCGCTTCGGGGGCGTGCAAAGAACAGGTTTTCGCCGTCGCCGCGTCGCGGATCGGCAGTTTCGGCACCCCCGGGTAGTCGCGTTCGGCGCCGAGCAGCGCGCCGTCGCCGCCGTGGGTGATGATCAATTCGAAATCGTCGGCTTCCTCGAGGTCGAATTGCTTCAACAGCGGACGGATGTCGTCGAGGTTTTTGCCGAGCAGTTTGATTTTCATTTTGCGTTTTCCTGAAGTTTTCTCTTGGCGACGACGGCGTAAAGGATCGCCGCCGCGGCGTTGCCGACGTTGATCGACGCCTTGACGCCAGCCATCGGCAGACTGACAACGCCGTCGCAGATGGCGAGTGTTTCCGGCAAAATGCCGAGGGCTTCGTTGCCGAAAACGATCGCGAGCGGGAATGTGTATTCCTTTTCCCACGCGGGGGTGCTCCCCGGCAAGGCGTCGGCGCAGAGGATCATCTTGCACCCCTCGGCACGGAGCGTTTTAACTGCCGCCGTCGAATCGCTCATCACCCGGCAGGGCACAATCCTGTCGGTGCCCATCGCCGTCTTGGCGAGCTTCGGGTGCGGCGGCGCCGGCGTGTAACCGCAGGCGATGATTTCCTTGGCGCCGACCGCTTCGGCGATGCGGAAAATATTGCCGGTATTGTGCGCACTGCGCAACCGGTCGAGCACAATCGTGATGTCGTACAAAAGAATTCCTCGCTTTCCCGGAATATAAAGTAGTTCTCTTTTCTTGAATTTACAAATAAAATGCGCTTGTTTCGTCACACAAAAGGTGTTATATTATAAGTAATCGTAACTTTTTTTAACCTTTGCAGGTATGAAAAATGGCAAAAATTCATCCCACCAGTGTCGTGATGGAAGGCGCTCAACTTGATGACAGCGTCGAAGTCGGTCCGCTTTGCTACGTCGGTCCCCATGTCAAGATCGGGGCGGGCACCAAGTTGCTCTCGCAATGCCATATCGACGGCTATACGACGCTCGGCAAAAACAATACGGTTTTCCCGTTTGCCGTCCTCGGTCAGCGTCCGCAGGATCTTTCCTACGATCCCAATTGCGTCAGCTACCTCAACGTCGGAAATGGCAACATCTTCCGCGAAGGGTGTGCCATCCACGTCGGCACGGAGCCGGAATCGGCGACGACGATCGGCAACAACGGTCTTTTTATGGACCATGCGCACATCGCGCACAACTGCACGATCGGCAACAACGTGATCCTCGTCCACGGTGCCGGCGTCGCGGGTCACAGCGAAATTCAGGATCACGTGATCCTTTCCGGCTTGGTGGCAATCCACCAGTTCTGCCGCGTCGGCCGTTTCACGATCGTTTCCGGCGTGTCGGCGTTTTCGGTCGACGTGCCGCCTTTTATGGTGGCGGAAGGGCGCAACGGCGCGGTGCGCATGTACAACAAGATCGGTCTTGAGCGCGCCGGTTTCAGCGCCGAAGCGATGCACGCGATCAAAAATATTTTCAAGATTTTCTACTTCCAGGGGTTGACGCAAAAGGTCGCGCTCGAAAAGATCCGCGCCGAGTTGCCGCCGCTGCCGGAAGTTCTGGAATTCATCAATTTCTGCGAGTCGAGCAAGCGCGGCGTCATCGGCGCCATCGCCGGCCGCCGCAAATAAGTTTCAGGAGTGTTGCAAGATGTTGGAAGCATTGAAGAAAAACCCGAAATTCACGCCGCGCCGCGGTCCCGTCGTGCTGGCGATCCTCGACGGCGTCGGTTTCGGCAAGTACGCCGACGGCGACGCGGTCAAGCAGTCGCGTATGCCGGTCTTTACGAAACTTTTGAACGAGTGTCCCGCGACGAAACTCAAGGCGCACGGCACCGCCGTCGGCATGCCGAGCGACGCCGATATGGGCAACAGCGAAGTCGGTCACAACGCGATCGGCTGCGGCCGCGTTTTCTCGCAGGGCGCGAAGCTCGTCGAGGAAGCGGTCAATTCCGGCAAGCTGTTCAAGGGCAACACCTGGCTTGAAGCGGTCGACAACGTCGTCAAAAAGCAGTCGACGATGCACTTTATCGGGCTCTTTTCCGACGGTAACGTCCACAGTCACATCGACCACCTCAAGGCGATGTTGCGCGAAGCGCGCAAAGCCGGCGTGGCGCGCGCCAGGATCCACATTCTGCTCGACGGCCGCGACGTGCCGGAAACTTCCGCGCTCGACTACGTCGACCCCTTTGAAAATTTCCTCAAGGAAATCAACGCCGCGGGCGGCGATTTCCGCATCGCTTCCGGCGGCGGCCGCATGGTCATCACGATGGACCGCTACGGCGCCAACTGGGATATGGTCAAAAAGGGGTGGGCGACCCACGTCCGCGGCGAGGGCGAATTTTTCGCCAACGCGCACGAAGCGGTGGTGAAACTGCGCGAACGCACCGGCGCGATCGATCAGGATCTGCCGCCTTTTGTCATTTCCGACGACGGCAAGACGCCGATCGGCGCGATCGTTGACGGCGACAGCGTGATCTACTTCAACTTCCGCGGCGACCGCAGTCTGGAAATCACCTCCGCCTTTGAGAGCGGCGCCGAATTCGACAAGTTCGATCGCGGCGTCGTGCCGCAGGTTTACTACGCGGGGATGATGGAGTACGACGGCGACTTGCACGCACCCAAGCACTTTCTCGTCAATCCGCCCGAGATCGACCGCACGATGGATGAATACCTTTGCGCGACGGGCGTCCGTCAGATCGCCGTCAGCGAAACGCAGAAATACGGTCACGTCACCTACTTTTTCAACGGCAACCGTTCCGGCAAATTCGACGAAAAACTCGACGAGTACGTTGAGATCCGCTCCGACGTCGTGCCCTTTGAACAGCGTCCGTGGATGAAGTGCGCCGAGATCACCGATTTCGTCGTCGAGGCGATCGAAAATCGCCGCGCCGATATGATCCGGCTCAACTTCCCCAACGGCGATATGGTCGGCCACACCGGCAATTTCGAGGCGGTCGTCGTCGCGATGGAATCGCTCGATCTCGCCCTGGCGCGCATCTGCGCGGCGGTCAAAAAAGCGGGCGGCGTGCTCGTCATTTCCGCCGATCACGGCAATGCCGACGATATGCTCGACCACAAGAAGGACGGTTCGGTGAAACTCGACGGCGAGGGCAACCCCGCCCGTAAGACGAGCCATTCGCTCAACCCGGTGCCCTGCATTATTTACGACCCCGAATTCAAGGGCGAGTATCAGCACGAATTGCGCGAAAACCTCGGCATCAGCAGTCTTGCCGCGACCTGCATGAATTTGCTCGGTTACGAAGCGCCGGCGGATTACGATTTGTCGGTGTTGCAGTTCAAATAAGTGGATCGTTTCCCCGGGGGAAATTCTGCGCCGCAGGAGCAAGGGGGCTCCTGCGGCTTTTTTTTGAATGCGCGGCGCAGGTCAAGTCTTGAAGAACGCATTCGACGACAGTATATTATGGCATTATGATCGCCAAAATCATCACCGATATCGCGCTCGACCGCGAGTTTGAATACAGCGTGCCGCCGGAGCTGGAAAACGTGCTCCGTTGCGGTTCGGCGGTCACTGTGCCTTTCGGCAGGAGTTCTCGCGAAGGGTACGTCCTTTCGCTTTCGGAAACGGCGGAAGTTGCGCCGGAAAAACTCAAGGCGGTATCGGGGCTTTCGCAACGCCGCGCCTCCATTCCCGAAAAGCTGATCGAATTGGGGCGCTGGATGGCGGATTACTACTGCTGTACTTTGGAGCAATCCATCCGCACCTTGCTCCCCGCCGCCGTGCGCAACGGCAAGGTCCGCCCGCTCGTGCGGCGGATGTATTTCATTCCGGATCGCGCGCTCGCGGAAAAATTCGTCGCCGAGCATCGCGACGACAAGCGCGCTGCCGCGCGCTGTGAATTGTTGCGCGCACTGCTTTCCGGCGGCGACGCCGCGATCGACGAATTGAAGCGTCTGCCCGGTTTCGGCGAATCGGCGTTGAAAACGTTGCAGAAACACGCTCTGCTCGATTTCCGCGAGGAAATCTGCCGCCGCGACGTTTTCGGCGACGCCGAAGTGATCGCCGACGCGCCGCGCGAACCGACGCCCGATCAGAAAAACGCATTGGCAAAAGTCGATCAGATGCTCGATCATCAAGGCGGCGTATTGTTGCTCCACGGCGTCACCAACAGCGGCAAGACGGAAGTCTATTTGCAGGCGATCGCCGAAACGATCGCGCGCGGACGATCGGCGATCGTGCTGGTGCCGGAAATTTCGCTGACGCCGCAGACGGTGCGCCGTTTTCGCGCCCGTTTCGGCGACCAGTTGAGCGTCCTGCACAGCCGTTTGTCGGAGGGGGAGCGCTTCGACGAGTGGAACCGCATCAACACGGGCGCCGTGAAAATCGCCGTCGGCGCCCGTTCCGCGCTTTTCGCCCCCTTTGCCGACCTCGGACTCATCGTCGTCGACGAGGAGCACGAATCGACCTACAAGCAGTCGGAAGCGCCCCGCTACCACGCGCGCGACGTCGCCGTGATGCGCGGCAAAATGGAAAACGCCTGCGTCATCCTCGGTTCGGCGACGCCGTCGGCGGAATCAATGCACAACGCGAAACTGGGCAAATTCACGCTCGCCGAGATGAAAACGCAAGTGGGCGCGCGCCCCGCGCCCCATTTCATCGTCGTCGACCGCCGGCTTTCCGCCGCAGAAAAGGAAAATGGCGTCTTTTCACCGGAATTGACCGAGGCGATCCGCCAGCGCATCGCCGACGGCGAACAGGTGATCCTCTTTCTCAACCGGCGCGGCTACGCACACACGATGCGCTGTCCGCAATGCGGCTACGAAGCGCATTGCTCCTGTTGCGACGTCAATTACGTTTACAGCAAGCGGCGCGAGACTTTGAGCTGTCACTTGTGCGGCGCGGTCATTCCGGCGCCGGAAACTTGTCCGCAATGCGGCAGTCCGGAAATCCGCTATCTCGGCAGCGGCACCGAAAAGATCGAGAGCATCGCGCGGGCGCTCTTTCCCGAAGCGCGCGTCGCGCGCATGGACTCCGACGTGATGCGCAGCGCCGACGATTACGAAGCCGTGCTCGACCGTTTTCGGCGCGGCGAGATCAACGTCCTCATCGGCACGCAGATGATCGCCAAGGGGCTTCATTTCCCCAACGTGACGCTGGTCGGCATCCTCAACGGCGATCAGGGATTGAGTATGCCGGATTTCCGCGCTTCGGAGCGCACCTTTCAACTTTTGACGCAGGTCGCGGGCAGGGCGGGGCGCGGCGATCATCCCGGCGAAGTCGTCCTGCAGACGTTCAAGCCGGAAAACGACGCGATCCGCTGTGCCGTCGACGGCGATTTCGCCGGATTCGTCCAGTTTGACCTCGAATTTCGAGAATTGATGAATTATCCGCCCTTTTCGCGGATGATCGCCATACTTTTCCGCGGGGACGACGATGAAAAGACCGCCCGCGCCGGAGAGGCTTTTGCCGCGGCGCTGCAACCTTATCTGCACGAAGACGTGACGCTCGCCGGACCGATCCGCGCGCCGATCGAGCGAATCCGCGGCAAATACCGCTATTTGCTGACCTTGCGCGGGAAAAAACTTGCCAATTTACGCAGCGCATTGCGCGTGCTGGCACTGCACCGCGTTTGGGAGGGCGTCGAAGTCGCCGTCGACGTCGATCCGCAAACTTTAATGTAGGGGTATCTTTTATGAAAGTGATGTTTTCACCGGAAGCGATCGCGCAACGCGTCGCTCAACTTGGCAATGAGATCACGGAATTCTATCGCGGCAAGCCGCTGGTCGTTATCGCCATCGCCAACGGCGGTATTTTCTTTGCCGCCGACTTGCTGCGCAAGATCGATCTGCCGCTTGAGATGGATACGATCGAGGTGGCGAGCTACGTCGGCAACAAATCAACGGGCAAAATCGTTTTCCGGTCGGAGGAAAAACTTCCGGTCGCGGGTAAAAACGTGTTGCTGATCGACGACGTTCTGGATACCGGGGTCACTTTGCGCCGGTTGTGCGATTATTTTCGCGACAAGGGGGCGGTGAGCTGTCGCACGGTGGTCGCCGTCGATAAAAAGGTCGCCCGGGCGGCGGATGGCGTTCCCCGCGCCGACTGGTACGGATTTGTCGCCCCCGAGCGTTTCCTGATCGGCTACGGAATGGATTCCGACGAAATATACCGCAATCTGCCCTTTATCGGCGTGCTCGATTAACGCTTGACGGAAAGCAGCCCTTTGAGGTAAAAGGTTTCCGGCGTCGACAAGATGACCGGGTGGTCGGCATTCTGCCGCACCGTATCAATGATGGCGGCGTCGCAATGCGCCTGATTGGCGGCGTCGGCGGTGATCTTTTGAAACAGCTCCATCGTCATCAATCCCGAGCAGGAAAGATTGAGGAGCATGCCGCCGGATCTCAACAACTCGAAACCCCGCTTCGCCAGGTGGGAATAGGCGCGGCATCCGCGCTCGAGGTGGCTCTTGGAATCGACGAGCTTCGGCGGATCGAGGATGACGAAATCGAATTTTTCATTGGCGTCGCGAAGGGCGTTCAGCGCTTCAAAACCGTCGGCGGCGCGGAATTCGCACTTTTGCGCCGGCAGCTGGTTGAGTTCGAGATTGCGTTTCGCCTGCGCGAGCGCCGGGCGCGAAGTGTCGATGTTGAGGACGCTTTGCGCGCCGCCCGCGAGCGCGGCGACGGCGAATCCGCCGGTGTAGCAAAAGTCGTTGAGGACCTTTTTGCCGGCGGCAAGAGAACGCACTTTCTGGCGCACTTCGCGCAAGTCGAAATAAAATCCGGTTTTCTGTCCGTGGACGGGGTCGACCGCGAAGCGCAGGCCGTTTTCGTCGATGACGATCTCGTCGGGGGGCATTTCGCCGCGGGCGATGCCGCTGCGCTCGGGCAGTGCTTCGCGCTTGCGCACGGAAACGTCGCTGCGCTCGTAAACGCCTCTGATCCCGGGGAGCGCCATCAGTCCGTCGATGATCTCGTTGCGGAAAAATTCCGCGCCGGCGGAAAGCAATTGCAAGGCGATGAATTCGCCGTAACGGTCGGCGATGACGCCGGGGAGTTGATCGGATTCGGAGTAGATCAGCCGGCATCCGGTCGCAAGATCGCCGACGCCGAGCTTTTCGCGCAGTTGCCAACCTTGTCTGATGCGCGCCTGAAAGAATGCCGCATCGATCTTTTCCGCTTCGTCAAAACTCCAGACGCGCGCGGTAATCTGACTTGCGGCGCTGTAAGACGCCCACGCGAGGAAATTGCCCCGCGCGTCGACGACGCGGCAGACTTCACCGGAAGCGGGTTCCCCGGAAATTTTGCCGACGGCGCCGGAAAAGACCCACGGGTGGCGGCGGAGCAGCGATTTTTCGCGCCCTTGCGCGAGCGTGATCTCGGGGAACGTCATTTTTTCAGCCCCTTGACTTCGGAAATGAAGTCCCGGGCGTCTTTGAACTGGCGGTAGACCGAAGCGAAGCGGACGTAGGCGACCTGATCGAGCTTTTTCAATTCGTCCATCACCTTTTCGCCGATCATACAGGAGGCGATTTCCGGCTCGCAACGCTGGACGAGCGAGCGGGTGATGTCGTCGACAATCCGATCGATGGTTTCGGCGGAAATCGGCCGTTTGTAACAGGCGCTGACGATGCCGTTGCGCACTTTGTTGCGGTCGTACTCCTCGCGTTCGCCGGTGCGTTTGACAACGTGAAGTTCTTCGGGCACGACCTCCTCGACCGTCGTGAAGCGGTAGGAGCAATGCAGACATTCGCGGCGGCGGCGGACGCAGGAATCGTCGTTCGTCGAACGGGAATCGATCACTTTATCGTTGTTGACGCCGCATTTCGGACAACGCATTTTACGGCTCCATCTGCAGAATTTTGACGATTACCAGCGGTCCGAGGATCAGTCCGCCGAAATTGCGTTTACCGACGCATTTTTCCTGCAAATACTTGGAAACGTGTATCAGATCTGCCCAGTCGCGGCGGCGCGTCTGCCCGTCGCCGACGGAGGTGTGGTTGGCGATCGCCTGCATCACGGAAACACTGCCGGGGCGGAGCCGCGGATCTTCCAGCTCGTCTTCGACGCGCTTGACGATTTCGGTCGGCTTGTTGCCGCGGCTGATGATGATGATATCCGGCTGGGGCACACGCGTCGAGGCGAAATCGCCGATGGCGCCGCACGAGAGTTTGCCTTCGCGGACGTATTCGTTGAAAATGTCGGGGACGGCGAGCGTTAGTTTCAGACCGTCGGGGAAAGCGGGCAGGTCGTGGATGCGCTTTAAGACTTCGCGCATCATCAGATCGTTGTCCAGCCCGGGACCGAAGGTGTCCTCATCCCAGACGAAAAGCAGATCGGCGGGCAAATCGACATTGTTGCGGTTGAAAAAATCGACGTTGCAGACGATGGTGATCCCCGCGAGATTGCGGTAGGCGTCGTTGTTTTGGCGCAGTTCCAGAATGCGATTGACCATTTCCTGGATCCCCGGGCTGGTGTCGCGCATCGAGCGCAAAAAGCGGTTTCCGCTCTTGCGCGGGTAAAAGCTGAAAATATCCATCACGATGTCGACCGGCAGATTGCGGCGCTGCGCGGCGATGAGGAGTTTTTCCAGATCCTCGTCAAGCTCGGTTTCGCTCGTGATCAGACAGTAGATGTGGTTGAAGCGGAAGTCCTCGACGTAATCAAGCACCGTCTCGCGCGAAACCACTTTGTCGTACGCGCCGATGTAAAGCCAGACCCCGCACATCGGGTAATTGCGGGTCAGATCCCGGAATTGATCGACGCGTTCTTCCTGCACGGCGATCGGCGCGGCAGGGTCGGGCAGCGTCAACGGGGTCACCACTTTTTCGGGGTTTTTGACCGCGCATCCGCCCAACATCAGCGCACCGAGCGCCACCAACGAGAAAAGTTTCTTTTTCATACTTATAAAATACTGCCGAATCAGGAAAAAATCAAGTTTTTCCGCTTTTTTCCATCCGGAGGTGGATTTTTTCCGGCAGGAACACTATATTAAAGAGTACAATTTAAGCGGGAAATATCATCAGGTATGAGTCCTCTTTGTCTAATCATGGCGGCGACGGGGGTGATTTTGCTCCTCGGCGCTCTTTCCAATAAGATCTCCACCCGGCTGAATATGCCGGTGCTGGTCGCGTTTCTCGGCGTCGGGTTGCTGTTGCGCCATTTCGTCTATCAGAGCATCTCGCCGCAGGAAATCAACACGCTCGGCACGCTCGCGATGGCATTCATTTTGTTTTCGGGTGGATTGGATACGAGCTTTACCGCCGTCAAGCGGGTGCTGATCCCCGGAGCGGTGTTGGCGACGCTGGGCGTGATGCTGACGGCGTTGATCCTCGGCGTCTGTGCCTTTTGGATCTTCAAAGTCCCCGCCGTCACGGGCACCTACGGTCTGACCTGGTGTCTCTTGCTCGGCGCGGTGATCTCTTCAACCGATGCCGCATCCGTTTTCGGCATTCTGCGCGGCCGCGGCGTCGCCTTGGCGGGCAATCTCAAGGAACTGCTCGAATTTGAATCGGGGAGCAACGACCCGATGGCGTATTGTTTGACCAAGGTGATGCTGGTGGTCGCCGCCGGCAAGTCGATCGGGATGGGGGGCTCGCTTGCGCTCTCGCTCTTTTCGCTGGCGGGGGGCGCGCTGCTCGGCGCCGTTTTCGGCTGGGCGGGGAAACAGCTTTTCCGTATCAAATTGGAGTACGAGGGGCTCTATTTCGTTTTTATGGTCGCCCAGGTTCTGCTGACCTACGGGTGCGCGGAATTGCTCCGCTGCAACGGGATGATGGCGTGCTACGTCGCCGGGATTATGCTGGCGCATCTGAAATTCAACTATCAGCACTCGATGAGCCGCTTCTGTGACGGTGTTTCCTGGCTGATGCAAGTTGTTTTGTTCGTGACGCTGGGGGCGGCGGTCGACCGGAGCCAACTGCTCAACGAAGCCGTCTGGGTACCCGGGGTGTTGCTGTCGCTGGTTCTGATGTTCGTCGCGCGGCCGATCGCCGTATGGGTGTGTTCGATCCGCAGCGGGCGTTCGTGGCGGGAAAACTGCCTGATCTCGTGGGTGGGGTTGCGCGGCGCGGCGCCGATCGTGCTGGCGACTTTCCCGCTGGCGGCAAAGATTCCCGATTGCGAAATGATGTTCAATATGATCTTTTTTATGGTCTTGACTTCGATCGTCGTGCAGGGGTCGACGCTGATGCCGGTGGCGCGGCTGCTCGGCAAGGCGAAAAAGGTGGTCGATCGCGACCGGTTGCCGCTTGAATTGGAAGTGACGCGGGCGACTTCCGGCAGTGATATGTTTGAGTTTGTCGTGCCGGAAAACGCTCCGTTTGACGGCAAGACGCTGGCGGAGATCCGCTTCCCTGCCGGCGCGCTGGTGACGCTGATCCGGCGCGGCGAGGAATTGCTGTCGCCGCACGGCAGTACGCGTTTGAAAGCGGGGGACGGCGTTTTGATCATGGCGCGGCACGAGGTGATGGCGGTGGTGGCGAAAGAATATTTTCCGGAAAGCGGATATGAGGTGGAAAAGCCCGCCAATCTTGATCTGAAATGGCACTTTTCCGCATTGCGCCGCAATGGGAAAGAGGAAAAATGAAAAAACTTCTGATCGGCGGAGTGGTGTTGTCGGTGCTTTTGCTTGGCGCCGGGGAGTGCTTTATCGGGGCGATCGCCGTTTCCGATGGCGCGTTGTCGTCGAAAATGCCGGCGATCGCGCATTTTGAGGAAGCGCATTTCCCGTCGTTGCCCGCCAAACGCATCTACGCATCGGTGACGATCGACGTGCCTGCGTCGCGGAAAATTTCCATTTTCGACTACCAGTTGGAAATTGCCGGTAAAGCTTACGGTTGCATCGCCTTGCGCGAGGCCGGCGGCAAATGGGCGACGCTCGTCGAGCCGCAAGCGGGCGGGAAAAAGTACGCTTTGCTCTTTGTCCTCGACCGCGACGTCGTCCCCGCCGGGGAATCGATCGAGTTGACGCTGGAAAATTGCGGTTCCAAAATGAAGAAAGAGATCGCGTTTCAAAATTTGCGCGATCAGGCGCTTTAGCGCGTTTCTCAAATTTTTGAGTGCGGCGTTCCCGGAAAACGGGGGCGCCGCCTCTTTTTTTTTGCAAAAAAAGCGAAAAAGCCGCACTTTCGGATAGACGAAACGCCGTTTTGATGTTATCTTAAGAGTATGATAAACAAGGAATGTCTCAATGGGTTCTAAAAATTGGAAACTGACCGGCGGCAATCAGGAAGAAAAAATCGGGAAACTTCAACGCGACTTTAAACTGCCGCGTCCGATTGCCGTGTACTTCGCCGCCCGTGGCATCGAAGGAACAGAGATCAACCGCTTTCTTGATCCGAAACTCGGGAATCTGACGGATCCCTACCGCTTCCCCGGCATCAAGGATGCCGCCCGGCGGCTGTGGAAAGCGATCATCGACAACGAGCCGATCCTCATCCACGGCGACTACGACACCGACGGCATCACCGCCAGCGCGTTGCTCGCGTGGACACTGCGCTCCAACGGCGCGACGGTGCACTCTTTCATCCCGCACCGCTTTGACGACGGCTACGGCTTCACCCCCGAATCGCTGGAAAAGGCGCTCGACGCTTTCGGCAAGTGCGGCGTGCTCGTCACGGTCGACTGCGGCATCACCAGTTGCGATGCGGTCGACGTCGCCATTTCGCGCGGCATCGACGTCATTATCACCGACCACCACGAAGCGGGGCCGGAATTGCCCAAGGCGATCGCGATCATCAATCCGAAAATCTATCCGGAACTGGAAGATCTGCATCTGCTTTCCGGCGTCGGCGCCGCCTTTAAGTTGTCGCACGCGTTTGTGAAATACGGGCGCGAAAACAACCTCGGCGCCTTTCAGACGCAGCTTGAGGAAGTCCTCGATTACGTCGCCCTCGGCACGGTCGCGGACATCGTTCCGCTGCTCGGCGAAAACCGGGTGATGGTCAAGCACGGGATCCTCGCACTGCGCAAACAGTTGCGCCCCGGCGTGCGCGCGCTGATCGAAAGTTGCAAGATTCACGCGGATCTGACGCCGTCGGACATCACGTTCCGGATGGCGCCGCGCATCAACGCCGCCGGCCGCGTCGGCGACGCCAACATCGCGTTGAAGCTGCTGGAAAGCCGCGACATCATCGAGGCTTACGATTTCGCCTCGCAATTGGAAATTTTCAACCGCGACCGTCAGGAAAAAGAGCAGGAAATCTATCAGGAAGCGCGCGAGCAGATCGAGCGCAACCTCGCGTGGCAAAGTCCTTACGCGTTGCTTGTCGCCGGCCGCAACTGGCATCAGGGCGTGATCGGCATCGTCGCTTCGCGGCTGACGCGCGACTACAACCGCCCGACCATCGTGTTGACGATCCAGGGCGATGAAGCGTACGGTTCCGGGCGCAGTATCGCCTGTCTGAATCTGGTCGAGGTGTTGAGCCGCCACGCCGATTTATTGGAGCGTTTCGGCGGCCACCCGATGGCGGTCGGCGTCGGGTTGCGCACCGAGATGATCGCGCCGTTCTTTGAGGCGATGGATCAGGAGATTCGCAAACAGCTCAACTCGTCGGATCTGGAAAATTTCGTTTCGTATGACGGCGAAGCCGCCATCCACGAGCTGACGCCGGACTTTTTCGACTACCTCGGCAAACTTTCGCCTTTCGGTCACAGCAATCCGAAGCCGGTCTACCGCTTCAACGAATTGCAGGTCATTCGTTGCAGTGCCGTCGGCGGCGGCGCGCACACCCGCGGCATTTTGCAGAGCGGTTCGGCGCAGATGAACTTCATCGCCTTCAACCGCACGCCGGCGGAGTTCCACGGCAAGATTTTGGATGTGCTGGCGACGCCGCAGATGAATTGCCATCTGGATACGGAAACGCCCCAGCTGAACATCGTCGATGTTCAGGAAGTCTTTTAGAAGCTGAAAAAGAACGCGCCCGCCGCGATCAGCGATCCGAGGAGGATCGCGCCGGCGATGATCCACGCGCTCAAGAGGGAATGATTTTCCGGTGCTTCCGCCGCGGCGGGGGCGGCAAGTTCGCGCTCTTCCACGTCGATCTCAAAGAAGCGGTAGCGCAGATGATCGACCTTGCTTCGGTATTCCGCCGGCTCCGCATGATGGATCGTTTCCAATTCCGCCATCAGGGCGCGCAGTTTTTCGATGCGCGCATTCAATTCGTTGCGGCGGAAATCCAGCAATGCGCCGTGGTTCTCGGCGGTTGCGAGGGCGGAAAGCAATCGCCCCTCGAGGTCGCGGGCGTCGCGTTGCGCTTCGACGTCAAAGCGGTTGACCTTCCCTTGCGGCACATCGGAAAGCATATTTTCCGCCGGCGCGGTGACGTCGCCGGGATTGCGGTAGTTACGGCGCAATTGCTCGCGCATATCGCCTAAATTATTGACGTAGCCGCTCTTTTGCATAAATGAAGCCTCAATTGCTGGTTTTTTCGATCATCTTCCGCCATTTGGCGCGGGAAACAAGTCAACGGGATCGGGAATCCGGCGCGAAAAGTTTTATTCGCCACTGGGCTTGCTCTTTTCGAGCGCGACGCCGCACTCCGCGACGGAGTGGACGATCCTGTCGGTGATGCCGAATTCCACGCATTCCTTGGCGACGCGGATGGCGTTGTAGACCGATTTCGGGTTGGAACCGCCGTGACCGATGATGCAAATGCCGTTCAGCCCCATCAGCGGCGCACCGCCGACTTCATCGGATGCGCCGATTGCTTTGAGTTCGCGGAACGCATTTTGAGCGAAAATCGCACCTAACGTGCGCACGGCGTTGCGGGTGATGACCCGTTTGAGCCATTCGACGGTGGCGTGGGCAAGACCTTCAGCGGTTTTGAGCAACACGTTGCCGGAAAAGCCATCGCTGATGAGCACGTCGACTTCGCCTTCAAAGGCGGCGTCGGGTTCGACGTTGCCGACGAAATTGATCGGCATTTTTTCGAGGATCTTGAAGACCTCTTTGGTCAATTCACACCCTTTGGAATCTTCGCCGCCGACGCTCAAAAGACCGATGCGCGGCTTTTTGATCTGCAAGACGTATTCGGCGTAGATGCCGCCCATCACGGCGAACTGTGCCAGATTGATCGGCACGCAGTCGACGTTGGCGCCGGCGTCCATTAAGATGAAGCGTTTGCCGGGAATTTGCGTCGGCAAACTGGCGGCAAGCGCGGCGCGATCGACGCCGGGGAGGGTGCGCACCAGAACTTTGGTCGCGGCGACCGTCGCTCCGGTGTGACCGGGGGTTACCATCGCGTCAGCTTTTTTTTCCTTCAACAGCTTGGCGCAGACGGTGATCGAAGAATCGCGCTTGCCCCGCAGCGAAATGGTCGAGGGATCGGACATTTCGCAGACGCTCGCCGCGTGCACCTGCTGAATGCGCGGGTGACCGGCGAGACCGTATTTTTCGAGGTAAAAGGCGACTTTTTCCTGATGGCCGACCAGCAGGAATTCGCATTGCTTGAAATGCGGCAGGGCAAGTGAAAGCCCCTCCACCACGACTCCGGGAGCGAAATCGCCCCCCATCGCATCGACGGCAATTTTCATCGCAACGCGGTCTTTTTTGCGACGAAGCGACTACGCTTCGACGTTGAGGACTTGCTCGCCGTCAAAATAGCCGCAGGCTTTGCAGACGCGGTGGGGCGCCAACGGGGCCTGGCACTTCGGGCAGTAGGTCGCCTGAACGCCTTCATAGCGGTTGGCGGCTTTGCGCTGACGGCGCTGCATACGGGAACTTTTGCGTTTCGGAACAGCCATTTTCTTTACTCCTTATGTGAAATGCTTTTGCGATCCAGCTAGAAAAATTGCGTTTCTTTCCGGCATGACAACCTTTAAATATATCACATTTTTGATTTTTTTCAATCACGAGACGTCAAAAAGCGCAGATTTTTGCAGTTTTGTGCGTCAGAAAGTTGCATTTTTGCGTTTGTGGCGTTATCTTTAATTAGCGGATCGCTGTGCAAGCGGGATTCGTTTTTTTCTTACGACATCAAGATTCAGGAGCGACTTATGAAAGATTTCCTTTACTATATTACTTCTACCGCGAGCATTTCGACGATCATTACGCTGCTGGTCGTCGGTTTTATCCTGCTGTGCCGGGTGTGGACGCTGCGCATCATCGGGTTTATTTTGACGCACACTTTTGTGCGCTTGCGCAAGTTCGGCTTGGACAACATTCCGGAATCGGGACCGCTCCTCATCGTTTCCAACCATATTTCGTTGCTCGACTTGCTGTTGGTTCAGTTGATCTGCCCGCGCCGCGTGCGCTTTATGGTGCGCGCCGAGATCATCAGCTTTTTGCCGACGCGCTTTATTTTCTGGTATCTCGGCGTCATCCGGGTGCCGAATCCCCGCCGTCCGCAGGAGCTGAAGAACTTTTTCAACGGCATCCGCGACCGTCTGCGCCACGGCGAAGTGCTCTGCTATCTGCCCGAGGGGGCGATCTCCGGCAACGGCAATCTGATGCGTTTCCGCACCAGCATCGAACCGCTGTTGCCGACCGATACCGAAGTCATCGTGCTGCCCTGCCGCATCGGGATGTTGCACGGCAGACTTTTCGGGTACCGCAACGGCAAGATGAGTCTCGCTTTCCCGCGCACGCTGCCGATTGATTTCAGCATCGCCATCGGCGATCCGGTCAACCGCAAGGTGACGCCTTTCCAGTTGCGCCAGATCATTTCCGAACTCGGCGCCAGCATCGAACGCCGTCCGCAACCCGGCGAAATGCCGTTGCATACCGCATTTGTGCGCCGCGCCAAGCACCATCCTTTTCAGAAAACCTTTTTCGACGTCGTCACCGGCAAGTGGTGCAGTAACTTCTCGATGCTGGTCAAGACCTTGCTCTTCACCGATTCGGTGCGCGAACTCGACCGCGGCGAAGATGGTTACGTCGGCGTATTGTTGCCCAATTCCAGTCTGACGACGACGGTCTTGTTGAGCGTGTTGCTCGCCGACCGCACGCCCGCGATCATCAACTTCAGCGCGGGCGAGAGCGTCGCGCTCGAATCCGCGGAACGCGCGGGGGTGCGGACGATCTTCACCAGCAAGCGCTTTCTCGATAAATTGAAGTGGCAGGTGCGTCCCGGTATGGTGTTGCTCGAAGACCTCGCGCCCGGATTCACCTTTGGCGTGAAACTGCGCGCCATTTTGCGGGCGATCTTTATTCCCGGACGCATCCTCGTGCGGCAACTTGCGCCTTTCAGCTGTTACAATATGCACCGTCAGGCGGTCGTGCTCTTTTCGAGCGGTTCGACCGGCACGCCCAAGGCGGTGATGCTGACCCACCGCAACGTCAATTGCGACTTGTGGTCGTTCCTGCGCATGGTCACGTTGCGCGGCGACGATTGCATCTGCGGCAATCTGCCGATTTTCCACGCGTACGGATTCACAATCCTTTTCGCCTTGCCCTGCCAGATCGGGGTGCCGGTTTTCTATCACTTGAGTCCGTTGCTTTCCGACGAGATCATCAAGACGATCGAAAAATACCACGTGACGGTTCTGACGGCGACGCCGACTTTCCTGCAGAAATATCTGCACCGCGCCACCAGCGAACAGCTGGCGTCGCTCCGCCTCGTGATCACCGGCGCGGAAAAACTCCCCGCCGACCTCGCAGAACGCTATTATCAGTTGACCGGTCACTATGTGATCGAGGGCTACGGCTGCACCGAATTGTCGCCGATCGTGACGATCAACTTCAACAACTCGATTTACGAACTCGGCACCCGGAGCAGTCACCCCGGCAGCATCGGCTGTCCGTTGCCGGGCATCCACGTGCGCGTCATCGACCCCGAGACCGGCGTCGAACTCGGCCCGCATCAGCCCGGTCGCATGCAGGTCAAGGCGGGTACGGTGATGAAAGGCTATCTCAACAATCCCGAACAGACCGCGCGCGTCATTCAGAACCGTTACTACGATACCGGCGACATCGCCAAGATCGACGAAGACGGCTACATTTACATCACGGGGCGCGCTTCGCGCTTCAGCAAGATCGGCGGCGAAATGGTGCCGCACGAAGCAATCGAAGACGCGATCGTCAAGTTCCGCCACAGCGAGGAGCGCGAAGTCGCCGTCACCGGCCGCAGCGACGCCCGCAAAGGCGAACGGCTGGTCGTTTTCTATAAGGTCGCCGACCTTGACATCGACGCCATTCTGGAAGATCTGCGCACCTACAACTGGCCCAACATCTGGCTGCCGAAGCGCGACGATTTCGTTTACGTCGAAGCGTTGCCGTTGCTCGGCAGCGGCAAACTCGATCTGCGTAAACTCAAGGAAATGGCGGAAAATCTGCAATAGTTCCGGGTGTGTGCGAAACATCCAAGGGCGGACGCAAAAGCGGCCGCCCTTTTTTTATCGATACACAATGAGCGGCTCGCAGAGTACACCGCTTCAAATTGTCTGACAAGTCTGACGTGAGCCTTATGCCTGCGCGGCGGCGCATTGCAAGCTTAACGTTTCGTAAAAATAAAAACTGCCATATTATGCGAGCGCTGGCGCTTTGCGCTATGAAGCGAAGCCTTGCATTTTTTGCCTTGAGACAAAAAAAATGGAGGCGTGGACCGGAGTCG
Organism: Lentisphaeria bacterium UBA1791; assembly: GCA_002314455.1. Lineage (GTDB taxonomy): Bacteria > Verrucomicrobiota > Lentisphaeria > Victivallales > Victivallaceae > UBA1784. Next base: position 14,151 of record DCFZ01000007.1, on the reverse strand, counting down.
GACCGGTTTACGCGATTTTGCAGACCGCTGCCTAACCGTTTGGCTACCACGCCTCGTAAAGAGGATGTCTTTAATATAGGTGCATTCCAGCTTTTTGTCAAGCAAAAAGTGATGCTTTTTTTGCAAAAACACGATGCACTTGGTGCAATGCCTACTTTTTCAACGGACAAAAACAGGCGACTGCGTGACCGGGGGAAACTTCCGTCAACGCGGGCTTTTCGTTGCGGCAACGCTCCGTCGCGTAGGGGCAACGCGGGTGAAACGCGCATCCCTTGGGGGGATCCAGCGGCGAGGGCACGTCGCCCTGCAATACGATGCGTTTGCCTTTGGCGCGATCGACCCGCGGGATCGCCGAGATCAGCGCTTCGGTGTAGGGGTGACGGCAGTCGGCGATCAATTCGTGCGAATTTGCACTTTCCACCACGTTGCCGAGATACATCACGAGGATCCGACTTGAAATGTGTTCGACGACGGCGAGGTCGTGTGCGATAAAGAGGAAACTTGTCCCCGTCTCGCGCCGGATGTCGTCCAAAAGATTGACGATCGACGCCTGAACGCTGACGTCCAAGGCGGAAACCGGTTCGTCCGCGACGATGAAAGCGGGGTGTGCCGCCAAACTTCTCGCGATCCCGATGCGTTGACGCTGACCGCCGGAAAACTGGTGCGGATAGCGGTCGAGCGCTTCCTCGTTCAATCCGACGCGCACAAGCAATTTGGCGGCGATTTCGCGCCGTTGCGTTTTGTTGTACTCTTTTTCGGCGAGGCGCAATATCTCGTCGAGCGTTTCAAAGATTGTCAAGCGCGGATTGAGCGAGCCGTAGGGATCCTGAAAGATCATCTGATATTTGCCGCAGAGCGAACGGCGGTTCTTGCGGTGCTTTTCGCCCGCGATTTCCAATCCCTCAAGTCGGATCGAGCCGGAAGCCGGTTTGACGAGCCCGACCAGCGCCCGCCCGAGCGTGCTTTTGCCGCATCCGGATTCGCCGACGAGCCCGAGGGTTTCCGCTTTCTCCAGCGAAAACGAGACGTCGTTCACCGCGTGCAAAAAGCGTTTTTTGCGGAAAAGAGCGCCGCGCACGGGATAATCGACGCAAAGGTTTTTGACTTCCAGCAGTGCCATCGTTAAAATTTTTCCTTTTGCGTGTAGACTGCGACCGCCGTCAGATTGTCATCGGCGCCGCCGATCAATCCGGCGCGCATCAGGCGGTCGACCGCCCGCCGGGGCGTATCGTTGTTTTGCAGGATCGCTTCGATCTCGTCGAAATCCATCTGCCGGTAGAGTCCGTCGGAGCAGAGCAGGAAACGGTCGCCGGGAAAGAGCGTTTCGAGCTTGACGTCGCCCTCGAGCGTCGGGCGCGCCCCGACGGCGCGGTAGATCATGCTCGCGTACTTTTCCCGGTTTTCGGGGAAACAGCCGTGCTCGAGGAAATATCGTTCCGCCAGCGTGTGATCCTGGGTCAAAAGCTGCAGTTTCCCATTGCGCAACCGGTAGACCCGGCTGTCGCCGGCGTGGATGATGCCGGCGCAATTTCCAGTGAGACAAAGCGCGCACACCGTCGTTTCGGCGGCGATCTTTTCCTTGGCATCGTGGTCTAAAACTTTCTGATTGGCAAGCGCGAGCGTGTCGCGCAAAAAGGAGTCGACGAGGTGATCGTTTTGCGCCAGTTTTTCCGCGGAACTTTTGGCGGCGTCGTGCCACACCTGACAGCAAAGACCGCTCGCAACGGCGCCGTGCCCCTGACAGCTGACGCCGTCGGCGACGGTCGCAACCAGGACTTTTTCGTCGTTGAAGAGCGAAAAGTCATCCTCGTTGAATTCTCTTACCAAGCCGCGATTGGTCTCGCCCGCCGCGGCGAAAAAAAGTGTCTGCTCCATCGGAAATCCGTATTGTCCATAATCCTTCTATATATTATACCTTGTCGACGGCCTCTTTTCAAGCGGAGACCGAAAAATCCTGCGCTTTCACAAGGAAAAAACGGTTTTTTATTTGCAATCCAACGTCTTGCGTAGTATATTATTAAACTTGTTATTATGAGATAGACGCAATACCAACCATACAGGAGAAAAAATTATGTACGCGATCATCAAATGCGGCGGCAAGCAGTTGACCGTCAAAACCGGCGACGTCGTGGAAGTCGAAAAGCTCGGCCTCGAAGTCGGTGCGGAAGTCACTTTCGATCAGGTCCTCGCCATTGGCGAAGAGGGCGCTGACAAGCTCAACGTCGGCACTCCGATGCTCGAGGGCGCCAAAGTTTCCGGCAAAGTCCTCGACAATTTCCGCGCCAAGAAAATCGTCGTTTTCAAGATGAAGCGCCGCAAGGGCTATCGCCGCACGCACGGTCATCGTCAGAATCTCACCCGCGTCGAGATCGGCGCGATCGTGGGCTAATCGCGATGAAATACGATGCCAACGGCGCACTGATCGGCACGGATCTGCCGTTGCCGCTCATCAATCAGGGCAAAGTGCGCGACGTTTACGATCTTGGCGATGCGTTGCTCTTTGTGGCGACCGACCGCTTGAGTGCGTTTGACGTCATTCTGCCGACGGGCATTCCGCGTAAAGGTGAAGTCTTGACGCAGATCTCGCTTTTCTGGTTCGGCTTGCTCAACAACGTGCCGAATCACCTGATTTCCGCCGACGTCACCACGCGCAAGGAACTCGCGCCCTACGCGAAGGATTTGCAGGGGCGTTCGATGATCGTCCGCAAGGCGAAAGTGCTCCCGATCGAGTGCGTCGTCCGCGGCTACCTCGTCGGCAGCGGCTGGAAAGATTATCAGAAATGCGGTACGGTTTCGGGGATCAAACTCCGCGCCGGTTACCAGCAGGCGTCGAAGCTCGACGAACCGCTTTTCACCCCGTCGACCAAAGCGGCGGTCGGGGATCACGACGAAGCGATCAGTTTTGAGCGTACCGCCGAGATCATCGGTCTCGACAAGGCGACGACGTTGCGCGATATGGCGCTCGGCATTTACTCGGCGGCGCGCGACTATGCCGCGACGCGCGGGATCATCGTCGCCGACACGAAATTCGAGTTCGGCGAAGTTGACGGCAAGATCATTCTCGTCGACGAAGTGCTGACGCCGGATTCGAGCCGCTTCTGGCTTGCCGACCAGTATCAGGTCGGGACGAGCCCGGTTAGCCTCGACAAGCAGTACGTGCGCGATTACTTGGAAACGCTTGATTGGGACAAAAGTGCGCCCGGTCCCGCGCTTCCCGCCGAAGTGGCGAAAAAGACGACGGAAAAGTATCTCGAAGCTTATCGGATGCTCACCGGCAAATCGCTCTGAAAAGTACCGATTCCAAAAGAGCTGTTGCAAAATCTGCAACAGCTCTTTTTTTCTGCCCTCATTTGCGGCATTGCCGTGCGGGACGGCGTGAACGCTCTTGGGGTGTTACTCTTCCACGAAACCGTCGTCGCTTTTGTCTTCCTTGTAGTTGCGCAGATCCTTGACCAGACGGTATGCGTCGCGGATGCCGCCGCCGACGATCCAGATGGTGCAGACGGTGCCGAGGACGGCGTAGAGCGGAATCTTGCGCCAGAATTCAAGGTCTTCCCAGAAGCCGTCGGAAAGATTGATGGTCAAGGCGAGGATGGTGACGACGGCAAAAAGAATCCAGTCCGCCATGGTGATCGTAAAGGAAGCGTACATCAAATTGCGTTCAAAGCGGTTGTGTTCGGGGGTGACGCCGAAAAGGCGCGCCCAGGTGAATTTGGGCTTTTGAACAGGGGCGGCGGTGTCGCCGCAGGCGTATTCGCCGCGATGGAGAAGTTTATCCATATTGTGGAAATGCTTCGGTCCAAGAAGCGAGACGAGAATGTAGCTTGCGATTGATATGCACATCGCGGTAAAGGTGGTAAGATATGCCGGAATCGGGAATTTCTCGGCGTTGGCGCTCAGATACGCCCAGTTCGGGAAAATTTTGTGCAACGCCGGATAGGCGTAGGACCAGAAAGACTGCAGCCCGAGTCCGATGCAGCAGACGATCGTGCCGGCGATCAGCGCGGTCCACGCGGCATAAGTGGAACCGCGTTTCCAGTACAATCCGCCGATGACGACGGCGCCCGCGCCGCCCATATAGATTGCGCCGGTGATCAAAAAGTACATGCTGATATAATCTTTGAGCGGGAAAAGGACGCTCCAGAAGAAGCTGAAAATGCCGACGCCGAGGATGCTGAGCCGCAATAACAGCATATGGGTCTTGGGGGTGAAGGGCTTTTTGCGGAAGGGCATGATGATATCCTGAATGAGGATTGTGCCCCAGCTGTGGGCGTAACTTGCGTCGCCGGAGATCGTACCGGCGAGGAGCATGACGATGAAAAGTCCGAACATGCCCGCGGGCAGGATCCGCGTCAACAGAAGCGGAATCCGCACCTGATCGACGATCGCCTTGTCGCCGATCGCGGCAAGCTGCGCATTGACCGGCGCGACGATCTCGGCAAACTGCGGCAAATGAAACATCGCGTAGGCGCCGAGCGGCAGCAAAATCAGCATCAGATTCTGCGCATAGGTGCGCCAGCGGCTGATGACCGCCGACATCAGCGCGTCGTGCGGCGTTTTCGCCGCCATGTTGAAGCCGCCGCCGCCCTGCCAGCAGCCGCGGGTGTAGGAGTTGAAGCTCATCAGAATGACGAAGTACCAGATGTTGAAGCCGTCGGCGTCAAAAGCCTTGAAAGGATTGACCAGGCTCTGCGTATCGGGGTTCTCGACCTGATGCAACCCCTCGATGATCGTGCCCCAGTGGAATTGGTAGAGCATGAAGTACATGAAAATAAGGCAGAGGGCAAAGGAGATGAGGTTCATGAAAAATCCGGTGAAAAGGATCCCGACCTGACCGCCGACACAGGCGATGAGGCAGGGCAGCGCGATCAACGCAAAGACCATCAGCGGAAAAACTTGGATGGTAAATCCGCACAAACTGAAACTCTGCGGCAATCCGAGGAGATAGATGAAGCAATTTGCCGAAACCATCGGGAAAACGCCGAAATTGAGGACGCCGCTCACCCAGCAGAGGATGCCGGCGAAAATACGGAATTTGCGGCTGTAGCGCTCCTCGAGAAATTGCGACAGCGTCATCGCGCGGGTCTGGCGCAGCCGGTAGTTGACAAAGCCGAAAAGAGTCAGCATCAGACTGACCGGCATCATCAGCGTGCTCCACCAGCCGGAGGAAAAGCCGTTGTTGTAGTGCGCCTGGACGGTGGCGATCATGCCGATGCCGCTGATGATGCCGGGGGCGATCGTCAGCATGTAAGGACCCGCAAGACGGCTGGCGACCATGAAGTCGCTGACGCTTCGCGTGTAACGTTTAAAGTAAAAGACGCAAAAGAAAAGCATCGCGAGAAAGACGATCACGATCCCCCAGTCCAAAGCCGACAAATTCATAGGTGCTCCTTGTTTGTTGAATTATTCCGATAAGCGATGATCCGCGTAAAGCGTCGCCGTCCAGCCGTAGTCGCGCAACGGCTGATGGTAGACTTCGTAGGGGCTGTTGTACCCCTTGCGCGCGAGTTTGACGGGGGGCAGTACATCGTCGGCGTCGTAGTATTCAAAGAACGTCGCGTATTGCGCAAAGTATTTTTCGATCGCGGCGCAGGTCTTTTTTTCGATCTCGTTGCCGAGTTCGAGCTGCCCGTAGCTTTTCAGCGCGTCGGCAACCATCAGATTGATGTTGATCCAGACGGGGCCGCGCCACATGTCGGTCGAGTAGCACGCCGAATCGCGCGCGATGGATGGGATCGGCAGCGCAGTGCCGAACTTTTCGGGATCGCGCAGTAATTTCACCATTTTTTCGACCATCTCTGCCGTCGGCGCGCCGGAAATCAGCGGCAGAAATCCCGCCGACGAGAGGATGCCCGTGCGGCAGTTTTTTTCGATGTCGTAATCGACGTAAAGCCCCGCTTCATCGTCCCAAAGTCTTTCATTCATCAACTGATTGACTTTGTCGGCGCGTTGTTGCCAATCGTGGACGTCGCCGGACAGGTGAAGCTTTTCAGCCAATTGCGCCATGATCTTGCATTCGCGTGCGTAAAAGGCGTTGAAATCGACCGCATCGAGCCGCGCGGAAGCGTCGAAACGGCTGGAATTGTCCATGCCGCTTTCGCCGCAACGGCAGAAGGGTCTGCCGTCGATGAACCACTCGAGCAAGCCCGCTCCATCCTGATCGCGATTGGCGGCACACCAGTCGAGGAACTTTTTGTTTTTGGGGTAGACTTCGGCGAGAAACGCTATGTCGTCGCCCTTTTCGAGGAGCTTGGCGATGCCGTAGCCGAGGACGGGGGGCTGGGTGACGGAACTTTTGCCGTCCGGCGTCGCGAAGTGGGGGATGAAACCGTTTTCCTCCTGCCCCAAAAAGACGGCGCGGATCGCGTCCTTGGCGAAATCAAGATCAAGGTGACGCAACGCCATCGCGTGAAAGACGCTGTCCCACAGCCACATGTTGCGGTGCGGCCAGCGATCGGGCGTCGTCCAGCGGATGGAAATTTTGCCGCGCGGCGAGCAAAGCTGGGTCTTCAATTGCGAGATCGCCCGGCGCAGGACGGGATCCTGCCCCGTGTAATGCGCGTCAAGCCATTTTTTGCGCGCGGCAAAAACGGTTTCAAAATCGGCGTCAAACCATGCCGCGTCAAAGTATTTCGCGGGGGCGATGACAGTGCGCGTGCCGCGCGTTTCCATTTTGTAGGCGGAGGAAATTCCGGCGTTGATGAAATCGCCCTCGATTAAGAGGTGGTGCGCGTCGGCGAGCGCGCCGCGTGTTTTTCCGGCGGTGAAGCAATCGCCGTAAACGCCGTCGAGTTTTTCGTCAAAGAGGAGTGCGCCGCCGTCGACGGGCAGTTTGAATTCCAGCATATTGCCGTTGACGCGCCCGACGAAGCCGTCGAGCCAATCGGTTTCGCCGTCCGCCGCCGAAAAGGCGAAAAGTTGACCGCCCTGCAGATTTTCCGCTTTCATGAAGAATTGCTCCTTTTTGTTGAGAATGATAAACTATACCACGGATTACCCGCAAATACAATGGTAAAAATGTAACCTTATGGAGTAATTTTGAAAAAGATTTCCGCGCCGCCGCGCCCATCCGGAAAAAAGCGCTTCGTGAAAGTTCCGGAATGGATTTTACAAAAAATTTTTAATTTGATTTGAAAATTAAACAAGTTGGCATTAACTTTCAACATAAACCAAATGTGAAACCATTATAAAAGGAGGAATATTCTATGAAAAAATTATCGGGCATTGTATTGGTTTGTTGTGTCGGCATCATCGGTTACGCCGGGGATTTTGAGGATAACATCGACGCCGCCAAGCGCGGCGACGCCAAGGCGCAATGTATCATCGGCAATTGCTATTCTGATGGCGACGGCGTGGAAAAAGATGTGATGCAGGCCATCGAGTGGTACCGCAAGTCGGCGGAGCAGGGCAACGCTCGCGCCCAACGCAACCTCGGGCGTTGCTATCGCGACGGCGAAGGCGTCGGGCAGGACGAAAAACGTGCGCAGGAGCTGTTTTCGCAAGCCGTAAACACTTGGCGAAAACTGGCGGAAGAGGGCGACGTCGATGCGCAACTTGCACTCGGAAATTGCTATATCCGTGGCGAAGGCGTCGAAAAGGACAGGCAACAGGCAATCGAATGGTTCCATAAAGGCGCGGATCGCGGCATCGCCAAAGCGCAATACGCGCTTGCCATGGCATATTATTTCGGACCCGATAGCGACGAAAACAAGATGCTTGCGATGTTGTGGCTCACCAAAGCGGCGGAGCAGGATCATGTGGGCGCCCTCAGTTTTCTCGGCACCTGCTATAGCTTCGGCGACGGCGTCGAGCAAAATGGCGAAAAGATGCTCGCCTGTTACCGCCGGGCGGCGGAATTGGGCGATTCAACTACGCAGTTCATGCTCGGACTTTCCTTTGAACGGGGCGACGCCGGCATCGAAAAAAACTTGAAAGAGGCGGCGTTCTGGTATCAGAAGTCGGCGGATCAAGGGGACGCCGACGCGCAGTATCACCTCGGTTGTTTTTATCTTTCCGGGAACGGCGTCGGACTCAATATCCCCAAGGCGATCGAACTTTTCCGGAAATCCGCTGCGCAAAACAACGCCGAAGCGCAATATCAACTCGGCGAATGTTATGAAAGCGGTCTCGGCGTGCCGCAAGATATGACGCAAGCCATCGCGTGGTACCGCAAATCGGCGGAATTGTCTTACGCCCCGGCGCAGTTCCAAATGGGCTTTTATTATCACTTCGGCATCGGGGTCGACTGCGACACGAAAAAGGCCGCCGAGTGGTTCCGCCAGGCGGCGGAACAGGGGCATCCCGAGGCGAAAAAAATGTTGTCGGAGCAATAGTCTTTTCTGCGCCGGAAAAAGTTTTTTTCAGACGGGGAGCGGTCGCAAAAACGCAAAATGTTTTTGCCGCCGCTTCCTTTTTTTTTACAACAACGGTTTGGAAAAATCCTCTTTTGCGTTTATATTAAATATTGGATTTATTTAGGAAAAAGGCAAAATGGTCTGGTTCGGATTGACGTTGTTGGCGATGCTCGGCTGGGGCGTCGAGGATGTGTTTTTAAAGTTGGGTTCCGATCGTGACGACGGCGACGCGCAGTACAAGATTGCCGCGTGGCTCGGGCTGGTGTCGGGCGTGTCGCTGATCGTTTTGCGGCAACTTTCAGAAAGCGGTCTGCCGCTTTGGCAACTCGCACTTGAGCACAAGTTTTTCCTCATTGTGCCGCTCGTTTACGGCGCGACGATGGTGTTGAGCAATGTCGGGTTGCGCTACCTCGAAATGTCGATCATGGCGCCGGTCGAAAATGCTTCCGGCGCTTTCCCGATGATCATTATGATCGTCTACTTTTTGTCGACGGGCAGGCGCGATTCGGTGTTGGGCGAATTGTCTTTCCTGAATTGTGCGGCAACGCTCTGCATCATCGGCGGCATGATCGCGCTTGCGGTCGTGCAGAAAAAACTTTTCCGGCAGGGCAAGGAGATCCGCAACGAAAATACGCGTTACCGTTTCGGCGCGTTGGCGCTGATCTTTCCGTTGATTTTCTGTCTGGGCGACACGATCGACACCGTCGTCGGCGGCATTATGTTGCAGGATGAGATCGGCGAAATCGACCTTTTCCGGCTCTATTGTCTGATGTTTTTCGTCGTCGGCGCGATCTCCTATATAGTGCTTGTCGTCCGCAGTAAAGAGGTTTACCATTTCTTTGCCGTCAGCGAAGTGCCCAAGATGGCGGCGGGCGTGTGCGAGAGCGTCGCCTACGTCGCCTACATCTACGCGCTCGCAGCGAAGCCGCTACTCGTGGCGCCGCTGATTTCCGCCTACTGCATCATCTCGATCTTGCTGTCGCGCATTTTCCTCAAGGAAAAACTGCATCTACAACAATATTTGTGCATCGCCGTCATCGTGACGGGCATTGTGGTTTTAGGCATATCGGAGGGACTTTCTGCATGATTACACCGGATCGTTTGATCGAAAAAACGCTGGAGATCGCCCGCAAAAAGATGGTGACGGCGACCGCCGATCCTGAAAAGGTGCTTGCGCCGCGCCTCGGCACCGGCGGCGGCTTCACCGACATTTTTTTGTGGGACACCGCCTTTTCGGTTCAGTGGGCGAAGTATTTCCCCGAAGAATTTTGCGTTGAAAATTCGCTCGACAACTTCTATCGTTTTCAGGATTCCGACGGCTTCATCGGCCGGCAGTATCTGCCCGACGGCAGGAGTCTGTGGGGCAAGCGTTACGGCATCGCCTTTGCGCCGCCCCTGCTCGGCTGGGCGGAGCTGGAATTGGACAAGATGCACCTTTTCCCCGGTCGTCTGCAAAAGGTCTACCCGCATTTGTTGCGCCAGTTCCAATGGAATGACGCCAACTATCGCCGCGCCGACGGACTCTTTTTCACCGACATGTGGGGGTGCGGCATGGACGACATCCCCCGCTGGGATGATCCCGCCGACCGCGCGACGCTCACCGGCATGGCGATCGAACGCGACATCATCGCGCTCGACGGCGCGGAGGGCGACAAAAAATTTGCTTCGCTGCTCAAGTGGAATGAAATGCACCACTTCGACTGGAATCGCCAGCTCGGCTGGTGCGACACCAGTTGCCAGATGGCGTTTTCCGCCTATGTGCTCGCCGAGATCGCCGCGCGTTGCGGCGACGCCGCCACGGCGGAAAAAATGCGCGCGCGTCACCGCGAGATCGCCGATTGCGTCAATCAGCTCTGCTTTGACCGGAAAAAACAGTTTTACTTTGACCGTCTGGGCGACCACTTGCTTTCGCGTCGCCACGTCGGCGCTTTTTGGGCGCTGATCTCGCACGTCGCCGACGAAAAGCAGGCGGCGGCGCTCATCGCCGAACTCAAAAATCCCGACCGCTTCGGTTTGCCCTGCGGCGTGCCCGGCATCGCCGCCGACGATCCTGATTTCGATCTGGAGCACGGTTACTGGCGCGGTCCCGTCTGGGCGCCGACGATGTATATGGTGTTGCGCGGTCTTCGCGAATACGGCGAGGAAAAGCTCGCCCGGGAGCTGGCGACGCGCTTTTATGGTGCCGTCGCATCGCTTTACGAATCGACCGGCACCATCTGGGAAAATTATCTGCCCGACCGCTGCGACATCCCGAGCAAAAACGCCAACCGCGATTTCTGCGGCTGGTCGGCGCTTGCGCCGATCTCGATCTACCGCGAATTCATCGAAGCGTAGATCGCGGTTTCACGACGACGCAGCCGACCGCCGCCAATACGAGGCAAATGCCGGTCAGAATCGTCCACGACATCGGTTCGCCAAAGGCGAAAACCCCGATGACGACGGCGGTGATCGGTTCCAGCGCGCCGATGACGGCGGACTTCGTTTCGCCGATGATCTTGACGGCGACGGCAAGCAAGAGAAACGAGATCAGCGACGTGAAAAAGGCAAGTCCGAGTATATTGCCCGCCGCGCTCCACGAATTCAGCCACTGTACCTCTTTGCCGCACTTGAGGATGCCGAACATCAGCGCGGCGGCGATCACCATTGCGTAAAAGGTGAGCGTTTCCGATGGAACTTCGCGCAAATTCGTCTTTTTGACCGCGATGATATAAAAGCTGTAGGTGAGCGCCGAGAGCGTGACGTAGACGATCCCGAGAATCGAGATCACGTTGCGCCCCCCTTTACAGACACAGGCGACGCCGGCAAATGCGAGCAGAATTCCCGCGACGACGTTGAGCGTGATCTTTTCGTGAAAAAAGAGCGCGAGAATGACGGCGATCATCGCCGGGTAGGTGTAAAGCAGCGTCGCCGCGATGCCGGAACTCATGATTTCAAAGCTCAAAAACCAGAAAAGACAGGTCAAAAAGAGCATAATCCCTTCGAAAACAATGAAGGGAATGTATTTCTTTTGCACCGCAAAGTTCCGGCGGCGGAGCACCATCACCAAGCCCAGCATCACGCCCGCAACGAGAAAGCGGAAAAAGAGCACGCTGAACGGCCGGTAGCCATCAGCGTAGAGATGCAACCCGAAAAAGGGATTGAGCCCGTAGGAAATCGCCGCGACGACCGCGCAGACGTAGCCGGGGAAACGCCCTTTGAACATAATCTACTCCTCGGCGACCGCCGGCGCGGCGGCGAATTTCGCGCGCAATTCGGCAAACGTGCCGTCCGCAAGCGACTGCCGGATCGTCGCGGCGAGGTTGAGATAGTAATGCAGATTGTGGAGCGTCAACAACCGGATGCCCAATATTTCGCCGACATTCATCAAGTGGCGGATGTAGGCGCGGGTGAAGTTCCGGCAGGCGTAGCAATCGCAGTCGGGGTCGATCGGCGAGAAATCGGTCGCGAACCGCCCCGCCTTGACGGGGAGCGTCGAACCGTAGCCGACGAATGCGCCGCCATGGCGGCCGAGTCGCGTCGGCAGTACGCAGTCAAACATATCGATCCCGCGCGCGACGTTTTCGACGATCTGGTTGGGCAAGCCGACGCCCATCAGATAGTGGGGCGCTTCGTCGGGAATGCAGGGGATCGCCGCGTCGACCGCGAGGTACATTTCCTTTTCGCTCTCGCCGACGGAAACGCCGCCGACCGCGTAGCCGTCGAAGCCGATCTGCGAGATCTCGCCGGCGGAACGCTTGCGGAGTTCGGGGTAGACGCTCCCTTGGACGATGCCGAAGCGCAACTGCCCGTCGTTGAGCTGTTGCTCGCGCGACATCCTTTCCCAGCGCGTCGTGCGCGCGACCGACTTTTCCGCCTCGCCAAAGGTCGAGGGGTAGGGGGTGCATTCATCGAACGCCATCACGACGTCGGAATCGAGCGTCTTTTGAATGTGCATCGATTCGACCGGCCCGAGGAAAAAGCGGGTGCCGTCGATGTGGCTGGCGAAACGGACGCCGTCGGGTTCGATCTTGCGCAAGGTCGCCAGACTGAAAACCTGAAAGCCGCCCGAGTCGGTCAGGATCGGCCGCGGATCGCCGATGAATTTGTTAAGTCCGCCGGCGGCGGCAATGACTTCCAGCCCGGGACGCAAAAAGAGGTGATAGGTGTTGCCGAGCATGATCTTGGCGCCGAGTTCATCGAGTTCGGCGCACGAGACCGCCTTGACGCTGCCGCGGGTGCCGACCGGCATAAAGATCGGCGTCGGCACGTCGCCGTGCCGGGTGTGCAGTACGCCGAGCCGCGCCCGGCTCGAAGTGTCGCGCTTCAAAATTTCAAAACAGCTCATTTTTCCACAAACATCCCCTGATAAAGCGCCGGAATTTTTTCCTGCAGACCCAGCGCAAAAGCAACTTCCCGGCAGAAATCGAAAAGCGCCCCGGGGCCGCGCCCCGTGACGATGTTGCCGTCGCGTTCGGCGGCGCGATCGGTATAGCGAAGTCCCCCGAGGAAATCCTCGAAGCCGGGGTACATCGTAAAGCGTTTGCCCTTTAAAATTCCCGCGTTGGCGAGCACCATCGGCGCGGCGCAGATCGCGCAAATGACTTTGCCGTCGTCATTCATCGTCTGCAAAATGCCGCGCAATTTTTCGCTTTGCCGCAGATTTTCCGCCCCCGGCATGCCGCCCGGCAGCAGGATCGCATCAAAATTCTTTGCGTTACAATCATCCAGCGCGCAGTCGGCATTCACCGTGATGCGGTGGGCTCCGGCAACCTGGGGTTTGCCCGACAGCGACGCGGTGACGACGTCGAGTTGCAACCGGCGCAAAACGTCGACGGCGCCGAGCGCCTCGATCTCTTCAAATCCATCGGCGAGGACAACGAAAACTTTTTTTGCCATCGTGTGAGTTCCTTCCTTTTTGGAAATTATGCATCGGTGCGGAATTTCGCCGGCGAGATGCGGTAGTATTTGCGGAAGACCCGGCAGAAGTAACTCGGCTCGTCAAAGCCGCAACGGTCGGCGATTTCCTTGACGGTCAGACAGGTGTTCTGCAACAGCGTCGCCGCCTGATCCATTTTGAGTTTCAACATGAATTCCCAGGGGGAACACCCCTCGGCGGCGCGGAATCGGCGCGAGAAATACCAGCGGCTCAAGTTGGCGGCGCGCGCCATCGCGTCGACCGAGATCGGTTGATCGAGATTGCGCAGACAGTAGTTGAGCACGCGTTCCCGGATCCCCCGGTCGGGGGCGGCGTGCGTTTCGCACGCGCCGAGGATCGCCATCATCATCCGGTAAGCGGCGGCGCTGGCGGAAAAAACGTCGGTGTAACGGTGGTCGCCGCACCCATCGACGATGCTCGTCGTCAACCGTTTGAGCGTCTCGTCGGCGGTATCGGGGATCACCGCGCCGAAACGATTGAGCGCATCATTGGCAAGAGAAACCATTTCATCGCCTGCGAGATCGACGAAAACAAATTCCCAGTGGGGGTAGTCGGGGTGGATCTGATAAGTGTATTTTCCCGGCACGACCAGGAGCAGTCCGCGCCCCGGCGGGATCATTTCGCGTTGACCGTTGCGGATGACTTCGCCCATTCCCGACAAAGTGTACTGCCAAATGACGCGGGCGCGCTTTGCCGCGCACGCGCCGCTGTTGCGGTAATTGGCGTGATCGCTGGTGAACTCCCGCCCCGAGCTGATGAGCATCGCTTTAAGGCGTGTCCCCGCATCCGGCAAAACCACCGAATAATACTGTGAATAATCTTTTCCCGTCTTGTCCATATTGAAAAATAGCGCACAAAACTCACTACTGTCCGGTAAAAATT
>DCFZ01000044.1 GCA_002314455.1 Lentisphaeria bacterium UBA1791 | reverse complement strand
CGGCTCGCGCCTCCAGTTTTCACATCGGGAGCAAACCAATCGGTGACCCGATTGGTTTTCCCCGAGCCCCTTTCCACGTACAGCCCTCCCGTTGGTCGGGCATACAAAAGCGGGGCTTGCGGAACCGCCCGAAGTACAAAATCCAGCCCCTCGTGACGTAGAGACTCAACTAACGCCGCTTTTCGTTCAGCGCCTGATAATCATCGACAAGGATTTGCGCCATATGTTGCCAGTCGAAACGTTGGGCGACAAGTTTTTGACCGTTTGCGCCCATTTGCTGCATCAGATCGGGGTTGTCGAGTAATTTTTCTGTTGCGGAAACGACCTCGGGGATGGATTCTGGGGTGACGCAGAAGCCGGTTTGATTATTGAGCAATATTTCCGGGGTGCCGTCGAGGGCGAAGCCGATGCCGGGGATTCCGACGCCGAGAGCCTGGACGGCGCTTCGGGGCAAGCCTTCGCGAAGCGACAGGTGCCACAGAAGATCGCCCTGGGCGAGATAGCGCGGCACTTCCTGAGGTGGAATAAGTCCTGCAAAGTGCGTTTTATCAAGTAGTTGTGCGGTTTTTAATTTTTCCGCGACGGTTTCGCGCATTTCGCCGTCGCCCAAGATCAGCAGATGGAGATCGGGGAATTTTTTGGCGACTGCGATAAAGGCATCGGGGACGAATTCATATCCTTTAAGGGGTGAAAGCCGAGCCAGTGTGACGATGACGCGGGCGTTTTCTGGGATGCCGAGGGTCTGGCGCAATGTGCTTTCGCGTTTGGCGTTGAGGAAACGGTCGATCCGCATGCCGCTGTAAACGACGCGATATTTTTCTTTTGGAGCGATGCCGAGCGCGACGCATTCGTCGATCATCGCCTGGGCGACGGCGTAAATGCGCGCGGAGCGTTTGGCGGCGAATTTTTCTGCGGCGATGTAAAACTTTTTGCGTTTTCCGGAGTCGCGGCGCGACCACGGTTGCCCGTGATTGGTGTGGACGACGACGGGGATGCGCGCCCAGTGCGCGGCGATGCGTCCGAGGATGCCGGCTTTGGCGCTGTGCGTATGGACGACGTCGAATTTTTCGCGCCGGAAATAGCGGTAGAGCCGCCAGAGGGAAATCAGATCGCGCCACGGTGAAAGTTCCCGGCAGAGCGTCGGAATCTCGACGACGGGGATCGGGGTGTCGCACCACTGGTCGAGCAAGTTGCCTTCGCGCCCGGGGCTGGGACCCGTGATGAGCGTCGCGTCGTGCCCCAGTTCGCGTTGACCGAGTACGCTTAAAAAGGTGTTTTCCTGCGCGCCGCCGACGATCATCCGGGTGATCACGTGACAGATCTTTAATTTTTCATCACAATTTCGGGACATCGAAACTCCACGCTTTCGGGTTTTTCGCCCATGGTTTGGCGACGTAAAACCACGATTTGCCGTCGATCGCGCCGCTGACGTGACGACCCAGGTCGTCGTCGCGCAACACGAGTTTGGCATTTACATTATCACGCACAAAGAAATAATCAAGTGCAAAACCGCCGTCGACCGGAAAAATCCGGCAAAAATCCTGATCGGACGCCATTTCCAGGTCGTTGCGCCGTGCGTGTTCTTCCAGATAGGTGATGAAATTCGATGAGATATCTGGGTTGACGGCGATCAGCCGTTTCGGGCGGAAACGCCGGTCGAGTTGCGCCAGACAGCCGCAGTTGCGGCGGCGGTTTTCGGTGAAGTAGACTTTGTCGATCGAGGTGACGCCGTGCGCGCGCAGGAAATTTTCAAATTCATTTTTGGCGCGGTAGTCGGGCAAATTGATGCAGACCGCGCGGTGGAAACGGCTTTCGACGATGACGATTGCGCCGCAACTTTTGCCGTCGCCCTGAAAGAATGCGACGGCGTCGGGCATCGCTTCGACGCGAACGAGCCAAAAAATGAGCAACGCCGCGGCAATCGCGACCGCACCGCGCCGCACCCATCGGTTGACGCAAAAGAAAGCGATCAAAAGCATAAGCATATACAAAATGACCTGCCATGCTTCGGGGGTCACGTAGTCCGTCGCCGGAAAGGCTTTGCCGCACCATTCGCACCAGTGCATTGCGCCGAGGAGCAAATTTTCAAAAACGCCGTCCATTCCCGGCAGGATGATCGCGATCACGCCGACGGCAAAAAGCGGCACGGCGCCGAGCGTGAAAAGAAGATTGGCGACGATGCCGCCGAAACGCAGATCATTGCCTGAAATCATCGTGATGCCGATGCCCGCCGCAAAGGCGATCGAGCAGAAAAAGAGCGTCGACAGGAAAATATTGCGCCATTTCTGCCGCACGAGAAAGCGGTGCTTTTCCTTGCTTGCCATCAGCAGTTCCTGCGCCGCGACGCAATTGCGCCGGCGGTATTCCCCGGCGGCGAGGAGCACCGCGGTGATGAAAAAGGAGTATTGCGCCCCGACGTCGCCGAGCAAAGCGGGGTTGACGAGCAACATCGCCGTGCCGACGATCCCGAGGACTTCGATCGTCGGTATCTCGCGCAAAAAGGCACGGCAAAGCGCCCATGCAGAAATCAGCCAAAAGGCGCGCACCGCCGGCGGATTGGCGCCGGTCGTCAAGGTGTAAACGCCGAGGAGCGCGACGACGGCGATATAACGCACGCGAAGCGGAAAAACGCGCAGAAAGAAAAGCAGAATCGCCGCGAGGATGGCGACGTGCATTCCGGAAACGGAAAAGAGGTGAACGACGCCCGCGTCGACGAATTTCTGCCGGAGTTCCCCTTTTATGCCGGAGCGGACGCCGAAAATCAATGCGGCGCTGATCGCGCGCGCATCGTCGGAAGTCATCTTTTGGGTCATTTGCCGGAGCAGAAAATCGCGACCTTGGAGCAGTTTGCCCATAACGCCCGGTTCACAACCTGCTTCGTGGAGTTCGTGAAATTTCACGATGGCGCGGTAGTGACGCGCCGCGCAGTAATCGGCAAAGGAGTCGCCCGGCTCGGGGATCGGTTCGATTTCGGCGAAGCCCTGCAATTTCGTTCCGTAGGGGAATGCGCGACAGCCGCGCGGCAACCGGATGCAGACGGGGATGGACTTGCCCTCTTTTTCCAGCATTCCGGCGACAAAGGTCAAAGGCGGCAGACCTTCAACTTGCGTCTGATTGGCATCGGCACAGCGCACGACCACATTCTGATAGGCTTGGGGCAACGGCTTTTCGCAAAAAAGCTGAAGCTTTGCCGCACCCAAGCCGAGGAGAAACGTCGCGGACATCAATGCCCCGAAGCGTTTCCCGTAAAAAAACGCGACGCATCCGGCGAGCAAAAGAAAATAGATCAGCGCGACGCGAAGATCAAAACGCACCGCACCCGCGCCGCAGATCGCTCCCGCAAGAAGCGAAAACGCGAAAACGCCGCGTGGCGCAACTTTAACCGCGGTGAATTTGAACCCCATTTTCCTGATATTCTACAACGGAAACAGCTTGTCCGTCGTAAAAGAGTTTTTTGCCGTCAAGCGCAAATGCGCCGCGGGCGAAATCGTTGGTCGCCGCCGGAAAAACGATGTGATCGCCCGCATATTTGAGGCGTTCGACGTTCTTTTTGGCGAGCGTGCGCAATAAGTCATCGACTTTTTTGCCGCTTTGGCGCGCGTCAAAGAGCGCCTGCAATTCGGCAAGCGAGTGTCCCTCGAGATCGAGCGGCATTCCGCTTGAAATGCCGATGACGGGGCCCGCGTCGACGTCCTTTTCCGAACGGTAGGGCTGGACGAGGATGACGCTGCTTTTCAATACCTTGTGACCGGCGAGGATTGCGCGTTCGACAGGCAGGAAATGAAGTCCCGCGAGGATCCGGCTGCCGTCGGCGTCTTCGATCGTGAGGTCGCCGGGGTGGACGTTGAGCGACGGGAGCTTTTCCGCGAGATTGGTCAACGGCACGAAACCCGCCAGAAGCACGAGTTCGATCTTGCAGTAGTTCATTACGCTGTACAACTGCTCGCTCCACGCGTCGCGCAGTTCGCGGCGGCGGTCGCTGTCGAGCCTGATCGAGTTTTCCCCGTGCTCCTGATAAAACTTTCTGATGTCGAGCCCGAAAAGCGGCAGATCGAATTTTTCGGCGAGTTCGGCGGCGCGACTGGTGTCGGGCGCGTCGGTGACGACGAGCGCCGTCTTGAATGCGCACAAGTGACTTTTTTCGTAATTTAAAATCGCTTCGGCGTTGGAGCCCGTGCCGCTTAAAAAGAGGGCGGTTTTCGCCGGGGCTTCAACGGTGTGAGGAGCAAAGAGCGGTGTCATTTTTTCTCCTCGCGAAAGGCGAATTTTGCGCACTCCGCCATCGGGTCGGTCTCGTCGCCGGAAATCGCGCAGACCGCCTTAAAGGGGTGCGCGATGAAGTGCTTGCAGTTGCGGCATCCGCGCCGGAAGCCGTCGCCGGGATCAATCGTGACATTGGTGAGCGTTTCGCCGCCGAGCAACGCGGCGAGCCGCGCGGTTGAAGCGTTGGCGCTTGCCGCAGTTTCCGGTGCGTCGATCTCGCCGAGATCCGCGCCGCAGAGCGCACAGCGCAAGCGGTATTGTGCCGACAGAAAATCGTCGTTGACGCGGTATTTGCGGGCGATGGTTGTTTCGCCGCACGCGGGACAGACGACGGAAGCGTTTTCTTTCATTTTTCCCTCCGGAAAGAACTCGTTCGACTACGCCTTGCGGACGGTGAACGCGAGTTTGCCGCCGTCGACGTCGATCCTGATCTTTTTCGCCGAATCAAATTCGCCCGCGAGGAGTTTTTCCGACAGCGGATCTTCGATCTTGCTCTCGATTGCGCGGCGGATCGGGCGAGCGCCGAATTCCGTCTCGTAGCGGTCGCCGATCAAGAAATCGCACGCCGCGTCGGTGACTTCGAGCGACAGATTTTTCTTTTTCAGGCGGTCGGAAAGTTGTTGCAGTTCGAGGCGGACGATCGCGCGGAGCATCGCGCGGTCGAGCGACCTGAAAATGACAATCTCGTCGATGCGGTTGAGAAATTCCGGCTTGAAACTCTTTTTGGCGATCGCCATCAACCGCTCATCGGCGCGCGACTGATCGAGCGCCGTCGTGGAACCGAATCCGAGCGCGGAGCCGGTGGCGATCTCGCGCGCGCCGACGTTGCTCGTCATGATGATGATCGTGTTGCGGAAATCAATTTTTCTGCCGAGCGTGTCGGTGATGCGCCCCTCTTCGAGGATCTGCAAAAGCATGTGCATCACGTCGGGGTGCGCCTTTTCAATCTCGTCAAAGAGGACGACGCTGTAGGGACGGCGGCGGACTCTTTCGGTCAATTCGCCCCCTTCGCCGTAACCGACGTACCCCGGCGGCGAACCGACGAGACGCGACACGTTGAATTTTTCCATATACTCCGACATGTCGATCTGGATCAGCGCTTCGCGGTCGCCGAAAATGAATTCGGCAAGCGTCTTGGCGAGCAAGGTCTTGCCGACGCCGGTCGGCCCGAGAAAGAGGAAACTGCCGATCGGGCGGTCGGGATTTTTGAGGTCGGCGCGACTGCGGCGCAACGCCCGCGAAATCGCCGAAATCGCCGCATCCTGACCGACGACGTTGCGGCGCAACTGCGTTTCCATTTCCAGAAGTTTCGCCGTTTCCGCGCCGGAAATCTGCGTCAGCGGCACGCCGGTCAACTTGGAAACGATCGCGCGGATATTTTCGGCGTCGACGGTCGCGACGTTGCCCGCGCTTTCGTCGTGCCATTTTTTCATTTCGGCGTCGATGACTTTTTTCAATTCGCGTTCGCGGTCGCGGCAGCGGGCGGCGCGTTCGTAATCCTGATCGGCGATCGCCTTTTCCTTGGCGTGCGTCGCCTCGGAAACTTCCGCCTCGAGCGCGGAAAGATCGGGCGGCGAAACCAGCGCGGCGATGCGCGCGGCGGCGCCCGCTTCATCCATCACGTCGATCGCCTTGTCGGGCAACAACCGCCCGGAAATGTAGCGGTCGGAAAGTTTGACTGCGCTTTCGAGCGCGGCGTCGGTGTAGTGCACGTGGTGGTGCTTTTCGTAGGTTTCGCGCAACCCCTTGAGGATCAGGATCGAATCCGCGACCGACGGGGGATTGACGACGACCGGCTGGAAGCGGCGTTCGAGCGCGGCGTCTTTTTCGATGCCTTTGCGGTATTCGTCGAGCGTCGTCGCGCCGACGCATTGGAGTTCGCCGCGCGACAATGCCGGTTTGATGATGTTGGCGGCGTCCATCGCCCCCTCGGCGCCGCCCGCGCCGACGATCGTGTGCAACTCGTCGATGAAAAGGATGACCTTTTTGGAGTTGCGCACTTCGTCGATGACCGCCTTGATGCGCTCCTCGAATTGGCCGCGGTATTTGGTGCCGGCGACCATCAGCGGCAGGTCGATCGCGTAGATCTGCTTGTCGGCGAGGATCTCGGGCACTTCGTGGCGGGCGATCGCTTCGGCGAGCCCCTCGAGGATCGCGGTTTTGCCGACGCCGGCTTCGCCGATCAGGACGGGGTTGTTTTTGGTGCGGCGCGAAAGGATCTGGATGACGCGCGCGATCTCCTCTTTACGCCCGATGACGGGGTCGAGTTCACCGCGTTCGGCGAGCATCGTTAAATTGCGCCCGAAAGCGTTGAGCGCGGGGTAGGGATCGCCGGGCGCGCCCGCGGGAATCACCGAATCGTTGTCGGCGGCGCCCTCTTCCGGCAGAAAGTCGGCGTCGAGCGCCTTGACGACGGCGCGGCGCACCGCTTCGGGGTCGACCTTGAGATTTTTCAGCATCCGCGCGCCGACGCTTTCCCCCTCGCGGAGGATGGCGAGCAACAAGTGCTCGGTGCCGACAAAATTGTAGTTCATGCTCTGCGCTTCGCGCGTCGCCAGCTGAAAGACCTTGACCGCCCGCTTGGAAAAGGGCAGTTTGCCCTGCGTCTGCGCGCCGCCGAAACTGCCGCAGCACTTTTCGATTTCCAGGCGCAGCGCGTCCAAATTGACGCCCATTGTGTAGAGGACGTTGACGGCAACGCCTTCGCCGAGGGCGAGGATGCCGAGCAGCAAATGCTCGGTGCCGATCTCATCGTGATTGAGTTTTTCCGCTTCGCGACCGGCGAGGTTGACCGCCTGCCGCGCGCGCGGCGTGAAATTGCCGAAATCCGGTTCGTCGTAGTTCGCCATAAAACAGCTCCCATCTTATCTCATAAAGATAATATATATCTTCGACCGGGGAAATTCAACAGAAAACGGGGGATTCCGGCAACGGAAACTACGCTTTGACGTCGAGGATCTTGCGCAGTCCCTCGCCGGTGAAGTTGAAGCCGATCACGGTCAGAAAGAGCGCGATGCCGGGGAAAAGCGTCAGATGCCAGTATTCGAGCGGATTGTCGAATGCCTGCCGCAACAGATTGCCCCAGCTCGCCGTCGGAGGACGCACGCCGAAGCCGAGGAAGCTCAACGAACTTTCCGCCAGAATCGCACCGGCGACGGCAAAGGGATAGGCGATGACGAGCACCGCCGCGACGTTGGGCAGAAGTTGCGTGAGCAAGATCCGGTAGACCGGCACGCCGGAAACGCGGCAACTTTCGATGAAAGGCGCCGTGCGCAATCGCAACGCTTCGCCGCGCACGAGCGTCGCAAAGCCGATCCAGCCGGTCAACGCGATGATGCCGACAAGAAGCGGCACCGACTCCTCCATGTGCGCGTCGGCGCCGAGGCTCATTAAAATCAAAAGCAGCAAAAACGTCGGGAAACAGAGCAGCATTTCGACGATACGCATCGTAAAGAGGTCGAGTTTGCCGCCGAAATATCCGCAGAGCAAGCCGATCGGCGTGCCGATCAGAAGCGCGAGCAACGTCGACAAGATTCCGACGGCAAGGCTGACGCGCGCGCCGTAGATCAGCCGCGAAGCGACGTCGCGCCCGATCTCGTCGGTGCCGCACAGATGTTTGCGCGACGGCTTGAGATAGGGGCGATCGGCGGGTTCAAACGGCCCGTAGGGAATCGGGGCGAAAACGGCGAAATTGCCCGTCGTTTCGGCAAGTTGGCGCCAGTCGCGCTTGTCGACGCGCCGCGCCGTCGTGAAAAAGGGGATTGCGACCGCGATCGCGCAGATCAGAAGGATCGTCTTTTTCCACCGGCGGCAGAAAGAGAGCGCCGCGCCGCAGAGTGTGAGCAGAAAGAGATAATTGAAAAATTCATCGACTTTGGCTTCCGGCGCGTCGCTGGCAAAAAAGGTGCGCAAAAAGGGAAACGTGATCCCCGTTTCGTCGCGCCAGAGCAACGGTCTGCCGTTGGCAAGGAGCGGCGCCATCAGTGCGAGTGCACCGAGCACCATCAGCGCAATCGCGCCGATTTTGGCGATGACGCCGGCTCTGGCAATCTTTTGACGCATTGTCGTCATTTCGCATCGACTCCCAGCTTTTGCCAGACTTCGGCGTTGGCGGGCAATGTCATACCGTATTTTGCCGCGCGCCGGAGCAATTCGCCGGAAAAGAGATCGATTTCCGTCGGACGGTCGCTCTCGACGTCTTGCAACATCGACGTCTTGGCGTCGGGCGGCATGGTGCGAATGACCTGCATCGCCTCGGCGACGGCGTCTGCACTTACGGCGACCTTTTCCCGCTGGGCGACGGCAAAGGCTTCGCCCATCAGTTTTTCGGCGAAATCGAGCATTTTCCGATTTTGCTGGATCGTGCCGTAATCGGCGCGGAAAAAGGCGCTCGTCTGGTTGACGCCGATGTTGAGGATGAATTTTTTCCACAGCGCCGCGCGCATATCGCAGGGGACGTCGACGGGGATTCCGGCGGCGTCAAAAAGCGCCTTGACTTTGGAAACTTCCCCGGCGGAATCAGGGTCGTCGACGGCGCCGATGCTGGTTTTCCCGACGCCGTCGTGATAGACGCGCATCCCCGTGCGGACGCTTGCGTGCCCGAGGAAAAAGCCCGAAACGACCTTTGCCTGCGGAAACGCTTCCCGGGCGATCGCCGCGCTTGAAATGCCGTTCAGCACAGGAAGCAGGATCGTCTCTTTGTGCACAAAGGGCGCGATGGCGTCGAGTGCTTCGCGGTAGTGCGGAAATTTCGTCGCGATGATGATCAATTCCGCCGGAAACGGCGCGTCGGCGAAAACGAAGTCAAACGCCTCGTCGTTGAAGTAAAGTCCGCACTCCTTGTAGCGTTGGCGGCGCGCCGCGTCGGCAACCAGCTGCAGCGAAACGCCGGGGCATTTCGCCAATTTGACCGCGTGGAGCATACCGATTGCTCCCGCGCCGATCAAGAGGACACGCCGGATCATTCGACACGCTCCTTTCGGCAATCACAACGCAAGATGGCGGCGATGATGCGGTGGTGCGCGCAAAATGCCGCAAGTTTTTGATAACAAGCAAGATAATGATCGCGCGCCACGATCAGTTCCGGCGTCGGATTTTCGCGCGTCAACGCGGCAAACTGCCGCAGATCGTCCGCGATGGCGCCGTCGACTTTGCGCGCGACGGCGAACCAGATGATCCGCGCCTGCGCGAGATCGCGGCGGCGCAGATTGAGGTCATTCGCAAAGTAGAGAAAGAGGATGACCGCGATGAAAACAAGATAACTCAAATAGATCATTTCAGATTCCGCAATTTTTCCTCGCGCAACCGCTCGATGTAGTGATCGCCGTAAAGCGTGCGCATCAATTCAATGTTGAATTCGTAAAAGAGCGTCGGGTCGGGGCGGGTGATGACTTCGCCCTCCGAGAGATCGGCGAGCAGTCGCCGCTTTTCGCGGCTCTGCGTGTAGACCAGCAGATGGCGCATCAATGTGCGGGGCGACAATTCGGTGAACTTTTTCTGCCCGAAAGCTTCGGTGTAATCCGCGCCGAGCAACGCGACGAGGTTTTCCGGGGGACGCTTCAGCCCGAAATCGCGCAAAAAGTCCTCGATCATCTCGGTACAGCGCAATTCGTCGAAAACGGGAAAGGTGACGCTCCGCCCGCGCGAGAGGATGCTCGCCGGAAATTCGTAGTTGGAAGCGAGGATGACAAGCACGTGTTTGGCGAGCGTGTAGGCACCGCCGACGTGCGTGCGGAAATTGTACCAGTCGACATTTTGCGGCTCGATGTCGTCAAAAAAGAGGATGAACCGGCGGTCGGGGCGCGCCGCGACGAGCGCGTAAAGTTTTTCCCACGCGTCGGCGAGTGCTTCCGGTCCCGCGAGGACGAGCACGTCGTCGCTGTCGGCGAGCGCGTAGGAAATCGTCATGCTCGTCTTGCCGTAGCCGGGCAGACTGTAGATCAGAAGCGGCACGTTGACCAATCCCTGACGGAAGTCCGCGAGGTGGTCGGCGATGATCGCGCGCACCCCGGCAAATCCGTAAAAGGAAGTGATCTTTTTGGCGGAACCGAGTTCCGCTTCAACGAGCTGGTCGCCGTCGAAACGGAACGTGCGGCAACGCGAAAAGCGGTCGTGCGCCGCGATAGCGGCGGAAATCGCGTCGAGATCGCGCGTTTTAGGCAGCGTTTCCGCGATCTTTTTCGCTTCGGGCGAGAGGCGGCGGGGCGCGTCGGCGATGACGTCTTTGACGATCTTTTGCAATCCCGTCAAAAGATCCGCCGCGTTTTCGAGCAAAAAGGCGCGGTTTTCGTCGTCGTTTGCCGGCGCGATGCTGTGCGCGCTCACGCCGTGCGCGATAAAGAGGTCAAAAATTTCGCGGTAAAGCTGATCGGCGAAGCCCGCCGCGCCGAATTTTTCGGCGATCGCGTTGAGAAAATCGCTTTTTTGCGCGCCGGAAACTTCGGCGCGGAGCAATCCGTCAGTCCATTGCAGAAGCTGCCGCTCCGGCACGGCGAGTTTGCCTTTCGCGTCGGGGCGGGCAAAGAGCGTCGCAAAACTGCTGAGAGTCGGGGAATCGTCGCTCATAAATCCAAATTCCTTCCGTAGATCGCGATCGTGCCGAGCGGCTGGTGCAAAAAGTCGGCGACGACGCGGCATTTGAGCCGCAGTAAATGGTAGATCGGGCGTGCCGTGAAATCAGGGCAGAGCGATTCCAGATTTCCCTGCCCCTTGGCGATGACGAGCGAACTCGTGTTGAGGTGTTCGAGAAACTCCGCGCCGACATCGGCGAGCGGCGCGCCGGGGGAGCGCCGATTGGTGTCGACGACGGGGTAGTCGCCCAGTCCAGACGGCGCAAGCTCTGCGCGCGTCACGTCGTTAAGGATCGCGCCGCCGCGCACGCCGAGGGTGATCTTGTCGCGGTAACGGCGCAACAAAAGAGCGTCGAGGACAGCTTCGCCGCAGTTGTCGAGAATGTAGAAAATGGAGTCCGCCTCGTCCATGCGGCGCTGCAGATCGCGCGCGGCGGCGCGGTCGTAAGGCTCCTTGCACGCTTCGTCGATCAGTTTTTCGGCTTCGTCGATCTTGAAATCGGGGTTGACGCCGTAGTCGATTACGTTGCCGGCGATGGCGAGCAACAAGGTTTCGTCAAACGACAAGTCGGCGTGCTCGTACTTCTTATAAATTTGCTGTGCCAGAAGCGTTGATTTTTCCTTTTCCGCGCGGAAAGGATCGTCGACGCCCGACGCTTCGGCGACCATTGCGAACACCTTTTCGGCGAGCTGGGGCGGACAGATGCCCGTCGGGCGTATCTCGAGGAAAAGCTTGAGCAACGCGTCCGAAAAACGCCAGCGGTTCTCGTCGTCGGCGTAAAGCTGACGCGCCAGAAGTTCAATCTGACGGTAAATGCAGCCGGAACAATCGAATTGAATGCGCATACGTTACAGCTCCAGCGCGCCGACGATCTCGGAAACGCTTTTGAAATGGTGCCGGTCGAGGTAATCGTTCAAAAAGTCGATCACCTTGAGCGGCGCGTAGGGGTCGACGAAGTTCGCCGTGCCGACCGACACCGCCGTCGCCCCCGCGAGGAGAAATTCGACCGCGTCGGCGCCGCAGGTGATGCCGCCCATGCCGAGGATCGGCAGTTTCACCGCCTTGTGGCACTGGTAGACCATGCGCACGGCGACCGGCTTGACGCACGCGCCGGAAAGTCCGCCCGTGACGTTGGCGATGCGCGGACGGCGTTTCTCGATGTCGATCGCCATCGCCGAAAGCGTGTTGATCAGCGAGATCGCGTCGGCGCCCTCGGCTTCGGCGACGCGGGCGAATTCGGTGATGTCGGTGACGTTGGGGCTGAGCTTGACGATGACGGGGAGCTTTTTCACCGCGCGCCGCACGGCGGAAATGACTTCGCCCGCGAGTTTGACGTCGGTGCCGAACGCGGCGCCGCCCGCCTTGACGTTGGGGCAGGAAATATTGACTTCGAGCGCGGCAATGCCGTCGTTTTCGGCGTCAAAGCGCGCGGCGACGTCGGCGTATTCCCCGACGGAAGTACCCCACATGTTGACGATGACGGTCGCGCCCGTCTTTTTCAAGGCGGGCAGATAGTGGTCGCCGTGCAGAAAGGCGTCGACGCCGGGGCCCTGCAGACCGATGGCGTTGATCATGCCGCCCGCGACTTCGCAGACGCGCGGCATTTTGTTGCCGTCGGAAGGCGTGCTTTTGATCCCCTTGACGATGACGGCGCCGAGCTTTTGCAGATCGTAGAAATTGGCGTATTCCAGACCGTAACCGAATGTGCCGGAAGCGGTCGTGACGGGATTTTTCAGCGTAAGCGAAGCAAATTTTGTCGTGAGATCCGCCATTTTTAATGCTCCAGATAGATTTTTTCAAGCGGGAAAACGGGCCCGTCGACGCAACTGCGTTCGTAGTGCCATTTCTGCGGCGACGCGGGATCGTTCACCTTGACGACGCACCCGAAACAGGCGCCGACGCCGCAACACATAATTTCATCCATGCTCAATTCGCCGTCAAGGCCGAGTTCGCGCAACGTTTTCGCGAGCGCGAGCAACATCGGCAACGGCCCGCACCCGTAGAAAAAGAACTTTTTTCCGGGATTTTCCGCCAGCAGCGGCGCGATCAGCGCGGTGACGCGCCCTTTGACGCCGCAACTGCCGTCGTCGGTCGCGACGCGCACGTCGCAACCGCAGGCGCGGTACGCGTCGTCGAGGACGAGTTCGCTTTGCGTGCGCGCCCCGATGAGAAGTACGACTTTCTGCTTGCATTCGCGCGTCAGCAAAAAAGTCGCGGCGGAGCCGTAGCCGCCCGCGACGGCGACCGGGACGACGTCGTCGGCGCAGGGGGTGAACGTCGTGCCGAGCGGCCCCAGAAGATCGCAACATTCGCCCGGCGTTTTCTCCGCGAGAATATGCGTCCCCGCGCCGACGATCTTGTAGACGACGGTGAGCGTCCCCTTTGCCGGATCGGTGTCGTGGATGCTGAAAGGCCGCCGCAACATATGGTCGAGCCTTTCGTCGATGCGGACGTGGACGAACTGCCCCGCTTTCGCGGTGTTTGCCATTTCCGGCACGGCAAAGACGATTTTACGGTAATCGCCGTGGAGAATGGAATTTTCCTGAATGATCGCTTGTGCCATGAGAATCCTCGATTATCTGAAATAACAATTGGCTCTTTTTTCGGCGCCGACGCTCGTTTCGGGGCCGTGCCCGCAATAGAGGATCGTCGCCTCGTCAAGCGGCAGAATTTCGCGCTTGATGGAAGCGAGCAGCGCCTCGAGATCGCCGCCCCAGAGGTCGGTGCGGCCGATGGAGCCGGCAAAGACCGAATCGCCGACAAAGACGACGTCGGGCGCATCTTTTCGGGCAAAACGCAGTGCGACGCCGCCCGGGGTATGCCCCGGCATCGGCAGAACAACGAAATCACCACTTGACTGGAAATTTTCCGCCGGGGGCAGATCTTCCGCCGGCGGGCAGTAAGGCGGCATCGCGTTGTCGCGACTGAAGTAAAGTTCGCGGTCGCCGGGAGCCATTTCCACGGCTTTTACCTGATAGCGCCGGGCGATCTCGCCGGCGGCGCCGATGTGATCGAAGTGCGCGTGCGTCAAGAGTATGCGCAACGAGTCGAAGTCCATTTTTTCGAGCATCGCGGCGATGGTTGCCGGCTCGGCGCCGGGGTCGATCAGATACGCGCGCCGGTCGCAGACGACGGCGTAGCAGTTGGTGCCGATCGGCCCGACGCAACAGGAACAAATTTCCATTTTATTTTGCCTCCGTTTTCAGTACGATGCGCCACTGGTGGGGATTGTTGAGTTTCTGGCTGATCCACTCGATGAACGACGCTTCCGTGGCGGGCAGGATCGCGCAGGGCATCAGTACTTGATGCGCGATCGAGATCTTGCCGGTGCTGGACGAGGAACGGCCGAGATAGGAGATCACGCCGGCGTTGCCGAATTCCCGTCTGCCGTCGGCCTTGGTCGACGGCGCGTACTTGTCGGGATAACGGATCTGATACTCGATGCGCAGATCTTCGCCGCGCGACCAGAAAGGCGTCGTGCGGTTGCAGCCGACGTCGACCGCCTTGGTAAGTTCCTGGAATCCGGGCAGCTCAAAGGTGAGGAAGTTCTCTTTGTTCACGGCGAAATCAGGTTGCTCAAAGGTCAACGTGATGCGCCCGGGGTGCCCCTCGAAATCGACCTGCGGCGTGTTGACAAGACGCGCCGTCGGGGAGTAGGCGAGCACCTGCGCGTCAAAGAAGCGCCGTTGCCATTCCGGCGTCATTTTGAAAAGCTTGCGCTTCATATCCTCGTAGTTGTTGCCGTAGTAGATCGACTCCACCGTGACGGTCGCCGAACCATTGGGGTACATCGCGATGTTGAATTTCCGGCGGATGCTGCTTTCGCAACGCAGTTTCGGCAAAATGGTGCAATATTTGCCGTCGGCGGTCAAGCCGCACCGCATTTCATGCCGGACGGCTCCGAGCTGGGCGTACATACCGGTGTCGTTGAGGATGTAGTCGCTGTCTTTGATCTTCACCAGTACCGTGTTGAAATCAAGCGCCGGCACGTGCGAGAGGATCCGGATCGTCTGGAGGTCGCCGGGGAAATCCGACGCAAAAAGAAATTCGTATTTCACCCCAGCCTGATGGCAGAGCGCCGCGATGAGGATCGCGCGGTCGCTGCTGTTGCCGTAACCGTCGGCAATCGTCGTTTCCGGCGAGAAAAATTCCCCGGGAAGCAGCAGGTTGAGCGACGGCCCCGCGAGGCGGATGTGCTGATCCACCCAATCGCGGATGCGCACAAGTTTTTCCTCGTCGCTGGAAAAGTCGTTCAACTTCAACTCCTTGGCGACGGCGCTGACCTTTTCGTCGGAAAGAACGACTTTTTTCTGCAGTTCGTCGGCGACGGTGCGCGCGTAAAGTTTCGGGTCGCCGGTCGAGAATTGAATGTTGTCGCAAAAGAAGAAAAGCGGCGGCTGTTTTTTCTGCCGGATCAGTTCCGGCTGATTTTTCGCCATGCAGTCGATGAAACGCATGTTGCCCTCTTTGCGGTCGTACATATCGACGTTGCGGGTCGGCGTCGAAAGTTTGAGCGGCAGATCCCGGTCGCAACGCAGCGAAAAGTTGCCGTGCACCATCGTGGAAAATCCGCCGAAGTTGTGCCGCAATGCCAGAAACGGCACATCGTTGACCGTGCGTTCGATGGTCGTTTCGATGATGGCGCCGGGGCAGACGCCGGGCAGATTGACGACGAGCTTTTTGCCTTTGGCGTAACGCGGCGCGCCGGCGAAATCCGGGTCGTCGACTTCGTTGATGTTGCTGTCGGTGAGTCTTTCGACTTTTCCGTCGGGCAGTTGTACGGCGGCGGAAATTTTGATGCTTTCGCGTTCGGGGCGGTAGGATAGCGTGATCTCGGCGTGATTGCGCACGCCGATCGCGGTGAGGACTTTGCGGCGCACCGTGCGGCGACTGCGCATCGACGTTGCGGAAAGCAATTCCACTTTGGTGTCGTCCGAAAGGATCAGGTCGTCGACGCCGGGATAGGCGGCGAGGAACATCGACGTCGAAATGTTTTCAAAGACGAGGTGGCCGATCGGGTAGGCGTCGCGGTCGCATTTCAGTTCCGCCGCGAGACGCTTCAAAAGGTCGTATTCCTCGGGTTCGATGCAGAGCGTCTTGAGCGTCAACCGGGAATTGTAGTGTAGCGTCGACTCCTTTTCGCTCCAGGAGCTTTCCCAGTCGGCGATCCGGCTTTTGAAGTTGATCGGCGGCGGCAAGGTGAGAAACTGGAGCGGTTTCGCCAGATGCAAGGCGACGTTTTCCTCGACGAGCGCCGTCGTGAATTCCCGCGGATAAGCGCGTTTGACGAGGTCGACCTTGCCGATCAATCCGTTGCGGAAAGAGAGCGCTTCGCCGAAACGGGGCACGGGAAAGGCTTCGGCGCAGTCGCTTTCCGGCAGCGTGTCGTTCTGTCTGAAATCCAGACGAATGACCAGAGGTTGCGACATGTCGTTGGTATCGCTCGGCGTGATCTCGACTTTGGTGATCACGACTCCGCCGCCGAGGCGATCGATCTGCGTCTGGAAAAACTGGATCCTTTCCGGATTGAGCAGATCCTGCAGATGCTGGCGGTAAACAAGTTCAAAGAGCCCTTTCGGACGGCAGACGACCTGCCCGGTGATTTCGCCCTCGTAGTCGATTTTTGCGGTCGTGTCGATCCTGATGGAATTCTTTTCGGGGGCGGGCGCCGGCGTCGTGCGGAGCGTTTCGCCTTTTTTCGTGGCGACAAGATAGCTGGAATCGGCGTCGGAAACGGGCAGATAATCCTGCGAGTTTTCCACAGTGGGATCCATGAGTTCAAAGACGCCGGGCGATTTTTCCCAGGCGACAATCGCGTGGTTGAAAAGCAGTCCGGGCACTTCGGGGTCGAGGTGGTCGCCGGCGTTGATCAGCACCATGTGCGCCTGCAATCCGGCGATCCGGAGCATTGCCACGAGCAGCGCCGCCTTGTCGCGGCAGACGCCGGCGCGCTGTTCAAAGGTGTAGGCGACGTCGTGGGGTTCATAACCGGGCGCTTCCGATTCGGCGATCAGCCCCATATAGCGGATTTCCTGCGCCACATAGCGGAAGAGCACGTCGGCTTTTGCCGCATCGTCCGGGCAGCCGGCAGTTAATTCTTTGGCTTTGGCGATCAGTTCAGGGGAACTTTTTTCGAGGTGCTTTTGAGAAAGTTGATCGTACCAGACGGAAACCTCTTCCCAGCTTTTCACCGTGCTCAAGTGGAGGCGCTGCAACGCGTGCCACGACGCGCCGAACATATCGCTTTCCAGAAAGACCTGCGGCACGTTTTTCGCCGTGAAGCGATAGAGAATGCGGCCGTTGCGTTGTTCCGTCGACGACGTGACGCACCCCGGGATCCCGTTGCGCAACTGGATCGCCGCCAGCGGCAGTTTTTCCGGAGCGTCGACGGTGTAGTTGTATTCCAGAAATGGATACGTCGACTGCAAGACGGCGATGTCCTGCCACGCACCGGGCAGGCGCGAGGCGATTTCCTGATCTGAAATGTCGAAGAAAACGACGTCGCCGACCTCCAATTTCGGCAGATTGATGCGCAATATCCGGTCGTCGGGGTTGCAGATGTTTTCTTTCAGAAAACGGTTGTCGCTCTCTTCGGAAAGGCATTTTTTGAGATCGAGTTCAATTTCCTGATCGCCGCGGTAAACGACGACCCGGTTGACGGAACGCCGGGCGTAATGACGGTTGAAAGAAAGCGGCATCGTCTGCAGTTCGCGCCGCCCCTTTTCGGTCAGGATCTTGAGAAAATACGCGTCGCGCGTTTCCGCCAGCCCCGTTTCGTCGTAACGGACAAGTTCGTCGTCAAGCAGCAGAACGATCTCGGCGTCAGGGAATTTTTCCGCCGTTGCCGTCTGATTGGCGGCGGCGATTTTTTCCGGAAGCGCGGCAAAAACGGCGCCCGTCGCGATCAGCGCGACAATCGTCAACAACCATCGTTGCCAAAAGTGTCTCATCCTTATGGAATCCTTATTTCAAGTATTTTCTGCAATACACATTCTCTTCTCTTATTATAAAATAGCGCAAATTACGTAAAATAAAACCCTTTTGACAGGGAAAAATTTGATTTTTCGCATTTTCGATGATATATTTTATCGTGCATTCGTTAAGAAGTACGAAAAGAAAAGGTGATTACCATGGGTCAGCAGAGCAACAAAATTCAGAAGCGTCAACGCCGCAAGGCTTACTTGAGCCGCATCAAGGCGCGCGTCGCCGAAGCGATCGCCAAGAAAAAGTAGGCGATGAAAAACCCGCTTAAAAATTGAGCGGGTTTTTTTATGGTTTCATTTCCGGGGTACGCAACGTGGATCGACATCGCTTGGGCGCATTGCTGTTGACGGCAGTCGGCATCGGCTTCTGGTGTTTTTTGCCGGAGTGCGTGGTCGCCATCCGCTATGGTTTCGTCGCATTTGTCGGCGCGCTCTCCTTTTGGGATTGCCGCCGTTTCCGCAATGTGCCGGCGCGCTGGATTGTGCCGATCGGCGCGGCGGCGGCGCTGTCGGCGATTTTTTTCTTTCAAGTGGAAACCGGCGCGATGATTGCGCTGGTCGGCAGTTTCGCATTCGTTTTTCTTTCCGTTTTCAGACCGATGATGGAAAGCAAGGAAAAATTCACCTGCGCCGCGATGGGCGCCGCGGCGATCGCCGCGCTGATTTTCGGCATCACCGTCGGGGTGAAATTCCCCCGTCTGAATTTATATGAATGCCAAATGTATTTCAGCTTGGCCGCTTTTGCCGGGGCGTTGACGCTCCTCTTGCGGCCGTTGGATCGGAGGAAAACAAAATGATCCGTACGGGAAACGGTTTTGACGTCCACGCTTTTGCCGAAAATCGCAAACTTTTTCTCTGCGGCACGGAGATCCCCTGCGATGAAGGGTTGCTCGGTCACAGCGACGCCGACGTCGCCGTCCACGCGCTCATCGACGCCATTTTGGGCGCGCTGGCGCTCGGGGATATCGGGATGTGGTTTCCCGACCACGACGACGCCTATCTTGACATCGACAGTATGATCCTGCTGGAAAAAGTGCTTGCCGATCCGCGCGTCGCGGCGTGGAAGATCCTCAATTGCGACCTCACCATCATCGCCCAAAAGCCGAAACTCGGCGCCTACCGCGAGGCGATGCGCCGGAATCTCGCCGAATATATGAAACTTGCCGTCGATCAAATTTCCGTCAAATTCACGACGACGGAGCATCTCGGCTTCACCGGTCGCGGCGAAGGGATCGCAACGATCGCGAGCGTGACGCTGGAAAAGTAAACGGTAATTCCTTTTTTTCTACTTCGCGATCCGTTTCGCGACCGCCTTTTCGTAGGCGTCGAAATCCTCGATCCTGATGCGGGCAACGCCGGTTGCGATCGCGGCTTCGGCGACGCGGCGGGCGACGTGAGGCACGACGCGCGCGTCAAAGGGCTTGGGAATGACGTAATCGCGCCGGATGCCGACCTTGTCGAACATGCCGTTTTTTGCGTCTTCCGGATAAGCGGCGACGAGTTTCTCGCGGATTTCAGGCGGAATGGGCATATCGGCGAGTTCGGCGAGCGCATCGCTGGCGGCGAGTTTCATCTCGTCGTTGATGTCGGTCGCGCGCACGTCGAGCGCACCGCGGAAAATGCCGGGGAAACCGAGCACGTTGTTGATCTGGTTGGGGAAATCGCTCCGCCCGGTGCCGACGATCGCGGCGCCGGCGGCGACGGCGACGTCGGGGAAAATTTCCGGCGTCGGATTCGCCATCGGGAAAATGATCGGATCTTTCGCCATCGTCTTGACCATTTCGGGCGTCAGACAGCCGGGCGCGGAAAAGCCGAGGAAAATGTCGGCGCCGCGGACGGCGTCGGCGAGCGTGCGCGCGTCGGTGTCGGCGGCGAAGCGCAGTTTCTGTTCGTTGAGGTCGGTGCGGCCCTTGTGAAGCACGCCCTTGCTGTCGCACATCAAAAAGTTTTCGCGTTTCGCGCCCGCCTTGATGTAGAACTCACAGCACGAGATCCCGGCGGCGCCGGCGCCGGAAACGGCGAAGCGGCATTCTTCGATCTTTTTGCCGAGGAGTTTGAGCGCGTTTTTGATCGCCGCGTAGGAAATGATCGCGGTGCCGTGCTGATCGTCGTGGAAAACAGGGATCCGCATACGCTTTTTCAGTTCGCGCTCGACCTCAAAACAGGCGGGCGAACCGATGTCTTCCAGATTGATGCCGCCGAAGCTCGGTTCGAGCGTTTCGACCGCGGCGATGAGTTTCTGCGCGTCGGTGCGCCCCTTTTCGTTGAAGACCTTGTCGAGGCAGATGCCGATTGAATCAATGTCGGCGAAGCGTTTGAAAAGGACGGCTTTGCCCTCCATCACCGGCAAGCCGGCGCCGGGGCCGATGTTGCCGAGGCCGAGCACGGCGGTGCCGTCGCTGACGACCGCGACGAAATTGCCCTTGCTGGTGTATTCCCAGATGGTTTCGGGATTGTCTTTGATGGCGAGGCAGGGCTGGGCGACGCCGGGCGTATAGGCGAGCGCGAGGTCGCGGGCGCTTTCGCAGGGTTTGGTGGGGACGACCGAAATCTTGCCGCAGGGAGTCTGCTTATGATACTGCAACGCGTCGACGGGGGTGGACATGATGAAATTCTCCTTTGCTGAATGAGAAATAATGGACAACGTTATAATATAGCGTCAAAGTGATTTTCCTGCAAGCCGGGGGGCTTTATTCGCCCAAATAGAGCTTTTCGACGCGGTCGAGAAACGCCTTGCCGCGCGCCGAGAGCAATTCGGTGCGATGATGGAGCGCGTCGAGCCGCGCGGGGGCGTGGGCGCCGATGCCGCCGTAGCGCGCTTCGCTTTCGGCGAGAAAAAGTTCCACTTTTTCGCGTTCCTGCCAAATCGCGGTAAGTTTTTCCCGCGCGTCGGCGATTTTCGGCGCGTCGTCAGGTTTGAAATCCAAGGCGGCGAGTTGTGTGATGATCGCGCGGCTTTCCGGCGCTTCACCTTTGGCGAATTCGCGCAGATCGCGCTGGATCTCTTTGCGTACGCGCCCCGCGTCGGGCCGCAAACCGAGCATGCCGCACCAGACTTCAAGTTCGACGGGCACCTTGCGGCCGGTCGGCTTGCCGAGCACGTCGAGTTCGTCGACTTCACGCCGGGTGAGCCGGGCAAACCGGCGGCGCGAAAGCGCGGCGGGGCGCGGCGCGAAAAGATGCCACACCCGCTGATCGGCGGTCGTCGCCAGCAAGGCGTCGGCGTCGGCAAAGCCCTCCTGACGGGCGGCGTCGTCGAGCGACAGAAGGAGTTTTTCGGTGACCTCCTTTTGCTGCAGAATATTTTGCCGGATTGTGTTCAGCAATTCGCGCCGCCGCGCCGCGTAAAGCAGGACTTCCGCCGCTTCTTCCTGATAGATCTCGACGGGGGAAAAATTACCGTCGCGCGCCGCGCACGTGTAGTCGATCGGCCGCTCCGCGGCGAGGAGCGCGCGCAGAAAGATCAGCCAGCGGTTGGAGCGGTTGAGCCGCTGCGAATTGGCAATCCCGCGCAGTTCGCCGCGCATCGCCGCAAGCAAAAAAGGCGGCAACTGCAACGGATCGTCGCTGCCCGCACGTTGCGCAAACATCGCGCCGGCAAGCTGTTGCATGATTTCGTCGTCGCGGCTCCAGTCGTCGCAATCGCGAATGACAAGTTCGATCATGCGGGGCGTTTCCAGCCGGACGATTTTTTTCGGCGCGTCGCGGTCAAAGGTGATACGCAGTTTCCGCGCCGACGTCCCTCGCGGGAAGGTGAAAAGCGCCGTAAGTTCCTGGTCGATTGCCCGCACGATGCGGCCGTTTTCCGGCCGGTGCGAAATGATTTCCGGCACCGCCTGCAGTGTCGCGGCAAGAAAAAGAAGGATCGCCGGAAGGAATTTTTTCACAGCACAATCTCCAGTCCGTCGTAGGCGACTTCGACGCCGTGCGGCGCAAAAAAGTCGACCAGTTCCCGATGCGTCGCTTTGCCGTTGCGGGAAAAGTGGGTGACGAGGATGCGGCGCAATTTTTCCCACCTGATGCCGAAAAGAAGGCTCTGGGCGAAAAGATCCGGCCCCGGATCGACGAGCGTATCGTCGTCGATCAGATAGCCGCACCGGCGGCGAATCTCCCTGCCTGCCGCTGCCCGGTCGCGACGGCATAAATCGCATTCGCACCAGAGCGAGGGGGGCGCCTCCGCCGCCGCCGTACCGAGGAAGCGTATGCGCATGAAAATTATCCGCGGATGATTTTGAGCAATTCGTCGCGCTTTTGCTGCATCAACTCGGGGGTGTCCGCCTCGACGATCAGCCGCAGCAGCGGCTCCGTGTTGGAGGCGCGGACGTTGAACCACCAGTCGGGGTACTCGCAGCTGACGCCGTCCAGCTCAAAGAGATGACCGTCGGCGTAGCGGCGGCGCAACTCGTCGAGGATCGGCTTGACGTCGGCGACCTTGGAGTTGACTTCGCCGCTGGAAGCGTATTTGCGGAGCGGATCGACCAGTTCGTGAAGCGCGCAATTTTTCTTGCAGAGCAAGTTGGTGAGCATCACGAGCGACAGCCCCTGCGACTCGGCGGTGCAGTTCTGTTTGAAGTAGTAGTGGCCGGAAAGTTCGCCGGCGAAAACGGCGTCGTTTTCGCGCATCTGCGCCTTGATGAACGCGTGGCCGACGCGGCACTGGATCGCCTTGCCGCCGTTGCTCTCGATGCACTCCTTGACCGCGCGGCTGCTGCGCAAGTCGTAGAGGATCGTCGCCGGACCGTTGGAAAGGATGTCCTGCGCGATCAGCGCGGTAAAGAGATCCATCGGGATGATTTCGCCCCGGTCGTCGATGAAACCGCAACGGTCGGCGTCGCCGTCGAAAGCGGCGCCGAAATCCGCACCGACTTCCTTGACCTTGGCACGGATCGCGTCGAGCGTGTAGCTCTTGAGTGGATTCGCTTCGTGATTGGGGAAAGTGCCGTCGAGTTCTTCGTAGAGCGGCACGACTTCAAAGAGGTCGCGAATCCCCGCCATTTCGGCGCTGCCCATCGCGTTGGCGAAATCGACGACGATCTTGAGCTTGCGGTCGAATTTGGCGAAACTGCGCAGGAAACGCTGGTATTCCGGCGCGATGTCAAAGCTTGAAAGCGATCCCGGCTTCCCGCAGGGCGCGAACGCTTCGGTCTCGACGATCTTTTTGATTTCCATAATGCCGGTCGCACCGGAAATCGGCACGGCGTCGGCGCGGCAGAGTTTAAAGCCGTTCCACTCGCCGGGGTTGTGGCTCGCCGTGATCATCACGCTGCCGTCGGCGTGCAGAAATCCGTTGGCGTGATAGCTCATCGGGGTCGAGCAGAGTCCGAGGTCGATGACGTCGGCGCCCTGCGCCATCATCCCTTTGGCGAGCGCCTCAAACAGCGGCTGCGAAGTCGGGCGCATATCGCGGCCGACGACGACTTTTCTGGCTCCGGTAAAGGTGATGTAGGCGCGACCGATCTTTTCGGCGATTGCGGGATCGAGATCGACGCCGTAGACGCCGCGGATGTCGTAAGCTTTGAAAATTTCCGCCATAATAAAGAATCCTTATGTTTATTCCTTGTGGTCGGAGCAGTGACAGACGCCGCCTTCGCAACCGCAGTGGTCGTGCGCATCGCTTTCGCAGTCGCAGTGCTCGTCTTCGCAACCGCAGTTGCAACCGTCGGCGGAGTAGAATTCGATGATCTCGTCGGCGATCGCCTCGGGGGTGAAGCCGAATTTCTCGGCGAGCACCTTGTAGGGCGCGGAAGCGCCGAAGTGATCGAGCCCGATCGCGAGTCCGCCCGCGCCGACGAAGCGGTGCCAGCCGTAGGTGGAACCGGCTTCGATCGAAACAATCGCTTCGCAGTCGAAGGGAAGGACTTTGTCCTGATACTCGAAATCCTGCGCGAGAAAGAGTTCCTGGCTCGGCATCGACACAATGCGGATCTTGTTGCCGTCCTGACGCAAAATCTTTGCCGCACCGAGCGCGAGGTTGACTTCGCTGCCCGTCGCGAGCAGGACAAGCTCGAAATCCTCGTCGTCGGAAACGACAAATGCACCGCGCTCGACGTCGATGTTTTTCGCCGTTTCCTCATCGTAAACGTCGAGGTTCTGACGCGTGAGCAACAGCGCGACGGGGCCGTCGGCCTTGAGCGCGTACGCCCACGCCTGCGCCGTTTCGTGCGCGTCGCCGGGGCGGATGACCGTCAGACCGGGGATCGAGCGGAGCATCGTGATCTGCTC
This sequence comes from Lentisphaeria bacterium UBA1791, assembly GCA_002314455.1. GTDB lineage: Bacteria > Verrucomicrobiota > Lentisphaeria > Victivallales > Victivallaceae > UBA1784. Next base: position 10,790 of record DCFZ01000044.1, on the reverse strand, counting down.
GATCGGTTCGTGGGTCGGGCCGTCTTCGCCGACGTAGAAGCTGTCGTGGGTGAAAACGTAGATGACGTGCAACTGCTGGAGCGCCGCGAGGCGGATCGCCGGTTTCATGTAGTCCGCAAAGACGAAAAAGGTCGCGCAGTAGGGGATTGCCGTGCCGTAGAGCGCCATGCCGTTGGCGGCGAGCGCCATGCCGAGCTCGCGCACCCCGAAGTGGAGGTTGCGCCCCGCGGGATTGTCGGCGGAAAAGTCACCCGAAGCCTTGATCACGGTCTTGTTGGAGGGGCCCAGATCGGCGGAACCGCCGAGGAGCGAGGGCACCAGTTCCGCCGCCACCTGAAGCGCCGCGCCGCTTGCCGCGCGGGTCGCGATCGGCTTGTCGCAGGGCACGCCGGCAACGATTTTCTGCTGGAGGTCCGCCGGCACTTCGCGGCCGAGGAACTGATAGACTTTATGAGCGCGCGCGGGATCCGCGTCGAGGAAATCCTGGAACTGCTTTTCCCATTCGGCGGCGGCGGCGACGTTTTCCCTGGCGCGCGCCGCGCAGAAATCGGCGACGCTCTGCGGCACGCTGAAAGGCGGAAGTTCCCAGTTGAGATTTTTGCGCAAGCCGGCGAGTTCTTCCTCGCCGAGCGGTTCGCCGTGGCATTTGGCAAGCCCCGCCTTGGTCGGCGCGCCGAATCCGATGGTCGTGCATCCGATGATGATCGTCGGGCGGCCGTCGGATTTCTGCGCTTCGGCGAGCGCGGCGTCGCACTGGCAGAAGTCGTTGGCGTTGTCAACCTTGATGACGCGCCAGTTCTGCGCGGCAAAGCGCGCGCCGACGTCTTCGGTAAAGGCGAGGTCGCAGTCGCCCTCGATCGAAACGCGGTTGCAGTCGTAGAAAACAATCAGTTCGTCGAGTTTCAGATGACCCGCGAGCGAAGCGGATTCCTGCGTGCACCCTTCCATCATGCAGCCGTCGCCGCAGATGACGTAGATCTTTTGCGCGTCAAAGAGCTTGCTTTCGGCGACGCCCGACGAAGCGACGAAATTGCGTTTGGCGATCGCCATGCCGACCGCGGAGGAAAATCCGCTGCCCAGAGGTCCTGTCGTGATGTCGACACCGTCGGTGTGGCCGAATTCGGGATGGCCCGGGGTAAGACTGCCCCACTGGCGGAAGCTCTTGATGTCTTCCATCGTCAGACCGAAACCGAAAAGGTGGAGCATCGAGTAAAGCAACATCGAAGCGTGACCGCCCGAAAGCACGAAACGGTCGCGGCCGATCCACTTCGGATTTTCCGGATTGAAGCGCAGATATTTGCTCCAGAGGGTAAACGCAAAGTCGGCGCACCCGAGCGGCATGCCGGGGTGACCGGATTTCGCCTGTTGGATCGCTTCTGCCGAGAGCACGCGGATGGTGTCGGCGGACAGCTTCATCAGTTGCGGATCGTAATTCATCTCATATCCTTTCGATTTTTTCAGTTTTACAACTGGTAAATTGCAAGAAATGCGCTATCTTTTATATAAGACAAACAATTGTAACGTCTATAAAGTATCACAACCAGCTCTTAAAAGCAAGAACGAAACGAAACGATGACCGAGAGATTTATCACATCTTCGCTGAATAAGCGCGATCCGGCACGCGAAAATTCACTGCGTCCGCCGACTTTTGCCGAATTTCCGGGGCAAGCGCGCGTCAAGGAACAACTGGAACTTTTTGTCCGCGCCGCCCGCGAACGCGACGAGGCGCTCGATCACATCCTCTTGAGCGGCCCTCCGGGGCTGGGCAAGACGACGCTCGCCTATATCATCGCCAACGAACGCGGCACCAATCTCAAAAGTTCCAGCGGTCCCGCGATCGAAAAACCGGGCGACCTCGCCGGATTGCTCACTTCGCTTGAACCGGGCGACGTCCTTTTCATCGACGAAATCCACCGGCTCAGCACCACGGTCGAGGAATACCTTTACAGCGCGATGGAAGATTTTTTCATCGACATTATGCTCGAGCAGGGGGCGGGGGCGCGTTCGGTGCGCCTCAACGTGCCCCGCTTCACGCTGATCGGCGCGACGACGCGGCAGGGAATGCTCTCGGCGCCGTTGCGCGCGCGCTTCGGCTTGAACATCCGCCTCGACTACTACGAGAGCGAAAGCCTCTGCAAAATTCTGCACCGCTCGGCGAAACTGCTCGACGTCGAGCTTGACGACGAGGGCGCGCTCGAGATCGCCGGACGCTGTCGCGGCACCCCGCGCATCGCCAACAATTTGTTGCGCCGCGCCCGCGACTACGCGCAGATTCGCGCCGACAAAAAAATCACCGGCAAAGTCGCCGCCGACGCGCTTCAGATGCTTCAGATCGACAGCGACGGTCTCGACGACATGGACTTGCGGATCCTCGAAGTGATCATTTCCAATTTCCGCGGCGGCCCCGTCGGACTCAAAAACATCGCGGTCTCGGTCGGCGAGGAGGAGGACTCCATCGAGGAAGTCTACGAACCTTTCCTCATTCAGCGCGGTTATCTCGTGCGCACCCCCAAAGGGCGCGTCGCGACCCCCAAGGCGTGGCAGAAACTCGGCATCGACCGCGCGACCAATGGCGAAGAATTGTTTTAAGCAACAGGAGAATTTTTTATGGCACACCCCTGGCTCGGCAAGCTTCTCGAATTGCAGAAGTGTGATTTGCGCATCTACACCAACCGCTTGAAGCTCAACAGTCTGCCCGGCGACCTCAAGGAGTTGCTCGGCAAACGCGATGCGCTCCTCAAGGCGGTCGACGCCGAAGCGAACAAGGTCAAAAAGATCGACCTTGAGATCAAATCCGGCGAATCCGAGATCAAACAGCTCGACGACGAGAACCGCAAACTGCAACAGCAGTCCGCGATGGTCAAAAAGAACGACGAATATCAGGCGATGCTCTCGACCATCGAAAAAAACAAGCAAAAGACTTCCGCCATCGAAGAAACGCTTCTCGCCAAATTCGACGAACTGGAAAAAGCCAAGCGCGAATTCAATCGCGTCAAGCAGGAAAACGCCGCCGCGCTCAAGATGGTCAAGGCGGATTTCGACGACGTCGTCGCATTCAGCGAAACGCTTAAAAAAGAGCTTTCCGAGTTGGAAAAGGCGCGTCCCGGCAAGGTCAACGGCATCATTCCCGAAGTTTTGCGCCGCTACACGGCGCTGATGAAAAAGCCCGAATCCGGCGCCCCCGTCTGCCCGGTCGAAAACGGCATCTGCACGCGCTGTCATATGCGCGTCACCGCCCAGACGCTCAACCAGTTGCAGAAAGGCGAAGTCGTCGAGTGCGACAACTGCCAGGGTATGCTCTACGATCCGGAGCGCGCCGACATTTAAGCGGTTCAGGCATTTTCTGATGATGGACGAAACCGATTTTCCCGTCGACGACTTTGCCGCCGACTTTGACGTGGCGGACTTTGAGGTCGGGTACGATGTCGACCAGCGTCCCGACGTCGCCGCGCTCGAGGAGGGGTGCCGCACCTTTTTCGCCCCCGGCGGACCGTTGCAGAGCGCGATGCCCGAGGGCGAGGAACGCCCCCAGCAGCTCGAGATGGCGCTCGCCATTTCGCGTGCGCTCGCCAAAGGCGCCAACTGCTGTATCGAGGCGCCGACCGGCGTCGGCAAGAGCTTTGCCTATCTCGTGCCGCTGTTTGAGCGTTCGCGCCTCGCGGGCCGCTGTGCGCTGATCACGACCGAAACGATCCATTTGCAGGAGCAGTTGATCGAAAAGGACATCCCCTTTTTGAGCGAAGTGATGGGCATTCCGATCAAGGCGGCGCTCGCCAAGGGGCGGCGCAATTACCTCTGCCGCCGCCGCTTCGCACTGCTTTCCGGCGAACAGCGCGACGCGTTGCTCCCTTTGCCCTCGCTCGTCGGCGACGTCGCCAGGATTGCTTCGGCGCTTGAAAATGGCGCAAGCGGCGAACGCGACAACCCCGATTTCCGCGTCGACCCCGCAACGTGGGATCTCGTCTGTTGCGAAGTCGGCAACTGCCTCGGCGGAAAGTGCGAATTTTTCCGCGAGTGCGCCTATATGCGCGCCCGCCGGAAGTGGGAGGAAGCCGACATCGTCGTCGCCAATCACGCGCTCTTTTTCACCGATCTTGCGATGCGGTGCGGCGGCGAAACGGCGGGGACTTTGCTGCCCAACTACGGCGCGGTGCTGATCGACGAAGCGCACACGCTCGAAAACAATGCCGCCGAACATCTCGGGATCCACGTTTCCAAATCGGGGGTCTTGCACGCGCTCAATAAACTTTACAACCCGGAAAGCGCGCGCGGACTGCTCGTGCGGCCCGGCGTTTCGACCGCGCTCCGCGCCGCCGTCGCCAGTTGCCGCGACGAGGCGTACGGCTGGTTCGCCCCTTATGAAAATCTGCTTCAGCAATGCCACGAAAGCGCGCTCGCCGTACCGCGCAACCTCGAGGATTCCGGCAATTTCCAGTCGCAGTTGAGCGTGTTGATCGAAGATCTCGCCACCGTCGCCGAACGCGAGGAAGACCCGAGTTACCGCAGTGAGCTGGAAAGCGCGCTCAACCGCTGTCGCGAAACGATCGACGCGGTCGACGCTTTCCGCACCCGCCGGTTGCCCGACACCGTCTATTACGCCGAGAGCGACCGCGCGCAGATTTCGCTCCACGGTACGCCGCTCAACATCGCCGACGCGCTCGGTGAAATTCTTTTCAATCAGGATTTCCCGGTTATTTTGTGCAGTGCGACGCTGACGGTGCGCAAACATTTTGACTACTATTTTTCCCGTTCGGGATTCACCAACGGCGAATCGTTGCGGCTCGATTCGCCCTTTGCGACGGATCAGGCGCGCTTCCGCACCGTGCGCCGCTTCCCCGACCCCTCGACGCCGGAATTCACCGAAGCGTTGATCGAGATCTTGCCGAAACTGATCGCCGACACCGACGGAAAGAGCTTCGTCCTCTTTACCAGCTACCAGCAGATGCGCCGGTGCGCCGACGCGTTGAGCGACGAATTTTTCAACCGCCACTGGCAGTTGCTCGTACAGGGCGGGGAGCTCACCCGTTATCAGATGCTGCGGGAATTCAAACGCGACGTCAATTCGGTTCTTTTCGGCACCGACAGTTTCTGGACGGGGGTCGACGTGCCCGGCGAAGCGCTCAGTCAGGTGATCGTCACCAAACTGCCCTTTGCGGTGCCGAGCCATCCCCTGATCGCCGCCCGGATCGACCGCATCCGCCAGCAGGGGAAAAGTCCTTTCGGCGAATACAATCTGCCGGAAGCGGTGTTGAAATTCCGTCAGGGCGTCGGGCGGCTGATCCGCCGCCGCACCGATCGCGGCATCATCACCTGCCTCGATCCGCGACTGCTCAGCAAAAGCTACGGGCGGGCGTTTCTGGATTCGATCGCCTATCCGCTGGAGATCATGGAGTAAAACTCACTCCGCGTCGTGCAGGATCAGATTGCCGGCGTCGATTTCTTCGGCAAGATATTTTTCCAGATACTTCGCCTCGAGCAGCGCGACCAGCTCCATTTTGAGCGAATCTTTGATCTTGGCGAGGGGGGTGAAGCGGCTCGGGACGCGCTGTTGCAGTTTCAAAATGAAGTAGCGATTGCGGTGCGTGAGGACGGGGCTGATGGCGTGCAGTTTCATCTTTTCCGCCGTCAGCCGCAGAAAGGCGAGCTCTTCGGCGGTCGGTTGCGGACGCTTGCGGCCGTCGTCGGATTCCTGCGCGAGCCGCTCGAAATTTTCGCCCTGAAGCAACCGCGCATGCAGTGTTTCCGCTTCCTCGCGGTCGTCGACGGCGATGATGGCGAAAACGACGTTTTCGGGGATCCGGAAACGCTCGATGTTTTGCCGGTAAAAGGTCTCGATGTCGATGTCGTTGACCTCAAAGATCGCTTCGCCGTAGTGATCCGCGAGAAAGAGGTGAAGGATCGCCTTGCGGATGAATTCGGGGCTTTCGGCTTGCTTTTGCAATTCGCTGGTCGTCACCTCGTCGAGGTGCGCTTCGGCGATGTAGCGTTTGGCGGCGGCGCGGCCGTCGCGGTATTCCGGCATGCTGAAAATTTCCTCGACGATCAGCGAACCGCAAAATTCCTCGAGCGCCTTGCGCAGAGCGGCGCGCCTGCCGGTGTGGTCTTCGGGGGCGAGGTCGCCGATGTTTTTAAGCTGCTCCTCGACGGCGGAACGGGGGATCGCTTTCCCGCGGAATTCGCCGATCGGGTCGGGAAAACCGGCGGCAGCGAGCGCAAAGGCGAAAAAGACGCTACTTAAGAGGAGGCTTCTTTTCATTTTCGGCGGGGGCTGGGGCTTGCGCGGGGAGGCGTTTTTCTTCGAGCTGAATGGCGCGCGCTTCCTCCTCGCGGCGCTTGGCGATCGCTTTTTCGTAGTCGGCGAAATATTGTTTGAGCGCCGGCGATATATTGGCGGATAATCCGGTCTGCGCGGCGGTCATCGCCGAACTCATCGCCTCGGCGGTGTCGGCGCGCTCCATGGCGCCGAGGAGTCTTTCCGCGTGGCGCAACTGCTTGACCTGCGCGTAGAGTTGCGGGAGCGTATTGTTTTCGGGGTATTTGCGCTCGCATTCGCGGAGGATGTCGAGCGCGCCCTGCACGTCGGATGCGTTGATTTTCTGCTGGGCGTTCAAGACCGCCTGGTTGCACTCCTGAACTTCGATGATCTTGATGATGAAACTGTTGCTCGAATCCATCGCAAGGAGCTTGTGCCCTTGCTCCATCGCACTGGCGGCGTCGTTGTTTTTCAAGCTGTGCAGAAAGCGCAGGACAAGGTCGTTGCGGCTCCGCGGCAGTTCCGGGTGTTTCCGGCAGCCGCAAAAGACAACGGCGCAAATCAACGTAAAAGTCAGCGCAAAACGCAGTTTCATCGTACATCCTTGTTGCAGGTACTTTTTTATAACATATCATATCTCGGCGCGCTTTTCAATTTTTCAACTGGAAAAAGTCCTTATAACACAATATATTATACTTGTTATGTTAAAAAAGATCACGCTTTTTCCCCGTTATGCCGAGAACGGCGCTTCCAGCCGCTTGCGCCAATGGCGCTGGCGCGACGCGTTGTCGGGCATTGCGGAGCGCGTCGACGTGACGCCCTTTTTCAGCGAAACTGCGTTGCGCGCGTTTTACAAAACGAACCGCCATTCTGCGACGGCGACGGCAGGCGCGGCGCGGCGCCGGATCATCCGTGCAATTTGCGCCGGAAAGTGCGCGGTCATCGAGTACGAACTTTGCCCGGGCGCGCCGGCGTGGTTTGAAAAATTGCTGCTCTGCCGCACGCGCTATATTCTTGATTTCGACGACGACGTCTGGACGAAATATGAAAAAAATCCGCTTTTGCGCGGCAAGTTTGATGCGCTGATTCGCGGCGCATTTGGCGTGACCGTTGCCAATCGCTTTTTGTACGAAAAGGCGGCGAAACTCAACGGCAACGTCCTCTATCTGCCGACGCCGATCGAAAAAATTCTGCCGCCGCAGGAAAAGTTTGCGGATTTCACGCTCGCGTGGATTGGTTCGCCGACGACGCGGCGCGCCCACCTTGAACCTTTTGCGCCGGTGTTGCGCCAGCTTGCCGAAGTGATCGACTTCGAGTTGCTCGTCATCGCCGATCAAAAGCCGGAACTTCCCGGCGTTCGGGTGCGCTTTGAAGCGTGGAGCGAGGCAAAGGAAACATTGCTCGGCAAGTGCCACGCGGGGATTATGCCGCTTGCCGCCGACGCTTTTTCGCGCGGGAAATCCGCCTACAAGTTGATTCAGTACCTCGGCGCGGGGATTCCGTGCGTCGCTTCTTGCGTCGGCGAAAATCGCTTTGTCGTCGAGGAGGGCAAAACGGGCTTTCTCGTTTCCGGCGCCGACGCGTGGTGCGAAGCGATCGCCAAACTGCACGCCGACGATGCGTTGCGCGAAAAAATGAGCGTTGCGGCGCGCGCTGCCGCACAGAATTATCTGCGGAGCAACCTTTTTGACCGCTACGCTGAATTTCTGCGTCGCGCGTTCAAATAAAGGTGCAAAAGCGACATTTTTGAGAAAAAAATTTGACAAATCATTGATCTGGTGCTATTTTAACTATCCGTCAATGGAAAAAACAAATTGAATTTGTCGATATAGGAGAATTCATCATGGCTCATAAAAAAGGTCAATCGAGCAGTCACAACGGTCGCGACAGCCAGCCGAAATTCCTCGGCATCAAGGCTTTCGGCGGCGAGACTGTTTCCGCCGGTTCCATCATCGTCCGTCAGCGCGGCACCCGGTTCCGTCCCGGTCTCAACGTCGGCTGCGGTCGCGACTTCACGCTCTTTGCGCTCTGCGACGGCACCGTCGAGTTCTGCAAGAGTCAGCGTAAAGTCAACATCGTTCCGATGGCTGAGTAAGTCCTTTTTGGGACGACTTGGTTTTTGATTTTGATCCCGGCAATCTGCCCCGTGCGGGCGTGAATTACCGGGATTTTTTTGTAGAAAGGGAAGCTCTTTATGTTTGCGGATCGCGTCATCATCAGCGTTAAAGCGGGCGACGGCGGCAACGGTTGTTGCAGTTTTCACCGCGAGAAGTTCGTGCCCAAAGGCGGTCCCGACGGCGGCGACGGCGGCGACGGCGGCAGCGTCTACCTCGAAGCGGTCGCCAATGAGCAGAATCTGGCGGCGCTCGTCTATCAGACCCGCTATCAGGCGAAAAACGGCCCGCACGGCAAAGGATCCAATTTGCACGGCCGCAACGCCGAAGCGATCACGGTGCCCGTGCCCGCCGGTACGGTCGTGACCGACGCCGAGACCGGTGAATTTCTCGCCGACCTCGATACGCTCGGCAGTCGCGTGCTCGTTGCCCAGGGGGGCCGCGGCGGTCGCGGCAACACCCGTTTCGCCTCGAGCCTCAACCGCGTGCCGCGTCAGTGGGAACCCGGTTTCCCCGGCGAGGAGCGGCGGCTGCAATTGGAGTTGAAAACCATCGCCGATGCGGGGCTGGTCGGATTTCCGAATGCCGGCAAGTCGACGTTGCTCTCGGCGATCAGTTCGGCGCGCCCCAAGATTGCGCCGTACCCCTTTACGACGCTTCACCCGATGGTCGGCGTCGTCGAGTACGAGGATTACAGCCGCGTCACCGTCGCCGACATTCCCGGTCTGATCGAGGGCGCGCACGACAACGTCGGGCTGGGGCACTCGTTTCTGCGCCATATTGAGCGGACGAAAGTGCTCGTCTATGTGCTCGACACCGCCGGCGTCGACGGACGCAATCCGATCGACGATTTGAAGCAGCTGCGTTCCGAGCTTGAACTTTATCAGCAAGGGCTTTCGAAACGCGCGGCGATCATCGTCGCCAACAAGGTCGATCTGCCCGCGGCGGCGGAAAATCTTGAACTTCTGCGCGAGGAACTTGCTTCGGAATATCTTCCGATCATCCCGATTGCCGCCGGTTGCGGAGAGCTCGGCAATTTCAAAGCCGAGTTGCGCAAAGCGGTGGAGCTGGCGAAAAAGGCGTATTATTAGGTTCCGTTTCGGCGTCTCAAAAGAAAAACCTTAAAAAAGCTGAAAACCGATTTGTATTTTTCACAGTCATATCTTATATTCTGATTGTAGTAATGTTTTTTGATTATAGATATGAGTGATTTTCAGATCAGCTTTTTTGATTGCGCGCGTGCATTGCGCGTAAAGGGGATTTCCGTCACCTCGACCGGGGCGACGGCGTATACCTATGTCGAAAAAGCGGCGCGCACCCTCAAACGCTGGATCACCGTGACGGCAAAGCGGCTTTGCCGGGTATTTTGTCGGACTTGTCAGACTTGTCGGACTTGTCGGATACGTCCGACAAAAATGCCCCGCGTACTCGGTTTTGCGGGAGGATTGAGACTATGAGTGACACAACCGCCCTCATTCCCGCTCATGGCGGGTACACGAAACTCGCGACTTACCGCCTTGGCACGTTGATCTACGATGCCACGGCGGCTTTTTGCGCTCAAAACATCAACAGCAAAGACCGGACTTACGATCAGATGGTGCAAGCCGCGTGCAGCGGCGTCGCCAATATCGTCGAAGGCAGCGAGGCGAGCGCGACCAGTAAGAAGAGCGAGCTTAAACTCACCAACGTCGCCAAGGCGAGCCTCGAGGAACTGCTTGCCGATTATCAGACATTTTTGCGTCAGCGCGATCTGCCGCTGTGGAGTGCCGATGCGCCCAAAGCGCAACGTGTGCGCGACGCCCGTCCCGCCGATATGGCGGCGTTGCGGCAACTCATGGCGGGGATTGTGTCGGACTTGTCAGACTTGTCCGACCTGTCAGACAAAACAGCTCACTCGCGTCTTTTGCTTGAGGTTGGGTGCAATACGATGATTACGCTCATCAATCAGGAAACCTATCTCTTAAAGCGCCAGATTGCGCGTCTGGCAAAAGATTTTGAAAACAACGGCGGCTTTACCGAGCGGATGTACCGCATCCGCACGGCAAAACGAGCCGATATGGCTAAAAACACTGACTCGTCCGACCAGTCGGACTTGTCAGACGTGTCCGACAAAAAACTGAAACCGACAACCATTTAAATAAAACCAAACACAACCAATAACAAAAAGGAAAAAACTATGGCACAAGAAAATCAAGTTATCACCAAGCGCGTCGTGGTCGCGGAGGGCGGCTCCCAATCTCTCGTCACGGGCGGCACCTACACTTGCCCGACTCACACCGTTGATACGAATACCGACGGCGGCGGAGCCGTCAACGTGGCAGCTAACGGCACCCTCACTGGAACCGACGTCACCTTTGCGGACAATGTTGTGGTCAAAGGGAAGGCGATCGCCCCCCTGGGCGGCGCGATCTACAACGCCGGTA
>DCFZ01000032.1 GCA_002314455.1 Lentisphaeria bacterium UBA1791 | reverse complement strand
CCCCCGAAAATCGACCGAAGCCGCGTAGCGGGGCGGCGCCGCACCCGGTGCCGCAGGAGATTTTAAGGGGTAAATAGAGATGAGAGATGAAAAGGCATTATACCAGCGTTTGGCTTGATCATGATGCGAACGGGTTGCCCGTGAGCGCGCAGTCTGATATGGAGCGGACCATTTTGCCATCGGCAAAATGGCGCGAGCATAATTTGCGAAGCGGCGACTGAAGACGAGCATTAAGGGCGCGAGTGAGGGGCTTCGCCCCGAACGCAGCCCGCGGCAAATCAGCGGGGAACTATTCGAGACGCCCGCGTCGCCACAAGCAAAAGGGTGCCCGAGGGGAAAGCGCAATGCGCTGTCCCCTCGGCTCGCGCCCATATCGCGGCATCGCCGCGAGCCCCCCATCAGCGTATGCCTATGTTGTTGATGAGATATGAGATATGAGAGATGAGAGATGAGAGATGAAATGATGACCACGCATTTCTGCGGTGACAAAATCAACGGGGTGATCCCCTGTTACTCAGCTTAAGCAGTCGGGCGTACGGAGCCGCGAGGCGGAGTAGGAGCCCGCGTGGCACACACCTATTTCGGGCGGTAACAAACATCGGGCGCCGCGAGCGATGCGGGCAACGACCGCAACGCTTGCGGAAAGTACAAATCCCGCCGTGCGGGCGCCGGGGGGGAGTTAAGAGGGGGGCGGCGTGAACGCCCCCTCTTACGTTACGCACAACGGTGTGATCCCCTGTTACTCAGTTTAAGTAGTCGGGCGTACGGAGCCGCGAGGCGGAGTAGGAGCCCGCGTGGCACATACCTTTTTGGGCGGTAACAATCATCGAGTGCCGCGAGCGATGCGGGCAACGACCGCAACGCTTGCGGAAAGGACAATATCCCGCTGTGCGGGCGCCGGGGGGAGTTAAGAGGGGGGCGGCGTGAACGCCCCCTCTTGCGTTACGCTTTCAACAAATCTTCGAGTAATGCGATCGTCTTTTCGGCGGCGCCGCGGTGGACTTGGATTGCGGCCAAAGCTTTTGAGCCGAGGGCGAGGCGTTTTTCGGGGGAAGCGATCAAATCGTCGAGGATTGGCATCAGGGCGTCGTCGTTGGAGACGGTGGCGACGGCGTCGGCGTCGCGGAGGATCTGCAAGATAAAGCGGAAGTTACGCAAGACGGCGCCGGTGACGATTGGTTTGCCGAGCAAGGCGGGTTCGATCAGATTATGGCCTTCATCCTGACCGGCGAGGCTTTTGCCCATGATGACGATATCGGCAGCGGCGATAAAACGGAACATTTCGCCGGTGGTATCGGCGATCAGGGCGTTGACCGGTGTTGTCGCATTTTTGGTTTCACTGCGGCGGACGAAGGAAATTTTCTTTGCCGTCAGGATTGCGGCGATATCGGTGCCGCGTTCGGCGTGACGGGGGACGATGACGAGTTTCAGCGTCGGATATTTTTTCTGCAAGGCGACGAATTTTTCTGAAATCAGTTCTTCTTCTCCGGGGTGGGTGCTGGCGCCGAGCAGGACGATGCGTTCGCCGTTGCCGAAATAGTCGTCGAGGTTGACCGGCACGAGATTTTCCGGCGGCGCCTGATCGAATTTCAGATTGCCGCTTACGACGACGTTGGCGCGGGGGGCGACGGCGTGGTACCGTTCGCCGTCGGCTTCGCTTTGTACCGAAATCACGTCAAGCATTTCCAACATCGGGGCAAAGAAACAGCGTGCCCGGCGGTAGCCGCGCGAGGAGTGGTCGCTCATCCGCCCGTTGACGACGGCGACGGGAATTTTTTTCGCGTGTGCGGTGGCGATCATATTGGGCCACAATTCCGTTTCAAAGATGACGAGCATCGACGGTTTCAGGACTTTGAATGTGCGTCGCACCATCCAAAGGAAGTCGATCGGGCAAAAGATGACGGCGCAGTTTTGGGGAGACTTACTCCGTGCGAGTTCCTGCCCGGTGGTGGTGGTGGTGGAAATGACGAATTTGCGCTCCGGGTGCTTTTTGCGGTAACGCTCGATCAGCGAGAGGGCGACGACGGTTTCGCCGACGCTCACGGCGTGGATCCAGATTGCGCCGTGAAAGGCTTCCAGTTCCTTGACGCGAGCGGGGGTAAAGCGGCCGAAACGTTCGCCGAAAGTCTCTTTCCAGCCGCCGCGATTACGGTATTTGTACAACACGCCGGGCAGGAAAAAGAGAAATCCGATCGGCATCAGCAAATTATAAAAGAAGCGACCAAGCATAAAAGCCCCTCCTGAAAATTCCTCATTCGGCAAAATGCGTTTCGATGTAATCGACAGCCGTTTCGAGATCCGGCAATATCTTGGTGCAAAAGCGCGCCATCCACGGACTGCAATCGGCGAATTCGAGCGGAGAAAAGGCGACGACGAATTTGCCGAGGTCGTGCGCCGCGTAAAAGACTTCCATGCTCGTGCCGATGCTCGGGCGGTTGTAGTTGACGAGAATGATGTCCGCCTCGCGCACGTCGCGCAAGTCGAATTCGACGATCTCGTTGGCGCTGTCGACCTGACGGTCGACGAATTTGCGCCGCATCGGGTCGAGGAGCGTGAACTTCCCGGCAAGTTGTTTTTTGACCCATTCGCGCCAGTCGCGCGCGACGCCGGGCTGTTCATCCATGATCGGTCCGGAAAGATAGATTTTCATATTTCGATTCCTTTAAAGATCAACGAGTTCCGGCGCGTGTTTCAGAAGCAGAGCCTCGGCGAGACGCGCGGGCTCGTCGTCGGCGGTAGCGCGGAGCGATTTCTCGACCAGTTGCTCCGCATCAAAGAGCGCGATGCTGCGGATCGCGCGGCGCACGAGGGGGATCGAGACCGACGCCATACTCAATTCCTGAACGCCCATGCCGGCGAGCAACAGCGCCGAAGCCGGATCCGCCGCCATCTGACCGCAGACCGAAACGGGGATTCCCTTGCGTTCGGCGCAGTCGATGCAGTGACGGATCAGCCGCAACACGGCGGGCGACGTCGCCCGGTTGAGGTAAGAAACGCGTTCATTGAGGCGGTCGATCGCCATCGTATACTGAACGAGGTCGTTGGTGCCGATGCTGAAAAAGTCGACGTATTCGGCGAGGTCGTCGGCGATGAGCGCCGCGGCGGGCGTTTCGATCATCGCGCCGAGGAGGACGCGGGAACTGAATTCGACGTTTTCCTGCGCCAGTTGATTCTGTATCTGCCGGATCAGTTCGCGGGTTTCAACGATTTCCTGCGTGCTGCTCACCATCGGGAGCATAATGCGCAGATCGCCGGAAACGCCGGCGCGGAAAAGCGCGCGCAACTGCGTCGTAAAGAGGTCGCGGCGCTCGTAAAGACAAAGGCGCAGTCCGCGCAACCCGAGCGCGGGATTGACTTCCGCACTGCGGTAGACGCCGGTCGCGATCTTGTCCGCGCCGACGTCGAGCGTGCGGATTGTCACCGGACGGTCTCCGGCGGCGATCAGCAGTTCGCGATAACACTTGTACTGCGTTTCCTCGTCGGGCAGTTTGCCCGGCTCCATGAACATAAATTCCGTGCGAAAAAGTCCGATGCCGTATGCGCCGACCTTGTTCGCTTCGGCGTATTGTCCGGCGGCGTCGATGTTGGCGGCGAGTTCCACTTTAAAGCCGTCGGTCGTTTCGGGACACAATTCGCTTTCACGCCCCAATTCGTCGATCAGCTTGCCCGCGGCGGCGGCTTTGACGCGATAGGCTTCCTCGGTACGCGCGTCGGGATTGACGATCAGCCGCCCGGCGACGCCGTCGATGATGACGATGTCGTTGGAACGCAGTTTATCGAAAATTTCGTGCGGCAACCCCGAAACAGCGGGCAAACGCATCGACCGCGCCAAAATGGCGGCATGGCAGGTGGCGCTGCCCGTTTCAACGGCGAAACCGAGCACTTTGGTGCAATCCAGCTGAACCGTTTCCGACGGCGTCAGCGCATCGGCGATGACGATGCGGCGGTCGTCGATGTTGGGCCGCGCCGCTTCCGCTTCGGTCAGATTCGCCATCACGCGCGCCGTGACGTCGCGCAAATCGGCGGCGCGTTCCTGCAAATAGGGATCGGGGATCGCACTGAAAACGCCGATGAAATGCTCGGTACTGCGGGAAACGGCAAATTCGGCGGAGTTCTTTTCTTCGCGGATGTGTTTTTCGATGTCCGCGAGCAACATCCGGTCTTCGAGCAACAGCAGATGGGCGTCGAAGATCCCCGACTCGGCGGCGGAAAGCTTTTTCCCCAAGGTGGACTGCAACGATTGCAACTGCTTGCGGGTCGTGTCCAGCGCGCCGCGCAACCGGTCGAGCTCGGCGTCGATCTGATCTTCGGAAATATGCCCCTCGCCCGGATCGACGATGCGGTTGAGCCGCTGAATGCGTAAGACGCGACCGATGGCAATCCCCGGAGAGATCGCAATCACTTTGACGTTCTGCATTTCCGCGGCCATCGCAACACCTGCTTTAAATGGTTATTCCTGAAAGTTTTCTGCAAAAAATTCAGAGATCTCGTCGACCGCCTGCGGCGCGTCTTCGCCATCGGCGGACAAGAGCAATTTCGTTCCCTGCGCCGCCGCCAGCACCAAAAGCGAGAGGATGCTGCGGCAATCCGCCGGATTGTCCGGATCTTCCGGACGGCTCAACTCGATCGCGGCGTGGTAGCGGGATGCCATTTTCACCAGTACGGCGGCAGGGCGTCCATGCAACCCCAACCGGTTCGACACCGTCACTTCCTTGCTGATCTTCATTTTGCTCATCGACAAAGTCCCGTTTTTCCGTCAAAAAAAGGCCGGACGAGCAGATACATCAATGCTATTCCGACCGTCTTATAATATACATTCAAAAGTGGGAAAATTCAAACATTTTCTTGATTTAACAGCCCCTTGTTTTATGTTGATAATCGCGGAGTTAATTCTGCTGAACGGGAAGAGGAGCCGTCCGAAAAACGTCTCAAAAAGGAGGAGGAAAAATGCAATCAAAACGCGTTCATTTTTCCGGTGTGATCGCACTGTTGCCGGCGCCGGGCGGCGCATTTTCCGGCACCGCCGGAGAAGCCGCCGACAGTCAACTGGACAATTCGCGCGCCAGGCACGTCATCGTCGGCGCCGTCTGGGTGCCCGTGGCGGAATCCGGACGCTCGGCGAAAAGATGTCCGGTTTTGAGCACGAAACCGAAGGCGCCGTCGTCCGCGACGGCAAGGACTCGATCCTCTGCGTCAGAGCGTGAATTCCGGCGTTAAAAGCCCCCGTAAACGGCGCTGAAGAGCCGGTCGATCTCTTTTTGCTGCGCCGCATCGAGACGGTGGCGGCAAGGGGCATCGGCGAGTTCGCCGACGAGTTGCGCCGCCGCCTCGACCAGTTGCGAAGCGATGTCAAAACCGATGATCGAAATATCGTTGTCGCGGCGGTGGTGATAATAGTTGCCCGCCGTGCAGTTGTGCCGGCCGATGTAGATGCCGGGCACCTGCGCGGCGGCAAAGGGGAACTGGTCAGTGTAGGGGCACGGAGTTGTGCTTTCGGAAAAGTAGAGATTGCGCGCATTGAAAACCGCGTAAAGCTTTTGCCGCAATGCCTCGTCGAGACTTGTCGTGATGACGTTCCAGCCGAGCGCGGTGCCCATCGAGTCGAAGTTGCACATAAAGCGCCCGTTCTGCGTGATTTCGGCGCGGTGGGCGCGCACGTAGCTCGCGCTCCCGAGCGAAAGTTGCTCCTCGGCGCCGAAACTGCAGAGTCTGAACGTGCTCTTGTGCGGCGTCTGCGACAAAATGCGCGCAAGTTCGATCACGGCGGAACTGCCGATCGCATTGTCGTCGGCGCCGACGGTACCGGCTTGCGTGTCGTGGTGACCGCCCGCGTAGATCACGCCGGCGTCGGGATCGGTGCCGGGAATCTCGCAGACGACGACCGTCGTCGTGCTCTTGCGACTGCCGCCGGAAACCGAGATGCGCGCCTTTTTCGCGCCGGACTGCAACCACTTCCACGCGTCAAAATAGGCGACGTCAAGACAGGGACAGGCGCCGTGCTTGGCGGCGTAAGCGGGAAAAAGTCCGTCGGCGAGCGGCAGAGTTCCCGTATAGCGGGTATCGACAAAGAGAATGAAGGCAGGTTTTGCCGCCATCAACCGGCGGTAGTCCTCTTCATTTTCGAGGTGACAGCCGAGGTGAATGACCGCCTTGCCGGTCAAAAACGAGAGATCTTTGCGCTGATAGCCGGGGAAGTCGAACATCACAAGTTCCCCCTCGACGACCTTGCCGTCGGTGGTGCTTGCCGAACTGAAAAGCGATGCGGGAAATTCCTGATAGACGCCGTCGATTTCGACTTCGAGCTTTTCGCTTGTGACACAGCGTTCGTTGACCGGAAATTCCTCGATTGTGACCTTGTCCGAATATTGACGGAACTCCTTGGCGATATACTCCGCCGCCTGCCGTTCCGCCGCAGAACCGGCAAGCCGGACTCCGATGGTTTCAGTCAAATAAGACACATGCTTTTTAAGATTGATCGCCGTTGTATTCATCGTCTGCTCCTGTAAGTGATGTTTACAATATACCGCAAAATCGCGCTCATTGCAAGCAAACGCTCGCAATGCCCCTTGCCCGGGAGGGCGCTTTCCCGTAATATACTGCGGGAGAGCTTTTTTGACAACTTTGTGTTACAAATAAACCTCGAATTTTCCCGTGCAAGCGCCTTGCCTTTCGGTCGTTGCGGCAGTATTGTATAAGGAAAACATTTGCACTTTTCCACAAAAAAAAGGAGCTTTTCCATGAATTTCCGTAAGAAACTTCAATTTGCAGCGCTTTTCCTCGCCGGCGTGCTTTCGCTCGGTGCGGGGGAAGTCATCGTTGAAGCCGAAGACTTCAAGGAGCCGGGGCCGTGGCAGGTCGTCAACTACGCCGGCGCAACCGCGATGATGGGCGGCAAGATCAAGGGCGTCGCCAAGACGACGTTCAATGCGCCAGAGGGCGACTATTATATGTTCGTTCACGCGATAACGCACAACGGCGAGTTCCGCTATGCCGAGATCGCCGTCAACAATTTCAAGATCGGCAAGGCGGGCGACGAAAAGCTCGCCGACGGCGAATCCGCCGGCTGGCACTGGGTCCCGCTCAAGCGCAAGATTCACCTCAAGGCTCAAAACAACACGATCAAGATGACGGCGAATTCCGATTACACCCGGATTGACCGCATCATCTTTTCGACCGATCCCAACTACGACTGCAGCCAGGCTCCCGCCCCGGTCGTCAACCAAAACCGCAAACCATCTTCCCGCGAATTGGAAGGCATTTTCGGCCGTCCGCAACCGACGGGCGACGGCCCCGATATGCTGTTGCTCTGCGGCGGCCGTCCGTGGGTCGGCAACGCCGACGCCAAACATTATGCGACGGCGGGATATCGGGTGATGCTGCTCAACAGCGTCTACCTCGACGGTTGCGGCGGCGCGAGCATCAAGCAGACCCCGACCGACCCCGTCGAACCGACTCCGCTCGACGGCATTACGCCGGAATTTAAAGAACTCGGCAAATACAAGATCGTCGCCGTCGAGGCGATCCCGACGAGTTTTCAGGAAAAACTTTTTACGGCGGAACGCATCGACGCGCTGAAAAAATATGTCGCCGACGGCGGCACGCTGCTTCTCACCGTCAACGTGCCGGAAAAACTCGGCGATCTGCTCCCCGTCGAACCCCAGACGGGGGCGGATGCGATGGATGAGGTCAACGAAGACAACCTTTTCGCGACGCGTCCGGAGGGCAAGGCCTTTTCCATTTTGCCGGAAAAATGGCTGCTCCACACTTATTTCCGCTATTGCAAGGCGAAAAAGGATGCGCGCATCCTCTCTTACGTCGTCACCGCCAACGGCGACAAGCTCTGCCCCTACCTCGTCGAAATGGATTACGGCAAGGGCAAAGTGATGTTCTGGAACGCGCAATACGAGCGTCTCGGCAAAGGGATGTCGCTTTTCAACTGGGCGTACACGCCCGTCCTGCAGGGCGCGATCGCCGAAACGCTCTGCCCCTCGGAAAAAGTCAACGCGCACAACGCGTATCTCATTGCGATGAAAAAGCAGTCCGATGCGCCGAAACCGACGATTATCGATGCGGCAAACGTCGCGCTGACCGTGCCGGAATTCAGCCTCGGCGCGACCAAGACGACGGTCACCGTCGACGGCAATGTGGCGACCTTCAGCAACGGCGCCAAAGTGGTCTTTGCCGCTGACAAAAAATCCGCGGCATTCACTTTCCCCGGCGCAAAAAAGCCCTATATCCGCGAATTCGCGTTGCCGACGGTCGCCTACCCCGACAAGGCGGACAAAGTCGATTCGCTGGAAACCGCGGAAGCGGTCGGCACCAAAAAGGAAATGCGCGCATCCAAGGCGAAGTGGCAGGTCGATTCCATCACCGGCGGCGATAAACTGACGATCAAAGTTTCCGCCGACGACGGCAGCGCCTATACGTGGACGATTATCACGGGCGAAGCGAATATCGACGGCAGGAAATTCGTCGGTTTCGGTCAGCAAGTGACGCTTGATGCGATGCCGAAACACCTGCTCGCGGCGATCCGCTTCGTGCAGAAAGTCGACGTCGGCAACAAGAACTTCCGCCGCTTCGCCTGCTACGAGCCGCCGCGCGGCTACGTCGACTGCGACATGACGGGCCAAGTCGACAGCTTCACCCGCAACCTCGGATTTTTCTCCGCCGCCCAGCCCTTCGGCTGGCTGGAAGGCAGCGACGCGGTCTTTGCCGAATTCGTCGACACGCCCCAGTCGACCGTATTGGGCTACACGGCAAAAAAAGGCAATGATTTCGCGACGGGACGCATTGACTTCAATTTCGGTCGCGTCAAAGCGCCGCAGAGCACGCCGCTTTTCTGGCAGATGGTGACCAACGCGAAGTACAACACTACCAACGACTGGATTGCGATGTACCAGTTCCAGCGCAAGCATTTGCGGCAAGTGGCGAACTTCCCGGAAGTCGCCGCCCAGCCCAACGCCTGCAACCCCGACACTTGCACCGACGAACAGCGGACTGCGTGCATGGACTACGCCGTCGCGCACGGTTTCAAACTCTACGCGCTCAATTTCTGCCCCGCCCCGATGGAAGCGCAGGAAAAACCGCACCCGTGCTTCAACGACTGCAAAGTCCGCGGTTTGGCGGGCTACCCGTGGTTCCCCTGCTGCCATTCGCCCGACGTCACCCGCACGGTCAAAGAGCACCCCGAGTGGTATCTCAAAGACGAAAACGGCAAATTGACCCAGTATTTCGGTCACTTCTATGAAGCGGACATGAACAACGAGGAATTCATGAAGTGGCATAAGAGCCTCGTCGATCACATGATGGCGCAAGGCATGAAGACTGTCTGGTACGACATGGCGGGCGCCGCTTCCGGCGGCATCAACTTCGCGACGCCGGAAAGTCCGATCGGTCTGGTGCCGCAGATGAAACTCTTTCACTACTACTACGAAAAGGGCGGCTGGGTCGTCAGCGAAGGGATGAATCCCTGCGTGCTCGACGGGTATATTTTCCGCCAGGACGTCTACAACAATCCCGTCGGCAACGAATTTTCGCTGATCGGCGCGCAGTGCAACGGCGGCGGCTTCAACAGCCCCTACTTCCGCAATGCGATGTACGATACCTTCTGGCCGATGAACCTCGACGGCGTCACCTTCAACTTCGAGACCGGCTTCGGCATCAACCAGCTCACCGAGCACGCCGTAAGCTTCGTCCCGACGATCAACGAAGTGCTCTCGTTCGGAATGCCCTTCATCCGCGAAACGCCTTTCGGCACGATGTGGATCGCCGACAAGGGCGGCGCGTTCTTCTGCTGGAACGGCGTCAGGAACTTCCAGGCGACGCTCCCCGAGGGCTTCGTCGCCGACAAAGTTTTCTGCAACGGCAAGACGACGCAACTTGACGGCAAACTCCCGACTTCGGTCGAGCCGGAAAGCATCATCGTGTTCAAGAAAAAATAAGCGCGTGATTGCACATCGGGACTGTCGCAGTTGCGGCAGTCCTTTTTTTGATTGCTTTTCAGGGAAGATGATGTTATATTAATAGATAGAAAAGCAAGATTTGTTTCTTTCAGAAAGGATTGATGATGGAAAACGAAATCTCGACTGATGTGCAAGTTACGCCCGAAGTGACGCCGGGATCAAAAACTACCGCGAACCATTCTTGCGCGCCGTGGATCCTGCTCGGGTGCGCCGTACTTCTTTATTTTTGCGCCAATTTGCAGAAAGTCGTCGTGCCCGGAGCAACGTTTGATGAATTGCAGAAACTTCTGCACCTCAATGCGACGGAAGTCACCCGGTTGAGCGCGACGTTCTTTTACACTTACGCCATTTTGCAGTTGGTCGCGGGACCGCTTGCCGACCGGTTTTCCGGCGCGTGGGTCATTTCCATCGCGGGGAGCTGTCTGGTGCTGGGGTCGCTCGGCTCGGCGCTGACTTTTTCCATGCCGTTTCTTCTTTTCTGCCGCGTGCTCACCGCCATCGGGGCGGCGATGGTCTATTTGAGCCTCGTCCAGATCGCCAGCAGACTTTTCGGGGAAAAACTGCCGCTGGTGCTCGGCGCCTTTTTCATCATCGGTTACGCCGGTTCGGTCGTCGGCACCGCGCCTTTCAGCGCGGGGGTGCGCGCGGTCGGCTATTCGCAGATGATGCTGGCGGCGGGACTTCTGGCGCTGGTCATTTACTTTATCTACCTCGCCGTCATCATCGGCAGCCGGCCGCACTATGAGAAACCTCAAGTTCAGTTTTCGGGGTCGGAATTGCTTCGCGCCTTTTCGTTCAGCAACATCCTGACGTTTCTGCTCTCGGGCATTCCGTTTGCCATTTCCTACGTTTTGCTGGCGACCATCGGCAAGAAATTTTTGCAGGACTACACGCAGATGAGTCCTGCGTCCGCAAGTCAGGTCATGCTGGTAATGGCGATCTTGTGCGCGGTCAACGGCTTCATCGCCGCGTGGCTTTCGCTGTTGATGAATCATCGGAAACTCCCGATCCTCTGGTACAGCGCCGCCGGCACGCTCATCGTCCAATTCCTTTTTGTTTTTTTCATGCTGGTGCAATGCCACGCGGCGTGGCTGTTCGCGTTGCTCATCTGGATCAGCGCGACGACCGGCAACATCGCCCCGATCTACGTCGTTTATCTGCGCGAGCACAACGACGCCCGGAAACTGGCGACCGTCGTCGGTGTTTCCAATGCAATCGCCTATTTGCTGGTGGCGGTGCTGGCAAACACCTGCGGCAAACTGCTCGACGTTTATCCGGCGATCAGTCGTGGAGACGGAATCCAGATCTACAGCTGGAAGTCCTACTTGCTGGTGTTTGCCGTTTTCACGGCGATTTCGGCGATTTCGGCGATCTCGGTGTGCATCCTCACGGTGAAAGATCACAAGAAAATCCAGACGGATAAAGTCCGATGAAAAGAATCTTTTGCGCGCTCGCATTGCTTTTGACCGCATCCGTAACCGGTGCGGCGGAAACGCTGTTTGACACGACGTTTGCCCCGGGGTGGGATGCGAACAAGTGGGAAATGGTGCGCAGTTGGCGCTTTGATTTCGAGGGTGTTTTCCGGCAGAACACCGATTCCATCGAAAATCAGGTGCCCGTTGATGCGACGCCGCAGGAAATGCGCAATCAGCGCGCGGGCGAAACTTATGCCGCGATGCTGTTGAAAACGCCCTTTGCGGAGGGCGTCACCGTCGAATGCACGATGGAATTCACCGACCGGATGGCGCCGGGGATCGTCTTTGCCGCCGATCCGATCGTCAACGCCAAAGGCAAACTTGAATTCCGCGAGCACTACGAAGTGATCCTCTACGACAACGGGCTCAACGTCTGGCACCACCGCTTCGTCGACGGCAAGCAAGTGTGGACTCTTGCCGCACATTTCACGAAAGAGCGGCGCTTCAAACCCGATACGCGCTATCGCCTCGTCGTCACCGTAAAGCCGCAGAAAAACCAGAAAGGCGCCGCGATCAATGTCAAGTGCAACGGCGAATGTTTCGGCTATACCGAGGAAAACTTTTTCCCCGGCAATTACCGCATCGGTCTCGTCGCCGGCGAGGGGACGAACCGCTTTTACGATTTTAAGATCACCCGGTGAGGAAAAGCGAAAAAACGACTTGAAAAATCGCCGAGACTGATTATATTATTGACGTGACCCCGAGTGCGGGGAAAAAGAAACATTGTTAAGGAGTACAAAAATGGCTGCGAAAGTTGATTCCGAGAAGTGCTGCGGTTGCGAGACCTGCGTGAACACCTGCCCCGTCGGCACCATCACCATGCAGGATGGCAAGGCGGTCGTCGGTGCGGATTGCGTCGAATGCGGCGCCTGCGTCGGCGAATGCCCCGCGGAAGCGATCTCGCTCTAAGCGATTTTTCGCTCAATAAAAAGCTGTTGCCCCCGCAAGGGAAGCAACAGCTTTTTTTGTACCGCATTCCAAATCGCAACCTGTTGCTTGAACTTACAGACAACCGTAACGATGCGGGAGAGCCTTATCCTATTTATGGTCGACCTTGTCTGAAAGCGTCAACTGCAAAAACGTGATGATGCCGACGGAAAGGATCGATTGGACGACGAGAATCGCGGCGGTGGCGAAATTTCCCCAGTAGACGGGCAAAATGCCGATGCCGATGGCAAGCGCGAGCAGATGAACCAGAATCACCGCCTGGAGCCGGCTCAATCCCATGCGGACAAAACGGTGGGAAATGTGGTTGAGATCGCCGATCCAGAAGGGGCGATGATTCCACGTGCGGATCGCGACGACCATCGCCGTATCAAAGAGCGGCAACGCGAGGATGAAAAGCGGCATCAGTTGCGGCAAACGCGAAAGCGAATATCCGCTGTGAAAAAAGGTCGTCTTGGCGGCGATGACGGCGACGAGGTAGCCGAGAAAGTGACTTCCCGAATCCCCCATGAAAATCGTCGCCGGATTGGCGTTGTAAAACCAGAAGCCGCAGACCGCGCCGCAACTCAAGGCGCTCAACGCGGAAATGAAAATCTGACCATTCAGCACCGCGATCACGCCGAAAAGCGCAAAGGCGATCGCAAGAGTCCCCGCGGCGAGTCCATCCATATTGTCGAAAAAGTTGATGGAATTCATCATCAGCATCAGCCAGAAAACCGTCACCGCCGCTTCGGCGAGATCGCAGTTGAGGAAGCAATTGAAGCGCACGTCCCCCCAGACGACCGCGATCATCGCGACGATGAACTGCCACAAAAACTTCCACTTCGCCGACATCGGCTTGAAATCGTCATAAAATCCGAAACCGAGCGCCAGCGCGGCGCCGGAAGCGATCGCGCCGAGCGGTTTTGCCGCACTGCGCAAGCCGGAAACGATCGCCTCTTGCAACTCGGGCGTAACGCCGGGGAGCCAGCCGTTTACCGCCGCCAGAATTCCGGCTGTGATGCCGATCGCCCACGCGAGAAAGACGGCGAATCCGCCGAGCAACGCGACCGGCTGCCGGTGGCGTTTGTGGTTTTCGGCAGGACGGTCGAGCACATCGAGTTTCCACGCGAGCGAGCGCACGCACGGCGTCAGCAACAGCGATGCGGCAAGGCCGCCGGCAAAGGCAAAAACGGCAAGTTTCGTCAGCATCCGACACTTCCTTTGCGGGTGCGGCGCACATACTCCAGCAGGATCACCGTCGCCGCCTGCGCCGCGTTGAGCGATTCGTAATCGCCCGGCATCGGGATGATGACGCGACGGCTGCCCGCGGGCGGCGTCGAGGCGCCGTTGGCTTCGCCGCCGATGACGAGCACGCTCTTGCGGAAAAGGTCGTCGCAGTCAAAGCAGACTTCGCCGTCGTGAGGATCCGCGACAAAGAGCGTCGGATAGCCGAAACTTCGCGCACATTGGGCGAGGTCGGCGAGGTCGGCGAAGCGGCGGAAACGCAACGAAAACTGCGCCCCCAATCCCGAACGGATCGCCTTGTCGCCCCACGGGTCGATCGACCCCTCGGTATACCAGACATCGTGACCGCCGATGGCGCGAAACGTGCGCGAGATCGTGCCGAAATTACCGGGGTCGGCAACGCCGTCGAGCGCGAGGATGAAGTCCCCCTCGGGCGGCGTTTCGGCCAATGCGGGAATCCCGGCGACGGCGAGGATCCCCTGATGGTTGACCGTCGCGGAAAACTCGCTGAATTCGCTCTCGCTGACCAAGCGGAATTGAGGCGGTTCCACGCCGCCAAGCGAAGCAAGTCCGCGCTCGGTGCCAACGGTAAAACGGATCAATTCCGGCCGTTCGGCAAGGAGTTCGCGCACCGCGCGAAGCCCCTCGCAACGACAGCAGTCGGAGCGTTTGCGGCCGCCTCGCGTCAGCAAGGCGCACAAAAGCGATTTTTCCCGCCGGCTGAGTGTCTGCATAAAAAATTATTTCGCCGCGGGAGCCGCCGGAGCAGTTTCCGCGGGAGCCGCCGGAGCCGATTTCGCGGGCGCGGCATAATCGCCGTTTTTGACCGCAAGCGCCAACATATCCAACTGCTGATTCCACAGCGCGATCGCCTGACTGTTGGCGATGAGCCGCGGCTTGGCGAGGATCGCCTCGGCGCCCTTGATGTCGCCGAGCGCCAGCAACAACTGAGCCGCGCGGAAATACGCCGCCGCCCGCTTGACGGGCGTCATCCTGGCGTCGTCGCCGAAAGCGGCATATTCCGCCGCCGCCTGCTGGTAGTTGCCGCTCATCTCGACGCAATTGATCGAAAGATAGCGCGCCTGTTCTTTCAGCGCGGGTTCGCTTTTGGGATCGTCAACGACCTTTTTGAAATTCTCGATCGCCTTGGCGTAATCAGGTTTTTCCGACGCCATATAGGTAATGCCGAGGCGGAAACGCGCCGCGGGGGCGGCTTCGCTGTCACCGTAAAGTTTAAGATTTTTTTCCAGATCCTCGACGGTCTTGGAATTTTTCAGCGCGGTCACGGCAACTTGCCGGCGGTACGCCCGGTACTTCCAGACGCCGAATCCGGCGGTGACGGCGACCAGCACGACGAGCACGATCACCAACACCTTTTTCCAGTGATCGGCAAACCACATTTCCATGCGTTCCGTATCGCTGAAAAGCGCGTTGCCGACGGCGCGATCCAGCTCTTTTTTATTTGCGTTTTTCTTTGCCATATGAAAAAACTCCTTTTTTAGTGGTGCGAAAAGATGCGTTCGGGCGCGTAATAGAGCGCGACGCCCAGCTCGTTGGCGCGCTTGATGACGTCGGCGTCGCGGAGCGAACCGGCAGGCGCGATAATCGCCTTGATGCCGGCGGCAGCCGCCGTTTCGACGCCGTCCTCAAAGGGGAAAAATCCGTCGCTCGACATCACGGCGTCTTCGAGGGTGCCGCTGCCGGTGTATTTCTGCTTGAATTTGGCGATCGCCTGCTCGATTGCGCCGACGCGATCCTGTTCGCCGGTGCCGACCGAGAGCGTCTGACCGTCCTTGACGATGACGACGCCGTTGGAGCGCACGCTCAAGTTGACATACCACGAGAAAAGCAGATCCTTTTGGCGCGCTTCGCTCGCCGCGAATTTGGAAATCTGCTTGCCGCAACGGGCGTTTTCACCTTCGGCGGGTTTCAGGTCGGCGATCGTGCGCAACGACGTCGAGAGCGGCGCCGCGACGACAACGGTGCCGTCGGCGAGGACTTTCAGCGTATTGTAGTCGCTCGAAACTTCGTCGGTGAAGCGGGGCAGTTTTTTCAGATCACCGCACTGCAGAATACGCACGTGGCGGTTGAGTTTATAGGTTTCCGCATCGTTGAAGATTTCGGCGACGCCGGGTGCGAAAGCGGGCGCAACGACGCATTCGACAAAGGTCGACATGATTTCGCGCGCCGTATCGGCGTCAACTTCGACGTTGAAAGCGATCACGCTGCCGAACGCGGCGCGGGCGTCGGCGTCGCGCGCCTTGAGGTAGACGTCGCGCAACGATTCGCCGGGCGTCGCGACCGCGGCGCCGGAAGGATTGACGTGCTTCATCACGGCGCAGGCGGGCTCGTCAAAGAACTTGACGATGTTGAGCGCGCCGGAAATGTCTTCCAAATTGGTCTGCGACAGCCCGCTCTTGCCGTTTTTGATGATCTTCATATCGCCGATGACGCCGGTGCCGTCGACCGGGCGGTAGCACGCCGCCGGCTGATGAGGATTGGTGCCGTAGCGCAGATCGTCGATCTTGACGTAGCGGCGGCCGCAGATTTCGATTTCGTGGGCGAAATCGCCGACGTTCTTTTCCAGATAACTGGACCGGGACAACTCTTTGCTCATAAAATGCGCCTTTCAATTAAGGGTACTTGTTGCAAATTTTCACGAAATAAAATATATCACGAGTTGAACTTATCGGCAAATGGAACTATGTTTAATAAGTGGTTTTTTATGAAAAATTTTTGATTTTTTCGGATTATGGCAGAGAAAAAAGGTTTTTTCATCACTTTTGAGGGCCCGGAAGGCGCCGGCAAAAGTTCGCAATTGCAATTGCTCGCGCACACTTTGGCGCAACGCGGCTACGAGTGCGTCTGCACCCGCGAACCCGGCGGCACGCCGCTCGCCGAAATATTGCGCGCGATCGTCAAGGAACATCAAAGCGACGAAATGCTCCACGACGAAACGGAACTGCTCCTGATGGAAGCGGCGCGCAGTCAGCACGTCCGCGAAGTCATCGCCCCCGCCCTCGCGCAAGGCAGAATCGTCCTCTGCGACCGCTTCGCCGACTCCTCGACCGCCTATCAGGGGGTGGCGCGCGGCATCGACGTCGACACGGTGCGCCGCCTCAACGATTTCGCCTTCGGCCATTGCCGCCCCGACCTCACGCTGTTGCTCGATTTGCCGGTCGAACGCGGTTTCGAGCGCACCCGGCGCCGCGTGGAAACGCAAGGCGAAGTCGACCGTTTCGAGAAGGAAGATCTCAATTTCCACCACAAAGTGCGCGAGGGCTTCCTCGCCATCGCCGCCGCCGAGCCGAAGCGGGTCAAAGTCATCAACGCCGACCGCGACGCCGAGCGCATCGCCGGTGAAATCTGGCAGATTGTCGATGAGCTTCTTTCATAAATACGCCGAACTTTACCCGTCGGAGATCGCACGGCTCTGTCACGCCCGCGCGACCGGGCGTTTCGGCCACAGTTTTCTCATCCGTTGCGACGACGAAGAGATCCGGCGAGAATTCGCCGTCGTCCTCGCGCAGATCGGCGGCTGTGCGCACGCAAAAGACGGCGTGCCCGACACGACCTGCTCCTACTGCCGCAATCTGGAACGCGGCGTTTACAGCGAAATTCACACGCTTTCGCCCTGCGGCAAGATGTACCAGATCCGCGTCGGCGAAATCGGCCGCCCCGAGCCCAACACGGTGCGCAGTTTTCTCGCTTCGCTCGCGCTCACCGGCAGCGAGCAATTCCCGGTCAAGATCGGCTTGATCCGCGACGCCGACCGACTCAATGACGCGGCACAGAATGCGCTTCTGAAAACGCTGGAGGAACCGCCGAAAGAGACTTTCATCATCCTCTTGAGCGCCAACGTTTCCGCCCTGCTCCCGACGACCCGGAGCCGCTGTCAGTTGATCTCGCTCGCCGTCGAGCACCAGAAAATCGCCTTCCCGGGGTCGGATGCGCTCTTTCGCATCTTGAACCAGCTGATCGTGCACGCCGACGGCGACCTCGGCACCGCCGAAGAAAACGCGGCGCAACTGATCGCCCTTTTCGGCAAACTTTCCGACGAAGCCGAAGCCAAGAGCGAAGAGGAGTTTGCCGACCAGTTCAAAGTCGCCAAGCAGATGGAAGACCCCGTCCTGCTCAAAAACCTCGAGGAGCGCCGTCAGGATTCCGCCAGCGGCGAGTATATGCGGATGCGCAAACAGCTCTTGTCGGCAATCCACACCTTTGCCGCCGAGTGCTATATGTTGAGTTCCGGCATTCCTGCCGCGGATCTGCCCAATCCGGAAGTTTTTGCCGGCGACGCGCCCGCTTTCACCGCCGAGCGCGGCAAGGCAATCCTCGACGAAGCGGAAACGCTGCTTTCCACATTGCGCTTCAATGTGCCCGAGGAACTGGCGCTGCGCAGTTTTTCCATCAATTGCGTCATGCGGAAAAAATAAGCCGTCACGCCGAAAAACGACTCCTTTTTATTGCAAAATCAGCATTTCTGCATTAGATTATAAGGATGACATCATAAACCCTTTTCCGGAGGAAAGATCATGGCTCTTTGGGGCGGCCGCTTCAGCGGACAGACACAGGCGGAGGTGACGCGGTATTCCGAGTCGATCTCCTTTGACCAACGGCTCTATCACTGCGACATCGCGGGCAGTCGCGCCCACGTCAAAATGCTCGCCAAACAGGGGATCATTCCGCAGAGCGCCGCCGACGCGATCCGCGCCGAACTGCTCGAGATCGAAAAGAAGATCGACGCGGGAAATTTCGCCTTTGACATCGCGATGGAAGACATCCACATGCACATCGAGAGCGCCCTCATCGCCAAGCTCGGCCCCGAAGGCGCGCGCGTCCACTCCGGACGCAGCCGCAACGACCAGGTCGCGCTCGACATCCGGCTCTACCTGCGCGAGGAAGCCGACAAAATCGTTTCCGGCATCCGCGATTTTCAGAAGGCGCTGGTCAAAGTCGGGGCGGAATATTCCGAACTCATCATGCCCGGATTCACCCACTTGCAGCACGCGCAAGTCGTCCTTTTTGCGCACCACTTGCTCGCCTACGTCGAAATGCTCGACCGCGACGCCGAGCGCATCGCCGACTGCCGCAAGCGCATCAACGTGATGCCGCTGGGCTCCGGCGCGATCGCCGGTTCCACGCTGCCGCTCGACCGCGAGGAAGTCTGCCGCGAACTCAATTTCTCGCGGGTCACGCGCAACAGCATGGACTCCGTCGCCGACCGCGACTTTGCGATCGAAATGGCGAGCGCGCTCGCGATCTTTGCGATGCACGTTTCGCGCCTTTCGGAAGATCTCATTCTGTGGTCGAGTCAGGAATTCGATTTCATCGAGCTCGATGACGCGTTCTGCACCGGCTCGAGTCTGATGCCGCAAAAAAAGAACCCCGACGTCTGCGAGCTCACCCGCGGCAAAAGCGCGCGCGTCTGCGGCGATCTGACGACGCTGTTGACGCTCTGCAAGGGGCTCCCGATGACCTACAACCGCGACCTGCAGGAGGACAAAGTCGCCCTCTTTGACGCGATCGACACCGTCGAACAGATCCTCGCGGTCTATCCGCCGATGATCGAAACGATGAAGCCCAAAGCCGAAAAGATGGCGCAGGCGGCTTCCGACCCCGCGTTGATGGCGACCGACCTCGCGGAAAAACTGGTGGAGCTGGGCGTGCCTTTCCGCGACGCCCACCGTAAAGTCGGCAGTTTTGTGAAATACTGCAAAGAGCACAATCAGAAACTCGACGAACCGACGCTCGAAGAAATGCGCGAGACCATTCCCGAAGCAACGGAAGAATTCCCCGCGCTTTTCGATCCGCGCGCAAGCGTCGCCAAGCGCGATCTCGTGGGCGGCACCGGCTTCAAGCAGGTGGCAAAACAGCTTGCTTTCTGGCAAAAAGAATTGGAGATGACCAAATGATCTACCGTTATCAACCGCAAGGCGTTTGCAGCCGTGAAATGGAAATCGAACTTTCCGAAGACAATCAGACCATCCGGTCGCTCAAGATCATCGGCGGCTGCCCCGGCAACACGCAGGGAATTTCGCGTCTCGTCGCCGGAATGAAAGTCGACGACGTCATCGGAAAGCTCGACGGCATCCGTTGCGGCGGCCGCCCGACGAGTTGCCCGGCGCAACTGGCGATCGCCCTCAAGGGCATCAAGGAGAAACTTTAATGCGCTATCACTTCGACGGCAGGGAATACGGTTTCTTTTTTCATTTTCTCAACTCCGGAGATCCGTCGCTTCCCGAGGAGCAACGCGGTCAGGATCACCCGATGCCGATCGACCAATGGGATGCCTGCGTCAACGCCTTTGACGTCGACAAAATCGCCGCGCAACTTGCGGAAGTCGGCGCCGGTTACGCCTTTTTGACGACGGGGCAAAACAGCGGTTACTACTGCACGCCGAGCGCGGTGTACGACCGCGAGATCGGCAAGGGCTTCTGCTCGGAGCGCGACCTCATTGCCGATTTCGCCGACGCGCTCGCTCGCTATGGCATTGACGCCGGAGCTTACGTGACGACGCTTGCGCCGTGCAAACCTTACGATATCATCAAAAAATTGCACTGCACCCCCAGCTGGCCCGCCCAATGGTGGGAAACGCAGTACAACGAACTCGATTCCCCCGGCAAAAACGACCCGCGCCTGGAGCACTTTCAAACCATCTGGAATGAAATGCAGCAGGAATGGTCGCTCCGCTGGGGCAAAAAAATCAAAGCGTGGTGGTGTGACGGCGCCTATTATTCGCAATACATGTACGACTTCCCCGACGAAATCAACGGTCATACGCGTTGCCGCGCGTTGCGCGCCGGCAATTGCGACGCCGCAATCGCGCTCAACGGCGGCGTCGAAAATCCGCCGCGCCGCAATTACCAAAAAAGCGACGAGGATTACCTTGCCGGCGAGATCAACGAGCCGCAGGAACTTGTTTTCCCGACCGATCCCGAAACGACGGCATTGAAATTGCAGATACTCACCTACGCCGGCAAGACCTGGGGTACCGCGCCCATCCGCTTCAGCGGCGCCGAAATGGCGCAGATCACCCGGCGCGTCGTCGCGCACGGCGGCGTTGTCACCTGGGATCTGCCCTACTCCATTACGGGCATTTCCCCCGACGTGATGGCGGTGCTGAAAGATTTCCGGCGCGAGTACGGCAAATAATTTCACCCCGCTCTAAAAAAAACGGACTGCCGGTCGTTTTGCGAACCGGCAGTCCCCAAAAGAGAGAGTGTGTATTATTTATTCAAAGCGTCAAGCGCTTCCTTACACGCTTCATTGCCGCGCTTTACGCCTTCCTCGTAGTATTGCTTTGCCACGTTGAGATCGCGGGCGCAGACTACCGTGTACGGGAATAATTTTACACCGGAATTGCATTTTTTCAATCAAAAATGCGAAAAAAGCAAAAAAAGGCGGTTGCGAAACAATCGCAACCGCCTGCAGCGAGCGGCAAAAGTTAATGCAGGATCCCCGTTGCCTGCAGCAAAACAACGAGCAGACAGGGGATCACCGCCACGCGCATGCAGAACTGAAAAATGTACTCGCGGTACCACTTTTTATCCTGTCTGATCTCGCGGGAGAACTTCTCCAATCCGATCACCGCGACGACGAGGATCGTCGTAAAGATCGCCGCGATCGGCATCATCACGTTGTTGCTGATGAAATCAAGCGTATCGAGGATGTCCATTCCCTTGTACTTTTCGATGAAAGCCAGCGGATGGAAATTCTTGAAAACGCTGTAGCCGAGCACGGTGATCACGCCGATGGCGATGATCTCGACGACGCAGATCGCAATCGCCCGGGCGCGGCTGATTTTCATTTCCTGACTGATCGTCTGCACGTTGGTCTCAAGCAGCGAAATCGCACTCGTCGCCGCGGCAAAAAGAACGAGCACGAAGAAAAAGACGCCGACGATCCTGCCGCCGGCAAAGTTCGCAAAAACCTGCGGCATTGTCACAAAAACCAGTCCGGGACCGGCGGCTTCCGCCGCCTTTTCGCCGCCAAAAGCAACCACGGCGGGGATAATCATCATGCCTGCGAGAAACGCGACGGCGGTATCAAAAAATTCAACCTGATTGACGTTGGAAACCAGATTGTCTTCCTTACGCATATAAGATCCGTAGGTAATCATGATCCCCATCGCGATCGACAGCGAGAAAAAAAGCTGCCCCATCGCGGCGACCACCGTCATATAGCTGAACTTCGAGAAGTCCGGCTTCAAATAATAGACAAAACCGGCTTTCGCTCCCGGCAGGAATATACAGTAAATACAGATGCCGATAATCATCACAAACAGGATCGGCATCAGGATCTTGTTGAAGCGTTCAATGCCTTTTTCCACGCCGAATGCGACGACAATCACGAGGATCGCCATGAAAAGGAGGAAAAAGCAAAGCGGTTGCCACGTCGACGAGATGAAATTGCCGAAATAATCACTGCACGCTTTTTGACTGGCGAAATTTGAGATCGGATTTGTCGTCAGCGCCGCAACGTATTTCGTCACCCAGCCGCCGATGACGCAGTAGTACGGCACGATGATCAGCGGCACCAGCGCGTTGATCCAGCCGCCGATCGCCAAAAACTTCGGAAAACCACTGCGTCCCTGCGTGAAATAGCGGTAGGTGCCGATCGGCCCCTTGCCGGTCATCCGGCCGAGTCCATTTTCCGAGATCAAAAGCGCGTAGCCAAACGTCAATACGAGGATCAGATAGGTGATGAGGAAAATACCCCCGCCGTATTTCGCCGCCAGATAGGGAAAACGCCAGATGTTCCCCAGCCCGACCGCTGAACCGGCGGCGGCAAGCACATAACCGATCTTACTGGAAAATTGATCCTTCATCGATTTTTGACTCCTCAAACGAAACGATATTCAAAGAGAGAATAATATAACACGATTTCCGCTATTTGACAACGCAATGGCGGTTTTTTTTGTCATTTTCTTATGTCAACATTATTTTATTTGACAAATTAGTTCATTTGAACTATATTATCGCCAGTAACAAAAATGTCGGGGACTCGCATGGCATCTTATCTGATTTCCAAGCAGACGCAACGATCGCTGATCGAAGCGGCGGGGGAACTTTTTGCCCGGCGCGGCATCACGGGCGTGACTACGCGCGAGATCGCCCGTGCGGCACGTTGCGCTCAAAATGCGATCACCTATCACTTCGGCGGCATTCAGGGGCTGATCGACGCCGTGTGGGATTTCGTCTGCGCCGAGTGGGATGCCGGCGCCATCGCTACGTTGATCGAAAAAGAAGCGCCGCATTGCCGCACCCGACAGGAAAAAACATCCCTGATCCGTCAGTCGATCCAGATGCTTTTTCAGATCTTTTACCGCGTTGATCGCCCGCGCTGGATCAGCAAATTTCTGGTGCGCGCGGCGTTGTCGGAAGAGGGGCGTAAATATGTCGCCGAAGAGATCTCCGGCAAAGTCGCACCGTCGTTGATCGAACTTTTTCTGCTTTTTTCCGGCAGCAACGACCGCGAAGCGGCGCAGTGCTGGTGTTTGCGCATCCTCGCGGCGCCGGTGGTCTTTACCGCCAATCTGACGGGCATCGTCAAGTTTGAAGACGAATCCGGCGCCAATCTGGCGCTTTACCGTACGCTTGAAGACGTAACCTGCCGCGAAGCGCTCTTTGCGGCGGGATTGCTCCCGGAAGATCATTTTTCTGCGATTGAAAAGGAAAACATATGAAACATCTCGCCTTGCTTTCGTCCGTGCTCGCGGCCGCCCTTCTGATCGGCGGTTGCAGCAAGAAAAAAAGTCCCGCCGTCGAGGCGGTCACCGTCGCCGTCGCCCAGCCGGAAATACACAAATTTCGCGACGGGATCCGCACCCAGGGGCTGATCGTACCGATCCACCGTGCAACGGTTTCCGCCAACATTCCGGGCAAAATCGAGGAGCTTTCCGTCAAGGAGGGCGATCAGGTCAAGGCGGGCGACGTCCTTTTCCGCTCGGACCGCAAAAATCTGGAAAACGCCCGCATCCTCGCCGCCGAAGCGGTCAAAGTCGCGCAGGAGCGCGTCAAGACCCGCGAGGCGGACGTTGCCAATGCCCAGCTCGCCTACGACAAGGCAAAACTTGATTACGACCGCAGCGAAAAACTTTTCCGCTCACAAGCGGTCTCGGCGACTGCCCGAGAAGCGACCGAATTGAAGTATAAGCAGGCGAAACTTGCAATCGAACAGGCGCGCGCCGCGCAGGCGACCGCGCTGGCGGAAGTCGGCTTCACCAGCGCCGCGCTCGCCATTGCCGAAAAGAAACTGGCGGACTCCATCGTCACGGCTCCCTACGACGGTGTCATCACGGCGAAACTGCGCAACGTCGACGAATTCTGTGACGCCGGTACCCCCGTCGTCAAGATCGAAGATCCCCGCGCAATGCGCGTCGAAGTCGTCTTGAGCGCCGTCCACTTTCAACAGGTTTCCCCCGGCAAGACGCACGTTGCGATCAATTTTGGCGGCAAGGAGCTCGCCAAGATCCCCGTCACGCAGGTCAACGGCGCCATTGATGCGGCGAGCCGGACTTTTGTGCTCAAGGCAGATCTGCCCGCCGACGGCAATTGGGTGTCGGGATTGCTCTGCGACGTCACCGTGATCTTTGACGAGAGAGAAAGTTTCTGCGTGCCCGAAAATGCGGTGCTTTTCCGCGCCAAAAACGGATTTCAGGTCTTTCTCGCCGTCGACGGCAAGGCAAAAGGCTTCGCCGTCACGCCCGGAGTTACGGCACAAGGTTTCACCGAAACGCCGGAACTCGGCAATTTGCCGGCGGCGCAAGTCATCGTTTCGGGGCAATATTTCGTCAACGAGGAAACCCCGGTCAAAATTTTGACCAAATAAAAGGCGCAAAGAGATGGCGAAGCAATCATATTCCCCGCTGAATTTAAGTGCGATCTCGGTGCGCCGCAAGATTGCGGTCAGCTGTCTGATCATCGCGCTCGTCCTGCTCGGACTCAACTCCTACCGCAAGATCGGCATCGACATTCTGCCGAAATTCGACGTGCCCTACGTTCAGATCACCGCCGTCTATCCCGGCGCTTCGCCGGAGGAAATCGAAACGGAAGTCGCCCGCCGCATCGAGGATGCCGTCAGCTCTCTCGACGGCTTGAAGCACACAACCACCATCTGCATGGAAAACGCCGCCGCGATCACCCTTGAATTTGAACTCGGCACCGACGTCGATCTCAAATTGCACGACGTGCGCGAAAAACTCAACCGCATCGCCGACGAATTTCCCGCGGGCGTCGAAACGCCGCGCTTGAGCAAACTCGACGTCAACTCGGTACCGGTCGCGACGCTCTACCTCTGCGGCGACCGCACGACCGACGACCTCTACGACTTTGTCGACGACAAACTTGCGGACTCTTTCGCCACTCTGCCCGGCGTCGGCGAAGTGCGCATCCACGGCGGCAACGAGATGCAGTTGCACGTCATTCCCCGCCGCGACCGCCTCGCCGAATGCGGCATCACCTTGCCGGAACTGGTCGAAAAGATCAAGAAAAATCATCTGAAACTGCCCGTCGGCAAAATCAAGCGCGCCGACAGCGAGATCACCCTCACCTACGACGCCGAATTCAAGACGCCCGGCGCGCTCGGCGAAATGGAAATCACCGGACGCGACGGCAAACGGGTTCATCTGCGCGACATCGCCGAGATCAAACTGATGTCCAAGGAAACGCGGCAACTCGCTTCCATCGACGGGAAACCGGGCATTCAGCTTGAGATCGTCAAAAAGGCGGACGCCAACACGGTCAAGGTCATCGACGAGATCCGCCAGCGTTACGACCAGTTGCGCAACACGCCGGGTATGCTCCCCGGCGGGATGGAACTCATCTGGTTCAAGGATTCCGGCGAATTCATCCGCGCCTCGGTCAACGACGCGTGGATGAGCGTCGTCATCGGCATTTTGCTGACGGCGGCGACGCTCTTTGCGTTTTTGCACAAATTACGGCCGACGCTCATCATCGTCATCACCTTGCCGGTTTCTTTCATCATCAGCTTTCTCGTCTTAAAGGCGCGCGGCTACACCTTTGACATGATGACGCTCGTTTCGCTCGGATGCGCCAGCGGCGTACTGGTCGACAACTCGATCGTCGTGCTCGAAAGCATTTTCAGCCATTTGAGCCGGGGCGAAAACAAGGAAAACGCGGTCGTCAACGGCACGAGCAAAGTCGCCAACGCCCTGCTGGCGAGCTCGCTTACCAACGTCGTCGTCTTTCTGCCGATCGCGGCAATGACGAGCGTCGCCGGCCTGATCGTCGGGCCTTTCGCCGGCGTGATGGTCATCGTGACCTTCATCTCGATTTTCATCACGTTCACGCTGACGTCGATCCTCGGGGCGAGATTTCTGCGCGATCCCGGCAAGGAAAAGAAAAGCCGCTTTTCCGCCATTTGGAACAAATACTACAACCGCGTCGCCGCCGCCTTCATCTGGTCGATCAAAAAAGTGCGCCGCCACCCGGGGAGCGTAGCGCTGGCGATCATCTTACTCTGCGCGGGACTTCTCGCGTGGTGTCTGCCGCGCATCAGCGTCAGCTTTCTGCCGCCGACCGATCAGGGCGAATTGACGCTGACGCTCGAATTTCCCGCGGCAAGTTCGCTCCAAGCCAATGAAAAGCGCGTGCAGGAAATCGTCGCCGAATTGAAAAAGCTCCCCTACGTCCAATCTGTCGGCGCGACCACCGGCTACCGCCGGGCGACGACGGGACAGCTTGCCGAAGGGGTCTACCTCGCCGGCGTGACCATCAAACTTGTGCCGCGCGATCAGCGCGCCCCGATCGAAGATCTGCGCAACGATATCCGCAAAAATCTCGATCAATACCACGACCTGAAATACAACCTCGCGATCCCCGTCATTTCGGGCAGTTCCGGCGCCGACCTCACCGCTTACATCACGGGGCCGGATCCGGCAGAGCTTGACCGCTTCGCCGAGCTGGGGGCGCAGATCCTGCGCGAGTCCGGCATCGCGACCGACATCGACACGACCGTCCGCCCGGGGAAGCCGCGAATCTTTCTGCATCCCGACCGGCCGGTATTGCAGAATCTCCAACTCGACGCTGCGACCGTCGGCTATGAAGCGGTCGGCTTTTTCGACGGCATCGAGGCGGGCTCCTATAAAGTCGGCAGCCGCAGTTACGACATCCGCGTCAAAACCGGCGAAGCCGAGGGCATGGCGTCCGTGCAAAATTTGGTCGTCGGCAAAAAAGATGGGCATCCGCTCAATCTGGAAACCGTCGTGACGCAGGAATCCGACCCGGTGCAGCTTTCGATCCGCCGTCAGGACAAGGAGCGGTGTGCGTGGATCTACGCCAATCCGGCAAAGGGCGAGTCGCTCGGCGCGTTGATGAACGTGCTCAAGGAAAAACTCGAACCGCAACTGCCGACCGGCTATAAACTCGCCTTTTTCGGTCAGGCGGAATTGCTTTCGGACGGCGTCCGCGAATTCAAGGAAGCATTTCTCATCGCGACGATCCTGATCTACCTCGTGATCGCGGCGATCCTCGAATCGTGGACGAAACCGTTTCTTATCTTGTTCACGATCCCGCTCGGTTTCGTCGGACTTTTTGTGATCCTCGACATAACGCATACGCCGTTTTCGATCGTCGGCATGCTCGGCGCCATCATGATGATCGGCATCGTCGTCAACAATGCGATCTTGCTGATGGACGAAACCAACGTGCAGATGAAAAGAAATATTTCCCCCGGCGAAGCGATGTTGCTTGCCTGCCGCCGGAAATTCCGGGCGATCCTGATGACGTCGCTCACGAGCATCATCGGCATTTTGCCGATGGCGTTCGGCACGGGACTCGGTTCGGAAATCCGCTCCAGTTGCGGCATCGGCGTCGTCGGCGGGTTGCTCTTTTCGACCGGCTTGACGCTCTATCTGATCCCGGCAATCTTTTTCTGGTGGCAGGAAAAAGTCCGGCGCAAAAAATAGCGAAGCTATTCCGCGATCTCGAGCAACGCCTTGCCGGCGCGCGTTTCGCCGTTGCCGAGCGCCTGACGGTACCAGAAGCGCGCCCGGCGCAGATTTTTGCGGACGGCAATGGCGTTTTCAAAGCAAACGCCGAGATTGTACTGCGCCGTGGCGTGTCCTTTTTCCGCGATCTCGCGGAAAAAGCGGAATGCCTGCGAACGGTTTTGCGTGACGCCGCGCCCCGTGAAATAAACGACGCCGCAATTGAATTTGCCCTCGATGCTTTTGTTCGACGCCGCCCGGTAAAATAAATTCGCCGCTTCCACATCGTCGCGCGCGACGCCGTGCCCCTCGGCGTAGCAGATGCCGAGATTATTCAAGGCGCCGGGGTGCTCCTGCTGGGCGGCGAGGCGGTAGTACTTCACCGCTTTTTGCCAATCCTTTTCCACGCCGAAACCATCGGCATAGCAGACGCCGAGGTTGAATTGCCCGTCGGCGTAGTTCTGCTCGGCGGACTTCATATACCAATGCGCCGCCTCTTCCGGACTGCGGTCACAGCCGATGCCGATTTCCAGCATCGAGCCCAACGCATTTTGCGCGACGGCGTTGCCTGATTCCGCCGCATGCTGATACAAGTCAAACGCCGTTTCCGGAGATTCCTCCACGCCGTCCCCGACGAGGTAACAGTGCGCAAGATTGCACATCGCGTCCAAATTGCCCGCATCCGCCGCCTGCCGGAACAACTTGATCGCACCGGCGAGATCGACGGAGGTGCCATCGCCGGCAAGCAATTTTTCCCCGCGGCTGTTCCACTCCGCCGTCACATCATTCGTCTTGGCGACAGGAACCGGCCGCTTGGTGCGGATCCGGGTTTTCTTTTCCCGGATGGCGACCAGAAACAGCAACAGCGCGATGACGGCAAAAACCGCCGCAATACCCCAAATTTTCCAGTTTTTCCCTTTGCGGGAATGGTGTTTTCCGTGATGATTTTCCGGCGACATCGTGTCGGGAACGTCAGGAAGTTCCTCCGTTGCCAGTTGCTGATCCGCCATGCGCACTACAAACGTTTTGCCGCACGTCGCGCATCGCGTGGTGCAACCATTTTGATCTTCCGCCACCAGTTTCGATACCTGGCAAGCAGGACAAACGACTTCAATCATCCGCAATTTTTTATCCATAATCAGTAATTCGCGATCCCGTTTTTCCGGATCGGGGGGGAACTTATTTCGCGTTTTCAAGCAGTTTCAGATCTTCCTGCGCCATACTCAAGTCACTGCGCAACTTGGCGAGTTCCTTAAGGGTCTTTTCATACTCGGCAGCGATTTTGTTGTCTTCACGGATCAGATCTTTCACAATGCGGCGGCGGTCGCGCATCGCCCGGCGCGCATTGCGGCGGACGACCCGACGCAGACCGTGACGACGCCAGTAACCGTAATAATTCGCCGTCACCGGCGCGGTGGAAAGCTGAACTTCCGCAACGCGGTTGGAACTGTGCATTTCCTCCATCTTGGCGATTTTTGCCTCGGCGATCTGAACTTTCGCTTCGAGATCGGTGATTCTGGCGCGAAGTTGCTGCGCCTTGGCGGAGTCCGGAGAAACGCGCGGACGCGCAACGTTGGCGTCACCCAGAACAACTTTCGTCGTTTGTTTCGGCATCGTGAACGTGTCGGCGGGGAACCGGACGTTCCACTTGGCATTGCGCAGACGCAATTTGAAAGTGCCGACATCGTTGCTTTTGAGGATCGTTTCCGCGACGCGGACGCCGTCGATCGAGCGGTAGTCGTCAAAAATGATGATCTCCTCGACGCCGTCTTCGACCGTCACGACCTTGCGGAGCAATCCCGACATCTTGGAAACGTAAAGTTTCGTCAAAATCGAGGGACTGTCGACCGGCGCGGTCTCGTAAACGTAGCAAAGATCGCCGTCGACCGGCTCGCTGCCGACGTTTTTCAGCTCCCGGAACATCCGGTCTTCGCGCAGCGGGATCGCCACGAAGCGGAAGTCGTAACAGAATTCGGCGGCTTCCTCTGCCGTCAACACGTTGCAACCGGCCTCGTTGCAGTTCCAAAAGACTTTTCCGTCGAAGCCGGTCGTGTCGATCTGGTCGCCCATAATGAGATCGATCCGCGCGGCATTCACCCCCAGTTGGCGGAAAACGAGCGTGCCCTGATGCCCTTCGCCGTCGTCGAAATTGTAGGCGATCTCGCCCGACTGGCACTTGTCGACCGTGCGCGGATAAAACTCCATACGGCGGATGGAAATAAACGACGTCGCCTCGTCGGCGGCAAAAAGCGCGATCCCGACGATGCCCGTCACCAAGGCGGCAAATATTTTTTTCATCGCAATATCCTCACATTTAAGTGGTACAAGAGAAACTATACAGCGCCGATCGCTTTTTTTCAACCGTTTTTTTGATTTTTTCAACGCTTCACGCAATCGTTTTCAACGATTTGCACCGATCGCCGGTTGAAAAGTCCATTTCGTCCATCATCCGGCATAAAAGCCGGATCCTCCCCGAAACTTGACGGGGAAGGATCTTTCCAGATTTCCTTCTTGCAATTTCGCGCGCGGCAAAGTATGTTAAAAGACTACACTTTTTTAAGGGATACTACGATGATTTCACAACTTTTGATTGCACCGCCGGATTATCAGACGAAAAAAGGCGAAAATCCCATCACGCTTCACTCGATCCCCGATGCGATGAAGGAAGTCGCCCGTTTGCGCGCCACCCATCAGGCGGCGGAGCATATCACCGTTTTCTGCAAAGGGGGCGTTTACCCCCTTATTCGCACGATGATCTTTTCTCCGGAAGATTCGCTCGGCGTCACCTTTGCCGCCTGCCCCGGCGAAAAGCCGATCTTCGACGGCGGCGTCAAGTTGACAAACTGGTCGAAGTGCCAGCTCAACGGCAAAACCGTTTTTTGCGCCGAAGTCCCCGACTACGCCGTCTTTGAGGGACGCATCGAAAATCTCTACGTCAACGGCAAACCCGCGGTGATCGCGTCGTACCCGAAATTCCCTTTCGGCAAGCCGCTTGAGATCGAAAAAGAGTGCGTCGTCGACGCCGACAGCTTTCACAACGGCAGCGAGGCATTTTACTTCAAAAAGGGCGACTTCGACTTCAACTGGTACAACCGAAACGGCATCGAGGCGCTCATTCTGCAACTGTGGACCGACAGTCATTTGCCGATCAGGAGCATCGACAAAAAAACGCGCTGCGTCCGCTTTGCCAAATACAGCGCGTGGCGTTTCAACGCCCAGGCGATCCGCTACTACTGGCAAAACGTGCGCGAAGCGTTGACCAGTCCCGGCGAATTTTATTTTGACAACACCGACAACCGCGTCTACTATCTGCCCCGCCGCGGCGAAAAGCCTGAAACGCTCGACGCCTACGTCGCGCGCTTGCCCTTGCTGATGCTCCTCGCCGGCGAGCCGGAAAAGAACCGCTACGTCGAAAACCTCACCTTTGACGGGCTTACGTTCCGCCACGGCGGCGCGGGCCGCCCGGCGGTCAACCCCGATTACACCTTCCCGATGTCGCACCAGTTGCCGCGCGCGATCCCCAACTCGTTTGCCAAGTATTTCTGGAATACGCAACCCGAGGGCAACGTGCCGACCGCGGGCAGTCCCCAGGCGGCGGCGCAACTGCCGGGCAGCATTACGATGTTCGGCGCGCGCCACATCCGTTTTACCAACTGCGAAGTCTGCAACACCAATTTCTACGCCGTCGGGCTCGTCGGCGGCTGCAGCGACATTGAACTCAACGGCAATCACCTGCACGACCTCGGGGCGGGCGGCGTCATCGTCAACGGCGCCAACGTCGCGCGCCAGATGGAACTTTATCCGTTGGCGACGCACCACATCATGGCGTGCAACAACCACGTCCACGACTGCGGCAATACCTACCCCGCGGCGAGCGCGTTTCTGGTCGGTCACGCGTGGGCGAATTTATTTGAACACAACCACATCCACGACCTCTTTTACAGCGGATTCTCGGTCGGCTGGAGCTGGGGCTTCGGCGAGTCGAGCTGCCGCGAAAACCGCATCGGTTTCAATCTGATCCACGATCTCGGCAAAGGCATTCTCTGCGACATGGGCGGCGTCTATCTGCTCGGCGTTCAGCCGGGGACGCGCGTCTACAATAATCACATCTACAACGTCCGTTGCCGCATCTACGGCGGCTGGGGCATCTACTGCGACGAGGGGTCCTCGCACGAAGTGATCGAAAAAAACATCTGCCACGACTGCGCCAAAGAGGGCTTCCACCAGCACTTCGGACGCGAGACGATCGTCCGCGACAATTTGTTTGCCTGCAACGGCGAGCATCAGTTGACGCTCACGCGCGGCAAGACGCAGATCCTCGAATATATGAATCCGGGGCAATGCACCTCGCAAGTCGCCAACATCTACCGCAATATGCTCGTTTCCGAGGG
Organism: Lentisphaeria bacterium UBA1791; assembly: GCA_002314455.1. Lineage (GTDB taxonomy): Bacteria > Verrucomicrobiota > Lentisphaeria > Victivallales > Victivallaceae > UBA1784. The sequence goes on along the minus strand of DCFZ01000032.1, from coordinate 6,742 downwards.
GAAGCCCTTTTTCCACTCGATGTTTATGGATATGACCGAAAAAGATCAATTTTTCACCGACTGCAACCTTTTCTGGGACGCGGCGCCGGCAAAGAAAAGGTCCAAACTCTTTGCGACGATCTGCGAATTGCTCGCGACGAAGTTCGACTGGACGTGCGATTTCGTCAAGTGGCGCAAGATGGGGCGCGATACGCATTCGGAATTTGCCGACCCCGGTTTCGTCGACATCGCCAAGCGCGATTTCCACTATAAAAAAGGAAGCTACGCCAAAAAGCAGGGCTTCTTCGACCCGGCGGAAACGCTGGATCACGCAGGATTGGAGAAATAAAATGAAAAAAACACTTCTCGTCTCAATCATGGCGGCGCTCTCGCTCGGTGCCGCAGAAATTTTCGTTGCCCCGCCCTCCGGCGTACAAAAAAATCCCAAAGTCACGGCAACTTCCGTCGCCGACGCGCTGAAACAGGCAAAAAACTACCGTCAACAGCATCCCGGCGAAGCGATCAGGATCGTCTTTCACGAGGGCGTCTATTTTCTCGACGAAACGATCTACCTCACGCCTGAATTGAACGATCTCACCATTTGTTCCGCGCCCAAGGAAACCGTCGTTTTCGACGGCGGTGCCGTCCTGAAGTGCAAAAAAAGAGCGCGGCTTGACCGCAACGAGGTACTCGTTTTCGACGTCCCCGCCCAAGCGGTCTGCGATGGCTTCCTCGATCAGCTTTATATCAACGGCCGCCGCGCGCAAGTCGCCCAGTTGCCGAAATCCTACTTTGCTCCCCATTACCCTGAAAAACTCCTCCCCGAAGCAGTCACCGACCGCAAAAAGAGTGCTTTTTTCTACAAAGAGGGTGATTTCGGCCCCGACTATTACAACATTTCCGGGATCGACATCCATATCTTGTCCGCGTGGAACGACATCCACACGCCCATTGCGAAACACGATGCCAAAACGCGGCAGATTCAGTTCCCGGAAAAAAGGATCATCTGGTCGAAACCGGAGGAAACTTGCATCGTCTGGCGCAACGTCCGCGAAGCGTTGACCGAAAAAGGGGAGTATTACTTTGACAATCAGAAAATGGAACTTTACTACATCCCGTGCGACGGCGAAACGGCGGAAAACATCGAAGCGATCGTCCCCGTCAACAGTTTGCTTTTCCTCGCGGCGGGCGACGAGCAAAACAACAAAAAAGTTTCCGGCATCACGGTCGAAGGGATCACCTTCCGTCACGGCGGCATCGGTCGACTCCTCTACTCCCCGGCCTACGAGATCCCCGGCGCGGAAAGATTTCCCGTTTTGCACAACGAGTACAACCGGCGGGGGCAGACGCAGCAGGGCGCGTGTTTTGATCCGGCGGTCGTCTCGTTTCAATATGCCGACCACTGCCGCGTCCTTAACTGTCGCGTCGAAAAGAGCAATTTTTACGCGATCGGCGCACTTTCCGGCGTCACCGATTTTGAGGTGAGCCATAACACGATCACCGACATGGGCGCGGGCGGCATCCTCGTCAACGGCGTCAATGCGGAACGTTTTCCGGAACTGGCGAAACTTGTTTCCGAGCGCATCACGATCTGTAACAATCACATTTTCGAGTGCGGCAAGTTCGACTTCGCGGGACTCGGCATTCTGATCGGCTTCGCGCGCGGCACGCTCGTCGAGCACAACCTGATCCACAATCTCAACTACACCGGCATTTCCGCCGGGTGGAGCTGGGGATACGCCCCCGCGACCGGCGGGGAAAACCGCATCGGCTTCAACCACATCTACAACATCGGTCAAAAGATGTTGAGCGACATGGGCGGCATCTATTTGCTCGGCATTCAGCCGGGGTCGCGCGTCTACAACAACCTCGTCCACGATATTTCCTGCCGCTACTACGGCGGCTGGGCGCTCTACGCCGACGAGGGCTCCGCGCACGAGGTGTGGGAACGCAACGTCTGCTACGATTGCACGCGCAACGCCTTTCACCAGCACTACGGGCGCGAAAACACCATCCGCGACAATGTTTTCGCCTTTTGCGAGCAGGAATTGATCCGTACCTCGATGTGCGAAATGGCACAGCGCTGCAACTACCGTTTCCCCGGCTTGAACTACAGCCACGATTTCAACATCTGCGGCAACATTTTCGTTTCCGACGGACAGCCTTTTCTGCGCGCGAGCCACATGCAGATTTTCTCGCCGGATGAATTGTACAGCGACAACAACCTCTTCTTTGACGTGAAACTCCCCGTCGACAAGAGCGTCATCGCGATCAAAAAGGAAAAAGGCTCCGCCGACTGGCCCGGCGGCGACAAGGTCGTCAACGACAACCTTGCCGCATGGCAGAAACGCGGCCTCGACCGCCACAGCGTGTGGGGCGATCCCGGCTTTGTCGATGCGGCAAAACGCGATTTCCACTTAAAAGAAAATGCGCTCGCTCGTCAACTGGGCTTCTACGACCCCGCGCCGACGCTCGACTTTGCCGGCTTGCTCCCCCAAAGCTGCACGCCGACGCCGAAAATCGAAAACGACTGCTACGACTGGTATCAGCGCCACGATCAGAAATGCAAGGCCGCCCAAGCCAAGCAGTACGAGCTGATCTTTATCGGCGACAGCATCACCCACTTCTGGAGTCGCGAAGCGGGCTTTTCGCACGGCGGCGACACCTGGGAAAAATACTTCGGGGAACGCGCGCTCAATCTCGGTTTCGGTTTTGACCGCACCCAAAACGTCCTGTGGCGGATCGGGCACGGCGAAGTCGACAATCAAAAGCCCAAGGCGATCATCCTTGAGATCGGCACCAATCAGTTTTCCGGCACGGCGAATTATCCCGTGGATACGCCGCTGAACGCCTATCGCGGCATCCGCGCGGTGATCGGCGCGCTCCGTCAGAGATTTCCGCAGCCGATGCCGATCTACGTTATGGCGATTTTCCCGCGCAAGGGATTGCAGTCGCAGATCGACGCGGCCAACGCGTTGACCCGGGAATTCTGCGCGACGCTCCCCTACGTCAAATTCATTGACCTCAAGGCGGCGTTCACCGATGCCGACGGGGCGATCAAAGCCGAACTTTATCAGACTGACGGCACGCATCTTACGCCGGCAGGATATGAGATATGGGCGCAAGCCATTCAAGCCGAATTGAATAAAAAATGAAGGAACGCGAAACGTTTTCCAGCCGTCTCGGCTTCTTGCTGATGACCGCTGGATGTGCCATCGGCCTCGGCAACATCTGGCGTTTCCCTTTCATCACCGGGAAATTCGGGGGCGCGGCGTTCGTCGTGCTCTATCTCGGCTGTCTGATCCTTTTCGGATTTCCGCTGATGCTGATGGAACTTGCCATCGGGCGCGCCGGCAGACTGACGCTCCCGGGGGCATTGCGCAATTTAAGCGGCAAAAAGTCGAAGTTCCGCTGGGATATCCCCGGGTATTTCTTCTTTTTGGGCAACTTTATTCTGCTGATGTTTTACACCGTCGTTACCGGCTGGCTGATTGCTTATGCGTATGATTATCTCGCCGGCAGAATCAGCGGCGATTCCGGCGCCTATTTCGGCAGTTTCCTCGCCTCGCCCTTGCGGCAGACGATTTTTATGCTGATCGCGCTGGGGATCACCGTCGCCGCCTGTTTCGGCGGCGTGCGCGCCTCAGTCGAACGCTCGGTCAAGTGGATGATGGGCGGACTTTTCATTTTGATGCTCCTTTTGTGCGTCAAGGCGCTGACACTGCCCGGGGCGGAAACGGGATTGAAGTTCTTTTTGAAGCCCGATTTCAGCACGTGGCACGGTGCAGGGTTTTGGACGACGCTCCACGCGGCGATGGCACAGGCTTTTTTCACGTTGAGCATCGGCATCGGCGCGGTGGAAATCTGCGGCAGTTACTTCGACCGCGACCGCGCCTTGCCGGGGGAAACGCTTTGGATCATCACCCTTGACACCTGTGTGGCGATCGCCGCCGGAGTGATCATTTTTCCCTGCTGTGCGACCTACGGCGTTGACCCTGCCGGCGGTCCCTCGCTGATTTTCGTCGCGTTGCCTAAAGTTTTTGCGGGCATGAATTTCGGCAGATGCTGGGGCGGACTCTTTTTCATTTTTCTCGCGATCGCGGCGCTCTCGACGCTGGTGGCGGTCTTTGAAAATCTCGTCGCTTTCGGGATGGAAAATTTCCATTTCACACGCAAAAACTCTTGCGCGCTTCTCGGCACCGTGCTCGCCGTGGCGTCGCTTCCGTGCATTCTGGGCTTTAATCTGTGGAAAAGTTTCCAACCTTTCGGCAAAGGCAGTTGCGTGCTCGACCTTGAGGATTTCATCATCAGCGACAACTTACTGCCGCTCGGCGCACTCTATATGCTGGTTTTCTGCTTCTGCAGCTGGGGCAAGGAAAATCTCTTTGCCGAGATCAACACCGGCAGCGGTTGGAAAATATCGACTAAATTCGCCTTTTACTTCCGCTGGATCGTCCTCGGAGTTGTTTTCGCGCTGTGGTCGATCGGGATCGTCAAGAAGTTCTGCTAACGCTTTTTGCCGACGACGAAACAGCGTTCGCCGAAAGCAAGTTCAAGCGTGTCGGTGATGCGCCACAAATAGCGCGCATCGCCGGCAAGTTGCGGCAATTCCTCCGCCGCCTGATTTGGGGTTTTGTAAAAGCAGTAAAAGCCCGTGCGGTTGAGGAAATTGGTCGTTTCGCCGGCAAGTTTCGGCGACGGCGCGACCGCGCGCGCGATGACGAGATCGAACTTGTGGCGGAACTCCTCTTGGCGGTTGAGTTCGACCGCGCGCCCCTGAATGGCATTCAGATTGGTCAAATGCAACGCCGCCGCGGCGTGACGGACAAAGTCAATCTTTTTGCCCGTCGAATCGATCGAAGTGATGTGTAAACGCGGATAGGCGAGCGCCAGTACAAGCGATGGGAATCCGGCGCCGCAACCGATATCGGCAACGAGATAGGGCTTTTCGGCGATTTCCGGCACTTCGCGGAAGATCAAAAGCGAATCCTCGACGTGCTTCTGAAAAAAATCTTCCCTTTCCGTGATGCGCGTTAAATTGCAACGCGCATTGCCCTCGATGAGAAGTTGGCGCAACACTTCGCACTGCGCACCGAATTTTTGCGCGTCGGCGACGTGATAGGCGGCAAAATCAGACATGGAAACAACTCCAGACGGCGCCGTAAAGCGCAAGCAGCGAAGTGATCGCAAAGAATATCGTCATTGCAATACCAAAACGCCGATCCCGCGCGGCAAGCCGCTCTGCATCGCGGAAGTGGCGCGGGATCCCCGACACCCAGATTCCGCCGATGCCGAGCATCCATCCGGCAAACGCAAACAAAACGTGCCCGGGAATGATCTCATCAAACGAGAGGTGTACCATCTGATAGGCAAAAATGATCGCCCATCCCGCCGCGACGCGCGCCAGACAAAAATCCAGCACATAATATGCCGCAATCGGCGCAACGATCGCAATCGGCCAGAAAAAGGGAATCAAAAAATCCGGAGAAACCGCTCCGGCATGGGGAATGCACCAGATCAATGCCGGTATGCCAAAGGCGATCCCGACCCAGCGGATGCGGCCGACGCCGTCGCGCTGTGGAAGTTTTTCCGGAGCCGCCGTAAAAAACCACCAGCAAAGCGCACCGCAAAAGAGCGCAGTCGCCAGAAACCAAAAGAATGCGATCATAATCAATTCGTCCTGTTTTTTCTTAAAATAGCACGGCAAGCAACGGTTGTCAAAAGCGCATTGCAAAAAAAAAGAGCGTTGAAGAAATCAACGCTCGCCATTCGCAATCAAACTAAAAATCGTCACCGGCATCCGGGCAGATTTCATAGCCTGCAATACAATCAACATAGCAACTGCCGGTATCGTCTTCTTCGCCGTGCGCGCCAAACGATTCGAAATCAAAAATTTCAGGTTTTGTATAGATTAATGAATTCATCATCACAATCACAATCACAATCTCTGGAGAATTAGTCTATATCATGAACCTTAAAATATAACCGGCTTATCAATCTTTTACCGCAAAACACCCGATCATACCCCGCAAATACAATGTGACACCCGGGGAAGATATCTCTGCGAAAACGATTAAATCAAATCCGTCGACCCGGGGCAGATATTATCGCTCGAGCAATCGATGTAACAACTGCCGCCATCGCCTTTTGCGCCGAACGAGCTGAGATCAACCAACTCGGGCTTTTCGTAATCAAACTGCATCATAATAACTCCCTCTGTTACACTCTATAATATACATCAACTTTTCAGTTATGCAAATTTTTTTCTGACAATTTCGCGATTTTAAATCCAATTGCGAACCATCTCCTCCCCGATCCCTTGCGGAATCGGGGAGGCAAAAACCATTAGATTTTGTCAGCTGGCGTCGCACAAATTTGATCATTTGTGCAGTCAATGTAACAGCTTGCGCCTTTCGCGTCGATTGCGGAAAATTCCAGCACAACCGGCTTGACGTAATCAAAGTGATCCATTTTCATTTCTCCTTCTTTCCATTACGCCAGTTTCGCCACTTTGAGCGCGTTGTCGTCTTTGTAGAACTTGTAGGTGTTGTCCGCATCCGCGTAGTAGACCACCGTCTCCGCTTCCTTGACGCCGACGAGCGTGTAATCCGTCTTGCCAACTGTCAGTTTGACCGAGACGTTGTCCGTAACCGAACTATCGGTCATAAAGCCATTCCAGCCGGTATCCAAGCCGTCGCTGAGCTGGAAGACCGTCCAGCCATCCGCGCCGATATCATTCGTCGAGACCAAGGTCAACTTGTCG
>DCFZ01000022.1 GCA_002314455.1 Lentisphaeria bacterium UBA1791 | reverse complement strand
GAAAGGTAATTGCTTCATCTCTCATCTCTCATCTCTCATCTCTCATCTCTCATCTCTCATCTCTCATCTCTCATCTCTCATCTCTCATCTCTTTATTTGTAAAATTGTGCTTGATAGAGTATATTAAATCGTATCTATATATCATATGGGGATTTTATGCATTTTTTTCGTGCATTTTATATGAAACTTGCGACTTCGCCCAAGCGCAATATGCTGATTTTTTTCTTCGGCGTTGCGGCGATCTGGGTGGCGGTATGCTGTTGGAGTCAGTCGATGTTGCCGACCGACACCAAAGAGGCGATCAGCTGGGGCGCGCAATGGGAGTGGGGCTCTTACAAGCATCCGCCGCTTGCGGCATTTCTGGCGTATAGCTTCTTCCGCATATTTCTATGCCACGACATCGGACTTTACATTTTAGCGCAACTTTGCCTGATTTGCGGCGCGTGGTTCATTTTTCTGCAGGCACGGGCATTTTTCGGGGAACGGCGGGCAGCGCTGGCGGCGCTGGCGCTTTATTTTCTCCATTACTTCAATCCGTCGCAGATGAACTTCAACCCCAACTACGTTGAAATTGCACTGTTGCCGATCGTGACCTTCTGTTTTTGGCGCGCCGTGGAGCGTCCGGCGTGGTGGCGCTGGTTGCCGGTCGGCGTTTTCGGCGCACTCTCGGTCCTCGGCAAATATTCCGGCGGGATCGTGCTCTTTACGCTCTTTCTCATTATGCTCGCCAAAAAAGAATATCGCCGGCAGATCTTTTCAATCGGTCCCTATCTTGCGCTGATTGTTTTCATCGGTTTGTTGTTGCCCCATATCAAATGGCTGATCCGCCACGATTTCTGCACACTCACCTACGTTGATGATTCGGTCGCGCGCAAGGTGGAAAACTTTTCTCTCGTCCTCGAAGTCCTAGGCACGGCGCTTTATCCCTTTGCGATGGCGATCGCCGCTATTTTCATCGCGTCTTTGCCGCGCCGGAAATGGAAACGCGTATGCGCCGTGAAAAAATTTCCTTTCCTGTGGGGCGTTTCCCTTTGTTTTGTGCCGGCGTTGATTTTCATCGGCATCGCCGCGTGCGGCGGTACGGTCGTTGCCGCGTGGTTTTTCTCGTTGACCTCGTGGTCGACGATCGCCGTGGTGGCGGCGTGGCCGTGGTATCTTTCCAAACAAGTTTTCCGCCGGTTCTACCTTTTCCTGATCGCCTATACGCTGGTGATGATTATCGGCGTGATGGTCGACACCAATTGCAAGGCGCGGCTGCGTTTGCATGCGACGCCGGAAGCGTTGAAATCTGCCATTGATCCGGTTTGGTGCCGTTACAGCGATCAGCCGATCAAAGCGGTCATCGGCCACTGGGAAATCACCTATGCGTTTGAACTTTATTTTCCGAATCATCCGCCGGCGACGACGGCGGAGGATTTCCTCAGTTTCGAGAATTTGCGTCCCGTCGCCGATCGGGAAGGGGCGTTGCTGATCGAGAAATCGCAGAAAGTGGCGCAGGAATTCATCCGGAAAAACTGCGATCCTGCCCGTCCCGTAAAATTGGAGCGCGTGATCCTCAAATTTCATGCGCGTTGGGGCAAGGAATGTCAACAAATATTTTGGATCGCCTACCTGCCGCCGGGCGTGTTGGTGAAAAATGAAAATTCTCCGTCAAAGTGAGGTCTTGTTTGATGACGAATGGTAAAAAACATTGTTTTGCCCAGAGAGTGCATACGCAGATCGCCTGTTTCCCTGCGGTCAGCGCATGGATCCTCGTTGGCGTGATCGCCGTTGCGTGGGTCTTGCAATGCTCGTTTTTTCAGACCATTTTGCCGCTTGACGTGATTGAAGCGATCAACTGGGGTGCGCAAGGGGCGCTCGGCAATTCCAAGCATCCGCCGCTTTCCGGGTGGCTCGGGTACGGCTTTTCCCGTCTGTTCGGGCGTGCCGACTGGGGCATGTATTTCGCGGCGCAGTTGTGCGTCGTCGTCGGCATGTGGTACATCTATTTGCTGGCAAAGACTTTTTTCGACAAAAAGCGTGCGGCGATCGCCGTGTTGATGCTCTTGTGGGTGCATTATTACAGTCCGTCGCCGATGAAATTCTGCACGAGTTTCGTCGAAGTCGCCCTTCTTCCGGCGATCGCCTATTACTTTTACCGGGCGGTGCGGCAAAACAAGATCGTTTTCTGGTTGCTCTTTGGCGCGCTCTCGGCGGCGGCTGTGCTGAACAAGTATTCCTCGCTGTGCGTGATCGGTACGCTGTTGATCTTGATGCTCCTTTCGCCCGAAAACCGGAAGCGTCTGCTTTCCCCCGGGATCTGGCTTGCCGGCATACTCTTTTGCATTCTGATCGCGCCGCACGTGCATTGGCTCGTTCAGCACGATTTCTGCTGTCTGCGCCACGTCGGCGACCGGCTGGATGTCGAAAAACATTCGCCTTGGTTTGCGGTCAATGTTTTGCTGATCTCGCTTTATCCCGTGGCGATGGGGGCGGTCGCGCTTTTCCTTTCGCTCCTGCCCAAGGCGGCGCGAAAGAGATCATTCGTCTTTCAGCGCGAGGCATTCCGCTGGAGCGTGTTGCTTTACGCGCTCCCCGTGTTGTGTCTGGTTGTTTCCGCATTGCTCGGCAACAATGTCGTGACGATGTGGCTCTTTCCGCACGGCATCTGGGCGCCGATCATCGTGCTCGCCGTGTGGCCGACGAAACTTTCCCGCCGGAGCTTCCGCCGGATCTTCTATCTGACGATCCTCTATACGGTTTTGCTGTTTACGGCATTGCAGATTGACGTGATGGTCAAAAGCCGTCCGCGGCTCCATATGAAACCCGCCGCGATGCTGACGGCCGTCGACGGCTTTTGGAAAACGGTTTCCGACCGGGAAATCGGGGGCGTGATCGGCAGCCGCTGGTATGCAGGGTGTGTGGAGCATTACGACCCGAAACATCCGGCGGCGGCGGATATTCACGATCCCTACGGCGTTGACCTTGTGCTGAAAAAAGCGGCGGGGAAACCGCTTCTTTTGATCAGCGATTCGAAAAAAACGCTGCAAAAATTCATCGGGCAGTATGCGCCGCAACAGCAATATATCGAGCGCACAGTCCGCGTGCCGTATCGCGCGAAACTCGATAAACGCAAAAAAACCAAAACGCAGGCGATTTATCTCATTTACCTGCCGGAGGCGCCCCGGGCGAAACAGCAATGATTCAGATGATCCGGAAACTTTTACAAAAATATCAGGAACTTGTCCGTTACATTATCGTCGGCGTATTGACGACGGTTTTGAGTACCGGGGCGTACTTCCTGCTCTATTACTTGCTCGAAAAAGGCAGTTTGTCGCATTACGCCGGGCGGATCGCGACGATCGTGTCGTGGTTCATTGCGGTGCTTTTCGCCTTTTTTGCCAATAAACTTGCGGTTTTCCGGAGCCGTTCGATGGCGCCCGGCGTTTTTCTCCGCGAATTTGTCCTCTTTTTCGGTTGCCGTTTTGCGACGCTCGTCTTTGACTATGCGTTCATCTGGGCAACGGTGGACTATCTCGGTGCGACGCCGACGGCGGCGGCTTGGCCGCCGTTGTATGCCAGGCTCCATCCTTATCTGATGAAATTAGTTGACGATTTCTTTGTGACGATCTTCAATTACGTGATCAGCAAATTTTTGATTTTTACCCGCAATAAAGGAGTTGCAAATGGCAACGATTGACCTTGTTTTGCCGCTTTACAAACCCCATCCGGGGTGGGAAAAGCACATTATCGACGCCATAACGGCGTTGCGCGGTGAATTTGCCGCACGCAACTGGCAGTTGCACCTTTACCTCGTGAACGACGGTTCCGATCTGAAATTTTTTCCGGATGAAAGCATCGAAATGATCCGTCGTGCGACGAATGGTGATTTTGATTTCATCAGTTATTCTCCTAACCGCGGCAAAGGGTATTGCCTGCGCCACGGCGTCGCGCTGACGCACGGTGATTATCAGGTCTACACCGACGGGGATTTTCCCTTCGGCTGGGAAAGCGTCGTCGCCGCCGTTGAAAAGTTGACGCAAAACGCCAACATCGTGATGGGCGTGCGCGGTCGCGAGTACGGCGATGCGCTCACGTGGTCGCGCAAAGTGATCTCGTCCGGCACGCGCAAGCTGAATCGACTGATCCTCGGCCTGCCGGAGCGTTTGCTCGACACGCAGGCGGGGATGAAAGGCTTTGACGCCGAGGGCAAGCGTGCGTTTCTGGCGACCGAGACCAACAGCTTTCTCTTTGATACCGAATTTATCCTGCTTGGAAAAAACGCCCAAATGAGGATCGAAACGGTCGATCTGCAGTTACGCAGCGGCTTGCACTTTTCCCGGATGGGGTTCAAGGTGGTCTGCCGGGAATTGCGGCATTTCATCCGGATCTTGTTTCAGGTCAGAATTTGTGGGAAAATGAAGAAAAGATGAGTCGCGTCCACGCAAAATTGCTGCTTTCCTTTGACATCGAGGAATTTGACCTGCCGGAAGAATTCGGCGTGCCGGTTTCGGAAAACGACCGGATGGCGGTTTCGGTTCTGGGTACGAGCCGGATCCTTGACGTGCTGGATAAAACGGGCGTGAAAGCGACGTTTTTTGTCACCGCTTTTTTTGCCGAGCACGCGCCGGAATTGATCGCGCGGATGGTGAAAGCCGGTCACGAAGTCGCTTCGCACGGGTACAATCACTCGTTTTTTGAGGCGTCGCATCTCGCGCTTTCCAAAGCGATTCTGGAAAAAATTTCCGGCACGGAGCTTGTCGGATTCCGCATGGCGCGGCTGGCGCCCGTCGCCCAAAGCGATATTTTTGCTGCGGGATATCGCTATGAATCATCGCTCAATCCGGTCTGGCTGCCGGGGCGTTACAACCATTTGTCATCGCCGCTTCTGCCCTTTGCGGACGAGGGAAATTTAAAGCAGTATCCCGTTTCGGCGGTGCCCTATTTGCGCATCCCGCTTTTCTGGTTGAGTTTCAAGAACTTCCCGTTTTTTATTTACCGGGCGTTGGCGCGCTTTGCCGTCAGAAAAACGCATTATTTTAACGTCTACACGCATCCGTGGGAATACAACGAAGCGGCGCGCGATCCCAAGTGGCGCATTCCCAAGTACATTACGCGTCACGCCGGCACGGCGTACGCCGACCGCTTGGAAAAGTTGATCCTCTCGTTGCGGGATCTGGGCGATTTTGTCACTTTCCGGGAAACTTTATAAGGGGGCGTTATGATCCGGGGATCTTTTCAGACATTGATCAATGCGTTGCTTGCCGGTATTTTCATCGGCATTGCGGGAACGGTCTATCTCGCCGTCAAAAATCCGGTCATCGGGGCGGTGCTTTTCGGTTTCGGTCTGATGACCATCCTCTGCTACGGCTTCAAGCTTTACACCGGGGCGATCGGCTATCTCGCCAATCAGGGCAAAAAGACGCCGGCTTATCTTTGGACGCTGCTGTTGATCTGGTGCGGCAATTTTTCCGGCACCTGGCTCGTCGGTACGCTCGTGCGCCACAGCCGGACGTTCGCCAAAATCGACGCGCGGGTCGGCGCGATGTGTGCCGAAAAACTTGCCGACAAGATGCCGAGTCTGCTCGTGCTCTCGTTTTTCTGCGGCATTCTGATGTACGTCGCCGTCGAAACATACCGCCGCGAGGAGTTGTCGCCGATTTTCCGCTTTTTCGGCATTTTTTTGTGCGTCAGCATCTTTATTTTGAGCGGCTTTGAACACTGCATCGCCGATATGTTCTACTTCTCGGCGGCGAATGTCTGGAACGGCTGGACTTTGACGATTACGCTGTTGCTCACGCTGGGGAATTCACTCGGCGGCATGTTGCTGCCGGTGGCGGATAAACTGCGCAAGTAGATTTTTACGCTTATTTTTTTAGAAAAGGCGCTTGTAATTTTTTCCATGATGTATTATAATACATCAGGCAATTTTAGTTCATCCCCTCAACAAGGAGTAAAAAATGGCGGAATATCCGATTTTGATCACCACGTTGGACGATGTTTCCAATTCCGGCGACGGTGTGCTTTCGTTGCGCGAGTCGCTTGCCTGTGCCATCGCCTGTGCGCAAGCTGCTCCGCAGGAATCCGAACCGATCGTCATCGCCTTCAGCGCCGATTTATTTAAAACCGACGAAGCGGTCGTGACGTTGCAGAGCGCGCTGGAACTTCCTGCCGGGGCGCTCGGCGGCAGAAAACTGATCCTTTCCGCCCCGGAAGGAAAATCGGTTACGATCGTTGCGCCCGCCGGTGCCGAATCCTGGTGCGACGCAAACGACAACACGATTGAATTTGCCAATGTCGCCGTATTTTCCGCCGCGCCGTTGATGACGGCGATGCCGCTTTTCGTTACCGCCGTCAATGTCGAGCACCTTTTCGTCAATCCCGATTATCCGGAGGCGGAATTGGACGCCACGCATTTCCGGACGATCGCCGATGCGGTGAATGCGTATCCCGATTATACCGGTACGATCACGGTGGAAAAACCCGATGCGGCGACGACGATCGGCGCACTGACGACTTCCGGCAAAATTTTCGGCGGCGCCATGGTCACCGGAGGCACGTCGACTGCCGATTCCGCTTTGACCGTTGCGGTCGGCGCGGCGGAAAGCGCCGGATTCCGCCTGCTTATGGGCGGATGCTACGTCGACAACACATCCGGTTCGCTGGTTCCGCTCACCGGTGATTTTTCTCTGACCATCGGCGGAGCCGGGACAATCGTTTCCGACTTTGCTTTCGGCGGGATTTTTCTTTCCTCCGGCAAGGCGAGCGTTTCCGGATCGTCGACTCTTTCGATTTCGTCGGGGACGTTCAATTCGGTTGTCTGCGGCGGGCACGTCGCCGGCGGTACATCAACGGTGTTGTACGCGACGGAAACCAGCAGCTGTACGCTGACAATCTCGGGCGGCGTGTTTCTGAAAGAGGTCGCCGCCGGCAATTACAATCAGGCGGGCACCATCGTCGGTCGGCATGTGACGCACACGCTGACGATCACGGGCGGAACTTTTTACAAGTCGGTCTATGGCGGCAATATCGCGCGCACTCAAGCGCTCGCCAGAGCGGTCAACTATGAATCCCCGATCGATATGACGGTCAACAGTCGCGTCTATGTGACGATCGATGCTTCGTCACCGATCCAACTGCTCAAAAACGTGGTTCTCGGCAGTCGCTATCAAGGCAAAATCGCGGGAAGTACTCAAATGACCTTTTCCGGCATCGCCGAAAATCTCACGTTTGATGCTTCATCGCTCGTGGTCGGCGACAGCGAAAGCGCCAATTCCGACGAGCCCCGCATCAACGGGAACCGCGTACTTTGCTTTGATTCCTACCGCAGTTCCGGCAGCGGGGCAGGGGATTTTTCGCCGTTGGATCTTTTCGGTTTCAACAAGATCTCCTTTTCCGGCGAATCGCATGTCGGTTTTGCCGGCAGCGGTGTAAATGATACCGGATTCGATCTTTCGACGGTCAAATATTGGAGCTTTGAATACGGTTCGTCGCTGGATTGGAGCTATGGCGACAATGATTTCTACGCCGATTCATTGGCAATCGTGCTGAACGGCCAGAGCGTCACCTCGCCGTGGACATTCTTTACCGGCTCCGACAACACGCTTTACCGCTGGGACAAGATGGGGTTGAATGCCAACTATCCGGTCACGATCGACGGCGTCACCGCGACGTGGAACAAGACCAACAAGTGTTTTGTGACCTCGGAATACAAAATTTACCGCGAAGGAAATTCGCTGAAACTTGCCACGTTGGCATAGAATGGAAAAGATGAAACATCAATATTTTCTCGCGTTCGGGGCGGGGGCGATGTTGCTTGCCGCCGGTTGCAAAACGGAAGACCCCCTGATCGTTCAGGTGCGGGAAACCTCGACGCTGTTGGAAAAGCGGGTGTCGTCCACCGAGGGCAACCGCCGGATCATGGCGGCGGAAGCGGATCCCGAGATTAACCGGACTGATTTCCCGCTGGTGGAAAAAACGCCGAGCGGCCACGTGCGCGAACTGCGCGTGCGCATTGGCGGCGGCGTCAGCGAGATCCGCCGGCTGGCGCTCGATCCGCAGGCTTCCGGTCACTTGCAGGCGTTGGAAAGTTCCGCGCGTTTGAAATTGCATTACAGCGTCCGCGAGCGTCAGATTTTGTGGTCGATCATTCACGCCGGATTGCACGGCAAAAACGAAGCGCTCTGGCTGTTGACGGTCAACGGCGACCCCGAAGCGGAAAAGATGATCGACGCCGCGTTGAAACGCGGTGCGTCCGGCGAATTGGATCAGCTTTTCCGGGCGGACAGCACGACGGCTTTGCCGCCCTCGATCGCCGAGCAGGTCACCGAAGTCGTTTTCGCCGCCCGCACCGCGGGGGAACTGGAAAACATTCCCCCCGAACGGGTGGATAATCTGAAAAAGATCGCCTCCAATCAGCGCGGCACGCTCTGCGGTGCCGCCGCGCACTGGGCGTTGGCGCGCCACCAGTTGACGACGCCGTCGGAAATCTGCCGGGCGTTGCTGGATTCCCCCAACGAGGTCACCGGTGACGCGGCGGCGTATTACTTGCTGGCGCTGGGGGAAGTCGGCGGCGAGAGCGATCTGCCGTTGCTCAATGAATATCTTAAGGGCAAGGATGAAGACTTGTCGACGGCGGCGGGCTGCTCCATTCTCAAGATCTGCCGGACTTTGCTGCCTTTCCGCGAACGGGAGTAATCGTGATGAATTCCGTCATCGACGCGATGGTGACGCGGCGCAGTTGCCGCAGTTTCAAGCCTGATATGCCCGACGCCGCGTTGATCCGCGAGGTGCTCCGCGCCGGCAGTTTCGCCCCGACGGGCAAAAACTGGCAGTCTCCGATCATTCTCGCCGTGACCGACCCGGTGTTGCGCCGGAAACTTTCACAGCGCAACGCCGAGATCCTCGGCAAAGCGGATTTCGATCCCTTTTTCGGCGCGCCCGTCGTGCTGATCGTATTGGCGGACAAAAGCCGCCCGACCTACGTTTACGACGGCAGTCTGGTGATGGGCAATTTGATGCTTGCCGCGCACGCGCTCGGTTTGGCGTCCTGCTGGATCCACCGGGCGAAAGAGGAGTTTGACTCCGCGGAGGGCAAGGCGTTGTTGCGCCAGCTCGGCATTGAGGGCGATTACGAAGGGATCGGGCATTGCGTGCTCGGTTACGCCGCAACGGATCTTCCCGAGGCGCGGCCGCGCAAATCAAATTATTTTTACTTTATCGGTGAGGAATTGAAAAAATGAAAATCGCCGTCACTTGCGAAAACAACGAAGTTTTTCAACATTTCGGGCACACTCCCGAATTTGCCGTCTTTGAGGTCGAAAACAATGCGATCGTTTCCGAAAGCCGTCTTTCCTGCGGCGAAACGGGGCACGGCGCGCTGGCGGGATTGCTTGCCGGCGGCGACGTCGAGGTGCTGATCTGCGGCGGCATCGGCGGCGGCGCGCTCAACGCGCTTGCGCAAGCGGATATTCAGGTGATCGGCGGCGCCTCGGGCAATGTCCGGCAGGTCGTCGAAGATCTGCTTGCCGGTCATCTCGCGGTCAACGCGGACTTTTATTGCCACCACCATGAAGACGCAGGGCACTCCTGCGGCGAACACTCCTGCGGCGGGCATTCCTGCGGTGGACACTCCTGCGGGGGACATTGCCACTAAAATTTTGTGAAAACCATTGATTGTTACGCGCGCGTATGATATATTATGAAATTCATACGCGTTATCTTTTATAAAGGATCTTATCATGAATGCAGTCGTTTCCGTCATCGGCCGCGATGCGGTCGGCATCATCGCCAAGGTGAGCGCCGGTTGTGCCGCGTGCGGTGCCAACATCTCCGATATTTCCCAGACGGTGCTTCACGAATATTTCACGATGATTATGATCGTCGACATCCGGAATCTGACGATCTCCTTTGACGAATTTTCCGATCAGATGAGTGAACTCGGGAAAAAGGAAAAGCTCGACATTCACGTGATGCACGAAGACATTTTCAACTCGATGCACAGGATCTGATCTGATGCTTGACGCCCGCGACATTCTCGAAACGCTCAATATGATCCGTGAGGAAAAGCTCGACATCCGCACGATCACGATGGGAATCAGCCTTTTTGATTGTCAGTGCGACGACCCCAAAAAGCTTTGCCCCCGCATTTACGACCGGATTATGACCAAGGCAAAAGATCTCGTTTTTGCCGGCGATGAGATCCAGAAAAAATACGGTATTCCGATCATCAACAAACGCGTTTCGGTGACGCCGATCGCGATGATGCTCGGCGGATGCTCCACCGACGACGCGTTGCGCGTCGGCAAGACGCTCGATCGCGCTGCGCACGAGCTTGGCATCAACTTCATCGGCGGCTACAGCGCGCTGGTGCAGAAAGGATTCACCAACAGCAGTCGCACGCTGATTTCGTCGATCCCGCAGGTGCTTGCTGAAACCGAACGCGTCTGTTCGTCCGTCAACGTCGCCAGCACCAAGGCGGGCATCAATATGGATGCCGTCGCCGAAATGGGCGAGATCGTCAAAAAAACGGCGGCGCTGACGGCGGATCGTCAGTCGATCGGCTGTGCGAAACTGGTCGTCTTTGCCAACGTGCCCGAAGACAATCCGTTTATGGCGGGGGCGTTCCACGGCATCGGCGAGCCGGAATGCGTCATCAACGTCGGCGTTTCCGGTCCCGGCGTCGTCGCATCGGCGATCCGCCGCGCCGGCGATTGCGATCTTACGACGGTCGCCGAAACGATCAAGCGCACGGCATTTAAGATCACCCGCGTCGGACAATTGGTCGCGCAGGAAGCGGCAAAGATGCTCGACGTGCCCTTTGGCATCGTCGATCTCTCGCTTGCACCGACGCCCGCAGTCGGCGATTCGGTCGCCGATATTCTCGAATCGATCGGGCTGGAAAAGTGCGGCGGCCACGGCACGACGGCGGCGTTGGCGATGCTCAACGACGCGGTCAAGAAAGGCGGCGTGATGGCGTCGTCGCATGTCGGCGGACTTTCGGGGGCGTTCATCCCCGTTTCGGAAGACGCCGGTATGATCTCGTCGGTCGAGTGCGGCGCGCTCAATCTGGAGCGGTTGGAAGCCATGACGGCGGTTTGTTCCGTCGGATTGGATATGATTGCGATCCCCGGCGACACGCCAGCTGAAGTGATCTCCGGCATCATCGCCGACGAGATCGCCATCGGGGTCGTCAACACCAAGACGACCGCCGTGCGCGTCATCCCCGCCGTCGGATGCAAGGCGGGCGACCGGGTTTCCTTCGGCGGACTGCTCGGCAGTGCGCCGGTGATGGAAATCAACCGTTTTTCACCGGTCAAAATGATCTCGCGCGGCGGGCGCATTCCCGCCCCGATACAGAGTTTGAAAAACTAAGTCCGAAAGGAATTTTATTATGCCGATCACTGAAATCCTGGAACACAATGCCGCAACTTTTGGCGACGACGTCGCGCTGGTCGAGATCAACCCGCAGGAACTGGAAGCGCGTCATACGACATGGCGCGAATACTCGTTGATCGAGCCGAGCTCCTGCGACTCATTCCGTTCGCAGATCACCTGGCGCGAATTCGATCAGAAGTCCAACCGCCTCGCCAATTTTCTGTTGACCCGCAACGTCCGCAAGGGGACGAAAGTCGGCATTTTGCTGATGAATTGTCTCGAATGGTTGCCGATCTACTTCGGCATTCTCAAAAGCGGCGCGATCGCGGTGCCGCTCAATTTCCGCTACACCGCCGACGAGATCAAGTACTGTCTGGAACTTGCCGACGTTGAAGTGTTGCTTTTCGGGCCTGAATTTACCGGGCGCATCGAAAACATCTGCAACCGTATCCCCAAGGTGAAAACCTTGCTTTACGTCGGGGAAGACTGCCCCAGTTTCGCCGAGCCGTATTCGAGTTTGGTCGCCTATTGCTCCTCCAAGAGTCCGGCGATCCCGCTCACCGATGCGGACGAGGCGGCGATTTATTTTTCGAGCGGCACGACCGGCTTCCCCAAGGCGATCATTCACGCGCACCGCAGTTTGATGCACGCCTGCCGCGTCGAGCAGAATCACCACCATCAGACGAAAGACGACGTCTTTCTCTGCATCCCGCCGCTCTACCATACCGGCGCCAAAATGCACTGGTTCGGCAGTTTCCTCGTCGGCGGCAAAGCCGTTTTGCTCAAAGGGATCAAGCCGGAATGGATCATTTCGGCGGTCAGCGAAGAGCATTGCACGATCGTCTGGTTGCTTGTGCCGTGGGCGCAGGACATTCTTGACGCGATCGAGCGAGGCGACATCAAATTGGCGGATTACCAGCTCGGGCAGTGGCGGTTGATGCACATCGGCGCCCAGCCGGTGCCGCCGAGTCTGATCAAACGCTGGAAGCAGGTTTTCCCGAACCACGATTACGATACCAACTACGGCTTGAGCGAATCGATCGGCCCCGGCGCCGTCCACCTCGGCATTGAGAACGTCGATCACGTCGGCGCAATCGGCGTTGCCGGTTTCGGCTGGCAGACCAAGATCGTCGACGAGCATCGGCAGACGGTGCCGCGCGGCGAAGTCGGCGAACTTGCCGTCAAGGGCGACGGCGTGATGTTGCGCTATTACAAGGATGAAAAGGCGACAAACGAAGTGCTCGATTCCGATGGCTGGCTCTACACCGGCGACATGGCGCAGGAATCCGCCGACGGTTTCATTTACCTGGTCGACCGCAAAAAGGATGTGATCATCACGGGGGGTGAAAATCTCTATCCCGTTCAGATCGAAGATTTTCTGCGCCGCAATCCGGCGATCAAAGACGTCGCGGTGATCGGGTTGCCCGACGCCCGGCTCGGCGAGATCGCGGCGGCGATTATCGAGGTCAAGCAGGATGCCGCATTGACGCAAAAGGAAGTCGAGGATTTCTGCCTTGATCTGCCGCGTTATCAGCGGCCGCGCAAGATCATTTTCGCCGAAGTGCCGCGCAATCCGACCGGCAAGATCGAAAAGCCGAAATTGCGCAAGCTCTACGGCGCCGACCGGTTGGTCGCCCAGCAGAACGAGATCCTTTGATCGCGCGTCAGCGTTTGGCGTGATGTGCGGCGTAGACGCCGAATCCGACAAGATAGCACACGAGCATCGCGGCAAAAACGAGCATCAGATAGCGGCTGAAAAGGAGCCATCCGCAGAGTTTCAACGTCGAACTCGTGATGACGATCGCCGCGATGACGGAAAAACTCTTGTGGATGTGTTGCGTATACCCGCACCGGGCAACGTGATCGTGCAATTTGACGCCGAGCGGAAATCCGATCATGCCCCCGATCGAGATGAGGAGCGTCAGCACGAGAATTTTCCATTGAAACGCGCCGCCGCCCCAAAGATAGTGCAGTCCGCCCGTCAGCGTCGTCACCAACAGCAATATCCGGATTGAGGTCGACGTCTCCTTTTCGCTCACTTTAAAGAGCGATGCGAGGGCAGGGCGCATCACTACCGCGCCGCCGACCCCGAGCACGGAACTGAAAACGCCCGTGAACAATCCGGCAACCCACGCGCCGACCGACGATTTTCCCGTATAAGTTGCGCTTTCCCTGCTGTAGACGATGGCGCGGCTCGCCGCCGTCTGGCAACCGATGAAAATCATCACGATCATAAAGAGCAACATCAACGCTTTGTCGCCAAAAGCCGCGTTGAGCGCCCGGTTGATCGGATCTCCGGTGAACGACGTCAGAAAACTCCCGATCGCCATCGGCAGAATGATGCTTCTGCCGAGCGATCCTTTGCTCCACTTGATGTCGCGATATGTTTTGACGACGGTCGGCAGGATCGCCGGCACCATCTGGAGCAAGGCGATGCCGACGGCTTCCATCGGCGACAAGCCGAGCAACAGCATCGTCGGCACGATCAGCCAGCCGCACCCGACGCCCCAGTAACCGCCGGAAAACATTCCGACCATTCCAAGTAGCGGACAGACGATCCACAACGCGATGTCAATATCCCAAAGCACGTTTCGTTTTCTCCCTTGTAAAATGAATATAATATAGTGCGTGAATACGAAAAAGCAACCGTTGCGAAAAACTTCCCGATGGTGTATATTATAAAATATCCCGAGGGTAAAATGAAAAAGCTTGGATTGTGCCGTTTTGATTTTGCCGCCTATGCGGCGTTTACTACCTATTCGATTTCGTCGTTTGCGATCCCGATGGTGCTGGTGCAATTGGGGCGCGAACTTGCGTTTCCGCTTGAAAATGGCGGCATGGCCGCCGGCGGCGGTTTGCACTTGCTGCGCAGTTGCGCGATGCTCTTTACGCTGCTCGGGTGCGGCGTCATCATCCGCAAGATCGGAAAACGCCGTTCGATGATTTTCAGCTTGTCGATGATGGGGCTGGGAATCCTTTCCTGCGCCTTTTCCAATGCATACTGGATGCTGTTGCCCGGACTTGCGCTCGCGGGGTTGGGCGAGGGCATCTGCGAGGGGGCGGCAACGCCTTTTGTGCAGTCGCTTCACCCGACGAAGCCGGAGCGTTACGTCAATGTCGCTCACAGTTTCTGGTCGGTCGGGATCGGCATCTGCGTGCTCGGCGCCGGAGCATTGTTAAGTTGTGGCGTTTCCTGGCGCATCATCCTCGGTGCGTCGGGGATGTTGACGATTTTGTCGACCTTGCTTTTTTGGGGCAAAGGCTACCCGGAAGAAACGGCTGATCCCGCAGGTGGAGGCGTTTGGAGCGATACCGTCAAAATTTTGCACTGCAGTCGTTTCTGGCTTTACTGCGCCGGTATGTTTTTTGGCGCGGGGGCGGAATTTTGCCTCACGTTTTGGGCGGCGAGTTTTCTGCAGTTGCACTTTCACTCCGGGGTGTGGCTCGCCGGCGTCGGCACCGCGGTCATCGCGCTTGGGATGTTTTGCGGCAGAGTTGCTTTCGGCGTGATTGCCCGCGAAGAGAATTTGAAGTGGATTCTGCTTGGCGCGTCACTGGGGACGATCCCGTTGACGCTCGCGCTTGCGCCGATCGCGTTGATCGATCAGGAGATTGTGCGTTATCTTGTTTTGTTCATGGTTCTTTTTGCTTGCGGCATCGGGATCGCGCCTTACTGGCCGACACTGCAGGTCTACGGCGTTCGCCGGTTGCCGCATTTGGATGAAACGCTGCTTTACGTTTACTTTTCCGCCGTCGGGATTCCCGGGTGCGGCTTTTTTACTTGGATCGTCGGCAAAAGCGGCGATCGCTTCGGTTTGGCTGGGGCGTTTTATCTGATCCCCGTCACGCTGTTGATCTACGCCGCGATTATTTTCCTCGACGCGTGGTGTCTGGGGGCGCCCCGGCAGAAAACGGCTACTCGGTAAAGAGGATCTCGCCGTTTTTCAGTTGACGAACGGAAAGTTTTTCTCCGTCAAAGAAGCCGAATGTCGGCATGAAACCGCTTTTCGGGAGGGAAATGGAACCGGGATTGAAGATCGTGACTTCCCCGACGCGCGCGATGCCGGGCACGTGCGTGTGACCGTGCGCCAAAACGTTGCCCGTCCCGATCGGGGGCAGGTGGTGCGCATTCCACAAGTGACCGTGCGTCAAAAAGAAACGCCGCTCCGGAATATCCAGTTGCGTGTAATCCGCCATCATCGGGAAGCGGAGCATCATCTGGTCGACTTCCGAGTCGCAGTTGCCGCGGACGGCGAGGATCATTTCCATTCTGGCGTTGAGCAGATCGGCGGCTTCGACGGGATCGTAGAAATCCGGCACGCCGTTGCGCGGCCCGTGGTAAAGCGCATCGCCCAAAAGGAGCATCCGGTCGGGGTGAAGCGCGTCGGCGTGTTCAAAAAGTTTTTTCAGCGCCGAAGGGACGCCGTGAACGTCGGAAAAGAAAAGCAGTTTCATTTGCCCGACTCAATGCGTTGGACAAGTTCGGGGATCGCCTTTTCAAAGCAGACCCCGTACCAGTGATCTGCGGGCGTCGCCCTGATCGCCGAGCAGACGATGTCGGCGGCGAGCGCGGCGGCGTTAAAGGCGGGGAATCCGCGCATCAAAGCGCCGGCAAAGACCGAGGCGTAAACATCGCCCGTGCCGTGCGAAGCGCGGTCGATTTTGTCGTTGAAATCGTAGCGGATTGTCTTGCCGTCGCTGACGGCGACGCCGAGCTTGTCGGCGTCAAAGGAAACGCCGGTCAAAATGACGTTTTTCACGCCGATCGTGTGGAGTTCGGCGATGATGGTCTCGATCTCCTCGCGGGTGTAGCCCGTAAGTTTCGGCTCTTTCCCGAGGAGGAAGGCTGCTTCCGTCAAATTGGGCAGCAGGTAGTCCGCGTTGACGCAGAGCCGCTTCATCTTTTGCGGGAAATCCGCATCGAAGCCGGGGTAAAGCTTGCCGTTGTCCGCCATCACCGGGTCGACGATGCGGATCGCGCCGGATGTGGTGCAGTTCTGGATGATCTCGAGAATCGGGTCGATCTGATCGGCGCAGACGTACCCCGTGTAAGCGGCGTCGAAATGAAGATTTTCCTTTTGCCAGCTTTCGCGGATCTTTGCCATATCGGCAGTCAGGTCGCGAAACGTGTAGTGCTGAAATCCGCCGGTGTGCGTCGAGAGCACCGCTGACGGCAGAATGACCGTTTCGACGCCGCAGGCGGAAATCACCGGCAACGCGACGGTGAGCGAGCATTGCCCGAAACAGGAAACGTCTTGAATTGTCAGCAATCTTTTATCCATATAAAAGTCCCTTTTGTAAAGATGTCACCATTTTTATAATATAGCATAAAAATGGTTTTGCGCCACTTTATTTCAGGGTAATCAACGTGATTTCTGCGCGCGTGTCGAAGCGGATCGGCAAGCCGCCCCAGATGCCGGTGCCTTCGGAAACATAGAGTTTCATCTTTTCGACGTCGTACCAGCCGGAAACGAATCCGTCGTTATGCTTGTTGACGTAGTAGCGCAATCCGGGGAAAAGTCCGCCGTGGGTATGGCCGGAAAGTTGCAGAATGAATCCGTGTTTTGCATTTTTTTTCGCATCGATGGGTTCGTGGCTCAAGAGGATCGCGGGATATTTCGCACCGGCAATGGCGCGTTCGGCGTCGGGCACGACTTCGCCGCACTTTTCCGCATACCGATCGGGGACCCCGGCGATCGACAAATGACAGGGCAGATCGATGTGCGCATTTTCGAGCATCTGGATGCCGTGATCGAGCAAAAAAGCATTCCATTCGCGGTAACCGGAGTAATATTCGTGATTACCGGAAACGCCGTAAACGCCGTATTTTGCGCGCAGATTCTGCAATTCTTTCATCACGTCGGCGAGGTGTCCGCCGTTGTCGTTGATGTAACCATCCATATTGTCGCCGAGGATCAGGATCACATCGGGCTCAAGCGCATTGGTGCGTTCGACGAGACGCCGCATGCCGGAAACGGTGCAGCGGGAATCGGCGTGAATGTCGGTCAGGACGGCAAGCTTGATGTTTTTTGCTTCTTGCGGCAGACCGGGAATGACGACTTCGCAGCGCTTGACGACGGGAGGACGGCTCCCGTTGTAAACGCCCCAGACGGCAAGCAGCATCGCAATGCCGAGCAGCGAAAGATCGACCCACTTATCGCGGGGAGTGGTCCACGCGTTGCCGCGCATTTTGCGAATGACGCGCCAACTGCCGGCAACGAGCAACAGCAACGCAAAAGCGAACATGGAAAAAAAGAGTCCGGCAAACAACAGCGACAACCACCACGGTTGCGCCAGCGGGATGAACTTGTGTCCGGAAAAGAGCGAAGAGACGTGAAACTTGAAAACGATCACCGCGACGCCAAGCATCAGCAGGAGTTTGACGGCGATATGCATTTTTCGCGGCAGGATCACGATCCCTGCCACCGCGAAAAAAATGACAAAACTGTAAGCCATTTTACGGGATCATCTCATTGGGCAGAACGACGAAAATCTCATAGGTCATCGCGACTGCGTTGTCGAGCGTCATCGATTTGATGTCGGTGCGCTTGCCCCAGGAATCGCGGTAAAGCACGCGATCGATCTCGCCGCTTTTGTCGACACTGTAACCGACGAGGAGGCGCATGTGCGCGCCGGAAACCCGGTCTTCGGGGTCGAGGTTCATTTCAACCGTCCAGAGCATCGGAATGCCGGCGTCGATATTTTTCTTGAGCAAAACGATCATCAAGTCGTGCAGATTTTTGCGCTGTTTGGCGAAAAGCGGCACGGCGACCTGGGGATCGACGACCTCGAACGCCTGATTGCCCATTTTGGCGACTTTGCGCATCTTGCTTTTGCTGACCGCCATGCCGTAGGCGTTGAAAAGCGAGTCGAATTCCTGCTTGCTGAGCCCGTAGAGGCGGCGGATGGAAAATCCTTCGATGGCGCCGCTGTCGAAAGCGGCGATGATCTCGGCGGAAGATGTGCCGGTTGACTTGGATGTTTCAAAAAGCCGGGCAAGTTTATTCTGCGGAATCTTTTCATCGTAGTAACGCAGTACCATCGACGTCGCCGCCGGGACACAGTAACTGCGCTTTTGCGACACTTGCTGAATGTTGTCGACGTAAACCTTGTTGTTGATGCGTTTGACGTTTTTGGCGAGATCGTCCGCGCCGAAAAGCGGCACGGTGAGCAAGGCGAGCGTGAAAAGCAGTTGTTTCATTTTTTTTGTTCCTTATATTGTTGCCAATCAACGAGCAGTTGTTTCAATGTGTTGGAATAGATCTTCCGTATTTGCATACGTTGCTCCTGGGGAGCTTCGCTCTGGATCTTTTCCCGCATGGTTTGGATCATATTGTAGATCATACAGGGACGCCCGTTGGCGGGACGCCTTTTGGCGACGATCTCGGCGCTGGTCTGCCACTCCTGACTTGTCAGATAGAGCAAAGGATCTTTCAAAAGCTCCTTCCGGTAGCCGGAAAGCAAAATATCCCGGTCGAGCGGCAGCGCGTTTTTTACTTCCCGATCGAGCGGAGCGACCACGTTGAGACGCTTCATCTTGAGCAAGGTCTGCACTTGATCGATGCGCTTTTCGATGGCGCCGAGGTGATCGCGATCGGCAAAATGTTTCATTTCCTCCAATTCCGCCAGTTCGCAGGCGAGACTTTCCTCGTTCAGCGTGGCGAGAAAAAGCGCAGACTCCATGCATTTCTGACGGTGAGAGAAAAAGACGATGCCGCCCGTAGCGGCGATGAGCAACAGCGCGAAGGCGGCGTATACCAAGCGTCGCTTTGCCTGCGGCGGCGACTGCAATTTGCCCAACGCTTTTTCGACGGCTTGCCGCATTTCCGTTGCGGAGCGGAAACGGTATTGCGCTTTGGCGTGACACGCCCTGGCGTAGAGTTTGCGGATCAGCGCAAATTCCCGGGCGTCGGCGTGCTCCTTTGGGAGCGGGAATTCCTCCGGCGCGCGGTTGCTGTAAAGCACGTAGAGGAGTTTCCCGATAGCGTAAAGGTCGCGGCTGATGCCGTCGGCGAGCGTCGGGATTCCCTCGACGGTTTCGGGGGGCAGAAAGCCGCCGGTGCCGCTTGTCACGTTGTCGGAAAAGGCGAGGGAACCGAAATCGGCGATCTTGAGTTCGCCTCTGACGAAAATGACGTTTTCCGGCTTGATGTCGCCGTGCGCGAGATCAATTTTGTGCAACGCTTCCATGCCGTGCAATATTTCAAGGATCGTCTGCAACGCGTCGGCGGCGGAAAATGCGCCGTTTGCCGCGAGGCGGTTCGCCAGTGTGTCGGGCACATAGTCGGGCAATTTGCGCAAATTGTCGGCGGCGTCGACCAGATAGTAGGTCTGGTCTTGAAACGTGCCGGCGGCGTGGATCGCCGCCAGTCGGGGCGACGGCGCGAGCTCGCGGTAGCGCGTCAACGCATCCAGTTCGCGGCGATCGCTGAAAAGTTTGAGGGCGAAGCGCGCCCCTGAAATGTCTTCGACGAGATAGACTTCCCCGAAGCCGCCGAGCCCGGCGCGCGCAACGACGCGGTATCCGGCGATTTCATCGCCGACTTGATACGAGAACGATCGATTGGCAAAAAAAATCATCATTCACCGAAAGGGTAGGGGAATTCGGGATTGTTCTGCCGCAATTCGCGCGCCAGTTGTTTCAAATGCTTGAGACAGCGACTGCGGTTGGTGTAAACGCTGATCGTGGAAATGCCGAGCATCGCCGCCGTCTCTTGGGCGCTTCGATGCTCGATCTCGGTGAAATAAAAAGCTTCAAAAGTCGTTTCCGCGACGCGGTTGCGCAATGCATCAAGCATCAGTTGCGTCAGATAGGTGAGGTATTCCTGCCGGAAAAAAGCATCCCAGTCGTCGCCGCCGATGTTTTTTTCGTCGAATTGCACACGTTTGTTGCGTTCGCGGAAAAAGGAGTAGACGCGGTGCTGGACGATTCCGGAAAGATAATCGTGAAATTTTCCCAGGTCGCGGCGGTATTGTGCAAGGATGTTTTTTTGAAAGATTTCCGTCATCGTCAGCTGGATGATCTCCTGCGCGGCGTCGGCGTCGAGCCCTTTTTTGCGGGCGATGGCGGCGATGAAAGGGGCGTAGCGCAGATAGAATTCCTGCCACGAGATCTCATCCTGACGCTGGATTTTTTCCAGCAGCGAATAGTTGGTCGTATAAGCCATGACATTGTCCTTTTTCATAAAATAGATGCAGATGCCGGTGAAAACAACTGGAAAAAGAGAGAAAACTGCAAAATGTTTGTTCCAAACTCAAAATCCGACCAGTTTTTTTCTTACGATAAAAAAGTGCTTTTTTTGAATAACGTACTTGCATTTGAGTTTTTTATTATCTTAATGACAGACTGCATGAGACGGTCGTAAAAAAGAAAGGTTTGGGTAAATGAAGAAGTGTTTTACGTTGATGTGGACGATGCTCCTCGTCGGTCTTCTCGGTCTCTGCGCCGGTTGCAAAGATTCCCCGACCAAAGTTGTCGAAAAATGGCAAGCGGCAGTTGGGAAAGGCGATAATTCGGAAGCTACGAAATATGTCAGCGGTGCCGAAGCATCCATGGTTACGGAATTATTGATTACTTTTGTCAAAGATGAGGATCTCAAAAAGAGTAAGGATATTTCCGACTTCAAAGCTGCTAAGCCGGGAAATGAAAAAATCAATGGCGACAGTGCAACGGTAGATTTTGATGGCAGTACGCTTCAGCTTAAAAAAATCGACGGAAATTGGAAAATTACTGGTTCGAAAAATAAATAACCGGTATTTTTTGGGGCTTTTTATGCGGTCGGAACGATAAGTTTCGGCCGTTTTTTTTTTACAAAAACTTGTTTTTTTGTGTAAGAAAAAGCCTCCCTTGTGCGCACTAAATGCAGAACAAAGGAGGTTGCAGTCATGAAAAGCGTAACGTAAGCTGAAAATTCCGTCGGTCGACAAGGACTTGCAAGCCCGGAGGAGCGGCGGCGTGGCTTTTTTCGGCAAAGTCGATTTGACAGAGGCCTGGTTATGTGCTAACTTATAGCAGATCACCCTAAAAAGAGGTGACGTTACACAACCAGAAAGGAACTGGATAATCGATCGATCCCGATAAATAAATCATCCATCGTCAACCGTTTTCCTATCGAAAAACTTGCAACCTTTTTTGTGGAAGAACAAATGGTTTTCGACCGAACAATATGCCGTGATGATCCCCCATGGGGTGAAGTATCGTCATTTGGACATACTGTTTGGCGCCGCTGTTCTTCCGGGTTTGCAAGTACCTTCGATGGCGCGGTGTCAGGCAGTATGTTTTTTTATCGTTCGGAAAGGAATCCCTGCCGTTCTTTCTGGAAATAAGAAAACATCAGATCAAATTTCAACCCGGCAGAAAAAAACATCAATACAAGGAAATCATTATGGAAGAAAACGTTCAAACCAAAGCGTGCCCCTATTGCGGAGAAGAGGTGAATGTCGTTGCCAAGAAATGCAAGCATTGCGGTGAAATTCTCGATTCCACGATGCGTGAAATCGAGAATCTGAAGCGCGCACAGCAGAGCAATGGCCCCATCATCGTCAACAACAATAATAACAATAATAACGGTATGGGCGCGATGCCTTTTGCGCAAAAAAGCCGTCTGACGTACATTTTGCTGGCAATCTTTTTAGGGTGGCTCGGCGTTCACGACTTTTACGCCGGACGTACGGGAATGGGAATACTCTGCCTGCTTACCCTCGGCGGATGGGGGGTGATCTTGCTGTTGGAAATCCTGTTCGTCAAGAGCGACGGGCACGGAATTCTCTTTCGCTGATTCAATGGTTCAAGTCGAGCCGAAATTTCCGGCTCGACTTGAGGAATGGTAAAAGCTATTTCTTGATTTTTTCAGCCGACGCTCCGGAAACCGTTTTCGTTTCCGGAGTTTTTTTTATGCCGCGATCCGACAATAAAAAAAGCGGTCATCGAATTCCGATGACCGCGAAAAGCGAAAGTGTAATTAGATTTCGACCGGCTTGGTCTTGGGCAGACCGAGCACCTTGTCCTCGGCGATGCGACCATCGGCGCGGAGGACGTTGATGCGCTCATAGCGCTTCATAACGTTGCGGACTTTGCGGATCTTGCCGCCGACACGGAGAGAGGGATGTTGAGACATAATATTGCTTCCTTATAATGAAAATGATTTTCAAAACACTCCAATTGTCTTATAATATAGCACGCAGTATCGTTTTTTCAAGTGTTTTCGCCACAAAATCAAAAAAGTTTTGCCGGAAAAACGTCTGCGCGCGCGCCGATGCCGCGAAACGGGCGTTTCGGACGCCTCCCGCGAGGGGATCTCACAGTTTGCGCATGATCTGAAGCAGCTGCCGCAACCGCAATTCCGGCGGATCGCGATAATCCAGTTGCGGCGCTTTGCCGCTTGCGTCGCGGTAGATCGTGCCGCCCGGATTGCGGAGCATGACACGGCCGTCGACGATGGAAAAGATCGTAAAGCCGGCACGGGCGGCGAGGAGCTTTAAACGCATGACTTCAAGCAGGTTGCGCGTTTCTTTCGGGGGCTTGCCGAAACGGTCGGCGAGTTCGCAAGCGAAATCGTCGATCTCGTTTTCGTTGCGAAATGCGGCGAGGCGGCGGTACGCGTCGAGCCGGAGCCGTTCGCCGCCGATGTATTCGGGGGGAATCGCCGCCGCGATCTGACCATCCGCCGCGGTGAGCGAAAAGGAAACGAAATCGATCGCAAGGTCGACTTCCGGCAGAAATTCGGGGTGTTTGCCCTGAAGCAATGCGACTTCCTGTTTCAGCAAATGGCAGTAAAGGTCGAAGCCGACGGCGTTGATGTGCCCGGATTGTTCGGCGCCGAGCAGATTGCCCGCGCCGCGGATCTCGAGGTCGTGCAGTGCCAGCTGGATGCCCGCGCCGAGTTTGGTGCAGCGGCGGATCGCGGCGAGCCGCCGCCGGGCATCGCTGCCGATCAACTGGTTTTTAGGCAAAAGCAAATAGGCGTACGCCTGATGTTTCCACCTGCCGACCCGGCCGCGCAACTGGTAAAGTTCCGCCAAGCCGAAACGCTCGGCGTGCTCGATGATGATCGTGTTGGCGTGCGGCACGTCCAAGCCCGATTCGATGATCGTCGACGAAACGAGGCAGTCGATTTTTCCGGCAAGGAAGTTCTGCATCGTTTCCTCCAGTTCACTTTCCGGCATCTGACCGTGGGCGACGGCAAATTTCGCATCCGGCAAAAGAGTCCGCAAATGCGCGGCGCATTCCTCGATCGTCTTGACGCGGTTGTGCAGATAAAAGACCTGACCGCCGCGGGCGAGTTCCGCCTTGATCGCCGTCGTGACGAGCGCGTCGTCCTCGGGGGCGACCACCGTCTTGACGGGCAGCCGCAATTTCGGCGCGGTCAGCAAGGTGCTCAAATCGCGCGCACCCGCCATCGCGAGATAAAGCGTGCGCGGAATCGGCGTCGCCGACATCGTCAAGACGTCGGCTTCGGCGCGGAAACGGCGGAGCCTTTCCTTGTGTTCGACCCCGAAACGCTGTTCCTCGTCGATGACGACCAGACCGAGATTATGGAATTTGATCCTTTCCGAGCAAAGCCGGTGGGTTCCGATGACGACGTCGACCGCCCCCGAGGCGAGATCGTCGATCACCTTGCGTTGCTCCTGCGGCGTGGAAAAGCGGCTTAATTCCGCGACGATAAAGGGATATTCGGCGAAGCGCCAGGCGAAACTTTGCAGATGCTGATGTGCGAGCACGGTCGTCGGGGCGAGCACCGCCACCTGATAGCCCGCCGACGCCGCCCGGAATGCGGCGCGCATGGCGATTTCGGTCTTGCCGTAGCCGACGTCGCCGCAGAGTAAGCGGTCCATCGGGCGGAGTGACTGCATGTCGCGCTTGACCTCCTGCGTCGCACGCGTCTGATCGGGGGTGTCCGTATACGGAAAACTGCGCAAAAAGGATTCGGTCATCGCGTCGTCGCCCGGAAAGGCGATTCCGGGGATCGACTGGCGCAGCGCCTGCATGCGGAGCATATCGGCGGCGTAGCTGTGGACTCCGGCGCGGGCGTTTTCGCGGTCGCGCTTCCACTTGGCGGCGTTGAGCGCGTGAAGTTTTACTTTGCCCGGCGAACCGAGATAGCGGCTCACCTTGTCCGCCTGCAGGATCGGGACGTAAAGAATCTGGTTATCCTGATATTCCAAAAGCAGCATTTCCCGGCGCACGCCGCCCGACGAAATCGTTTTCAAGCCGCGGTAGATCGCGATGCCGTGATCGACGTGGACGGCGAGATCGCCGACGTCGAGATCGGCGAGTTGCAACTCGGGCAGATGCGTCGAAGTGTCTTCCTCTATTGGCGCGTCGTCGGCGATGGCGGTCGCCGTTTCCGCCGTAAAGCGGAATCCCGCGGAAACGACTTCCGCCAGATTGACCGCGTCGAGTTTGCCCGGCAGCCGGAAGCCGTTTTGCAGCGCCAGAAATGCGTATTCCGTCGTTTCGGGAAAAAGATTTTCATTGCGGCACCATGCTTTTAGTTTGGCGACGTCTTCCTGATTTTTGGCGAGCACGACGCACCGCTCTTTGCCGGTGCGGAATTCGTCGCGCAACGCACGCCGGTAGAGCGTTTCTTCCTGCGCGCGCACGTTGGCATCGGCGGCGACTTCCGGCGCGATGCGGGGCAGTACGTCCGCTTCGGCGACGTCGGGGATCAAAATTTCTTCCGCCGCGTCAAAAAAGATCGTTGCGCTGTTGCCGGCAAGCTTTTTCGCGAGGAGCTGGTGCAGATTTTCTTTGGCTTGCGCAACGGAATAACGCTCCAAATATTGCGACGATGCTTCGACGTGGACGGCGATCAAT
This sequence comes from Lentisphaeria bacterium UBA1791, assembly GCA_002314455.1. GTDB lineage: Bacteria > Verrucomicrobiota > Lentisphaeria > Victivallales > Victivallaceae > UBA1784. The sequence goes on along the minus strand of DCFZ01000022.1, from coordinate 20,051 downwards.
TGCCACTCGAGCTTTTGCAGATAATCGACGGCGGCGGCATTGGCGGCGCCCCCTGCCGTGATGCCGGCGCGGCCGATGATCTCATAGGAATCGACTTTGCCGGTCGACCGCTGATCGGTGACGGAAAAGAGCCGCATACTGTCGACCTCATCGCCGAAAAATTCGATCCGGCAGGGCGCATCCGAAGCCGGGCTGAAAACGTCGATCAAACCGCCGCGCCGGGCGAATTCGCCGGGAACTGTCGCCTCGAATTCGTCGTCGTAGTCCAAGGCAACGAGCTTTTCGACGAGCGTTTGCGGTTTGATTTCCATGCCGACTTTGAGCGTGATGCGCGACGCGCGGGTCTCTTCCGGCGGCGGTGCGGCGCCGAAAATCGCGTGGGCGCTGCCGATGGCGACGTCGAATTTACCGTTGAGCAAAAGATCGAGCGCGCGCGCCCGCCGGCTTTCGCCGCCGGGAAAAAGGAGTTTTCCGCGTCCGCTTTCCGGGATCAGCAAAAGCTGTTTCGGCGAGGGCAGCAACGTCGAGAGTGCAAGCATGTCGGCGTAGAGCATTTCGGCGCAGTTCGCCTCGGGGAGCATGACGACGAGCTTTTTCTTTTCCGCCAATGCGGCGCGCAAGACGGGCAACGCCAGCGCGGAAAGTTCCACGCCTCGCCGCGAAATCAGCGCCGACGAGCGGTCAGAAAGATATTTTTTTAAAATATTTTGCCAAAACATCAAAAAAAACTTGATTTAGTCTGAAATTGTTTTATAATGGTATTTAAAGCATTATCAAAATACGTCCCGGGGGCGCATCGCTTCATATATATTATAACCGCTGAACGTGTTTTTTGAAAATAAAAATTGAAAAATCTTGCTTAAAAAGCAAAAAAACAATCAATAGGGGGGGCATATGGCAACGAAGAAAGCAAAAGTCGAAGAACCCAAGGTCGTCAAGCCGGCGGCGAAAAAATCCGCTCCGGCGAAAGTTGAAAAATCCGCTCCGGCGAAAAAAGTTTCGCCCAAGGCGGAAGTGAAAACGGTCAAGAACGCAAAAGCGGCAACGCCGGTCAAAGGCAAGGCCGCTCCCGTTGCTCCCAAAAAAGCGACGGTCAAAGCCGCCGCCAAGCAGGCTCCCAAAAAAGCGGTTCCTGCCGTTGCGAAAAAAACGGTAAAAAAGGAAGCGCCGAAAGCTCCCGTCAAATCGTCGGCAAAGGCGGTCGCGCCCAAGAAAGCCGAGAAAAAAACGGCGTCCAAGCAGGAAGTGAAAGCGGCAACGCCGAAAAAAGCCGCGCCCGTTAAGAGCAAAGCGGCAACGCCGGTCAAAAAAGCGGCGGCAAAAGCCGTTGCCGCTCCCGCTGTTGTGAAAAAAGCCGAAAAAAAGAGCGAGAAAAAAATCGCTCCTGACAAGAATGAAAAAAAATCGGTGCAACCCAAAGTCGGGAAAAACGCGCCGGTGAAAGCGGCAAAGCCGACGCCCAAAAAGGTTGAGAAAGCTGTGCCGATCAAAGCGGCAAAGCCGGTGGCGAAAAAGGTTGAGAAAGCTGTGCCGGTCAAAGTGGCAAAGCCGGTGGCGAAAAAGGTTGAGAAAGTTACGCCTGCGAAAACGGCAAAACCGGCAGCGAAAAAAGTTGAGAAAGCTGTGCCGGTAAAAGCGGCAAAGCCGGTGGCGAAAAAGGCGGCTCCCGTCAAGGCGGAAAAGCCCGCCAAAAGCGCGCCCGAAAAGGCGAAAAAGCCCGCGGTCAAGGCGGAACCGGTAAAAAAGGCCGCTCCGGCAGAAAAAAAGTCGGTCAAAAGCGGTAAAAAAGGCAAGGCGATCGATATCGCCGTCGCCGATGTCGATGACGTCGAACTTGAAAACGACGAGCTGGAAGTGAGCGCCGCGCCGACGCTTCGCCGCAAGCTCGTCATCAAAAAGGTCTTTGCCGCGCCGACCAAGTTCGTGCCGCGGTTGGAGCCGGTGGAAGATGCCGCCGAATCGCGCCATCACAAAGAGGCGGTCGCCGAAGAAACGACGCGCATCCGCACCAAGCGTGAAAAGGATTCCGCGCGCAAAAACGCCTTGGAAGCGCGCGCAGTGCTCGGCACCAAAAACGACACGATGAAAGTCTATATGAGCGAGATCGCCCGGATCCCGCTGGTCAATAAAAAAGAGGAAGCCGAGCTTGCCGACGCCATCCACGGCGGCGACGACGACCGCCACGAAGATGCGCGCACGACGCTGATCAAGGCGAACTTGCGTCTGGTGGTCAAGATCGCGCACGACTTCAAAGGACTCGGGTTGCCGTTGCTCGACCTCATCAGCGAGGGCAACATCGGTCTGATGCGCGCGGTGGAAAAGTTCGATCCTTCCAAGGGCGCGAAATTCAGCAGTTACGCCGCCTGGTGGATCAAGCAGTCCATGCGCCGCGCGCTGGCGAACCAGAGCCGGACGATCCGCATCCCCGTGCAAAGCGCGGGCAAGATCAACAAGATCAAGACCGTCCGCATGCGCCTCGCCGAGGAACTCGGTCGCGAGCCGAGCGACGCCGAGATCGCGGAACACCTCGATTTCAGCGAACGCACCGTCGCCGGACTGCGTCTGGCGGATCTGCGCACGATTTCTCTGCACGACCCGATCCAGCAGGGCGAAGAGGGGGAATTTCAGGATATCATCCCCGACCGCCACGCGATGACGCCCGATCAGATCATCGGCGACGTCGAATCGGTTTTCCGTTTGCTCGACTTGCTCGACAAACTGGAAGAGCGTGAACGCAAAATTCTGGAAATGCGCTTCGGTCTGCGCGGCAATCGCCCGCTGACGCTGGAAGAGGTCAGTCAGGAAATCGGCCGTACCCGCGAGCGCGTGCGTCAGATCCAGAATCAGGCGTTGACGAAATTGAAGCGTCTGCTGCAGGACGAAGCGGGCTTTACCGGTGAACAGGAAGATTAGGAGTATAACAAAATGAAAGAACTTTCAAATTTTTGCCCGATCTACGCAGCTTCCGGTAAAAAGGAAGCGTTGCGTCAGGCGCTGATCGCACTTGCCGCCAAGACGCGGCAGGAAGAGGGCAACATCTGCTATCGTCTGCACGAGGCGACCGGCGTTGACAACCTTTTTATGATCTACGAGCAATGGCGCAATCAGGCGGCGTTGGATTACCATATGCAGCAACGCTATCTCATCGACTTTCTTGCGGACAAGGAGGGCTTGCTCGCCGACGAGATCCGCGGCACGATGTGCGCGGAGTTGAAGTAACGCCCCTTAAAGGTCGACCGGACGGTGAACGTCGGTCACTTTGGCGTCAAAAAGATCTGCCGTTTCGGCGATGTCGGGTTCCGACATCGCCTTTTTTAATGCCTCGGGATCGATCGAGAGCACGCTCTGGCGCAGACGGGATTTTTCCTGCGGCGCGAGCCGGTCGGAACTTTCATCCGTCTGCGGGGGGAGTGCTTTTTCAACTTGCGTTTGCACCGGGGCGGGCGGCACCTCGTCGGGAAGCTCGTCTACGGGGACTTCCTCGATGACGGCTGATGCCGTATCTTTTTCGTCGGCAATAACTTCCGCTTCAGGAATACACGCTTCCTGCGATTCCGGCGCGACCGGCGTTTCGACGACCGGCGCGGCGCTTTCAACGTGCTCCTGCGGCTCCTCGTCGACAACGACTTCGGGGGCAGGGGGGATGACCGGCAGTTCCGGCTCCTTGACTTGCGGTTTTTCCGGCAACGGCTCGGGGAATGCCGCCAGCGCAACCGGTTTGCCGGTCGGGAGCTGATCGAGAAATTTCAATTCCCCCGCCGTGCGCAATTGATTGAGGCGCGTCAAAACATCTTCGATGCGCACCGCATGCGCTTCGTGCATCGCTTTGAGCAACAAAGTCTCAAGGTAGATCTGCTTGTTGACCGCTTCGTGCAACACTCTGCCGACGGGGGCGAGGATCTCGAGCAAAATGCGCAACGCTTCCGCCGGCGCCGCCTTGGCGATCGCCGCATCGCGCGCGATGATTTCGTCGCTTTCGTCGAGCACTTCCGACGGGTTGCGCAACAATTGGCACAGCTGGATGGCGCGAAGCGTTTCCAAAAGATCTTCAAAAAGCGTTTCCAGATTTTTCCCGCGCTTGCTCTGACGGTTGATCAACTGGATCATTTCGCCCGGCTGATTGAGCAACAGCGCACGGATCAGACTTTCCAGTTCGTTGCGGTCGGTCAAGCCGAAAAGCGACCGCACCTGATCCGCCGTAATCGCCTTGCCCGAACCATCGGCAAAGAATGCAATCACTTGATCGAGCAGCGACTGGGCGTCGCGCATGCCGCCTTCGCCGGCGCGGGCGATCGCCCCGAGCGCTTCGGCGTCGATTGCGATCTTTTCGGTCTCGCAGATGAGCTTGAGCCGTTCGGCGATCAGCCGCGTCGGGATCGGTTGCAGATCGAAACGCTGACAGCGCGACAAAATAGTCGGCAAAACCAGGTGAACTTCCGTCGTCGCAAAGATGAATTTAACGTGAGCAGGGGGCTCTTCGACGGTTTTCAGCAAAACGTTCCACGCGGCGTTGGAAAGCATATGGACTTCGTCGATGATGTAGATCTTGTATTTCCCGCCGACGGGGCGCGTCAACACCTCTTCGGCGAGGTCGCGCATGCCCGCGGCACTGTTGCGGCTGGCGGCGTCGATCTCAATGATGTCAAGCGTGCGCTCCTCGGCGACCGCCTGACAGCTGGCGCACTGACAGCAGGGTTCCCCGTTGACCGGGTGTTCGCAATTGAGCGCCTTGGCGAAAATGCGCGCGAGCGTCGTTTTGCCGATGCCGCGCGAACCGACGAATAAATACGCGTGAGCGGTACGACCGGAAATGATCGCATTCAACAAGGTCCTGACAACGTGCTGTTGCCCGACCACGTCGGAAAATTTCTGGGGACGCCATTTCCGGGCGATGACCTGATATTCGCTCATCGGCTTTGCTCCAAAACTTCTCGTTGTCTGGTGAAAATCTGCTTCAAGCCGGCTTCCGCGAGGTCGAGCAGTTCGTTGAGCCGCTTGCGGTCAAAGGGATTGTGTTCCGCCGTGCCTTGCACTTCGATCAATTTGCCGGACTCGGTCATGATGACATTCATATCGACTTCGGCGGAGGAATCCTCCTCGTAGCACAGATCGAGCATCGCTTCGCCGCGGACGACGCCGACGCTGACCGCCGCAACGAGTTCCCTGAAGGGCGTTTCCTGCGGCAAATAGAGCCGTTTGCACGCCAGCGCGAGCGCGAGCGCGCCCGCCGTGATCCCGGCGCACCGGGTGCCGCCGTCGGCGTCGAGCACGTCGCAGTCGATGTAGACGGTCTTTTCGCCGAGTTTCTGCAAGTCGGCGGCCATACGGATCGAACGGCCGATCAGCCGCTGGATCTCGACGGTGCGGCCGCCTTGTTTGCCCTGCGACGCTTCGCGTTTCATGCGATCGCCGGTCGAAGCGGGGAGCATGCCGTACTCGCAGGTGATCCAGCCGCCGGGAACTTTTTGCGCTTTCATCCAGCCGGGGACTTTGTCCTCAAAGCTGGCGGCGGCGACGACGTGTGTGTTGCCGCAGCAAAGCAAGGCGGAACCCGCCGGGTGGCGCATAAAATCAAGCGTAAAATTCCAAGGGCGCAATTCGTCGTTGGCACGACCGTCAATTCTGGACATCTGCGGGGTTCCTTTGCTCAAAATAATAGAAAAAGAGCCGCCGGAGCAGATTGCCCGTGGCCTGTCAAAAGGTGCGTAGGGCTGCTTGGTTCCCCACCTGACCCGGTTGGCATTTTTGACAACGCACGAGGTCCACCCCGGCGGCAAAAGTTAAAATATCACCGTTTGATGAAAAAATCAAGTAAAGTTGCCAATTCTTTACGCAGATTTTTTCGCTCGACAATGCGGTCGACAAGTCCTTTTTTCAGCAGGAACTCCGCCGTCTGGAAGCCTTCGGGCAGCCGCGCCTTGGTCGTTTCCTGAATGACGCGGGGGCCGGCGAAGCCGATCATCGCACCGGGTTCGGCGAGAATGACGTCGGCGACGGTCGCAAAACTCGCGGTCACGCCGCCGTAAGTCGGGTCGGTCAGGATTGCGATGTAGGGCAATTTCGCTTCGGCGAGCCGTTCCGCCGCGCCGCAGGTCTTTGCCATTTGCATCAAACTCAAAATTCCTTCCTGCATACGGGCGCCGCCGGAAGAAGTCACCATCACGACGGGGAGTTTCTGCGCCAGCGCCGTTTCAAAGAGCCGGGTGATCTTTTCGCCGACGACCGACCCCATCGACGCGCCCATAAAGCGGAAGTCCATCACGCCGAGCATAAAGGCGTGACCGCTGAGCGTTGCCTTGCCGCAGACGACCGCATCCTTGAGATTGGATTTTGCTTCGCTTTCCGCAAGGCGCTCGGAATATTGCTTGGAATCTTTGAATTGGAGCACGTCGACGGATCTCAAGTCGGCGTCGCTCTCGCAGAAACTGCCTTCGTCCGTCAACAGCTTGATCCGCTCTTCGGCGTCGAGCGGGAAATGGAAATTGCAGTTCCAGCAGACGTTGAAATTGTCCGCCAACCGATCCGTGTAGAGCGTGTGACCGCACTTTTTGCACTTGACCCATGACCCTTGCGGGATGACCATTTTGTGTTCACCCGACTTGGAAGGGCTTTTTCCGCCGAAAAGAGGCATTGTGATTACTCCTGAAAAGTGTTTTTCTTAATATAACCGCAGTTTTGCTTTTTTGCAATCTTTTGCGATCGGCGCTATTTTATAGATGGTACAAGTTGGAATTTTTATAAGGTTTATCTGTTATGGTCACCATTGATGCCGATCGCTGTATCGGGTGCTTCCGCTGTGTCGAAGATTGCATCGTCAAAGTTTTGCAACGGGGGGAAAAACGCCCTTTCATCGCCCCGGGGAATGAAAAATACTGCATTGGCTGTCAGCATTGCCTTGCCGTTTGTCCTGCCGGCGCGGTTTCGGTCGACGGCGTTACGCCGGAAATGACGGCGCCCGTCGGGCAGGGGGCGTCGCCGGAAGCGATGCTGGAAAGTTTGCGCCGCCGCCGGAGCATTCGCCGTTTCAAACAGCAGGAAGTCGACGGCGCGACGCTGGAAAAACTGATCGACGCCTTGCGCTATGCGCCGACGGGGTGCAACGATCACCGGCTGCGCTTTGCCGTCGTGAGAACGCGCACCGAAATGGATGAATTTCGCGCGCTCAACCGCAAGCAGTTGAACTTTCTGCTTCGCAGCGGCTTGCTGAAACTCTTTTACCCCAAGATCAGCCGTTACCTCGACGATCTTGATCGCGACCTCGTGTTTCGCGGCGCACCCCATATGATCGTCGCATTGACGCCCAAAAACGCGCCGTGCGCCGCCGTTGATCCCGTCATCGCATTGGCGCAATTTGAACTTTATGCGCAATCGCTCGGGATCGGTTGTTGCTGGTGCGGATTTGCCTTTTACGCCATCCGCTTCAGCCGGGCGATGAAAAAATTGCTCGCCGTGCCGCGCGATTACCGCATCGGTTACGTACTGCTTTTCGGCTATCCGGATGTTTCCTACTGCCGGACGACGCTTCCCCGCAAAGTCAAGGTGACGAAATAAACCATTCCCCCGCGACGCCATCATTTTATACGCAAAAACGGTTGCGCACCTGATCTTGTTGCGCAACCGTTTTTTTGCGGAATCGGGTTATTTTTCGATTTCCTGACGGTGCTCCATCAGCGCCTCGAACCACTTGCGGGCGATCTTTTCTTCGCCGGAGCGAAGCGGATGCACGCCGTCGGGGAGCAGATCCGCTGTCGTCAGCGCGTGGTTTATGTCGACGATGTAGATTCTGCACTTGGGATTTTTGATTTTCGCGAGATCCGCCTTGAGCGTGGCGTTGTAATTGTCGACCATCTCAAACGCGGGGCGCGGTGCGCACTGCGGCGGGATCGTTGCGACAAAAAGGACGCCGTCAAAATGGTCGGCGATCGTCTGGATGAGCAATGTGCGTTCCGCCGCGTTGAAGCCGTTGCTGCCCGCCATCAGCAAAATGACGTCGGGCGACCAGCGCTCGATCGCTTCGACGATGCCGGGCGCCCGGATCGCTTTTTCGGGACGGGCGATCTTTTTCATATCCGAGGGCGGCAACGCCATTCCCTCGCGGATCGCGCGGTTGCCGAAGCCGGAAAGCCCGTGATGATAACGCTGGAATTCAGGATCGCAGTCGCCGGTTTTGCCATACGCCCAATAGGCGATCTCGCCGACGAATTGATAGGAAAAGTTTTCCGCTTTTAAGAGTTCCTGGAGCAATTTGCGGTAGCCGCCGCCGTAAACGTCGGCGTGGTGATTGTTGCTTAAGGCAATGAAATTGCCGCGCGTGATCGAGTCGCCGACCGGCATGATGCGCACCGGTTTTTTTGCGGGCAATGCGGGAACATGCAAATTAAAGTTGCCGACGCTGTCGTCGGTAAAGGGCAATACGATCTTGTCGCCCCAGTGCGGCACGGCGCCGCGCTGATGGTTGAGCAACAATAGATGCTGTTCGCTGTACCCGACGGCAAACGGCCAGCGCGAAGCGGGGCTGTGTTGCATTTCCAACAGGTGGCAGACCAGCGTAAGTTTCGCCTTGATGAGCATCGAGCCGTGGATGATGTCGCCGCCGACGCGCGGATGGACAATGGCGAGGTCGGGGGCTTGTTGACATTTCCACTGCATCGTGTCACAACTGTCGCCGCCTGAAAAGAGGACGAATTCCCGGTCGCCGCTCTTGCAGACGATCTCGACCGGCATGTTGAATTTGTACCACTTGTAAAGCAGATGGTCGGCTTCGTAGGTGCGGAGCGTCACCGTCGGCATTTTGACTTCGCGGTAAGGCTCCTTGGAGTAGCCGTACTCGTAAGGAAGTTTCGCCCCGGAACCGCTCCAGAAGTTGCAGTAGACCTGTTTCTTTGCCCGGTTCATCGCCATCAGGAAATGCCAGCTGGTGTGGTCTTCGTGAAGGTGGGTGACGACGGCGAAATCAAGGTAAGGCACCAATTCCGCCGCGCGCCGGTGGCAGAGGTCGACGCCGAAAGTCGCCGTCGGGGTCTTGACGACGAAGCCCATATTGTACAGATAGTAAAAGTTGAGTTTGCCCGGTTCGACGCAATCGTTTTTGACGCCGTCGAGCACGCGATCAAAGGCATCCTCGTAAAAATCAAGGATCGCGTATTTCTGACGGAAATCGGCGATCTCATCGGGCGTCATCCGTTCGTGCGTGTAAAAGATGAACTCCTCACCGCTGGGCATGTTGTCCGCTTCGGCAAGGATGGCGTTTTCAATTTTTGTACGCTCGTCGACGGTGATTTTCTGATCCCACAACTTGCGGTATTGCGATTGAAATTCCTGCCGCGCGGGATCCATGCAACATCCGGCGAGCACGGCGAGTAATAACGCGGAAACCGATTTTTTCATTATTCGTTTTCCGTTTCAATTTTGAGCACGCGCACGACGGTATCCATTCCGTAGGGGAAGCCCGCCGCGTAGAAACTCAAAAGCCCCTCTTTCTGGGCGACCGGAACTTCGCTTTTGTCATCGTCGAGCCAGTACGCCTTTTTGACGGTCGGCATAAAGCCGTAGGCGCCGCGGAAGGCGCTGCTGCGCGTCCCGACGGTGACATTGGCGTCGCCGAGACGGTCGAGGTCAAAGGCGAAATAATAGTAGTTTTTGCCCTCCTGCAACATAAAGTCGCGACCGGGATACTTCAGATTTTCCACCGGATGCGTCGTGTAGATCGCTTCGCGGTAAAGTTTCGTCCATTTGCCGAGAATCGCGAGTGCGGCGCGTTCGTAATCGGGGATCCGCCCCTGCGCTTCGGGGCCGATGTTGAGCAGGAAGTTCGCACCGCAACCGCGGCTGTGGGCGGCGCGTTCGATCAGATTGTGCGGCGAGAGAAAAGCGAAATCGTTTTCGGCGTGGCCCCAATGGGCGTTCATCGTCTTGCAGACTTCGGAAGCGACATATTTTTTGCTGTGCGAGCGGTCCATCGGTTTTGCCGCGTTGTTTTCAAACGTGACGCTGTCGACCTCGGGGTGACCGTATTCGCCGAGATGCTCCAAGCCCGTATTGTTGACGATGATTGCATCGGGCTGATAACGCCGGATGATGCCGTACATACGGTCAAGCTGCCAGTCCGACTGCGGACGCGACCAGTTGCCGTCGAACCAGAAACCGCCGACCTTGCCGTAGTTTTTGCAGAGGATCTCGACGGAATCGCACAAGTAATCGAGGTAACGCTTGAAGTCTTCTTCCGAAAGCTCAAAGGTCTGCCGGTCTTCCCAGTGCCAGTCGATCGTCGTGTGGTAAAAGAAAGGCACGACGTCGTATTTCCGGCAGGCGTCGACGAATTCGCGGACAAGGTCGCGCTTCGCCGGGCTGTGCGGCGCGTCGTAGGTGTTCAAATTGCAGGTGTCGTAAAGCGAAAACCCCTCGTGGTGACGGGTGGTGAGGACGATGTAGTTCATCCCCGCGTTTTTCGCCGTGCGCGCCAAGTCTTCGGCGTCGAAATCGGCGGCGGTGAAAGTTTCGGCGAGGCGGTAATAACTTTCGCGCGGACGTTCGTGGATTTTCCACGTCCATTCGCCGGTGCCGAGCTGGGAATAAAGCCCCCAGTGAACGAAAAGCCCGAGTCCCAGTTTCTCAAATGCCGCGATGCGCGGCAACGGCTGCAAGGTGTTTGCCATATCGAAAAATCCTTCTGTTTACTTGGCGGTTTGACAATATAAATATAGCGCAAAAACCTCTTTTGTGCAAGGAAAAAACGGCGTAACGGCAAAAAAAGAAGCTGCCGCTTGGAGAAGCAGGTTTTTCAATCTCCTTGCGGCAACTGGATGGACGGCATTTCAAGCTTGAAATCGACTTTCCACTCGCCGTTTTCCTTGACCAGACAAAAGGATTGCCGGCTGCCGTCGTCACCGAGGAGCTCAACAACGGCCTTTTTGCCGTTGATTTCCTCTTTGACAATGTTGAGCGCCCTCTTTGCGTTTGAGGTATCGGTCTTGGTGATGTCGAGCATCCAGACGAGGCATTGATTGCTCTCGTGCGTTCCGGCGGTGGAGTATTGATCGGCTTTTTTTACATCGCGATCCAAAATGGCGTTGCGCCATTCCTTTACGGTATCTGCCGGAGATCTCGTGCAACCAATTAGCAGGACGAATGCCCAGGCGATCACAAAGATTTTAAAACAGAAAATTTTTTTCATATCGTGTTGTTACGGAAATTTTTACTCATATATTGTATATCAAAAAAATGCAAAATGCAAGCGGTGAGGTTGATTTACGCTTGATTTTTTACGCCGGGAAATGTAGATTAAACAAATTTCAGCAACCGGAATGTTTTCGTATGAAAAAATTTGCGCTGATCGGGATAACGCTGTGCTGGGTTGCACTCGGCTTTGCCAAAGAAAACGTTTTGCCGCTCACGGGCAAGGCGCTGGATTATTCGCGGCGCGACAACTGGATGTTTTTGGGCGACAACGTCCAATCCGACCGCGGCGTGGATCTCTTTTATCTATACCCGACAAGCGCACCGGATCGCACGCTGACAATCATTGCCCAAGTCACGCCCTCCATGAAGCGCACGGCGCTTTTCAACTATTTGCGAAGCGCGGAGTGCATGGCGAAATACACCAACGTCTACGCGCCTTATTACCGGCAGATCGCGTTGCCCGGCATCATGCTTTCGACCGGGGCGGTGAAATTTGAAGAAATGCTCAAAACTTCCGTTGTCCGCACCGACGTCTACGCGGCGCTCGATCATTATTTCAAATATCATAATCGCGGTCGAGCCTTTATTCTCGCCGGCCATTCGCAAGGGGCGTTTCTGCTCAAGATCGTGCTTGCCGAATATATGAAAATTCACCCCGAATATTTAAAGCGAATGATCGCCTGCTACGCCATCGGGTGCTATTTCCCCGAATCGTGGTTCCGGCAGAATCCCCACATCAAAAAAGCGACCGGCGAACGCGATGTCAATGTCCTCATCTCGTGGAATGCGGAAGGCCCCGGCGCGCAAATGCACCATTGCTGTGTCAATGAGGGGTCTTTCAACATCAATCCGCTCAATTGGAAAACGGATCAGACGCCGGCGGGGAGGAAGGCAAATCTCGGCGCGCTTGAAATTGATCCGCGCACGTGGCAGCGGCGGCTTGTCCCCGGCAAAGTCGGCGCCAAAATCGACCTGAAACGCGGCACGCTCGTCTGCGAGGGCGACGTCGAACCGCTGCCGGTAAATCCCTTTTTCGGCGACAAAAGTTTTCACTTTAACGACTGGGATTTCTTTTACCGCAATATTCAGGAAAACGCAAAAAAGCGGATCGACGCCTATTTCGGCAAATAAAAAAAGCAGGTGACTTGCACCTGCTTTTGCGTTTCAGCATCCCATGTGCTACCGGAGCGTAATCCAAGTGTCTTTGCGATGGTCAGACCATGGCCGTATGCGGACGTAAAAACCGACATCGTCTTTCCCGACATAGGCCCAAGTTTCCATCGTGTATCCGCCTCAGGAGTCCATCTCGGCATATTTCACAAAGAAATAATATTCATTTTTGTGTTTTTGCGTTTATTTGCTGTAAGAGTTGTATCATGTAATTGCTGTTATAGCAGATTTTGGCGACAAAATTGATCAATTGTGCAATGCCGAATTGGAAGAGCATCATTATCAGAATCGAGGTCAGCAAGGTGATGAGCAAGTTGAGTTCGATGAGATTAATCGCAAACGAAAACAAAACAAGCACCATCACAACCAGCTGAATTCCTATGGCGACGTAGATCAAAAGGGAAAATACCGGCAACTTGAATTCGACACCCGAGGGATCAAAAACAGATTTTCCATCCCCGCTTCCTTTGGCGTAAGAAGTATAAGGCGGGGGAATCTGCCGCGACGGTGTTCTCGGCGTGATCGTGACGATCCGTTTCGTTGTTTTTGCCGACGAAGCCGGAGTCGGTTTTTCCACGATAAAGTTTTCCCCGCACAGCGGGCAGGAAATGGTTTCTCCGATCTCGATCTCTTCACACTGTAACGAATTCTGGCATTTCGGGCAGCTGCAGGAAAAAAGTCCCATTTTATCCATCCTTTCTTTGGTAATTGAAATCTGTTTTGTCAATAATATAGCATGATGTAAAGCCGTTTTCAACGGCAAAAAAATTTGCGACATAAAAATTCAAATTCTGCTTCATCCCGCGCGGTTTGACGTCAAGTGAATATTGAAATTCAGAGGGAAGGGATTCCGTGACGGTGTGACACCCAAGGGACTGCCGCCGATTTTACCAGTATTTCGGGCCGATCAAAAATTTTGCGACCCAAGCGAGCGCAAGCGACACGAACCATCCCGAGGCAAGCCAAGCTGGAAGCATAACCGGTTTCCGATGCACAAGGCACCGCACAACTGCGACCGCGGAAAGCAAGAGCAACAAGAAAAAAATTTCAGTAAAGGGATTGTAAAGGAATGACGTTCCTAAATCACCGCGAAGCAACGCTTTGAGCGAACGAGTCATTCCGGACGTGGGACAGGGAAGTCCTGTCAATGCCGTAAAGATAGAATAAGGAACCTTTCCTTGAATTAAAAAGAAAAGGTTCCATACCGCATAACCGCAGAGGACTGCGGTTATAAATATGCGTTGCTGTTTCAATCCAGCGGGAAACCGCACTTGTTGCAGATGTGCTTTTTGCAGGAATCGACGACAAAAGGCAACCAGCAAAGCGGCAGGCAGAAAAGGATCAGCACGACAAACAAAAGAATGCCCGTCTGATTGAGTCCCGAAGTCGAGGTCGGACAATCTTGATTACAATTGCGGCAATACATAACACTCTCTCCTTTTTTTGGTTTTTTTAAGCAATCTGTATTGGGCTCTGGTTCTTAAGCTACATCATAAAAAAGGATTTGTCAAATAAAAAATAAAAAATTATTTCAAAAAACATTTTTTTTACGGGTAACGGCATTAAAATCGGAAATATCGAGGGATTTTTGCGAAACAAAACCCAAGAGCCGACACTTCAAACGCGAGAATTGCAAATATGCTTTGATTTCATGCACCATGCCGATCGGAATTTCAACCGCCGCAGGTGGCGCATTTTTCCCCGACGGCGGAGCAGAGATCAATCCCCTGATATGTCGAGACGAAACTACAATGAAAGACTGCAAAATTACCATTGATTTTTGTGGCGCGGCAATATATAGTATAGCGTTTAATCCCAAACTTGAAATCAGAAAGAGGGTGGCGGCAATGACGGGATCCCGGCAAACACATCGGATTTTTTTATGCGGATTGGTCGCTCTTTGCGGCGTCTGCAGTGCTTTTGACAACGTGGACGTGGTCGTCATCGGCGGAACGGACGCCGGTGTCGAGGCGGCGTGGGCGGCAAAATCCAAAGGCGCCCGTGTCGTACTCTTTGAAGCGCGGCACGCGCTGGGGTGCGATACGGCGGGAAAGCTGATCCTCTCGGCAAAAGACGGCAAGGTCGTTGAGCCGCTCGCCGTTCGCAAGGCGCTCGACCGCAGATTGCTGGATGAGAAAATCGAATTCCGCACCTGGACTTATGTGAAAGAGATCGTCAAAGACGAGAACGGCGCGGTGGCAGGCGTGACGATTGTCAACCGTTCCGGTGAAAAATTCATCGCCGCCAAAGCGGTCGTCGATGCGACGGAACGCGCTTACGCGGCAAAGGCGGCGGGCAGTGTTTTCAAATCTTTCCCGGCGGGGAAATACGAAGTGACGCGCTACGTTGTTTCCGGCGAAGAGCCCAAGGCGGACGGGATGATTGTCGAAAAGATCGCCTCGACGGGCATTCACCAGATCAATGGTACCTATCAGAAAAACGCCCGGCTGCGGGAAGGGTTTCTCTGGAAGTGCACATTCAACGTCCCGATGGCGGATGGTTCCCCGTGGAGTTACGCCGCGATGGAAGAGATCGCACGCGAAAAAACGTGGACGAATACCCAGTTTGAAAGCGCCGAGACCTGTCTCTTGGATGCGCCCGACAAATTGGAAAAAGACGCGCCCGGCGTTTTTACGGCAGGACCGCTCGCCGACCGTCATCCTTACTATGCGGGCGTCGATGCCGCTGAATATGCTAAAAACGCAAATCCCGGGGCACCTGTACCGGCAGTCGCGCCGCCTTTGTCTGACGCGTATGACTGCGCGGTCGTCGGACTCGGTACGGGCGGCGCGCCCGCGCTCATCGCCGCGTCGCGCAGCAGTATGAAGTCGATCGGCTTTGAATACAGCTACCGTCTCGGCGGTGTTTCGACGGAAGGTCAGATCGGCAAATACTGTTTCGGCAATCTCGTCGGCTTCACGGCGGAATTGGACCGCGCGCTCCAGGGATCCGGCGGTCTTGTGCACTCGCAGAACAAGGAAAACTACCTCCGCACGACCTGCTTCCGGCAGGGGGCGACCATCGTGCTCGGTTCCTTTGTCTATGGCGTTGAAAGGGAAAACGACCGCATCACCGCGCTCAAGGTGATGCTGGCGGAGGGATTCCCGGCGCGCATTCCCGTCAAGATGGTCATTGATGCGACGGGCAACTGCGACGTCGCCGCGGCGGCGGGCGAAGAAACGGAGTTCATCAATGCGGAGGAACTTTCGTTGCAGGGGGCGGGCTTCATGCGCAAAAAGCTCGGATTCAGTTACTTGAATCTGGATTGGACTTTTGTCAACGACTGCGACGCCGACGATCTCTGGTATCTTTCGCTTCGCGGCAGACTTTCATATCAGGAAAATGCCGGATTCTGGGATCAATCGCAGATGGTCGACTCGCGCGAACGCCGCCGCCTCTGCGGAGTTTTCCGCGTGACGCCGCAGGACGTGTTGCTGGAGCGTACCTATCCGGATATCGTCTGCATCACGCGCTCTAATTTCGATACGCACGGACAGACCGTCGATCCGCAATTTTTCCTCATGTCGACCGGGCATAAGCCGCTTACGGTGAATCTGCCCTATCGCGCGCTGCTGCCGCAAAAGACCGCCAATTTGATCGTGGTCGGGCTTGGCCTTTCGGCGAGCCGCGACGCGATGCCGATTTTGCGGATGATCGGCGACGTGCAGAATCAGGGTTTTGTCGCCGGCAGAGCGTGCGAACACGCCCTCAATGAGGACAAGGCGCTCCAAGATATTGATGTGAAAGCTTTGCAGCGCGACCTTGTCCGCAAAGGGATTGTGCCGGAATGGGTTTTGACGGCGCAAGACACGCTTCCCGTTTCCGATGAACGTATGGCAAAGGCGGTCGCGGCGGTCGCGAATGACTATCAAGGCCTTGCGGAAGTTTTTTCCGATCCGGCGCGCGCGTTGCCGCTTCTGGAAAAAGCCTATGCCAAGAGCAAGGACGACGCCAGGCTTCGCTACGCCCATGTGCTCGGAATGCTCGGCTCGAATGCCGGTGAAGCGACGCTCGTTGCGGCGTTGAAAGATGCGAAGTGGGACAAGGGGTGGCAGTATCGCGGAATGGATCAATTCGGTCGCCCCGTGAGTCAGATCGACAGCTACATCATCGCGCTTGCGAGATCGAAATCGCATGCCGGATTCGATGCGGTGGCGCGTTTGGCGTCAGAACTTCACAGCACAAGCGAATACTCGCACTATCGGGCGGTCGCGATATATTTTGAAGCGGTCAATGATCCCAAGGCGGCGCCGATCCTCGCGAAACTTTTGGCGCTTCCCGGCGTGAGCGGTCATGCGTTCAGTCTGGAAAAGGACGGCATTCCCTCCATTTCGGAGTACGATGTGTACAAATTCAAATCGCCCAATGCGGCAGCCTATCAAGGGGCGGCGGGCGCATCGGATTTTGAACGCACGCGCTGTCTTAAGGAACTTTCGCTTGCGCGCGCTTTGTACCATCTCGGCGACGTCGACGGCGTCGCCAGGAAAACGCTGGAAGCCTACGCCAACGACCCGCGTCGCGCTTATGCGGCGCATGCGGCATTGGTTTTGAAATCCAAAACGACAAAATAAAAATTCACAAGGGGGGATACCGTGAAAAACGAATGGTTGCTTCCCGTGGTTGTTTTCTTGGCGGCGGGGTGTTTATACGGACAGCCGACAAAGAAGTTCGACATCAAGGATTACGAGTACGCGATGGGCGAAAAGTATTTCAAGCTCTGGAATGCCGAAGAACAATCGCGCATCGACCGCGACATTGAGAAATACCGCAAAGCCGACGGCGTATTTGAGTTGAACATCCCCGCCGGAACGGAGGTCAAAGTCGAGCAGACGCGCCACGCCTTTTATTTCGGCGCGCACATTTTCGACTTTGACCAGCTCCCGAGCGACGAGGCGAACGTGAAGTACAAGGCGATGTGGAAAGAGCTTTTCAACTCGGCGACGATCCCTTTTTACTGGAAAGACTACGAACCCGAGCGCGGCTGGTACCGCGACGACGTAACGCCGGACAACACGCCGCAATTCTGGCAAAACTGCAAAAAGCCGTGGAAGTACCGCTTCTACCGCAAGCCGGCGGTCAAACCGTTGCTTGACTTTTGCGACGCGAATGGCATTCGTAAACATGGGCATCCGCTGGTCTGGGGCGGCAATTTCCAGTTACCGCAATGGTATTGGGACGCGATCCCGAAAGAGGTCACCGAATCAGAATTTTTCAAAAAGGAATTTAAATACGCCGATCCTGCGACGAAAAAGATCGGGTTTATGAGTTACTGGTGTCTAATGGGGGATCTTTCCGAGACGGAATTTGCCGAAAAGTACCCCGATTACTGTAAATTTGTCAATGATGTTTTTAAAGAGCGCATCATCGGCATCTGTAAAAAATACGGCGACCGCATCGACAGTTGGGATGTGGTCAACGAAAGCGCCAACGATACGGTTTACATTCCGCGGATGGGGAAAGCCCCGCGCATGATTCCGGGCGGCAAGATCACAAAAAGTTATTTTGGCGTAATGCCCGGCGATTATACCTACACGAGTTTCAAGATTGCGGCGGCGCATCTGCCCGGCAAGGCAAAACTCAACATCAACGACGTGCCATATTACGCTGCGGCGGAGCCTTACGCCAATCAGATTTGTGACTTGTTGAAGCGCGGCGCCAAGATCGACCAGGTCGGCTGTCAAATGCACGTTTTCAGCCCAAAGCAGACCCTCGGTATGGCGATGGGGACGGAGAATATGCAATCGCCATCAATGGTACGTGAAACCTTTGAGATCCTCGACCGCACGAGGCTCCCGATGCATTTGAGCGAGATCACGCTCATGGCGCCTTCTAATGACATCAAAGGCGAAGCGCAGCAGGCGGTGCTCGCCTACAACTTGTACCGATTGTGGTTCAGCCTGCCGGCGATGAATGGCATCACCTGGTGGAATACCGTCGACTTCCGCAGTCACATGGAATGTTTCCCCTCCGGCATTTTGCGGCCCGATATGAGCAAAAAGCCGGTCTACTTTGCGCTTGACGACCTCATCAACCACCAGTGGAAAACGAATTTGACGGTCAAAGCCGACCCCAATGGCAAGATCGCCTTCCGCGGTTTCAAGGGAACTTACAAGTTGACGTGGCAAGACGCCGCGGGCAAGACACAGGAAAAGACGGTCGAACTCAAATAGTTGGGAATCCTACGACTCCGTTGAGCGATCTATCCCGCGCGCGGCTCTTTTTGGCCAAAGATTGTTGCAATTTTCACCCAAGAGGTTTATATTTAAAAAATTTCTTGTTTTATAATTCAATCACGGAAAAATGACGACGCTTACTTGGCAAATTCGCGAAAACATCGCGATGAAAATAGCCGATACAACGGCTGAAAATACGTTCGACCTCGCCGCCTTGCAGAAATTGACCGGCGGCACGCTGACCGATGAAAGCGATTTTGCATGCGACGCCCGTTTGAGTGTGCGCAAGCCCGATTCCGGGGCAGGGTGCTTTTTGGAGCGTCCCGATTTTCAACTGCGCGAGGTCGCGCCATACCCCGCATTCGGCGTCGAGTCGCACATCCCCCGCCGCGATCAACACTTTTGTGCCGTCTGGCAGGTGGGAATGTTGCTCGGCTGGACGAGTCTGATGCTGAAAAACCAGCCGCTTTTGCCGATCCACGGAACTCTTTTGGAAATGGACGACGGCACGGGCGTCCTTTTCTGCGCCGCAAGCGGCGTCGGCAAGAGCACGACGGCGCGCCGCTGGTGCGACGCCGGGGGTGTCTGCCGCGCCGACGATATGGTGTTGCTCGATTTTTCCAACGACAAGATCATGGCGCATCCCCTGCCGACGTGGAGCCGGTGCCGCGAGAAGCTCGCAGGCGAATTTTTCCCCGTCGAAACGGCGATTCCGCTCAAGAGCGTTTTGATGCTCGACCGCGCGGAAAAGGTGGAGGAGGTTCTGCCTGTTTCCCCGTTGCAGATGATGGCGACGATTTACTTCGCCTGTACGCTCTTCGAGTTGGAAGTCCTGCCGAAACTGCCCGCTGCCGGGCAGCGGACTTTGGCAGACCACGCCAAGCACGTGGCGGAGTTGTTGTGCGATAAGTTCCCGTCTCGCGCGCTCTACGCCCACCTCGACGGCGATCTGCGTCAGACGCTGAAAGACCTTTCATAAAACGCGTCCAGAACCGACATCGCCTTCACGGAGAAATTTAAAAGCTGTCACAAACGTGGCGGCTATTGTTTTTTGTTCTTTTATTTACGCTTTTTGTTCCTGATAAATAACGCGCAATGGAGCAATTTTACCAGCGATGAAGTATGAATGGCACTCCTATTTCTTTTAGTTTTGTTTTTTTCTCAACCGCGGCAAAAATGCTGTTGCAATTTGCATCGCCGGGAGTTATATTATATCAAACATTTTTTATGTTTCATTATTGATATGACCGATTTTCAGATCAGTTTTTTTGATTGCGCGCACGTATTACGCGTAAAGGGGATTTCTGTCACCTCGACCGGGGCGATGGCGTATACCTATGTTGAAAAAGCGGCGCGCACCCTCAAACGCTGGATCACCGTGACGGCAAAGCGGCTTTGCCGGGTATTTCGTCGGACTTGTCAGATTTGTCGGACTTGTCGGATACGTCCGACCGCGATACAGATTTTACGCAAATCAGCAATTTTACGGCTATAAAACCCAATAACAAAAAGGAAAAAACTATGGCAGAC
>DCFZ01000057.1:6412-24770 GCA_002314455.1 Lentisphaeria bacterium UBA1791 | reverse complement strand
TGGTCGGGCATACAAATGGGGGTCTTGCGGCGCTTCCGCGGAATCGGAAAAGGAAAAAAGCGCGCATGCAAGAAAAAGATATTTTTTTATTATTTTGCGATTGAAAAAACCTTCCCGATGTAGTATTTTATATTGCTGACAATTCGATCGGGGACTATTTATGCAACGGGACAAAATCTTAAACACGCCGACTATCCGCCGGATGCCGACTTATCTTCACAAGTTGCTGAAGATGCAGTTGGAGGGCAAGACCCGCGTTTCCTCGACCGAACTTGCCGAATATATGAATATCGAGCTGATCGTCGTGCGCAAGGACATCGCGCTCACCGGCATTTCCGGGCAGCGGCGCGTCGGGTACGAGATCGACGAGTTGATCCGCTACATCAAGGCGTACCTCGGCTGGGAAAACACGATCCGCGCGACGCTGATCGGCGCGGGCAGTCTCGGCAGCGCCTTGCTGGGCTACGATGATTTCAGCCATTACGGTTTCGTGATCGACACGGTTTTCGACAGCGATGCGGCAAAAGTCGGCAAGCTGATCCGCGGTTGCGAAGTTTTCGACGCGGCGACGCTGGAAACGCGCCTCGCCGGTCAGGTGCCGGATATCGCGATCATCTGCGTTTCCAACGCGGCGGCGCAGAGCGTCGCCGACCGGCTGGTTGCGCTGGGCGTGCGCTACATCTGGAATTTCGCCAATGTCGCCTTGCAGGTGCCTGACAATGTGATCGTTCAGCGCGAAGTGATCGCGGGCGGCCTCGCGATGCTGACGGTGCGCATCAAAAACGAGCGAGAAGGATCGAAAAAATCCGGATTGCGCAAATTTTTCCGGAATTTGAAACGATAATTTCCCATTAACCCTATTATTAAGGTGAGAAAAGTATGTGTTGCAAAAAATTGTCGGAAGCGGCGGCGGCCAAATTCGCCGAACTCGACGGTTTCATCGACGGTCTTGCGATTGACCGCGATGATCCGCGTCGGCGCGGTCGCCTGATCCAGGTGCTGCATCGTGCGCAGGCGATCTTCGGTTACCTGCCGCGTGAGGTCCAGCTCCATGTTGCCGAGAAACTCTTCCTGCCCGAGGCGGCGATTTCGGGCGTCGTGAGTTTCTACAACTACTTCACCACCGAACCCAAAGGCAAATACTGCATCGACGTCTGCCTCGGCACCGCCTGCTACGTCAAGGGTTCTGAAAAGGTGCTTTCCGAGATCGAACGCGTGCTCGGCGTCAAAGCCGACACCAAGCCGACCGACGACGGGCTCTTTTCGATCAACGCGCTGCGTTGCGTCGGCGCCTGCGGTCTTGCGCCGGTGATGATCATCAACGGCAAAGTCTACGGCAAAGTCACCCCCGCGAAAGCGGTCGAAATCGTCAACGAATATAAGAAGCTGGGCTAAATTATGGATAAGATCAATTCGCAGGAAGCGTTGCTTGCCGCCTATGCGGCGTGCAAGGGCAGTCTGGCGCTCCGGTTGCTCGACAAGCACGACATCAACTCCCCCAAAAAGGAGATCCTCTGCTGCGGCGGTACCGGTTGCCACGCCTCCAACTCCAAGGACTTGATGGATCTGCTCCGCAAGGCGATCAAGGAGCACGGTCTTGAAAACGACGTCAAGGTCATCCAGACCGGTTGCTTCGGCTTCTGCGCGCAGGGCCCGATCGTCAAAGTGATGCCCGACAACGTTTTCTACGTTCAGGTGACGCCCGAAGACGCCGCCGAGATCGTCGAAAAGCACATCGTCGGCAAACAGCTCGTCGAGCGTCTTCTTTTCGTCGAGCCGATGCTCAAGGAACGCATTCACGACTACGCCAAGATGAGCTTCTACGCCAAGCAGGAACGCATTGCGTTGCGCAACTGCGGTTTGCTCGACCCCGAAAACATCAGCGAATACATCGCCAACGAAGGTTATCAGGCGCTGGCGAAGTGCCTCTTTGAAATGAAGCCCGCCGACGTGGTGCAGGAAGTTTTGAATTCCGGCATCTGCGGCCGCGGCGGCGCCGGTTTCCCGACCGGTATGAAGTGGAAGATCGCCGCCGGAGTTCAGGCGGACGAAAAGTACATCGTCTGCAACGCCGACGAGGGCGACCCCGGCGCTTTCATGGATCGCTCCATTATGGAAGGCGACCCCAACAGCATCATCGAAGCGATGGCGATCGGCGCCTACGCGATCGGCGCCCAGCACGGCTTGGTCTACATCCGCGCGGAGTATCCGCTCGCCGTTTCCCGTTTGCAGATCGCGATCGACGAAGCACGCGCTTGCGGCTTGCTCGGCAAGAACATCATGGGCTCGGATTTCTGCTTTGACATCGAGATCAAACTCGGCGCCGGCGCTTTCGTCTGCGGCGAGGAAACCGCGCTGATCCACTCGATGGAAGGTCTCCGCGGCGAGCCGACCACCAAACCGCCTTTCCCGGCGAACATCGGCGGCGGCTATTGGGGTTGCTCGACCAACGTCAACAACGTCGAGACCTACGCTTCGATCCCCGTCATCATCCGCAAGGGTGCGGCGTGGTACAGCAAGATCGGCAACTGGAAGCCCGAACTCGATGAAAAGGGCAACTTCAAGCGCACCATCAGCGGCAACGCCGGTACCAAGGTTTTCGCGCTCGCCGGTCAGATCAACAACGTCGGCCTCGTCGAAGTCCCGATGGGCACGACGTTGCGCGAAATCATCTACGAGATCGGCGGCGGCATTTCCGGCGGTCACGAGTTCAAGGCGGTTCAGACCGGCGGTCCCTCCGGCGGCTGCATCACCAAGGAAAACCTCGACACCCCGATCGACTACGGCAACCTCGGCAAGATCGGTTCGATGATGGGATCCGGCGGTATGATCGTGCTTTCCGACAAGGACTGTATGCCCGCGATGGCGAAATTCTACCTTGGCTTCACCAAGGATGAATCCTGCGGCAAATGCACCCCCTGCCGTATCGGCACCCGCCGTATGCTCGAAATGCTCGAAAAGATCTGCGACGGCAACGGCGACGAAGCGATGCTCGAAGACCTCGAGCGCCTCGCCCGAACGATCGCCGACACCGCGCTTTGCGGTCTCGGTCAGACGGCGCCGAACCCGATCCTCAGCACCTTGCGTTACTTCAAGGACGAGTACATCGCCCACGTCCGCGACAAGAAGTGCCCCGCGGGCACCTGCCGCAAACTTTTCAAGCTGACGATCACCGACGCGTGCATCGGTTGCACCAAGTGCAAACGCAACTGCCCGGTCGGCGCGATCACCGGCGACATCAAACAGAAACACGTTATCGATCAGACGAAGTGCATCAAGTGCGGCGCCTGCATCGACGGCTGCCCGAAGAAAGCAATTGTCAAGGACTGAAAAATGAATATGGTCAATCTCACCATCAACGGCAAACCGGTTTCCGTGCCGGCGGGTTCCACGATCCTCGATGCGGCGCGTGAACTCAACATCAAGATCCCGACGCTCTGCCATTGCAAACTCGGCTGCGGCGTCACCAACCAGCCCGCTTCCTGCCGCGTCTGCGTGGTCGAAGTCGAGCGCCGCCGCAATCTGGCGCCCGCTTGCGCGACCCCGGTCATGGAGGGCATGGTCGTCCACACCAACACCCAGCGCGCGCTGAACGCCCGCCGGACGGTCTTGGAACTGATGCTCAGCGATCACCCGCAGGACTGCCTCACCTGTCCCAAAAACCAGGATTGCAGTCTGCAGAAGCTCGCCGCCGAATTCGGCGTCCGCGAGATCGAGTACAAAGGTGAAGTCAATCACTTCGAGGTCGACACCTCGAGCGAAGCGATTATGCGCGACCTTTCCAAGTGCATTATGTGCCGTCGCTGCGAAACGGTCTGCAACAAGGTTCAGACCGTCGGCACGCTGACCGGCTACGGCCGCGGCTTTTCCGCCAAGGTCGGCACGCCCAACTTGATGCCGCTCGCCGACACCAGCTGCACCTTCTGCGGTCAGTGCGTCAACGCCTGTCCGGTCGGCGCGATCACCGGTATCAGCTATGTGAAAAAAGTGTGGGCGGCGATCAACGATCCCAGCAAGACCGTGATCGTCCAGACCGCGCCCGCCGTCCGCGTCGCGGTCGGTCAGGAATTCGGTTTTGAGCCCGGCGTGCCGGTCACCGGCAAACTCGTCGCCGGCTTGCGCGCGCTCGGTTTCGACAAGGTTTTCGACACCAACTTCTCCGCCGACCTCACCATTATGGAAGAGGGCCACGAGATCGTCGAACGCGTCAAGAGCGGCAAGAATCTGCCGATTCTGACCAGCTGCTGCCCCGGCTGGATCAACTTCATCGAACATAACTTCCCCGACTTGCTCCACATTCCGTCGAGCTGCAAGTCGCCGCAGCAGATGTTCGGCGCGATCGCCAAGAGTTACTACGCCGAAAAGATCGGCGTCAAGCCGGAAGACCTCATCGTCGTTTCGGTGATGCCCTGCCAGGCGAAAAAGTACGAAGCCGCCCGTCCGGAATTCGCGCCCAACGGCGTCCGCGACGTCGACTACGTCGTCACCACGCGTGAACTTTGCCGGATGTTCAAGGAAGCGGGCGTCAACCTCGCCAATATGGAAGATTCCGAATACGACAGCCCGCTGGGCGACTCGACCGGCGCCGCCGATATTTTCGGCGTGACGGGCGGCGTGCTCGAAGCGGCGTGCCGTTCGGTTTACTTTATGCTCAACGGCAAGAACCTCGAGGGCGATGCGATCAACTTCCGCGCCGTCCGCGGACTTGACGGCATCAAGGAAGCGACCGTTCAGATCGCCCCCGGAAAGAGCATCAACGTCGCCGTTTGCTCCGGCTTGGGCAACGCGCGCAAGGTGCTCGAAATGGTTCGCAAGGATCCCAACCGCTTCCAGGCGATCGAGATTATGGCGTGCCCCGGCGGTTGCATCAACGGCGGCGGCCAGCCTTTCCTCCACGGCGACAACGACCTGCTGGAAAAGCGCATGAAAGGTCTCTACAGCGAGGATGAACGCAAAGTCAAACGCTGCAGTCACGACAACCCGGATATTCAGAAACTCTATCAGGAATATCTCGGCGAGCCGGGCAGCGAAAAGGCGCATCACCTGCTGCACACGGTCTATCATCAGAAATAGAGGCGACTCAACTTTCTGAAACGCGGCGCCGACTCCTCGCTTTGAGGTGCGGCGCCGTTTGCAGTTTATCTGAAAGGTGATGAAATGGATTTTCCGAAAAAGGTGCTGGTGACCGGCGGAGCCGGGTTCATCGGGAGTTTTCTCGTCGAAGCGTTGCTGGCAAAGCATTGTCACGTCGTCGCCGCCGACAACTTTTCCACCGGATGCCGCGCCAATCTCGATGCCGTCGCGCATCATCCGGCGTTGGAGATCGTGGAATTGGATGTGACGCGCGATGCGGCACAACTTGCCGCGTTGGTCAAAGACGCCGACGCGGTCGTTCACCTTGCCGCCGCCGTCGGCGTGGAATTGATCGTCGACGACCCCGTGCGTTCGATCACGACCAACGTGCGCGGCACGGAAAATCTGCTCGGCGCCGCCGCCCAATACGGCAAGCGCACGATCATCGCCTCGACGAGCGAGGTCTACGGAAAATCCGGCAACGATCTCTTTGCCGAATACGACGACCTCGTCCTCGGTTCGCCTTACTTTTCACGCTGGAGCTACGCCTGCGGCAAGCTCCTCGACGAATTTCTGCTGATGGCGCTTTGCCAGAAACAACGCTTCCCCGGTACAATCGTCCGGTTTTTCAACACCGTGGGACCCCGCCAGACGGGGCGTTACGGTATGGTGTTGCCCCGCTTTGTTGCCGCCGCGCTCCAAAATGCGCCGCTTCGCGTTTTCGGCGACGGCAAGCAGTCCCGTTGCTTCTGCCACGTTTGCGACGTCGTGCGCGCGCTGTTGCTGTTGCTCGCCGAAGAAAAAAGTTTCGGCAACATCTACAATATCGGCAGTACGGAATTGATTACCATCGGCGATCTCGCCCGGCGCGTGATCGACCGGACGCACAGCAGATCTGCAATCGAGATCATCCCCTATTGCGAAGCGTATCCCGCCGGATTCGAGGATATGCGCCGCCGCAAACCCGACACGTCGGCGGTCACCGCATTGACCGGATGGCAGGTTGAACACGATCTCGACGACGTCATCGACGATATCGTTGCGTCATTTTCGGCGGGAACCGGAAAGAAGGAAAGCGGAAATTAGGGGGAACCCTTTTATTTCCCGATCTTCCTGTTTTTTCTGTACGCGCCCGGGGTCACCCCGTAGTATTGGTGAAAAAGCCGCGTGAAGTGGCTGGTGTCGTAAAAGCCCCAGGTCGCGGCGATCTCTTTCAAGGTGCGGTCGCTGGTCGCCACCAGGTTTTTGGCATTGCTCAAACGGAAGCGGATCTCGTATTGGCAGAAACTCTTGCCCATATAGGCGTGAAACAATTCCCCGAAGCGGCTCGCACTCAAATTGCACGCCCTTGCGGCTTCTTCGAGGGAAACCGGCTTGCCCATTTGCTTTTGCGGCAGCACCAATGCCGGACGGATCCGCTCCAACCCCGCTTCGGTTTCGGGGATCGCCGCCTGTTGAAACGGTTTCAAAATGACGGCGAAGATCTCGTGGATGAGCAGCCATTGCTCAAAGCGCGTGCACACATCCTGATCGGCGAGCAGGGCGAGGTCGCGCAACGCCTTGCCGAGCGCGAGGCATTTTTCCGCATTGCCGCGATTCAGACATTCGGTGCGCTGTTTGAGGTCGAGAGAAAACGGCGCGAGAAAGGGGAGTTTCCACCCGGCAAAGCCGCGGCCGAGTTCCTCGATCGGAAAGCTGGCGGCGACCGCTTCGCAGTCGTCGCTCTGGCGCAACGCGGTGTGCGGTTCCAATGGCGCGGTCAGCCAGACACTGCCGGCTTGGTGGCTGTGGATATAACCGTCGCCCCAGCCGTCATAGGAACCCGCCAGCACAACGCCGAGATGGACAAAGTTGTGCATGTCGATCTCGTGGGTCGGGATCAGTTTTTCCGGCGGAAAGTATTCCAGATGAAATGGCGTTTCCTCGGAAAAGCGGTCGGGATAATAGACGTAAGAATTCATAAAAAATACCGTCAATCGTGAGATTTTACTATTTTTTCGTTAACTTTTACTGCTTGCCGCTCTTGCAAAATAGCGCTTTTTCGCATAGATTATAAACATAACCCGAAAACGGGTAAAATACAAGGGGCTTAAAATGAAAAAAATGTTGACGATGTTCGCCGCCGCGATGCTCGCGGCCGGAGCCGGCGCTACGGAATTTATGGTCGAGTGCGAGGGATTTCCCACGGATACCGGATTTAAGGTGGATCATATGGGGGCTTCTTCCAAGGGGGCTTTTCTGCAATTGGCGAAGCGGGGCGCCGCCGCCAGCGCCAAGACGGCGATCCCGGAAGCGGGAGACTACTACGTCTGGGTCCGCGACTTTTCCTACGGTCAGAATAACCGCAAGGGTACGGTCTTCCTCAACGGCAAAAAGGTCGGTTCCTTTGGCGACAAGAAAAGCCCGGACGGCAAATCCGGCACGTGGATGTGGACTCGCTCGATGCTCAAGACCCACCTCGAGGCGGGCGAACTTGAGATCAAACTCGTTTCCAATAGCGAGTATGCCCGTTTCGATATGATCATTTTCACGACGGACGAAAACTTCAAGCCCGAGGGCAAGGCCGAGGACGTCGCCGAATTGGAACTGGTCGACTAACTCTTTTTTGCCTGAAACGAGCCGTTGAAAGACGGCTTGTTTCTTGTTTTGGTATATAAAATGTTGAAGTTTTTTACGCGCTCGATCCCGATCGTCGTCAATTTCATCCAGCACGGATTCGGTCTTTTTTTCGCCGCGTTGATCGCGGCGATGGGGGGCAGCGGCTGGCAGGTCAGCCTGCCGAGCGTCGCCGCCGGGATCGTCTATCCGGTCTCGACCTTTCTCGTCGGCAAACTCATCACGCCCAAGCGGGTGACGACCTTGATCGCATTCAGCGGCATTCTGATCGCGCTGGCGGTGGCGGGGATCTACTTTTTGAATTCTTTCTGGTGGCTCGTCGCGTGGAGCGTCATCGTCAACGTCGCGGTGACCTTGCACTCGGTGCCGATCCAGCTTTTACTCAAGCGCGTACAGGGCAACAAGCCCGATCAGGGCAATCTGGTCAAGACGGTCTC
Organism: Lentisphaeria bacterium UBA1791; assembly: GCA_002314455.1. Classification (GTDB taxonomy): domain Bacteria; phylum Verrucomicrobiota; class Lentisphaeria; order Victivallales; family Victivallaceae; genus UBA1784. The sequence continues at coordinate 16,644 of DCFZ01000057.1, read as the reverse complement.
GACCTACCTTGTCGGCGTCAGCATCGGGCAGGGGCTCGGCGTCCTTTTGTGCGGACACATTTCCGCGGCGTTCTTTTGCGGAATCGGCTTTTTGCTCGGCGTTTTTGTGACCGTCGTGATGATGCTGGTCGCGCGCGCTTATCTGCCCGCGCCGGAAGCGCCGGTTGCGGAAAAGAGGGAAAATCATTGCGATCAGGCGGCTTCGCCGATCCCGCGGGAAGTTATTTCCGGCTGGGTGCTGGTCGGGTTGATCTCGCTGGCGCTCTCGATGATGGCGGCGAGCGTCACGTTTCGCGGTAATGTGCTCGGCATTTCCGAAGATGTGCGCGCCAACATTTTGTCGTCGCGTTCCTTTGTCGAGGGGATCGTCGTCTTTCTGCTCATTTTTTCGCGGAAATGGGTCCGTTTCCGCTTGACGCCCGCCGCGCTTGCGGCGTCCTTTGCCGTCAGTCTTTCGCTTTTTGCCTTTGGCACGAGTGCGGCGAGTTTTTACGCCGGATCCATCCTTTTCGGCATCGCGCTCGGTATGGGGCTTTTTTACGTCAGTTATCACGCGCTCGGTAATTCCGGGGGTAACGGCAAATATTGCATCGTCAGTGAGATCGTCATCGGCATCACGCAGTTTCTCGGCCCCGTCTGCAGTTCTCTGGCGACGCCGACGCGAAGCGATCTGCCGTTTGTGATTGCGGCGGTGGTCGCGGTCGGCGAAACTTTTTTTCTGATTTACTTCCTTTGCGGAAAATCGGCAAAAGAGCCGCGTGTGATTTGAAAATAAGCGTTCGTAAGCTACATTATAATAAACTAAAAATTATGGAGGTCCCGATGAAAAAATTAAGTTGCCTGTTGGGCATCGTCGCATTCGCATTCGCGTTCGCGGCGTCGGCGGCGGAATACCGCATTGAGCCGGAGCACTTCAACGAGCTGAAAAAATGGCGCAGGAGTTTGGACGCCAATACGTCCGGACGCTGTCAGCTTGCGGCGGACAAGATCGACAAGAACTCGATCAAAGAGACCTTCACGTTGTCGGAAGCCGGCACCTATTACGTCTGGGTTCGCAGTTTCAGCTATGCGGAGAACAACCGCAAGTTCAAACTTTTCTTCAACTACAAGGGACTCGGCGCCTTTGGCGACGGTGCGATCCCCGAAGGACAGGCGAAGCCCTCGCTCAACTGGGAAAAAGCCCAAAAGACATTGACGCTTCCCGCCGGCAAGCTGATGGTCGAGATCACGCCGATCTCGCCCTATGCGCGCATCGATACGATCATTTTGACGACCGATGCCGGCTTTGTCCCCTCCAACGCCAAGGAGGAGATCAACGCCATCGAGGAATTGCCCGCGCCGAAGCTGGATCCGGCGGAAGTCGCGAAAAAGATGTTTCCGCATCCCAAGGCGAAGGGCAAGGGCGAGCCGATGCTCGTTCTTTCCGGCGGCCGTCCGTGGACGGGCTCGGAATTCGGCGACCTCTACGTCGAAGCCGGCGCCAAAGTGCTGACGCTGACTTCCAAGCACCTCGCGGGCGAGGGCGGTTCGCCGATCCGCGCTATGCTCAACGACAGCGTCGAACCTCCTGCCGCCGACGGCATCACGGTTGAATTCGCGCGTCTTGCCGATTACAAGTGCGTCGTCATCAACAACATTCCCGCGGAAAATCAGGCGAAGATCTTTACGCCGGAACGCATTGCCGCATTGAAAACCTACGTCGAAAACGGCGGCACGCTGCTGTTGACGATCAATGCGCCGGCTTCGCTCGGCGAGTTGCTCCCCGTCGGGGAAAGCGAAAGCGCCGATTACGACGGCGCCGTTTTCGTCCAGCGTCCCGCAGGCGAAAATTTCGCGTTTCTGCCGGAAAAGTGGCGCAGTTTCGACGCCTATAAAAGCGTCCGCGCCAAGCAGGGGGCGAAAGTTCTTGCGCAGCTGACCACCGAAGACGGCCAGAGCGTTGCCGACTATCTCGTTATGCAGGAAATCGGCAAGGGTCGCGTCCTCTTTTTGAACGACAGTTTCAGCCGCCACAGCAAAGTGGCGATGCTCTACAGCTGGGCGTACGGCCGCGCGCTGATGGCGGCGCTCGTCAACGAACTTGCCGGTTTGAAGCTCAACGAGCAGAAACTCATCTACCGCCAGTCCGCGTGCCCCGCGCCGCAGGAGTTGAACGCCGTTTCGACGAAGATCACACTGCCTGAAATGACGCTTGCCGACAGCGACGGCGCGGTCAAAATCGATGGCAACGTCGCGCTCTTTGCCGACGGCGCGAAACTTGAAGTCAACGCCAATGGTTCCGTCAATCTGACGATGCCGGGGGCGGCAAAGCCCTACGCCGTCGATTTCAAGCCGCCGCAACTTTTCCTCTCGACGACGCAGCAGAAGCTCACCTCGGCGACGAGCGAAGCGGTCGATACGCACGCTGCCGGCGTTTCCAAGACGGTCTGGAAATTCGACGCGCTTACTTCCGACGGCAAGTATGCGGTTTTGAGTTATGCTGCCGACAACGGCGCCAAAATGCAGTGGGTTTTCAAGAGCGGCAAACTCGTCCTCGACGGCCGCACTTATTGCGGCATCGCGCAAAAGGCGAAGATTCTCGCCGCGCCGACGCAGGTGAGCTCGCTCATTTCCACTTGCAAACTTGATCTCGATGCGACCATCTGCCGCCGGATGAATTGCTATCAGGAGCCGCGCGGCTATGCCGAACTTGATTTGAGCGGCAAAGTCGCCGCCGATACGAGAGCGTGCAACTTTTTCATCAGCAGTCAGCCTTTCGGCTACATCAACACGCAAAACGGCATCTACGCTGAGATGATCGAAAAGCCCTTCTCGACCGAGATCCGCTACACGATCGGCAAAGGCGACAAGTTGATCAACAATTCGATCAAACAGTTGATCGGCCGCCGCAACGCGCCTGTCGAGGATGAATTTTTCTGGCAGTTGTACAGCGAGGGCAAGGAAAATTCCTGCAACGAATACCTCGCCTTGTGGCAGTTCGTCCGCCATCATTTGCGTCAGAGCGCCGGATTGCAGGAATATCCGATCCGTCCCGCCGCCGGCTATACCAACACCGCGACGGAAAGTGAAAAATACGAGGCGATCAAAGCCGCCGGCAAACTCGGCGTGAGTTTCTTTTATCTGCCGCTTTGCCCCTCGTCGATCAACTCCATCGACAGCGATGAATTGATGAAACGCTACACCGTCATTCGCGCCAACGGGATGCGCGCCTATCCGTGGACGGCGTGCGACTACACCGAGGGCACGGGCGACTGGGTCTTTCAGAATCATCAGGACTGGCTGATGCGCGACGAAAACGGCGGCATTTACGCCTATTTCGGCAACCACCGCGTGATCGACCTCTCGAACAAGGATTTCCTCACGTGGTACTACGCCAAATTGAAGTCGATCTTCGCCGCGGGCGTCGGTTATGTCTATATGGATATGGGCGGTCAGGCGTCGAGCAACGTCAACTTTGCCGGCGCCGAAAGCAACGCCGGATTGGTGAATCAGATTCCGATTTTCCGCTTTTACCACGACAACCGCATCGTTTGCGGCGTCGAGGGAATGAATCCGCTCGTCGTCGACAATTACTGGTACCGCGAAAAGCTCTACGTCCCGATGGGCGGCAAGGAATTTGCGACGATCGGCAGCAATCTGGGCACCAACGAGGAAGCGTCGTTCATCCTCAACTACTTCCGCGTTGCGATGTTCGGCTGCTTCCCGAAGTTCTTCACCGACGGCTACGCGCAGGGATTTGAACGCGCGCCCGGCGAGATCGCCAAGATCGAACACGTCGGCAAATTGCTGCCCGCCATTCAGATGGCGCTCGATTCCGGGATGCCCTTCATCCGCACGACCGAGTACGGCACGACGTGGATCAACGACAAGGGCGGCGCCATTTTCGTCTGGGATCAGGTTAAAGATCTGAAAGTTGCGCTTCCCGACGGGTTTGAGATCAAAAAAACGCAGGTGAGCGACGAGCCGATGCGCGATTTCGCGCCCGGCGATTTGCAGAACGTCAAGTCCGAAACGATTTTCGTCATCGGCAGAAAGTGACGTCGCGTTAAAAGATGGATGCATCCTCGGCTTCGAGGGTGCATCCGTGAAGTCTGATATTTGAACGGGGTGTGAAATGAATTGGAAAAAGCTCGCGCTCGCCGGATGCGGCGCGTTTGCGCTGGGTGCGCTCGTGGTCGGCGCGGTGTGGCTTTGGGGGGCGCAACAGGCGAAAAACAAGCCCAAAAAAGTCGTTTCCGGCGTCGGCTTTGTGCGCGGTTTCGGCATGGTTTCATTGCGCAATAAATATGCGGGTTTTGTTACCAAAATCAATTTCTACACCGGGGACCGCGTCAAAAAAGGCGACGTCATTCTGGAGTACGATGACTACGAGTGGCGCGTCAAATTGCAGGCGGCGCGCGATGCGGTAGTGGATCAGGAAGAGGTCGTCGCACTGAAAAAATTCAATCTTCAACTCACGACCATCGACCCCACCCCCAGCGAGTACCGCAACCTCGCCAACAAATATCACGCCGCGCAAACGCGCGCCGCCCGATTGCGCCACGAACAGCAGGTTTACGAGAAACTGCACGAAAAACAGATCATTTCCGATCTTTCCTATCGCGAAAAGACGCAGGAAACGAAAGATGCGGAATACACCGAGCTCAATTACGCGCAGGATATCGAGCGTCTGGAAGCCGGTATGGCGCCGCTTTACATCAACATTCAGCAACAGGAATTGACGGCGGCGGAACGGCATCTCGAGGTCTTGCGTCGCCAGCTCGCGCTGGTCGAGGAAGATGGAAAATATTACAAGATCGTCGCCCCCTATGACGGCATTGTGGAAGTCTGTTCCGATACGCTCAACGATTACGACTCCGCCGGCACCGTCGCGGCGGAAGTCCACGATCACACCCGGGGCACCAAGGTTTACTGTTACTTTGACGAGCGCGACGTGCAATACGTCAAGGTCGGCGAGGTTTACCGCTTCCGCACCAACTGCTTTGACTGCGAAAAAAAGGGTTTCCCGCAGGTGAGGCCTTTCCGGGTCAAAAAGACGCACTCCTCTTACGGCGACCGTTCGCTCTATCTCGTCCAGTGCGTTTTGGTCTCGACGCCGGAACCGCTTCCCTGCAACGCGATGGGGCAGTTGGAAATCGACGTGGAGTAACAAGGTAATTTGCATGCCCGACCAACGGGAGGGGCGGCGTGAACGCCCCCTCTTGTTTCTATCACGTCCGCTAATGCGAGATCAAAGGGCAAAAAAAGGCTGTTGCTTGCCGGTCAAGGTTTTGCAACAGCCATTTTTTTGTTTCCGATCAGTAGATTTTGCGCAGTTCGCTGCGGCGGATCTTGCCGCTCGGCGTTTTGGGCATCGACTCGATGAAGTCGATTTTGCGGGGATATTTGTAAGGAGCGGTATTATGTTTGACATAATCCTGGATTTCCGTTTTCAATTCCTCGCTCGGTGTTTTGTCTTTGGTCAGCACGATGAATGCCTTGACCAACTGTCCGCGTGTTTCATCCGGCACGCCGACCACGGCGCATTCGAGGACGTAGGGTAATTCCATCAGCACGTTTTCGATCTCAAACGGACCGATGCGGTAGCCGCTGGACTTGATGAGATCGTCGATGCGGCCGACGTACCAGTAGTAGCCGTCCTCATCCATCCACGCCGTATCGCCGGTGTGGTAATAGCCGTCGTGCCACGCCGAAGCGGTCGCTTCGGGATCGTTGAAGTACTGGAAGAAAAGTCCCGGCGTCTGATGCGGTTCAGTTTTGACGCAGATCTCGCCGGTCTCGCCGGTCGGCACCGGGTTGCCGTCGTGGTCGAGCAACGCCACCTGATAGAGCGGCGAAGGCTTCCCCATCGAGCCCGGTTTCGGCTCCATGCCGACGAAGTTGCCCAAAATGACGGTGCTTTCGGTTTGACCGAAACCTTCCATCATCTTAAGTTTACTCGCTTTCTGGAATTGATAAAAGACTTCCGGATTGAGCGCTTCGCCCGCGATGCAGGCGTTTTCCAGCGACGAGAAATCGTATTTCGACAGATCTTCTCGGATGAAAAAGCGGTACATCGTCGGCGGCGCGCAAAACGTCGTGATGTGGCACTTGGCAAAGAGCGGCATGATGTCGGCGGCGTCGAAGCGGTCGAAATCGTACACGAAAATGCCGGTTTCGCAGAGCCACTGCCCGTAGAGCTTGCCCCACATCGCCTTTGCCCAGCCGGTGTCGGAAATCGTCAGATGCAATCCGTCGGGGTTGACGTTTTGCCACCAGCGCGCGGTGATGATGTGGCCGAGCGGATAGCTGAAACTGTGGGCGACGATCTTGGGATATCCCGTCGTGCCGCTCGAGAAAAACATCAGCATCGGGTCGGTCGCTTTGAGGTCGGCGGGACGCTTGAATTTGTCGCTGTAAAGTTCGAGCTGGGCGTTGAAATCGAGCCAGCCCGGGAGCGTGCCGTTGACGCCGATCTTGATCTTGACGGTCGAGGATTCCGCCGCCGCGGCGTCGGCTTCTTTCATCACGTCGCCGTAGGCGGTGCAGATGATCGCCTTGACGCCGGCGCGGTCGAAACGATAGGTGAAATCGTGCTTCAAAAGCTGATTGACGGCGAGCACCGCCGTCGCCCCGATCTTGTGGAGCGCGATCTGGAGCACCCAGAACTGCCAGTGGCGGCGCAGCACCATCATCACGCGATCGCCCTTTTTGATGCCGAGCGAAACGAGGTAGTTCGCCGCCTGCGACGAGAGTTCGGAAATCTGCTTGAAAGTGAAAATCTTTTCCTCGTGGTCGCGGCTGATCCAGTGAAGCGCCACCTTGTTGGGGCACTTCGCCGCCAGCGCGTCGACGACGTCGTAGGCGAAGTTGAAGTTTTCCGGATAGTGGTAATCGACCGCCTGCAGATGCCCGTTGTCATCGAGCGTCTCGCTCATGAACTTGCGGTAGATGAAATCGTAATCGTTGCGTGTATCGATCTTGTGCGGCGCGACTTCGACTTCTTCGAGCGTGCCGCCGTCGCCTTTCATGACGATCGCGAGGAAGTCGCACGGCTTGTTGCCGGCGGCGACCATCCCGTGCGGGTGCGACGAATCGTGCAAAACGCTGTCGCCCGGATTCAACACTTCGATCTTGTCGCCGAGCTGAATGCGCAAACGGCCGCGGATGACGTAGTCGAATTCGTGCCCGCTGTGGGTCGTCAGGTGGATCGGCAGTTTTTCGTCCTGCGGCTGAACCGTGACAAAGAGCGGATCGACGCGGCGGTTTTTCAGAAACGGCGCCAGATGGAAATACTCCATTTCCTCGCGCCGCTTGATCGGCAAGCCCATCCCGGAACGGGTGACGTTGTAAAAGGAAAGTTTCGGCGCGACGCCGCTGACGAGGTCGTTGACGTCGATCCCGAAACGCTCTGCGCACAAATAGAGAAAGGCAAACGGATTGTCGATCTTGCCCTCTTCGTGCTCCAGATATTCGGCCTCGGATACACCCGTAACTCGTGCCATTTCCGCTACCGGAATATCCAGCACCTGTCGAATTTCCCGGATGCGTTTACCTGTTTGTGTAAACTGATTATCCATTTTTCACTCCGATCTCTTTCGCTCGAAAAGGGTTCCTTGCCCGATTCGAAAAATATATTTATATAATATATACCTGATTTTGCGTAAATGCAAAAAACGGCTATTGTTTATTTTTCAGTTTCGCACTCAGGCGCACCGAGCAGAAGTCGGGACCGCACATTGTGCAGTAGGGTGAACCGTGCATTGAGTCGGAATCGATTTTGCTTTCCCGGATGGCTTCGGCGCGGTACGCGCGGGCGCGCTTCGGATCGAGCGCGAGGGAAAATTGTTTTTCCCAGTCAAAGGCGGCGCGCGCGTCGCTGATCGCGTCGTCGCGCTGTTGCGCTTGCGGTTTTTTCAGCGCGATGTCGGCGGCGTGCGCGGCGATCTTGAACGCCATCACGCCGCGGTGCACGTCTTCGTTGTTGGGCAACCCAAGATGTTCTTTTGGGGTGACGTAACAGAGCATCGCCGCCCCGTACATCGCGCCGAGCAAACCGCCCATCGCCGCGACGAGGTGGTCGTAGCCGGGGGCGCAGTCGGTGACGACGGGCCCCAAAATGTAAAACGGCGCGTCGCCGCAGAGAATTTGCTCGCGCTCCATATTCATTTGAATTTCGTTCGCGGGAATGTGCCCGGGCCCCTCGACCATCGCCTGAACGCCCGCTTGACGACAGCGGAAAACCAGTTCACCCAGCGTTTCAAGTTCGGCAAATTGCGCCGCGTCGCTCGCGTCGGCGAGCGAGCCGGGCCGCAATCCGTCGCCGAGCGACAAAGTTACGTCGTATTTCTGGCAGATTTCCAGAATTTCGTCAAAACACTCGTAGATCGGGTTTTCGCATTGATTTTCCTCCATGTGCGCCGCCAGCAACGCGCCGCCGCGGCTGACGATGCCGAGTTTGCGCTTTAAGGCGAGCGGCACGTAAGCGTGTTTGAGTCCCGCGTGGATCGTCATATAATCGACCCCTTGCTCCGCCTGTTCGGCGATGACCTGCAAAAGGGTCTGACGCGAGATGTTTTTCGCCCCGAAACGGGCGACGACTTCGTAGATCGGCACCGTGCCGACGGGGATCGTCGCCTTGGCGAGGAGCGCGCGCCGGATCAGCTGGATGTCGCCGCCCGTACTGAGATCCATCACCGTATCGGCGCCGCAGCGCATCGCCGTTTCGAGCTTGACGAATTCGTCGTGCGGACAACTTGAGGTCGCGCTGTTGCCGATGTTGGCGTTGATCTTGGTGTAAAGTTGCCGCCCGATGCCGGTCGGGTCGAGATTTTTGTGGTTCACGTTGCAGGGGATGACGGCCCTGCCGGCGGCGACCTCGTTGAGGATGAATTTTTCCGTGCGGTTCTCGCGTTGTGCGACGCGCGCCATTTCCGGCGTGACGACGCCGTTGCAGGCGTGCTGGTACTGGGTAGACATCAGAAAACTCCTTTTTTTTCGGGGGTTTCCCGGAGCGAAAAAGAGTTCTTGACTTCCTTCGTCGGTATGATCCGCATCAGGTTCAAAGGGTCGGGACGAAATCGTCCCTCTCAGCCGCTCCGGGCGCCCCTGTCATAAATATTCGTTTTCATAAAATAACACGTCGCGGCAAAAAAAGCAACCCCGTCTTAAATTCAGTTGACTTTGCCGCGAGATGTGTTATATTACAACAAATGTTAAACTTAATGCCGTTGATCCGGCAAACCAGAAAGAGGTGTAGATTATGAAAAAGAGACAGGCGGTGCTCGGTTTCGATATGGAAACCGATATCGGCAGTTGGACCAGTATGTATCACGGCTTCCGCATCGGGACGCCGAAAATTTTGTCGATCCTCAAAAAGAACGACATCAGCGCGACGTTTTTCTTCACCGCCGACGCGGCGAAAAACAATCCCGACATGGTGAAAATGGTGCGCGACGCCGGTCATGAGATCGGTTGCCACACGCTCTTTCACGAAACGATCGGCGATGCGCTCTTTGAGATTCCCGGCATGATGCCGGTGTTGCCGGAGGAAGTCGTTCACCGCATCGAACTTGCGACCGAGATCGTCACCGAGATTTCCGGCGTGCATCCGACGAGTTTCCGCTGCCCGCGGCTGTGGGGTTCGACCGCTGTGGTCAACGCGCTGGAGCGCCTCGGCTACAAGGCGGATGCGACGTACCCGATGTACTTCTACCGCAAGCAGACGACCCCCTATCACCCGAGCAAGGAAAACTGGCTCGAAAAGGGCGACCTCAAGATCGTCGAACTGCCGAACTTCGCCGACTTGTCGATGGAATCGCACGACCAGTACGGCCGCGACCTCGATCAGTGGCCCTTGTGGCGTACCGAAAGCGCCGCCGCCGTGATGGAGCACATCAACGGCTATTGCAAATACTGCACCGAGCGCGGTGAGGAGCCTTTCATCTGTTTCTATATGCACCCGTGGGAATTCGCCCCGATGCCGGCAGGGTTGATCCACTCCGGCGAAGGCGCGGTGCTGCCCGATCCTTTCATCATCAAAAATTGCGGCGACTATGCCGCGCGCGAGCTCGACAAGCTCATCAAAATGATGAAAGCCGAAGGACTCGAATTCTGTCAGGCGTGTCAGGCGATCGCCGACTGAAAAATCCACCCGAAGGGGCTGTTGCAATACCTTGATCGGTAGGCAACAGCCCCTTTTTTTTACATTGGCGGGGGGGGCGCCGCGGACGTGATGGGGACAAGAGAGGGCT
>DCFZ01000057.1:0-6185 GCA_002314455.1 Lentisphaeria bacterium UBA1791 | reverse complement strand
TACAAATGGGTGTCTCGCGGCGCTCTGCGCTCACCCGAGCATGACTTTGGCAGGTTTTGCTTTTTTATTCCTGGATCATCGTCAGCAGTTTTGTCGCCGCGGCGGTCAGCGTTTCATTGCGGTTGCGGATGCAGCAGATTTCGCGCGGCGGAATGCGCTCTTTGAGCGGCAGCGGCACGATGAGGTTTTCCTGATTCTGCAAAAAGTCCTCGGGCACAAAACCGATGCCGAGATTCTGTTTCACCAGCGGCACGATGTGATCGTAGGACGCCGCCTCGATGTCAGGTGAAAAGTTGACGCCGTGACGGGCGAAAAACTGCATGTAGAAATTGCGGGTGCCGGTCTTTTCCCCCATCGAGATCAGCGGATAAGCGGCAAGTTCGCGAAGCGTGTGTTCTTTGTGGGCGAGAAAATCGAAATCGCGCCCGCCGATGGCGACTTCCTGAAATGTTTTGAGGCGATCGACGGCAAAATTTTCCGAAAGGTCGATCGGCGTGATGACGAGCGCGAAATCAACCAATCCGGTGCGCAGTGCGTCGATGCATCCGGACGATGAATTGCTGAAAAGCCGGATGCGGATGTTTTTATACTTGCGGTGAAAGTGATTGAGCACGGGGAGCAACAGCAAGCGCAAGCCGATCTCGGTGACGGCGACCGAAACCATCCCCTGCTGAAGCGTTGTTTCCGCCTTGAGTTCGCTCTCGGCGAAACGGATCTTTTCGACGGCGGGGCGGATGTACTCGTAAAGTTTTTCGCCGCTCGGCGTCAACTGCATGCCGTTTGCACTGCGGATGAAAAGCGAACTGCCCCACTGCGTTTCAAGCGACTGGATAATCCGCGAAACATTGGGCTGATTGTTCCCCAGTTGCCGGGCGGCGAGCGTCAGACTGCCGCATTTGGCGACAAAATAAAAGGTTTTATAATAATCGTAGCTGATTTTCATTTGACTTGCTATGCTTTTGTGATATATTTGATATACTATATATACATTTTATGTATTATGCAAATCGGGCTATATTAAATGCGCAAACGAAATCGCATCAGTCTAGATGCGGGAAAGGTTTTTTAATATGCAATACCTCAATATGCGTCCCTGCCAGTTGCGCGAAGCGCTCAAAAAGAACACCCCGGCGGTCTTGCCGCTCGGCGTCATCGAATATCACGCGGAGCATCTGCCCTTTGGCGTCGATTGCTTCACCTGCATCGACGTGATCCGCCGCATGGAGGAACGCCGCCCGGAAACGATCGTGTTGCCGCCTTTCTACTACGGAGCCGCTTCCCGCGCGGTCGCCGCGCCGGAAAACAACGGCACGATCCACGTCGACGCCGAAGCGATCGTCCCGGTCGCCAAGGAAATTTTCCGCGGACTGTTGCAGGTCGGTTTCCGCAACGTGCACTGCTTTATTGCCCACCAGACCGAGGGCTTCGATCAGGGGATGCCGACCGACCTCGCATTCCGCTTTGCCGCCAAGCAGGTGATCTTTGAATACCTCGAGGAAAAGTCGGGCAAGGGGTGGTGGGGAACGGAAAAGTTCGCCAATTACTACGCGGGCGACAACGATCCTTTCAAGTGGATTCAGGTGCACCCGATCCGTACGCGGCTCTCGACGCAGACGACGTTCAAGGGCGACCACGCCGGCAAGCTCGAAACGAGCGAAGCGATGGCGATCTGTCCGCAGTACGTCAAGCAGGATGAAATCGACGACAAGCTGTGGTATTCGCGCCCCGGTCACGAAGCCACCGCCGAATGGGGCGAAAAGGCGCTGGAAACAACGTCGCACGACGTCGAGCTGATCTGCTACCCCGAAAAATAGTGCGAAATGAAATTCTTTGAATATCACTTTCACGGCTGTGCCGGGCACAAGACGACCGAATTGAATCGCGCCGCCTATGAGGAAATGTCGCGCTTTTTGCTGGAAAAAGGACAAACCGACGGCTTTCTCGCCACCTTTTCGGCGGCGCCGATCGCCAACCTCGTCGAATGTCTCTTGTTTTGCCGCGAATTGATGGAGGGCAAACCTCTTGGCGGCGCATCGCTCGACGGCGTCTACCTCGAGGGCCCCTACGTCCACCACGCCGGCGGCATGACGGCAAGTCTGCTCGCCAAGCCGGATCTTGCGGACGCGAAAAAACTCGTCGCGGCGGGGCGCGGCATCATCCGCAATATCGCGCTCGCTCCGGAATTGCCCGGCGCGCTGGAATTGATCGACTATTTTGTCGGCGAGGGGATCCCGGTTTCCGCCGGACATTTTTCCTGCACTGCCGACGTATTGCGAAAAGCCGTCGATCACGGCTTGAGCGGCATCACCCATTTCTGCAACAACAGCGAGGGTGACATCAAATGCATTCTGGGCCGCTACTCGACCGAGGGGCCGTGGCTTGAAGTCCTCGGCGACGACCGTTTGAGTTGCGAGATGATCTGCGACGGCGTTCACGTCGACCGGCGGCTCGTCAAGGCGGTCAGCCGCGTCAAGGGGCGCGACAAATTCATCCCGATCACCGACGGCTGCGCCGCGACGGGGATGCCGGGCAAACGGCTCGCCTTTCCCGATCCGGCGGGCAATGTCAGCGAATTCGACGTGCGCGACGGCGCGCTCTTTGTCGCGGACACCGATCTTTTGACGGGAAGTCTTTCCACGATGGATAAAATTTATCACAATCTCGTCAGCTTCGGAGCGATGACGGAAGCGGAAGCTTTTTACGCCTGCAGCGAAGCGCCGAGAAAAAAAGCGGGGTTACTCTAAATGTACGAAAAAATCTTTGAACGTCAGGCGAAGATCGTCGACTACACCCAACGGGCGAAATATTACAAACTCGCCGAATTGCCCGAATGCCGCGCGAAACTGGTGCGCGGCAATCAGGCGATCGTCGTCGTTGACGATGAAGTGCGCGCCTACTATTTCTGGCGCAATTTGTGGCGCAAAAAGGCACAGCGCAAGATCGAAAATCTCGTTTCCGTCGAGCAGAAAGCGGAGTCGATTGTCCTGACGGGCGCCGACGCGGTGACGACGCTTTCGTTTGCCTGCGACGCCGAGGAAAAGGAATCCTACGTCGTCTGGGACGTTCAGTACAGCAACGCCGGCAACGGCATTTTCCGTTCGAGCTACTTCCACGAAGGGGCGATTTCGGATTTCACCTACATTTCCTTCAAGTACATCGTCCGCAAGGAAAATCCGCCGCCGTACCCCTTTGAAAAGAGCTGGAGCGACTATTTCTGCCGCGGCGGCAACAACCGCATTTTCTACACTTGCAGCGGTCACTTGTACTTCGGCTGCGCCTATCTGGAAACGGCGATCGACCGCGTTTCCTCGCCCGAGCGCGACGATACGGAACTGGCGCAGGTTTTCCAGCTTCGCGAACCGGTTCCGGGTGAACTTCATCTGCACTATTTCTGGTTCTTCGGCGAGGGCGGCGAGGAGCACATGGGGCATCTTTCCAACGTCTTGTGGCGGCTCGACGATTCGCCCGTCCACACGCCGCAGACCGATATGGCGGATTTCGTCGACAAGTTCACCTCGATCTGGCCGCGCTCCGAGCTGAAAGGCGTCGAGCAGGGCGACCACTACGCGGCGCACTTCTTTTCCGAATTTTTCGGTCAGTTCAAAGAGGGATACCGTCCGCCGGATCAATTCGGCTGTTCGTGGCTCGAGTACGACCTTTTGAAAGCCAACGAATTCTACCGCCGCTGGCGCGTTTCCGGCGATGCCGAAGACCGCAAACGGGCGGTCAAGCTGATCAACTTCTACTTGTACAACCATTTCGTCGGAAATTCCAAGCTTACGTACCCTTTCCACACCGGCGCCTTTATGCACGACATTATGCCGTTCTGCGAAAAGACCGGCTGGGGCGCGCCCTTTGAAGCCGAGGCGCTCGACAGCCTCGCGCTGCCCGAGATGATCTACGACGCGATGACGCTCTACCTGCAGGACGAAACGCTCTTTCAGACCAAGTACCCGTTTGACATCCTCGATGACGTGCTGAAACTTCAGCAGAAAGACGGCCACTTCCGCCGCCTCTACTGGAGCGATCTTTCCCCAAAGGAAAAACCGGGCTGGATCAGTCAGTACTCCGAAACGCAGACGTGGATCCCCGCGTTGATCAAATTGTATCAGGCGACGCACGACGAACGGATTCGCGCGGCGTATTTGAAAACCGCCGAACGCTGTATGCTCGACATCGAGGAGCTCGGGCTCTTTTCGATGGGCGGCTGCGAGACCGACTACCCCGATTTGTGGGACGTCGACGGCTACCGCACCATGCTCTGGGCTTTCCTCGACCTTTACGATCAGGAAAAGGATCCGAAGTATCTCGAAGTCGCCGAAAAAGTTCAGCTTTTCGGCTCGACGATGCAAGTCGGCTACAACATCCCCAATGTGCCCGGCACCTTTTACGATCAGATCGACTGGAAATCGCGCGGCATGATCTCAACGAGCTATTACACCTTCCCCGATTATTCGCGCACGCAATGCACCGCGACCGGCAATCAGTCCGTCGCGTGGATGGGATATCTTTTGTTGCGGCTCTACCGCGCGACCGGCAAGGCGATCTACGCGAGCCGCGCGATCGCGACGTTCCGTCAGGTGATGGTCTTCCGCGATGAAAAGAGCCTCGAGGGCAACCCCTTCCGCGATCAGATTCTTTACAGCATCTACGAAAACAATCCGCAGATGGACGACGAATCGGGGCTTTACAAGCACTGCTACCCCGAAAACAGCTATTCGCTCTTTATTGATCTCTACCTTTATCTGGGCGAGATCCTGCGCGAATTCGGCGGCATTCTCGTCGATACCAAAAATCAGCACGCATTCGGCATCGACTGTGTCGAAGTCAAAGGCGCCGATTTCGCCAAACGCACAGTCACTGTGCGCAACGAATTTGACCGCGTTCACTCGACGACGATCTTTGTCGACGGCAAGTGCGCCGGCAAAGTTGAATTTCAACCCAACGAAACCAAAACCATCCAATTTTAAGGAGAAAGCATCATGAAAATTTTGTTAATGGGCGGCACCGGCTGGCTCGGTCATCACATCGCGTTGCAACTCGCCAAAGCGGGGTATGAATTCACCATGGTGACCCGCGGCAAGAAGGCGGAATTCAAAGACGTCATCGACCGCTTCCCGACGATCATCGCCGACAAAAAGGACGAAGCGTCGATGCGTGAAGTTTTCAAGACCCGCTACACCCACATCATCGACACCGTGCCGACCGTCGAATCGATCAGCTGGGTCAAAAAGTATGCGCAAGGCCTTGAACATTACATTCATTGCAGTTCGACCGGCGGCTATGCGCCGCTGCCTTTCATCCCCTGCAACGAGACCGCCTTTTACAAAGGTTTCGCCCGCGGTACCGGCTGGGACAAAAAGCGCATCTACGACGAAATGGTCATGGAAATGTATCAGAAAGAGGGCTTCCCCGTCACCGTCATCCGCCCCTGCTACATCACCGGCCCCGGTATGCTCCCGCTTGACAACTACGGCGACCGCCGCGAAGATTTCATCCGCGACCTCGTCAACGAAGTGCCGCTCGACGTGCCCGTCGACGGTCAGGCGCTTCTCCAGCCGATCCACGTCTACGACCTCGCGACGAGCTTCATCCTCGCGATGACGCATCCGCGCAGCATCGGTCAGATCTACAACATCTGCCTCGATCACGCGTTGCCGCTCAACCAGTATCTCGAAGTCAATGCCGCCGTTTTCGGCAAGAAGCCCGTCATCAACTATATGAGCGTTGAGGATATGCTGAAAAAGCACGCCGGCCACATCGATGAGATCGGTCTGCGGTTTGTCAGCACCCATATGTGCTTTTCCATCGACAAGGCGGTGCACGACCTCGAGTATCACCCGCACTGCACGCCGGAAGCCGCGATCGAAGAGACTGCGCTTTGGGCGGCGGAAGTGACCGGCGTCAAGTTCTGAAAAAAAGCAAATACCGCCCGACCGCAATCGCCGTCGGGCTTTTTTTTGAGCCTACGACTTGAAAAACCGGCGTCGTTGCACTATGTTAGACAACTGATTCGGGGCGTAGCGCAGTGGCTAGCGCACTTGCTTTGGGAGCAAGATGTCGCGGGTTCGAATCCCGCCGCCCCGACCATTTTGTCTTGATGAGGTGATTCGGTACGCCGAAAATCAACCCGTAAAAACCAGCGCACGATCGCAAATGAAATTTGCCTCTTCGACGGTTTATGA
>DCFZ01000001.1 GCA_002314455.1 Lentisphaeria bacterium UBA1791 | reverse complement strand
GTGATGCGAGAGGGCTCACGCCGCCCCTCTCGCGCTCGCCCCAGGCGCCCGCTTACGCGGGATTTTTAAGGTGCTTGCGCACCGTTATTTTAGATAAAAAAAGAGCTGTTGCAGTGCAACAGCCCCTTTTCTTTTGAAAACACCATTAGTGGCGATGTTGTTTCGCCTCGCGACGCTTGATTTCGCTGGGCTTTTCATAGTGCCGGCGATTGCGCAGTTCCTTGAGGGTGCCTTCTTTGTCGAGCTTCTTTTTCAGCCGGCGCAATGCGCGGTCGATCAGCTCGCCTTTTTTGACGCGAACTTCGGTCTCCATGTTTTTCACCCCCTTTCGTCGTTAACGGTTATAGTGCATTACTTAATATATCACGAATTATTGTACTTTTCAAATCATTCCCATGCGCCGTCGAAATTGAAGGGGGTCGTTTCCGGTGCTTTCCAGTTGGCGCGGCGCAGATCGTAAAAGTCGAGTGTACCGGCAAGCCGCGGGATCGATACCACTTTGGCGGGATAAATGCGTGTCAGATGATCGAAACGATCGTGCACGGCTTCAAATTCGTTGCCGCGCTTGTCGTGAAAATATCCGTCGACGGGGATCGCCGCGCGGCTGATCAGCAGCGAGGGGCGGCCGTGCCGGTAGAGTTCGACGGGGATCGCGGCGTGCTGTTGCAATTCCTCAATCGACGCGCGATCGAGTTCCACGTGTGCCATCGCCTGCGTGAAGCCGAGTTTGGCGAGTTCGCAAAACGCCATACTGTTGGCGGCGGGCAGCGGAAACGAGGCGACCAGCGTTACCTGATCGCGGCAATCGTCGAACAGCGCGAGCGCGTAAAGCGACGTCACGCGGAAACGGGTCACCTTGCGGGCGATTGCCGCCAGAATTGCCTTTTTGAGGGCGCCGAGTTGATTTTCCGGACAGAATTCCGGCAGAATTGCTTCCGTCGACAATTTGTTGAGTTCAAAGACCGACATTGCGCGACGGGCATAGCGGTTGGCGGGTTCCGCGCCGTCAAAACACAGCGCGACGGTTTCCACTGATTTTTCCGGCAAAGCGGCGGGGGTCAGGGCGAGGTAGTCGCGGCGGAATTTTTCCAGGGCGACGCCGGTGTCGCCGACGACCTGCCGGGGGTCGAGTGCCGAAGCGACGTACTGCCAGAATTCGCGGCGCACCTCCTTCAACAGCGGCGCGGGGAAAAACCAGTTGCCGTCGATTTCGGCGTGCCATTTGCCAAGTTCGAAAACGCGGCTGTCCGAATGGGCAAATTCCCGGGCGAGCTGCGCTTCGTCGCACCCGGCGTTGCGCGCCGCGGCAAGTTCGAGTTCTTTTTCCCACGCTTTCAGCGGGGCGTTGAGACACTTGACGACGAGTTTGCGGTCGTTTAACTGGACGTCGAAATTCAATTTGGCGCGCCGTTCGGGCAACGCCGCCAGTTGCTTCGTGTAGTCGCCGGTGCTCTCGCCGATCTTGAAGACCTGACCATTCATCGCGACGGGCTTGTCACAGCAGACGAAAATGCGTTCGCCTTGCCGCGCCCGGGTCGCCGCACGGTTTTCAACGAAGATCTTGGTCAGTGTCACCGCGACGCCGTCGTCGCCCGTCGGCGGCTGCACCCGCAGGCGGTCGCCCAGACCGACGCGGCAGGTCGCGGTAAATCCGAAACCGTTGTCGCGCACGCTCTCGACGGTGCCGCAACGCAAGCCCGACGCGCCGAAAGCGTCCTGCCGGATCAATGTTTTGGTCGATTCCGCCGTGTAAAATCCGTGCGACCAGCGCCTGCCGTAAGCGTGGCTCAATTCGTTGCGCGCCTCGGCGAGATGACCGGCGATTTCCTCTTCGCTCAAGTCGAGCAGTTTGCGGTACGCCGACGTCACCGCCGAAACGTAATCGCACTGGCGGAGCCGCCCCTCGATTTTCAGCGATTCGATGTGGAGTTTCTTGAATTGCGACAGCAATTCGATGCCGCAAAGATCCTGCGGCGAAAAGAAAAATCCGTTGCCGCCCTTGGCGAAATAGCGGCGGCGGCAGGGCTGTTTGCATTTGCCGCGGTTGCCGCTGGCGCCGCCGAGGAAACTTGAGAAGTAACAACTGCCCGAGAGCGAACAGCAGAGCGCGCCGTGGACAAAGCACTCCAATTCCAATTTCGTCGAGCGCCGCAGTTGCGCCAATTCACTCATCGTGACCTGACGCTCGAGGACGACGCGTTCGACGCCGAGCGTTTCGGCGACGCGCAATCCCGCTGAATTGTGAAAGCCCATTTGGGTCGACGCGTGCAGTTTGAGTTCGGGGAAATATTCGCGCGCCATGCGCAAAATGCCGAGATCCTGCACCAGCAATGCATCGGGCGCGAGATCGCTCAACAGCGCGAGCGTTTCGGCGACTTCGCGCAATTCGCTCTCTTTGACGAGCGTGTTGAGCGTCACGTAGACTTTTTTGCCGTTGCGATGAGCGAAGTCGATGATCCTGCCCATCATTTCGGGGGTGAAGTTTTCCCCGCGTTCGCGGGCGTTGAACTTTGCCAGTCCGGCATAGACGGCGTCGGCGCCGGCTTCAAATGCCGCGAGCGCACAAGCCGGACTTCCGGCGGGGGCGAGCAATTCCGGGATGAAATTTGTCTGCATACTATCACTCCAAACGGATGCGGGGATCCGCCCACGCGTAGGCGAGATCCGCCAAAAGGTTGACGACGACAAAGACGAGCGCGCTCAAAACGATGATTGCCTTAAGCAGCTGAATGTCGGAATTGTAAAGCGCGTCGATGCCCGCGAAGCCGAGTCCGGGGATTCCGAAAAAGGATTCGAGCAAAAGACTGCCGGTAAAGAGAAAGGGGATCGTCGCACTCGAACGCGTGATGATCTGCAACGCCGCATTGCGCAACAGATGGCGGCCGTAAACGGAAACCGGCGCCGCCCCCTTGGCGGCAGCGGTGCGCAGATATTCCTTGCCCGATTCCTCGATCAGAACCGTGCGGTAGAAACGCAAATTTCCGCCGATTCCGCAGAGAATGCCGACCATGACGGGCAAGCCGAAATTGCGCCAGCTCTCATAGCCCCACAGGGGGAAAAGTTCGAGGCAGTACCCGAGATACCACTGCGCAAAGATGATGACGACAAGATAACTGACGCTCATGCCTGCCACCGCAAAAAAGACGAGCATGCGGTCGATCAGCCGGTCGCGGAAAGCGACGGCGATCAATGCGAAAATCAACGAAAAAACCAGTTCCCCGAGGAAGATCGGGATCATCAGCGCGAGCGACGGTCCGATGCTCCGCTTGAGGATGTCGGAAATCGGTTCGCGCGTCGTGATCGTGCGCCCGAAATCGAGAAATTTGACGTGCGGTTTTTGGGACTGGATTGTTATGATTTCTTTGATCGCGCGCAGGAAACGGCTGTTCCACGGGTCGTCCTGCAAACGGTAAAAGGAGATCTTTTTCACTTCGGGCCGTCCGGGCGGGATCCGGAAAAAGCGGCACGTTTTGTCGATGGGAAAAACTTCGACTTTGCCGTCGGAAAATTCAACTTCCGCTTCCGCATTCTGCTTCAACGGGAAACGGCGGCTGTAGCCCCCCTTGGCAGGCGCGAACGCCTCGGTGCGGCAACGGCGACCGTAAAAGAGCGGCAGATCCGCGCCGAGCTGACGGCGGAGCGATTCGATCTCGCCGGGCTTCGCCTTGTCACCCAATACGGCGGCGGCGGGATCGCCCGCGGCAACGTCAAAGAGCAAAAAGGTCAACAGCACGACGCCGAGCACGACGAGCAGCGAATAAAACAAGCGGCGGCAAATGTAGTAAAACATCTATTTCCTCGGCGACAGAGCGGGTAAACCGGCTTCGGCGCGGCGCGCGCAAAACGCCTGCCAGAGTTGCGCATCGCGCGACAATATCTTGAGCAACGCCGTCGGCGTCACGCCCAGCTGCGGCGCACTTCCGGGCACGCTCCACGCGTTTTCCGCCAGCGCATCAAAAAGTTTGGCGACATAGAGCGGATATTCCGGACTCGAGATGGCGCAAACATTCCGCGACGGCGGCGAAAATTTTTCGCGCATTGCGAATGCGACCGCCATTTTCAACTTGCGCAACGCATTGGCGCGGTTGCGGTGCTGACTGCGCTCGGTGCAATCTTCGGCACAGAGCTCCGTACCGATCAACCGCACGCGTGCCGCGCTGGAACTTTTGTTGCGCTTCTGACCGCCGGGACCGCTGCCCCGGCAGAAATCCAGTTCGCAAAGCTGCGATAATGCGGCATCGTCGGCTTGCAAAATCTCATCGCGTTTCAACAAAATCACAACCTCGTCAAAAAAAAGCGACCGGCTTGATTGAAGCCGGCCGCCATCGGTTCGGGATTATTCCTGACGTCCGAAACTCGGAAGTCCGCGCTTCCGATCGGAGGCCGCCGGATTGTAGGCGGTGCCGTCGGATTTCACCAGCCGGCAGGTGAGGAAGATCATCAGATTTCCCTTTTCGGACTTGGTGTAACGCGACTGGAAAAGCCGCCCGAGCAGCGGAATGTCGCCGAGCAGCGGAATCTTGTCGTGGACGATGCGGGAAACGTCGGTCGACACGCTCGACAGAATGAGCGTCTCGCCGTCGCGGATCATCACTTCCATGTTGACTTCCCGGTCGTCGAAAATCGGCATTTGGTAGTATTCGCCGTCGACGTCGCCATCCTTGCCGTAACTGCGGGCGTCGTACGTTTTCCACCCCGAAAGCAAGCGGATCGGGAATTTGACGGGCACGTAGATCAGGCCGCTTTCCAGGTCGCGGATCTCGGGCGTGATGTCAAAGGAAAGACCCAGTTTCTGCAGATTGTCCAGCGACGGCTGGGCGTCGATGTCGCTCAAACGCAGACCGTTCTGAACGTCGCTCGACTCGATGTCGGGCATTTCCCAGTCTTTCGGGAAGTAACGCTCGGTGTACATACCGACGTGCGCGGTCGTCTTGTCCAGCGTGGTGACGCGGGGCGAATAGAGGATGTCGGTGCTGTCCGCCCAGTTGAGCGCGAACATCTGCGCGCTGATCTTGAGACCGTCGGAGTTCTGCCAGATGAACTGCAGATTGGCGTCGTTGGTCGGCACCGAGGGCGCCGCCGCTTCGTTTGCCATATTGTCAGGCGTGTAGTAGCGCAACAAGCTGTTGCTGCTGTCGCTGCGGGTGCTCCAGGTGACGCCGTTGGGGTCCGAATTGGTGTTCAAGCCGAACTGCCAGTTGAAGGCGAGTTCGTCGAGGTCGTTCTGCGAGATCTCGATGAATTTGATCATAATCTGGATCATCGGGGTCTTGATGTCGTACTGCGGCAACACCTTTTCTTCGATCATGCGCAAATTTTCGGCGGTGTTGATCGCGACCAGACGGTTGATCTTGTTGTCGTAAAAGAGCTTGGCGCCATCGGGGAACGTGATGCCGCACGCCTCGCATTTGGCGCGGATGCTGTCGTCATTTTCGCCCTGCGGGATGTCGACGGCAAAGAGTTTCGCTTCCAATTCGTCGAGCGCGACGTTGGGCGGCGCGATGATGACGGCGTACTTTTCGACGCGGTAACGCAAATTCGCCTTTTGGCAGAGCTGACGCAAGATCGCGAGCAGGGTTTTGTTTTCCATATTCAGGTCGATCTTTTTGTCGAGCAATTCGTCGCCGGTCAACGCATCCTTGCCGGAAGAGTTGGTCGAAACGTAAACGTCGCTGTTTTCGGCGGGCGCGCTGGCGTCGCTGGCGGCGACCGCTTTCACCGGACGGCGGAGCACGAAATTGACGCCGCGCTTTTCCGGATCGTACTGCACGGAACTTTCCGCGAGGAAGCGGATCGCGTCGACGATGTTCTCATCGGCGAAATTGACCTGCGGAATGATGATGCTTTCCAAACGCTGATTCAGCTCGGCATTGTCCAAGACCGCCTTGGCGACCGGCTTGCCGTCTTCGAGCAGGTTTTCCGCCGCTTCGCTGTTGGCGTCGGGACGGAAGGGGATCGCGTCTTTCCACTCGGTTTCCATCAGCATCTCGCGACGGGTGTCGACATAGCGCTGCAAGCCGAGCTTGCCGATCTGGTGGTTGATGCTCTGGATATTCTGCATCGCGCCGGAGTGGTAAGGCGTGATCAACAGCACTTCCTGAAATTTGCGGAGCGCGCGGCTGTAATCCTTGGCGGCGACGAGGCGGCGGCCCTGTTCCATCAGAATCTCGACCTGATACGCCTGATTTTCCTTATTGGGCAGAAGCGTCGTTTCCGAAACGGCATCGCGGGCGATGGCGAGGTCGCGGCGTTTTTCCAGATAGGCGATCTTTTCTTCGAGGACGGTCGCCTGCTCGGGGCAGAATTTCAATGCCTTGCGGCAGAGAGAAATCGCCTCTTCGAAATTACGCTGTTGGGCGAGATCCTCGGCTTCGTCCATCGAATCCATCGCCCAGCTGTAATAGCAATCGGCGATCTGTTTGTCGCAGAATTCGATCTGACGGGCGAAAACGGGAGCGTTCGCATGGGGTTCGAGCAACAGCTTGACGTCGATGTAAAGCTTGATCGCTTCCTCATAGCGCTTTTCGGCGTAGAGGTTGTTCGCCTTGCGGACCAATTGATCCGCGTTGCGCGAAAATTCCTGATAGTACATCTCAGTGCGCTCGATGGTCTTTTGCGTTTCCTGACGATCCAATTCCTTCTGCACTTCCGGCGAAACGCCCGCCGCCACAGCAAGCGACGCAGACCCCAACAGCATCGAGTAGATCAGTTGTTTTTTCATGATGTTTGCCTCCGGAATTGATTATCGGTTGAAATCCGGAACACCCGGAGTCTGGTTACGTTCGATCGGCACGCCGTCGTAGCTCAAGAGCCGCGCGGTGACAAAGAAGAGCATATTGGTCCGGACCGCATCCTCGGATTGCAACTGGAAAAAGCGCCCGAGCAACGGCAGATCGCCGAGCAACGGCACCTTGTCGACGCGCGACGTCGTATCGCTCTGAACCAGACCGCCGAGCACGACGGTTTCGCCGTTGTCGAGGTCGACGTCGACGACCATTTCGCGGCGGGCGATGATCGGTTTGAAGATCGAGAAACGCTCGCCGGGAATGTGCATCTGACCGGCAACCGGCACGCCGTTTTGATAGTTGTCGTAGTAGAGATACATATTGTACTGATCGTCGCCGAGGTACTGGCTGATCGAGGGTTCGAGGTGCATACGGATCGTGCGGTTGTCGGCGAGCACCTGCGGCTTGACCTTGAAGCCGACGCCGATGCGGGTGCCTTCTTCGGGGAAGTTCGGCACCGGCGGCGTGATGGTGGTGCTGGTGGTCGAATCGCCGGTATCGACCTCGACTTCGAGGGTATCCCAGCTGTCGGGGAAGTAGTAGGTCTTGCCGAGGCTGACTTCCGCTTCGACGTCATTGCTGGTGACGACCTTGGGCGCGGCGAGGTTTTCGGTACGGCCGTTCTGATCGAGCGCGTAGACCGAGAGCGAAATGTTCAGCGGGTTGTCCGAGCCGAAAGGCAGTGCGGAACCGCAGAGCGCGGGGAAAATGTTGAGTTTGTCGATCAGCGCGCTGTTGTCGGAACCGCGGATCGAGGAAAGGACGTTCTTTTCGACGGCGTTGATGCCCTGATTGAGGATCCAGCCGATCTTGTTGTCGTCTTTCAGATAAGTCTGGCCGGTGCGCTGGTCGAGGTAAAGACCGTGACCGATACCGTTTTGCACGCCGTATTTTTCGGAGGAACTGCCGAGCTGCCAGTCGAAGCCGAGTTCCTGATAATCTTCCTCTTTGACTTCGATGCACTTGACTTCGATCATGATGAGCGGCTTGTTGGCAACGGTTTCCAGCTGGCGGAGCAAGGTGTCGAGCTGCTGCAGATTTTCCGGCGTGTTGCGGACGATCAGCATTTTCGCCTGACTGGAGTAGTTGATCTTGCTGCCTTCGGGGAAGTTGATGCCGCGTTCGCGGAAATAGTTTTTCCAATCTTCCTCGGTCGCATTTTTGGTGCCGGCGGCGGCTGCGGCGTCATCGCCGGAATCCTTGGCGGCGGGAGCGGCGTCGGGGGCGACGTAATTGCTCAAACTCGACGGCACGGTGAAGCGGCGCGAAACCATTTCATCGACTTCCGGTCCGATCAGAATGCCGTCGACATCGACGCGGTATTTCAGCCCGGTCTGCTGGCAGATGTAGCGCAAAACGACGTTCATCGGGACGTTGTTGAGCGTCAGCGAAATCTTCCAGTTGGAACCGGCGGGGAAACTCTTGCTGATGGTCACCGGACGGTGATCCGGCGAGTAGTTCGCACTCTGTTCCGAAAGGTCGTCGAGCACGGCGCTCACATCGGCGTCGACGTAGTTGACCTGCGGAAAGATGATGTTGTCCATGCGGGAAAAGAGACGCTCATTGTCGTTGTTCTTGATGTGCCCCTGCTCCTGATTCATGCTGGAACCGGCGATCAGCGGGAAAACGGGTTCCGCCCACTGCCAGTCCGCCTTGGCGTACATGCCTTCGAGATCCGCCTGACGACGCGCGGAACCGAATGCGTAGAATTCATTGTAGAGCCGTCCGGCAAGCTCGATCGCTTCGGCGTTGCAGGGATCGATCAGAAAAATCTGCTCGATGCGGTTCTGCGCTTCCTGCAACTGACGGTTGCGCATGAAAGTCTGCGCTTCGAGCATCAGCTGACGCACCTGTTTTTTCTCTTTGGCAAGTTGCGGCTCAAACTTGTCGATGTTTTTGGCGTCGTCGAGTTCGGCGTTGCGCTTTTTGCGGGTGCACTGCTCGATCAGCCGGTCGGCGGAGCGTTTTTCGCTGCCGAAATCCGAATCGTCGCCGTCGGAAAGGACCCGCTTCGCCTGCGTCGCCAATTCGATCGCCTGCTGATAACGGTCGTCGCCCGCCGCATTGCGCGCATCGGCGATCAAACTGCGGAACCACGCCAAACGGATCTCGTAATCGAGATCCAAAGCCTTGTGCTGCAACGAAGTCCACACTTCAGCGCGCATTTCGGCACGCTCTCTTTTGAGATCCGCGGAAACCGCGCGCACAATCTCGAGCGCGGCGCGGAATTCGCCCTTGCCCAGCAATTCGTCAGCGGAATTCAATTTTTCGCGGTGGCTCTTTTCGCGGGTCTTGCCCTGCTCCAAGCGGACTTCCGCGGCGTTGCGCTCCTCGGCGCCGGCCTGACTCTTTTCCTCCGCAACAGCCGGCAGTGAAAGCAACAACGCAAGCGCTGTCGCCAAGTGTCGGGAAACGGCTCGTTCTCTTTTCATTGGGAACCCCCTACTTTATTTTTTCATACGTTTTTCGTTGATTTTCGAATTGGGCTCGGCGCTCGGCGGCACGCTTTCTTCGGCAATGCCGCTCTGCACACGCATATCGGCGGGAATTTTGCTTTCGCTCCCGACCGTAACCGTTTTATCTTGGGCGTTGGGGGACAACGCTTCGAGGACGACTTCCTTCTTTTCGCCGTCAAAAGATTGGACCCGATACTCTTCGCGGCCGACGACGTCGTTGCCGACGGTGAATTTGTCGCCGGGGCGGACTTCGATCTTGAAGGCGGGATCGGCGATGTCCTCGAGCACCGCGAGCTTGTCGCTGCTGAAAGTCGGCTGACCGACGTGCATCGTAATGGTTTCGGGATTGTCGCCTTTGACCTCCTGCAACGTGACCGTGGCTTCATCCATGGCAGTGACCTTGAAGGAACGCCTGCCGATCGAATAAGTCTTGTCGACGTACCAGAACTGGGTGCCTTTGCCATCCAATTCGACCTGCGCTTTCCACGCGCCGGTGGTGCTGTTGAACGTCAGCGTCTTGAGGTTCGCGGGCAACCGTTTCAGGTGGACGTTGGTGAAAACGATCCGGTGCCAGAGCGGCGGATGATCGCGGGGCACGTTGGGTTTCGTCTTGCAAGTGTATTCGTACAAGTTCGAGAAACCGTCGCCGTCATCGTCGAACAAGGCGTGCGCGGGATCGATCTGATTGAGGTTGTACCGGACTTCCCATTCATCGGGAATGCCGTCCGCATCCTGGTCGGCTTCAGTTCGTTCATACCGGCCGTTTTTCGGACGCTCCGGTTCCGGCAACACCTGGCCGCACTCGGGACATTCCTTGCCGGAAAAATAGTAACCGGGGATCATTTTGCCGCAGAGCGGGCACTTCGCAATCCCGGGGAAGATCACAAGGTCGCTGGAGTGATTGCTGCAAGTCGCGGCGTTGCGCACGCCGGAAGCCTGCCAGTAGATCAACGATTTCTGAACCTGTTCGTCGACCTGAAATTTCGAGTGGTTCGGATCCTGTTGCTGATAGTCGACGCTCATCGGTTTCAGATCCAACTTGCGGTCGGAAATCTCATGCGTTTCGTTGATCGCAGAGATCGCAAAACTCATCGTCAGGATCACAAACAACAGGACCCCGAGCAGAATAACTTTTTCAGAATGGCGTTTGATCAGTTCCACGGCTGTATCTCCCCCGTTTATCAGTTGGCGTTATCGCCGGTGATGAGGTATTCAACATCGAAAATCGCACGGCATTCCTCGTTGCCGCCGAAAAGCGTTTTGCCGTAGTCGCGACGCTGGTGGAAAGGCAGACTTTCCTCCGCCCGGCGCAATGCCTCTTCCTCTTGCTTTTGCTTGTCCGCCAAAGCCTCCTGCGCCTTTTGCTGCTGTCTTGCTCTTCTGGCTCTGCGGCTGTTTTTGCTCGCGGACTCCTCCTCCGTCGATTCCTCATTCTGACGGACTTGCGGATTGATCCGCTCGCGGGCTTTCAGATAATCGGCGTCGTTGGCGTAGATGTCGATCGCCCGGATGACGTAGAAACGATGTTCCTTGTTGGCGGCGGCAAGTTGCGCCGCCAATTCGCGGATGGAATCAAGTTTGCCGTTGACTTCAAAGACGTAACGCGCCACGCGGACGCTACCGACTTGCGGCAGGCTTTCGTTCAATGCGTTTTCGCCGTTTTCGATCTTGAACTCGCTGACCGAGCCGATCTTTGCCGCTTTCATCCGGCGCACGATGTCGCCGATGACGTCGAGGTGAAAGACGAGATACTGGAAATCGTCAATCGTGTATTTTTTCGTAAACTCAGACGCAAAACCGAAGTTTTTCGCACCGGTCTGAACTTCGACCTGACGGCTGAAACGCTCGCGGCAGTTTTCGTAATAGCGCAACATCATATCGACGTTGGACATACGGTAGGGCAAGCCGAGCGCAAGCAACGCGAAGCGGTCGGCGTCGCCGCCAAATTCCATATCGGGGGAAACCTCGAGCACGGCCTTTTTGAAAGCTTCGGTCGCCGCTTTCCACTCGCCTTTCAGATTATGGCGCTCGCGGAATTCGGTGAATTTGCTGCTGGCGTTGGGATCATCAGGGACTTCTTTGTGATATTCTTCGATGAATTCCTCGCGACGCTCCGGCAACTCTTTTTCATCTTTGATCTCGAGCAAGACCATCAAAAAGCGATCTGCGGCGTACTGATAGGGATTGCCGAAATACGGCTGAAATTTCTCTGCGGCCTGCCGATAGGTGACGGCGTCTTGCTGAATCGGTTTCCGGTTTTCCACCACGGGGTGCGGCGTCGCATTGTTCAAGGTGCGGATACTCTTGGCAAATTCCTCGATCTTGGAATTGGAAGCGATTACCTTGAAAACGAGATAGCCGCTGTAGACCAACAGTCCGAAAGCGATCACTGCGGCAACCGCGAGCACCGCGACCAACGCCTGATTTTTTTTGACAAAACGGTTCACGATATTCCCCCGTTATTTACTCGGTTGCTTCAAGACGACGACACAAGTGAACGCGCCGGTGTTATTACCGCCGACCCGGCTCATATCGGCAACATCCACGTCGCGCACATCCGCGACCCAGCTGCAATGGGTAAGAAGCCCCTTGCGGAATTCAGAATAAGCGCTCTGCTCCTTGAAAATCAGCGTATAGCCGGAAATGCGGATCGCATTGATCTCTTTCTGTGCCAGCACCTGCTTGACGTCCATACCGTTTTTATACGCCGTGTCTCTTCGGGTTTCCGCATCGCCCTTTTCGTCGGGATTGCTGATCCCTTCGATCGACGTGATCCACATCAGATCGGGCGTGACCTGCTGAATGTCCTTAAGCTTTTCGCACCAGTCGGTACGCAATGCAAGCCAGTTGCGCATTTCCTCAAATTTTGCCTTTTCGGAATTGGTCTTTCGCAGATCGTTCTTGATGGATTGGCTGACGCTTTGCGCACTCTTGAGTTTCGTTTCGGTCTGCTTCACACGATCTGCACCGATCGCCGCCTGCTTTTCCATACCGAAAGCGAAAAGCCCCAATCCGAACACCAGCGCCGCCGCCGAAACAAAATAATAGGGTTTCTGGCGGTTCAGCCGCATCTGACTGCGGATCTCGCGCGGCAGAAGCGAAATGGTGATCGGGCAGTCGACGACTTCGTGCAAGGCGAGACCGATCAATTCCTGGAATCCCGGCGCGACCGTTTGCAACGCCGCCCGATCAATTTGCTCATCGAGGGTGATCGCGCCAAAGGCGTTGAGATAATCGACGTTGATGCGCAATTTTTCCTGCAGAAATTCATTGATGCCGGGCATCACGGAACTGCCGCCCGAAAGCAGCAGCAACGTCGGCTGCGTGCCGCCGTGCTGGGCGCGCCAGACGTTGATCGAACGGCTGATCTCGCCGTGGAGCCGCGTCATCACATTGCGGGCGATCTTGGAAATCGTCGCCGTCGTTTCGGCATCGGCGTCGGCGTAGGCGCTGCCCGAAGAAACAAATCCGTTGCGGCACTTCATTTCTTCGGCGTCTTCGAGGGAAATGTCAAACTCCTTGCTGATCTGCGCCGTGATCGCGTTGCCGCCGATCGGCATACTGCGCAGGAAAACGCGGTTGTGGTCGGCGATGATCAGACTGCTGTTGCGGCTGCCGATGTTGAGCAACACCGCGCATTGATCTTCTTCGGCGAGCTGGGTCGCCTTGGCGGCGTTGAAAAGCTCAATCGGCGCGATCGAAACGGAAACGACCTTGAAACCGGCATCTTCGATGGCGGTCGTGTAAACGGAAATCTGCTCGTGCTTAATCGCGACGAAAAGCGCTTCGTACTCTTCGCGGTCGATCTCGCTGGTCTCGATCGTCCCTTCGGCGTTGGTCTCTTCGACCGTCTCGCGCCAGACGTGGTGAATGAGCTGATAATCCCATTCGACCTCGCTCATCGCGCAAGGCACCGCCTGCTGGGCTTCGTATTCGACGACGCGGTCGATCGCTTCGCGCTTGCCGAGCGCATCGGGAAGCTTGCTCAACCGCAAAAAGGCGGAATTGGCGGGCAACGAGATCCGGACTCGGCGGGCGCTGAATTGGTTTTCCGCAATCATCTCATTGAACGTGCGGCAGAAAACCGCCGTCGTGAGATCGTTCATACTGACGCCGATGTCCGTTTCGGTGACTTCGGGCGTTTCCAGTTTGCGGCAGTCAAACTTTGTCAGCGTCAACGCGCCGTTCGCCGAAACGGCAAACTCGGCGATTTTCAAACTGTCAGAGCCGATGTCGACCGTCAAAATGGCACTGTTTTTGGTCATTTCCGCATTCGCCTTATATTATTCTTTCAACAGATCATAATGTTCCGGATAAAGCAACGCCCACGGAGTCTTGTTGCGCGGGAAAACGGCGTCCTTGACGACCGTTTCGTTGGCGAGCGACGCAAAGTAAAGCGCCTGCTCCTTGGGCGTGCCCTCGAGATTGAAATAGCCGCTGCCGAGCTCGGCGCCGTCCGCACTGCGGAAAACCGCCTGCACCCGGAAGTACTTTTCGGTATATTTTCCCTCAGCGCCGCCGCGCAACGGCAGATAGCGGTCGAGCAACCGGCCGGGGATGAACATCAGCGCAGTATGGGGCTTGCCGTCGAGCGGGATCGGCCAGAATCTGCTGCTGCCGGTGAACAATCCGGTCGACTTTTTCTGACCGCCCTGAATATCCATCGGCAATTCAACGGCAACGTCGAGCACGACGTCGTCGGCCCAGCCGCCGCGCATCGACTTGACGTGCCCCTTGCTCCCGACGCCGGGCACAAAAGTAACGGCAATCACGACCCAATCGCGATTGCCTTGCGAAACAGCGGTGCCGGGGGCGGAAGTCTTGGAACGAAATTCAACCATGGGGGCAGACTGCACCTTTACCTGGACTTTCACGTCGCCGAAAGATACGCTTTTTTCGGGAGCCGCGCTCAAACACGCCGCCGCCAACATCGCCGCCAATGTCAAAAATCGTTTCATCCGCAGATCCTTTGATTATTTCGTCGGGCTTTCCGCGGGAGCCGCGGGAGCCGCGGGAGCCGCCGGGGTAGCCGGGGCCGCAGGGGCGGCGGGAGCAGCCGGAGCCGCTTCCATCGACTTGGAAAAATCAGATTTTTTCTGACCGACGCCACGGCCGATCAAGACCGCCAGCGCCAGCGCCAAAACGAGAAAGATCGCCGTCATCCAAACGGTCGCGCGCGTCAGATGACTGCCCGCCTTGCCGCCGAATGCCGACTCGCCGATCCCGCCGAAAGTCGCGCCCATGCCGCCGGATTTCGACGGCTGAATCAGGATCAACCCGATCAGCAACAGCGAAACGAGGACGACGAGGACGTAAAGAAATACACGCAAAACTTCCATGAAAGATTCCTCAGTTTTTGCTTCCGGCGACCGCTTCGCGGATCAACTTCGCAAAGCTGTCGGCCTTGAGCGCGGCGCCGCCGATCAGACCGCCGTCGATGTCGGGCTGCGAGAGCAGTTCACGGGCGTTTTCGCTCTTCATGCTGCCGCCGTACTGAATGCGGATCGCTTCCGCCGCGTCGGTGCCGAAAACGCCGGCGAGCTGACTGCGGATGAAACTGTGCGCCGCCTGCGCGATGTCGGGCGTCGCGGTCTTGCCGGTGCCGATCGCCCAGACCGGTTCGTAGGCGACGATGATCTTGGCGCCATCCTCGGCGCTGATGCCGGCAAAACCCTCGGTGATCTGACGGGCGAGCACTTCCTCGGTGCGGTTGCCCTCGCGTTCGGCGAGCGTTTCACCGACGCAGACGATCGGGGTGAGACCGGCGCCGATCGCCGCCTTGAGGCGGGCGTTGACGGTCGCGTCGGTTTCGCCGAAGTACTGGCGGCGTTCGCTGTGACCGATGATGACGTACTTGACGCCGGCGGTTTTGAGCATATCCGCCGAGATCTCGCCGGTGAACGCGCCGTTCGCCGCCCAGTGAACGTTTTGGGCGCCGACGCCGATCTTGCTGCCGGCAGCGGCATCCATCACGCTCAACAGCGAGGTGAAGGGCGGGCAGACCACGACTTCGGCTTCATCGAAGTTGAAGTCGGCAAGTTCCGCCTTGAGCGCCTCGACGAGCGCCTTGCCCTCGACGGCGTTTTTGTTCATTTTCCAGTTTCCGGCGACGATGATTTTACGGCTCATTTTCTCTTTTCCTGCTATTATATAAAATTATATAAATAATGACGCAACCGAAGCACTACACTTTGGTTCTTTACAAAATAACACACTTTTTCAAATTTTACAAGTCCCTCTGCGAGGAAAGTGGCAACTTCTTTTATTTTTTGCCTTGTCCCGTCATCACCGCAGTACCGCGGATCGAGCGGATCCAGAAAATTCCGAGACTCCACCAGCCGCGGTTGGTGGTCGTGATCTGCAGATCCTCGACGGCACCATATTTATGGCGGCCGCGGTAGTGATCGAACATCCGCGACAAGTACGCCGGCGTCACATAATTGGTAAAGGTGTCGTAGTCGCGCTCATTGGGTTGCCACGGTTCGCCGGTCCACAGCGGAATGCAGTAAAAGAGAAAGAGTCCGTTGATCTCGCCCTTGACATTGGCGACGACGGGGTTGCCCGCCGCGCTTTTCTGATCGGGATAAGGGGGCGTTTCCACGAGTTTCGAGGTCGTGCAACCGCAGATTACAAGCAACAACGCGCCGCAAAAAAGAAGCTTTTTCATTATTTTTGCTCCGGCAAAGAAGAGAGTTTTTCCTGGATCGAAAGCGCGAGTTTTTTCACGCACAGATTCATCGCGGCAACGCGCTTTTCCGCACTGCTGTCTTCACACTTTTCTTTCGCCTGAAACATCCAGCGGATCGTTTCCGTGCCGTACGAAAGCATCACTTCCGCCGTCAGTTGCGCCTCGTCGCAACTCCAGGTGAAGCGGTAGAGCGTCAGCCGGCAACAGGGCACCGCCCCCTGCGTTGCGGAATCGGGGATCGCCGCCGCCAGCGATCGCATCAGCATCAGATCGGGATTGGAGATCCAGCGCGAATACTCTTCGCGCGTCATTTCGGAATTTTCGCTCAACAGAAAGCGGCGGTCACAGCCGGAAAGATTGGAAAAGTTCCCGAGCGACACCGGGCGCGAAAATTTGACGTCGACCGGGCTCAAGTCATATTCCTGCGGCTGCTGATAGTTCGAGGAAAAACACCCGCCGACCAAAAGAAGCGAGCCAAGCGCAAGCAACACACGTTTCATCGTTGAACTCCTTTTTACTATGAATACCTATGGAATATACTACGCGCAAAGGTTTTTTTCAAGCGTTTTATCCAATCGGCAAAAAAGTTTTTTCCGCCTTTTTTCTCCGGCAGAAAAGTGATGAAAAAAAGGCGGCGGCAGTTTTATTTTTTGTTTTTCTGACGTTTGGCGGCGTCGAGTTCGCGGCGCAGCGTCGCCACCGTATGTTGTTGACGCTGAATGATTTGACGCAATGAAATCACCTCGGCGCGGTACTTTTCCAATTCCGCCGTCAGCGCGGGATCGGCAACCGGAGCGGCATGGGCGTTGGTAAGCGTTTCTTCCAACCGGCGGCAGGCCGCCTCGTAGAAGGGACGGTCGGCGTGATCTTTGGGCAGATGTTTCAACCCTTCGTGATAGTAGTAGACGGCGCCGTAGGGCTCGTGAAGCGATTCCTCGTAAAGCGAAGCAAGTGCAAATGCGGGTTCGTAGGCGCCCGGATATTTCAACGCGGCGCGGCGGAAAAATTTTTCCGCGAGCACGTAGTCGCCCTTTTCCTGATAACTGCGCCCTTTTGCCATATACGCGCTCTGGTTGACCGGCCGGTCGCACGCCGTCAGCGCCAGGCTCAACAGCAAAACGGCAAGCAGTTTGCGCAAGACCGCGATCCCCGCGACCGCCGCCGTTTCCAACCGCAGCACATAGGGGCCGAGATTGACGCCGGCGGCGCCGTTTTTTTCCAGAAGCGCAAACTCTTCCGGCGAAAATCCCCCCTCCGGCCCGACGAAATAGGCGACGCCCCTCGCCTCGGCAAAGGCGGTCGTTTC
Organism: Lentisphaeria bacterium UBA1791; assembly: GCA_002314455.1. Lineage (GTDB taxonomy): Bacteria > Verrucomicrobiota > Lentisphaeria > Victivallales > Victivallaceae > UBA1784. Next base: position 1,394 of record DCFZ01000001.1, on the reverse strand, counting down.
CGCCGGCGCGACGCTCCCGTAAACAAGGGTGAGGCCCCGACTTTTCGCCTCTTCCAGCGACGCGGCGAAATCCTGCGGCGCGGCAAGTTCCGGCAGATAAGGATTTTTCGACTGTTTGCACGCTTCGCGCATCAGCACTTCCCAGCGCGGCGTCGGTTCCGACTGCGCCACCGAACGCTGACAGATCACCGGGTGGATCGCCGTCACGCCAAGTTCAGTCGTCTGCTTTAAAAGATCATCCTGCTTGTTGCGTCGCGGCAACGCGCAATAAAGGTGGATCTCCTTTGCCGGCGGCGGAAAAAAGGAAACCGTTTCCATCTTAAGGAGTTTGCCCGGCTCAACGACCGCACGGCCGCGACGACCGGCGCCGTCGAGCACGTCGACCGCGTCGCCGACCGAGGCGCGAAAAACTTTGAAAAGATGTTCCGCCTCCTCCCTGGGGAGCTCGAACGTCGCCCCCGCTTCCGGCATCGGAAAGAGAAAAATCGTGTGGACGATCATAATTCGACCTGTCTGAAGCTGAATTTCCTTGTCGCGACGTCACACGTGATCTCGACCATCGACGCATTGCGCGTCACCGAACCGGCACAACATTCCCCGTGCCCCTCGGCATCCACCTTGAGGTAGGGGCGGTGAACGTGTCCGCACAGCACGAGGTCGATTTCCCCCTTGCGCATCGCTTCAACGATCTTCTTTTGCCCGAAAAGCCGGTGACGCATCCGCAGGATCGGGTGCGTTTCCGTCATCGGATAATGCGACAACAAAATCCTCGGCATCGCGTGCGGTTCCGAAGCCCAATGCGCAACCTTTTCCGAATCTTCCCGACTCACGAAACCCCACGAACACAACAAATTACTCGGACGACTCGTGTTGAGCAACAACATCTCCACCCCCGCTTCACGCCGGATCAGCGGAAACTCGGCAAACACATCACGCCCATTGGAAAGCACGGTCACCGCACGGTGCACCGCTTCAACACACTTCCTGCGCGTCACATAACAATCGTGATTGCCCGGCAAATAGTAAAAAGGAATCCCCGACTCCGCCAACGGCTTCAACACCGCCAGAACTTTTTCAAATTCACCCGGTTGCCCCGAACTCGTCAGATCCCCCGTACATACCGCTATATCCGGACGCGTCGACAAAATATATTCCACCGCCCGTTCCAACTTCGATAAATCATGCCGGTAACGACGACGAAAACGATAATTGAAAACGCCAACCCACCGCTTGTCAAAATATGCAAGCCAATCTTCCGCCGGTCCCCCGGCATGCGGATCAGAAAAATGTACGATCTTCACAATATGCGTTTCCCTTTTACTATAATATATCACGCACATTACGCGCGCGCAAGCATCCAAAATAAATAATGGTGCGCAGCACCTTAAAAACCC
>DCFZ01000026.1 GCA_002314455.1 Lentisphaeria bacterium UBA1791 | reverse complement strand
CGCCCGCCCCGACTGCATAAGGTGAATAGCAGGGGAAAATATGCCGTTGATTGTCTGACAAAGACGCCCATCTCGCGGCGCCGCCGCGAGACCACCATTTGCCTATACCCACGTTGGTTTAGTCCGACAAGTCCGACAAGTCCGACCAGTCCGACCAGTCTGACAAGTCCGACAAAGACGCCTATCTCGCGGCGCCGCCGCGAGCCCACCTTGTTTTTTCTCTGATTGGTGATATGTTATGATCATGAACAAATACGAAATTGATATGTGTCACGGACCTTTGGCGGGCAAGATTTTGCTTTTCGCCGTGCCGTTGATGGCGACTTATGTTTTGCAGTTGCTGTTTAACGCGGCGGATCTTGTTGTCATTGGGCGTTTTGCATCGTCCCGATCGCTTGCCTCGATTGGGGCGACGATGAATCTCAACAGTTTGGCGATCAACGTTTTTTGCGGACTTGCAATCGGCAGTAACATTATTGTTGCGCGTGCGTTTGGTGAAAAAAATCCGGAATTGATGCGCAAGGCCGTACCGACCACGATGATCCTTGCGTTTGTCGGTGGTGTGATTTTGATGATTGCGGGGTTGTTGTTGGCGAAGCCGGCATTGCAATGGATGAATACGCCACCGGAAATTCTGCCGTTGAGTTGTACTTATATTTGCATTTGTTTTTGTGCGATTCCATTTATTATGGTGTACAATTTCGGCTGTGCGATCTTGCGCGCGGTCGGCGATACGCGGCGGCCGCTTTACTTTCTCGTCGCCGCGGGGATTGTCAATGTCGCGCTCAATTTGTTTCTCGTCATCGTCTGCAAAATGGATGTCGCCGGCGTGGCGTTGGCGACGGCGTCTTCGCATCTTATTGCGGCGGCATTGATTTTGCGTACGCTGTTGAAGTGTCGCGCAAGCTATGCGTTGAATTTGCGCAGACTTGCCTTTGACCGCAAGGCGTTCGGCGAGATCCTGCAACTGGGCATTCCCGCCGCCATTCAGAGTTCCGGGTTTGCGCTTTCCAATATCGTCATTCAGTCGGCGATCAATTCCTTTGGCAGTACGGCGATCGCCGGAACGACCGCCGCGCTCGGGTTGGAAGGATTCGTTTACGTCGGCTCGTTCAGCTATCATCAGACGTCGTTGAGTTTTGTTTCGCAGAATCTTGGCGGCGGCAAATTCAAGCGCATTCTGTCGAGTCTGGGGTGGTGTTATTTATGGGGTGTCGTTTCCTGCGGCATCATCGGCGGCGCCTGTTTTCTTGCGGGCAGGCAATTGCTCGGCTTTTTCAGCAGTGATTCCGAGGTGATCGCGTGGGGATTGTTGCGCATGAAAATGCTGTTTCTCGCCTATATGCTCTGCCCGTTGATGGATGTTTCCTGCGGCGGGTTGCGCAGTTTGGGCTATTCGCTGACGGCGATGTTTGTCACGCTCGCCGGTGCGTGCGGTTTCCGCATCTGGTTCGTCAGGATGATCCTGCCGCGGCACCGGACGATGGAAGTGCTTTTGCTCTCTTACCCGATTTCGTGGGCGATCGTCGCGTTGGTGAGTTTCGCGATTTTGATCTATGCGTACCGGCAACTTTTATGTCACCGGTGCAAGATCGCAACGCCGTTGCTTTTGCTTCGCCCCGGCGTGACGCGCGGTATGCGCTATCTCGTCAATCCGAAATAGGAACGCGCTATTTTTTCTTGTCTTTTTCCGGATCCGGGGTTTCCTTTTCCGGTTCTTTTTTCTGCGGCGTGATGATCGCCTTGCCCGTCGTCGTCATATCGAGCAACTCGGATTCGCCTTTGAGCTGGATGGAAACTTCAAACGGCTGACGCAGATAATGGTTGAGTTCGCGCGCCTCTTCGAGGTGCTGGTTGGCGATTTTCGCCGCGTAGTAGGCGTCGCGGAGCGCGGTATGGCTTTCGCGCAACATCTGATTCGATTCCCGGCGCATATTTTTTGCCAGCCGGTAGCTCCGTGGCAATAGGCAGAGCAAGGCGATCAGGAAAATGATTCCGATCAGCGACCAGAAAGTCGAAAAGAATCGCCGCACGAAAAAGTAACGTGCCGCCCGTTTCCAGAAAATGCGGGTGCTTTCTTTCATAGATGCTCCTCAAGTTATTTTTTTGCCAACCATTCGGGGTCGTTGAGTTTGCGCTTTTGCAATCCGATGCAGATCGACGCGATCGCCGCCGCAACGGCGATGACAATGCCGCAACAGTAGGCGTATTGGAGCGCGATGCCGCAACCGTACGCACCGTTGCCGCGTTCCGGCGCGATCCAGAGGATGTACGTCGAAACGATAAACGTCATGAACATACCCGGCGCCAGCGTGATGATCGCCGCTTTTTTGAGCGACACCAGCCAGATCGAAGCGCCCATCAGCGTCGCCGCCGCGAGCACCTGATTGCCCCACGCGAAGTAATTCCAGAGGATATTGAAACTCTGCGCATTGCGGTTCGACCAGTAAAGCAGAACGATCGTGAGCAGAATCAGCGGCAGACAGAGCAACACGCGGTTGACGAGTTTCTGCTGCGGCACGTGAAACATTTCCGCGAGGCTCAAGCGCAGACTGCGCATCGCCGTATCGCCCGACGTGACGGCGAGGATCACGACGCTGATGATCGTGACGCCGCCGACCCAGCTGCCGAGAAAGTGGTCGGTGATCTGCGTCAAGACGTAATTGGGATTTTGTTTCATCAGCGCGGGGGAATGGTTGTAGATCGCCAGCGCCGCGCCCGCCCAGACCATCGCGATGACGCCTTCGAGAACCATCATGCCGTAGAAACAGCGCCGCGCGTCGCGTTCGCTCTTTAAGGTGCGCGTGATAATCGGGCTTTGCGTCGCGTGAAATCCCGAGAGGATTCCGCACGCGATCGTCACAAAGAGCATCGGCAGGATCGGCTGTTTCGGCGCCGTGAACATATTGGCTTTAAATTCCGCGCTTTCGAGCAGCAGCGAGTGATCCTGCCCCGCATCGATCATCAGTTTGATGAAAATGGCAAGCGTGCCCAACAGCAGTACCGCGCCGAAAACCGGGTAGAAGCGCCCGATGATCTGGTCGATCGGAAAAAAGGTCGCGATGATATAGTAGACAAAGACCACCGCGACGGCGATCCAGAAAAACTCATATTGCGGGAAAAATCCCTTGTCGAGCAGACTCGCCGGCACGTTGATGAAAACGGCGACGACGAGCAACAGCAAAAAGCACATGAAAACGGAAAAGATTCCGTAAAAGAATCTGCCGCAGGTGCGACGCATCAATTCCGGCAGGTTCGCCCCGTCGGCGCGCATCGACATCATCGCCGAAACGAAATCGTGCACCGAGCCGCCGATGATATTGCCGACCGGGATGATCCAGAATGCCGCCGTACCGTACTTGATCCCGAGGATCACGCCGATGACAGGCCCGATGCCCGCGATGTTGAGCAACTGGATCAGCATTGCCTTCCACGTCGGCAGGATCATGAAATCGACGCCGTCGGCACAGCGCGTCGCCGGCGTCGGCCGATCGTCCGGACCGACGATCCTGTCGACAAGTTTACCGTACGTGAAATAACCGATTGCCAGCAACGCCAGTCCGCCGAGAAAAAGCAACATTTTTATCCTCTCTGTGATTATTTTTCAGGTTTCTTTAATATATCATCTTTCAACGTCGTTGTCAAAAGAATTTTAAGACGCCTTGCGCGGACGCGTTTGCCGTGCTATATTATAAAACTAGTCAAAACGCGCAATCGACAATCTAACAAGGAGATGGAACAATGTCCGGTCACAGCAAATGGGCAAATATCAAGCACAAGAAGGAAGCCGCCGATAAAGTCAAAGGCAAGGCCTTTTCGCGAATCGGCAAGGAAATCATGGTCGCCGCCAAAATGGGTGGCGGCGATCCCAACGCCAACCCGTCGCTCCGCGCTGCGCTGACCGCCGCCAAAGCGGTCAATATGCCCAACGCGAACATCGACCGCGCGATCAAAAAGGGCATCGGCGAACTCGGCGACGTCACCTTTGAAGAGATTGTTTACGAAGGCTATGCCGCCGGCGGCGTCGCGGTGCTCGTCGACTGCCTGACCGATAACCGCAACCGTTCGATCAGCGACGTCCGCATGGTCTTTGACCGCAACGGCGGCAACCTCGCCGGCAGCGGCGCGGTCGCCCGTATGTTCACCCGTATGGCGCATTTCGTCATTTCCGGCGAGTGGGCGGATGAGGACAAGCTGATGGAAATCGTCCTCGACGCCGGCGCCGAGGATCTTTCCGTCGAAGACGGCGTCGCCGAAGTCTGGGCGGATCCCTCCGCCTTTGAAGCGCTCGTCAAGCTCTTTGAAGAAAAAGGCATCGCGACCGACGAGGCGGAAATCACCCGCCGGCCCGAGATGACCGTCGAACTTACCGATCCCAAAGTCGCCGCCCAGGTGATGCGCCTCGTCGACAAGATGGAAGAACTCGACGACGTCCAGATGGTCACTGCCAACTACACGATCGCCGATGCGATCGCCGACCAGATCGAGGAGTAAGACGGTCAAAATGGCAAAGAACTTGCTGATTGAGCCGGAAAGCTGCTTTTCGATTGATTTTTCCGGAATGGGCTACGGAGACGCCGAACTTTCGACGATGGCGCAGCGTTTCGCCAATGCTTCGGTCGAAATGAAAAAGATCGAAGCCGGCGAGATCAAGAATCCCGATGAAAATCGCAAAGTCACCCACTTTACCGATCGTGCGGAATATGTGGGCAGCCCCCTTTTCGCCGAAGTTGAGAAATTCAGCGAAGGCGTTCGCGAGGGGACGATCAAATCCGGCACCGGCAAGAAATTTGAAGCGCTCGTCGTCAACGGCATCGGCGGTTCCGCTCTCGGCCCGCAGTTGATGCAGTTCGCGATCAACGGACCCTACTGGAATGAACTTTCTTCCGACCGCCGTTGCGGCGCGCTCAAGATCTACTTCCTCGACAACACCGACTCGGCGGAATTTTCCGACTTGCTCGAGGTGATGGATCCCGAAACGACTTTGCAGCTGGTGATCTCCAAATCCGGCGGCACCCGCGAAACCAAAAACAATATGATCGCCATGGAAAAAGTCTACGCCGAGCGCAATCTCGATTTCGGCGCCAACGCCTGCGCGATCACGATGAAAGGCAGCGACCTCGATAAGCACGCCCGCGAAAATCATTTCCTCGCCGTTTTTGAAATGGCGGAATCAATCGGCGGACGCACCAGCGAAACCAGCATCGTCGGTCACGTGCCGGCGACGCTCTGCGGTATCGACTTCGAGCGTTTCCTTTCCGGCGCCTGCGCGATGGACAATTGGACGCGCAATGAGAACGCCCTCGAAAATCCCGCGATGCGGCTCGCCGCGATGTGGTATCTCGCCGGCAACGGCAAGGGCGACAAAAATATGGTGATTGTGCCCTACAGCGACCGCCTCGTTTTGCTCTCGCGTTATTTGCAGCAGCTCGTGATGGAAAGTCTCGGCAAGGAACTCGACCTCGACGGCAACGTCGTTCATCAGGGATTGAACGTTTTCGGCAACAAGGGCGGTACCGACGCCCACGCTTTCATTCAGCAGCTCAACGACGGGCGCGACGATTTCTTCGCGACTTTCATCGAGGTGCTCGCCGATGCGAAAAACATTCCGATTGCCGACGGCCGCGTGATCGGTGATTATTTGCACGGCTTCCTCGCCGGACTTAATCGCGCGCTCCTCAAAAAAGGCCGCAAGACGATCATGATCAAAATCGCGCAACTTTCCGAATTTGAACTCGGTCAGATCATCGCGCTTTATGAACGCGCAGTCGCGTTTTATGCCGAATTTATCCACATCAACGCGTTTCACCAGCCGGGCGTTCAGGCGTACAAGAAAGCCGCCAACGGCGTGCTCGAACTCGCCGACAAATTGACCGCGTTCTGCGCGGCGAAAAAAGGCTTTTCCGGCTCCGCGGCGGACTTCGCCAAGGCAGTCGACGCCGGCGACAGCGAATTCGAAGTGCAGGGCCTCCTCGACAAGGCTGCCCTCAACACCGACGCGATCGAACGCCAATTCAACGGCGCCGATTGGCTCTATCTCGTCAAGTGAACCTCCTTTTATTAGAGAGTTCGGATTTCAATTCCGATGGCACGGCGGTCATCACCGGCCGCCGTTGCCGTCAATTGGTCGACGTTATCCGCGCTACCGCCGGAAAACGCTGTAAAGCCGGCATCCTCGGCGGCAAGTGCGGTACCGCCGAAATATTAAACATCACGCCCAACGAGTGCCGCGTGAATTTTACCCCCGAAAAAGAACCGCCCGCCAAACACGATATCGTGTTGATCGCCGCTTTGCCGCGCCCCCAAAGCCTCTGCAAGGTTTTACATTGCGCAACCACTATGGGCGTCAGAAAACTTTGCTTCATCCAAACCTTTAAAGTCGAAAAAAGCTATTGGGCTTCCCCCCGACTGGCGGATAACGAGATCCGCGACGAATTGATCCTCGCCCTCGAACAATGCGGCGATACCATCTTGCCCGAAGTCTCTTTCTTTCGCACTTTTAAACCCTTTATCGAAGATGAATTGGAAAACCTCGCCACCGGTACCCGATTGCTCGGCGATCCCGCCGGTACTCCCGCCGAATTTCAAGAAGCCGCAACCCTTGCCATCGGTCCCGAAGGCGGTTTTACCGATTACGAAAAGTCTATGTTTTATCAACATGGCTTTACCCCAGTTTCTCTCGGAGAACGCATCTTGCGTACGGAATTCGCCGTCGCCGGACTTTTAGCTCGCCTCTCCCTAAAATAAATAATGGTGCGCAAGCACCTTAAAAATCCCGCGTAAGCGGGCGCCTGGGGTGAGCGCGAGAGGGGCGGCGTGAGCCCTCTCGCAGAACAGGCGCTTGATCGCGATCTCTACGTCACGAGGGGCTGGT
>DCFZ01000030.1 GCA_002314455.1 Lentisphaeria bacterium UBA1791 | reverse complement strand
TAAACCGTCGAAGAGGCAAAAAAAAACGAAGTCGATCGACCTCGTTTCAGCTTGAAAAAGTGGTAGCGGGTCCCAGACTCGAACTGGGGACCTGCGGATTATGATTCCGACGCTCTAACCAACTGAGCTAACCCGCCGCCGTTCTTATAAAATAACCCCGTTGCAGAAAAAGTCAAATCCGCAACGCAAAAAAATCGCGAATTTTCCTGATTTTGTTACGGTTTCAGCGGGAACGCCTCTTTGCTTTCCACCCTCTTTTCGCGGATGGCGCAACGCATGCCCGGATTCAGTTTGGCGGCATCGCCGCTTTCGATCGCAACGGCGCTGACAAAACTGCGCGTCGCAATCACCCGCAAGCGCATCGGCAAGCCGACCACGTCGTAGCTGATGCCGGGGAAAACGCCGTGGACACTGCCGACGGCGATGACGGCGAGGTGATTCTCGCGGTCGACGGCGATCACCTGCGTTTCGCCGACGTTGCGCGTGTCGACGGGTTTCAACAATGCGGCAAAAGCGTTGTTTTCCTTTTCCAATTGCTCCAGTTTCAACAACATCGCGGCGCGCTCAGTCGAGCCGGCAGGCAGCGCCCGATACGTTTTCTGCAGTTCCTGGATCAGATCGGCGGTGTGCAGCGCCAGCCGCATTCCGCGCCGTGAAATTTCATCCATAAGGAGCAAAAGCTGCTCTTCCCGGCGTTCGGGCGTGCGAATCTCGCCCGCGTCGAGGATCCCGGCGACGGCGATGCGCAATTCATTCAACTGCGCGGCGGTTTCCGCCGACTGGATGCGCAGACTTTTCAATTCCTCGCGCAACAGGCGGTTTTCTTTTTCCAACTCGGCAATCCGTCCCGCGGACGACGGCGTTTCCGCCGCCGGAACCGGCGACCAAGTCAGCAGAAAAATCAAGGCGTAGAAAAATTTTTTCATTTGCGTTCTCAAAAGTTGTAAAAAAATAACACTTCTTTGAAACTTTTTCAATGCCGCAATGCACGATTTTCATCAATTTGCAAAAAAGAAGACAAAAAAAAGGAAATCCTTTTGATTTTTTCCACCATCTGTGATATATTTTTATTAATAATTGTATAGAGAAGCGTTTTGAACGAAACATAAGGAATATTTTCTATGGCGAACAATCCCAAACTGACGGTTCTGCACGAAATGATGCGCGGCAAGACGTTTGAACTCGACAAAGAGGTCATGAGCGTCGGCCGCCGTGAATCGATGGACATCTGCATTCCGGAAGCGAGCTTGAGCGGCCACCACGCCGATCTGATTCGCAACGAGCGCGACGGCAAAGTCTTTTACACGCTCCGCGACAACGACAGCACCAACGGCACCCGCGTCAACGACGAGCCGATCACCGAAAAAGAATTGAAAAATTCCGATCTGATTCTTTTCGGCACCGTCGAAGTTCTCTTTGACGCCAAAGACGCCAAAGCTTCCGCCACCCGCACCGCGCCGACGATCGACATTTCCAAGCTCGACACCGGCGTCATCCGCCAGACCACCAACCTCAATCCGCTGGCGGGCAAGGAAAAGGCAAAGAATTCCCAGATCCGCATCGCCTTCATCGCCGGCATCGTCATCGTCGGACTGGTGGCGGTAGCGATGATCGTCAAGATGCTGATGGCGCTCTAAAAAACACTGTATCATTCCTCTACACGGGGATTTTTGTGTCTGTCAAGGAGAATTATGGATAACGAAAACGAAAAGTCGCAAGACGGAGTTCCGCCTGCTGACAAAGAAAAGAAAACGCCGCCGCCCTATCGGCAAAAACCGGCGCCGGAGCGCCGCAACTCGCGCTCCGCACTGATCTGGCTCGCCGTGATGCTGCTCATCGGCGGCTTGCTGCTCTTTAAGGATTTCGGCGCCCAGCGCACCGAAGTGCTCAAGCAGAACGTCTTTGAAAAATACCTCGGCGAAAAGCGCATTTTCACCGTCAACCTCAAGGCGGAAGGCGATCAGGTTTTTGCCATCGAGGGCAAGATGGGCACCGAAGTCCAGGCGCGGGAATCCGGCGGCACGCTCAACAGCGGCAGAAAAGAGATCCCCTACCGGACGCGCGTCATTATGACGCCGCAACTCGCCGAGAGATTACAGCAATATGCGGAAACTCAAGTCGACGACAACCACGACGGCTTGTGGAACTTCCTCCTCGTCGGCGTGCTCCCGGTGCTGTTGATCGCCGGATTCATCTACTTTTTCTCGATGCGCCAGATGCGCATGAACGGCAAAGGCGCCTTTGATTTCGGCAAGAGCAAGGCGCGCATGGTGCCGCCGGATGAACTTCACGTCACGTTTGCCGACATCGCCGGCGCGGACGAGGCGAAGGAGGAAATTTCCGAGATCGTCGAATACCTCAAAGATCCGCTCCGCTTCCAATTGGTCGGCGGCAAGATCCCCAAGGGATGTTTGCTCGTCGGCGATCCCGGCACCGGCAAAACGCTGATGGCAAAGGCGGTCGCCTGCGAAGCCGGGGTGCCTTTCTTTGCGATCAGCGGCAGTGATTTCGTCGAAATGTTCGTCGGCGTCGGCGCGAGCCGCGTGCGCGACATGTTTGCCGAAGCGCGCAAACATACGCCCTGCCTCATTTTCATCGACGAGATCGACGCGGTCGGTCGCTCCCGCTTTTCCGGCTGGGGCGGCGGTCACGACGAACGCGAACAGACACTCAATGCGATGCTCGTCGAAATGGATGGTCTCGAAAGCCGCCCCGGCGTCATCGTGCTCGCCGCGACCAACCGTCCCGACGTGCTCGATCCCGCGCTGTTGCGCCCCGGCCGCTTCGACCGGCAGGTGGTGATGGATCTGCCGGATATCCACGGTCGCCGGCAAATTCTCGACGTCCACGTCAAAAAGATCAAGGCCGACGCGACGATCGACCTCGACGTCATCGCCCGCACGACGCCCGGATTTTCCGGCGCCGACCTCGCCAATTTGTGCAACGAAGCGGCGTTGCTCGCCGCCCGCCGCGGTCGCGAGACCGTCATTCAGAGCGATCTTGAGGAAGCGCGCGACAAAGTTTCCTACGGCACCGAGCGCCGCAGCCGCAAAATCACCGACCGCGAACGCAAATTGACCGCCTATCACGAAGCGGGGCACACGCTCGTCGCACTTTTCAACGAGCATTGCACGCCGATCCACAAAGTGACGATCATTCCGCGCGGCCGCGCCTACCTCGGCGCGACGTTCACGATGCCCAAGGAGGACGTCTACACGAAAAGCCGCCTCGAGCTCGTCGCCGAAATGGCGATGTGTATGGGCGGTCGCGCCGCCGAGGAGCAGATTTTCGGCGACATCACGACCGGCGCTTCGGCGGACATTCAGCATCTGACCGCGATCGCCAAGCACATGGTCTGCATTTACGGTATGAGCGAAAAGATCGGCCCCGCCAAAGTCGGGGATTTTTCCAACCATCCGCATCTGCGGATCGACGGACCGCCGGCGGATATGCCGTCGACGGAAACCCAGCGCGAGATCGACCTCGAAGTGCGCCGCCTCGTCAACGAAGCGCTCGACAGCGCCCGCGCGACCTTGCAGACGCACCGCGACGATCTGGAAAAACTTGCCCAGGCGCTCCTCGAAAAAGAGACGCTCGACGTTTCCGAGATCCGCGAATTGCTCGGTCTGCCGATCCCGGCGGACGAGTTGAGCGAAAAGAAAAAGGACGAACCGGTCGCAGAAGCGGCGGCAAAAGAGGCGGAAGCCGATGCGGGAAACGCGTCGTTGACTTCGTCGGAAACGTCCGCGGAATCCCCGGAAAAAAGCGATGAAAAGTAGTGCCGTTTGCGCCGTCGCCGACGGCATCCAGCTGGCGATTCATCTCCAGCCGGGCGCCAAGCGCGAGGCGTTTGCGGGGCTGTACGGAGATCGCCTCAAGATCGCCGTCAACGCGCCCCCCGTCGAGGGGCGCGCCAACCGCGCGGTCACTCAATTTCTGGCGGATTTTTTCGGCGTCGCCGCCCGGAACGTAAAGTTGCTTTCCGGCGAAACGAGCCGCGATAAAAAATTTCTGATCTGCGGAAATCAGGCGGATCTCTTGAAAAAAGTGGAAGAAGTGTTATCATGAATCAGAAAGCGATCATTTTTCTCGCCGACGGCATGGCGGACGAGCCGCTGGCGGAACTCAACGGCAAAACGCCGCTCGAAGCGGCGCACACCCCCGGTATGGACGAAATCGCGCGCCGCGGTGAAAACGGCACGTTTCTGACGCTCCCCGACGGCTTGCCGACCAGTTCCGACGTCGCCAATATGTCCGTGCTCGGTTTCGACCCCGAGCGCAACTACCCCGGGCGCGGCCCCATCGAAGCGATGGCGCAGGGCATTGAGCTTGCCCCCGACGACGTCGCGTGGCGGTGCAATCTGGTTTACGTTTCCGGAGACGGCGTTTTGCGCGACTACTCCTCCGGACACATTTCCCCCGAAGACGCGGCGATCCTGATGCGCGATCTGCAGGAAAAATTCGGCTCCGACGAGGTCACCTTTCACACCGGCGTCAGCTACCGCAACCTGCTCGTGCTTCACGGCAAACGCTTTTCCAGCGCAATCAACTACTTCAAGCCGGATTCGTCGCAGGACATCGCCGTTGCCGAATTGCCGTTGACCCCCAAGGACGATTCCGCCGAAGCGCGCGACACCATCGCCTTTTTGAACGATCTCGGCGCCAAGTGCGCGGCGTTTCTCCAAAGTCACAGCGTCAATCGCGGCAAAACTTCGCCCGCCAATGCGATCTGGCCGTGGAGCCCCGGGCGCGTGCCGAAGTTCCCGCCTTTCAACTTGCTTTACCCCGGGCGCAGCGCCGCCATCATCAGCGCGGTCGACGTCATCAAGGGGATCGGCCGCTGCGGCAAAATGGACGTCATCGACGTACCCGGCGCAACCGGATTTCTCGACACCAACTACGCGGGCAAGGTCGAAGCGGCGCTCAAGGCGATCGAAACGCACGATCTCGTCTATTTGCACGTCGAAGCCATCGACGAGTGTTCGCACCTCGGCGACCTCAAACTCAAACTGCAGGCGATCGAGGATTTCGACGCCAAAATCGTCGTGCCCGTACTGCGCGCACTCCAAGACCGCAACGTCAACTTCGCCGTTTTGCCCGACCACCCGGTGCCGATCAAATTGCGCTGTCACACGACGACGCCCGTACCGCTCGCCATTTGCGGCAATTGCGCGAAATGCGATCAAGTCGACGCATTCAGCGAAAAGCTCGCCCCCCAAGGGACGCTCGGTTTCCTCGGCGGCACGCAATTGGTCAAAAAACTGCTGAATCTCTAACGTGCGCAATGGAAAAGAAAATCCCGCATCATTCCGCCTTTGAGCAGGCGCTCCGCTTTCTCGACCGCCGCGCCTGCAGCGAGCGGGAGTTGCGGGAAAAACTTTCCCGTTTTGACTATCCGGCGCCGGAGATTGCTTCCGCCCTCGCCGAGTGCCGGGCGCGTCACTTTATCGACGACAAGGATTTTGCCGCCGGTTTTTCCGACGAACTCTACCGCGCGGGCAATGGACCGCGCATGATCCGAATGAAACTCGCGCGCCGCGGCATCGGCAGAGAGGAAATTTCCGCCGCCCTTGCCGAAAATCCCGAACGCGAGATCGAAGCGTGTCGACAGGCGGCAACTGTCAAATGGCGTTCGCTTCAAAACGAATGCGATCCCCGCAAAAAACGGGAAAAACTTTTCCGCTTTCTTGCCGGCCGCGGCTTTTCCAGCGCCGTCGCCCAAAAGATAATTGCGGAATTTCGCGTTGCCGATGCAATAAATGAAACGGAATATTCGTTATAAGATTAAACAATTCGGCTACAATACAAAGGATTCAAAGATGAAAAAAATTCTCCGTTACGCGTTTGCAGTTCTGATTATCGCCGCCGTCGTGGCGCTCGGCATTTTCCTCTGGAAACATTTTTACGGAGAGAAAAAAGAGATCAAGTTCTCGACTGAAAAAGTCCAGCGCGGGCGGGTCGCGTCGACCATCAGCGCCAGCGGCACCGTCGAACCGCTCGAACTGATCAACGTCGGCGCCCAGGTGAACGGCAAGATCATGAATTTCGGTATCGACGCTGACGGCAAAGAGGTCGATTACTGCTCGCGCGTCACCAAGGGCATGCTCCTCGCCGAGATCGACGAAGTCCTCTACGACGCCGCGCTCCGCGAAGCCAACGCGAGCAAACTTCAGGCGGAAGTCAAGATCCTCAGCGCGATCGCGACGCTCAATCAGGAACAAGCCAAGCTCAACCTCGCCGAACGCAACTGGGCGCGGGCGCAGGAACTTCAACCCAAAGGCTCCTTTTCCAAGAGCGATTACGACAGCGCCGAGGCGGAATTTCTCATCTGTAAAGCCAACATCGAAGTCGCCAAGGCATCGCTTCAGCAGGCGGAAGCGCAGCGCGACATCGCCCAAGCCGCCCTCGTCAAGGCGGAACGCAATTTGAGTTACTGCAAGATCCTTTCCCCGATCGACGGCATCATCATCGACCGCCGCGTCAGCGTCGGTCAGACGCTGGTTTCCAGCATGAGCACGTCGAGCATTTTCCTGATCGCCGCCGACCTCAAAAAAATGCAGGTCTGGGCGTCGGTCAACGAAGCCGACATCGGCGATATCAAGATCGGCATGCCCGTCGTCTTTACCGTCGACACCTTCCCCGGCGAAGAATTTCAGGGAACCGTTTCCAAGATCCGCCTCAACGCGACGATGTCGCAAAACGTCGTCACCTACGTCGTCGAGATCGACACCGACAACTCCAACGGCAGATTGATGCCCTACCTCACCGCCAACGTCAAATTCATCAAAGCGCAACGCGACAATGTCTTCGTCGTTTCGACCGCGGCACTGCGCTACCGCCCCGACAAAGAGGTCATCGCGCCGGAATATGCCGACAAACTCGGCGAGTACACGGCGCGCGGCAAGCGCGTCGTCTGGGTGCTCGGCAAGGATCAGAAAGTCCGCCCGATCGAAGTTCAGAGTGGTCTTTCCAGCGGATCGACCGTCGAAGTGAGTTCGCCGCAACTGACCGAAGGCATGGAGATCGTCAACGCCCACCGCGTCATCGACCTCAATGCCCAAAAGGAGGATAAAAACGGCGAAAAGAGCAGTCCTTTCGCCAACAAGCCGCCCACCCAAGTCCGCAACAGCGCCAAAGCGGCAAAGGGGAAATAAGCGATGCTGATCGAATTGAACAACATCGAGAAAACCTATTTTCTCGGCGAGATCGACGTGCCCGTGCTCAAGGGAATCTCGCTCTCGATCGACCGCGGCGAATACGTCGCGCTGATGGGCGCTTCCGGTTCCGGCAAGAGCACGCTGATGAACATCCTCGGCTGTCTCGACCGCCCGTCCAAGGGCGATTACCGCTTTGAAAACGAGGAAGTCGGCCGCGCTTCGGGCGACCGGCGTGCCATTTTGCGCAACCGGAAAATCGGGTTCGTCTTTCAGAGTTTCAACTTGCTCCCGCGCACCTCGGCGCTCGACAACGTCATCATGCCGTTGAGCTACACCGCAGGCAAGATGAGCCAGCAGGAACGGCGCGAACGCGGCATCGCCGCCCTCAAGGAAGTGGGGCTCGCCGAACGCATGGGGCACTATCCCTCACAGCTTTCCGGCGGTCAACAGCAACGCGTCGCCATCGCCCGCGCGCTGATCAACAATCCCCCCGTCGTCCTCGCCGACGAACCGACCGGCAATCTGGACTCCAAAACCAGCATCGAAGTGATGCAGATGTTTGAAAAGCTCCACGAAAGCGGCATCACCGTCATCCTCGTCACCCACTCCGACGAGATCGCCAATTTCGCCCGCCGCCAGATCCGCATGGTCGACGGCAACATCGTCAGCGAAAGGAATGGCCAATGAGTTTCCTCAACACCGTTTTCGTCGCCCTCAAGGCGTTGCGCCGCAACCCGACCCGCGCGTTGCTCACCACGCTCGGCATCGTCATCGGCATCGCCGCCGTCATCGCGATGATGGAAATCGGCAACGGCTCCGCCGAGGCGATCCGCAAAAACATTGAGCGCATGGGGGCGAACTCCATCGTCGTCATGGGCGGCGTCCGCCGCGTCGCCGGCATCAGCATGGGCACGAGCAGCTGGATCTCGCTCTACCCCGCCGACGCCGAGGCGATCCGCAAGGAGTGTCCGAGCGTCCAGCACGTTTCCTCGATCGTCGCCACCAGCAATATCCAGTTGATCTACGGCAGCAACAACTGGGTTCCCGCCAACATCACCGGCGTCGACGTCGATTACTTCGCCATCCGCAACTGGGACATCGAAGAAGGCCGCCTTTTCACCCAGCACGAAGTCGACAACAACGCCCGCGTCTGTCTGGTCGGCCAGACCGTTCTGCGCGAACTTTTTGGCGGCAAGTCCCCGCTCGACACCGAATTGCGCATCGGCAACTCGACCTTTCGCGTCATCGGCGTGATGAAAGCCAAAGGCGCCAGCATGTTCGGCGGCGATGAAGACGACATCATCCTGATGCCGTGGACAACCGCCCGCATGCGCATCACCGGGCGCAGCAACGGCTACGCCACCAATACCACCCGCACCGCGTCGAGCACGCCCGGTGCGATTTACAGCGGTTCCGGCATCGCGCTTTATCCGTCGCAGGATTCCAACTTGTCCAACGATTATATGTGGAATCCGAAATTCGTCCGCATCAACCAGATCCTCGTTTCCGCGACCAGCACCGAAAAGGTACAGGACGCCGTCCGCGAGATCTCGCTTTTATTGCGCGAACGCCACCACTTGAGCGACGACATCGACGACGATTTCCGCATCCACAACAACGCCGACTTTCTCAATATGATGAACGGCACCTCCGAGTTGATGACCAACTTGCTTCTCATCGTCGCGATGATCTCGTTGCTCGTCGGCGGTGTCGGCATTATGAACATCATGCTCGTTTCCGTCACCGAACGCACCCGTGAGATCGGTCTGCGCATGGCGGTCGGCGCCCGCAGTCGCGACATTCTCAAGCAGTTCCTGATTGAATCGATCGTGCTCTGTATGTTCGGCGGCATCGTCGGCATCATCGTCGGTCACGGCACCGCGCTCCTCGTCGAATCCCAGCTCAACTGGCCCATCGCCGCAAGTCCCAGCGCCGTCATCGCAAGTTTTGCCGTCAGCGCCGCCGTCGGCATCCTTTTCGGCTTCTACCCGGCGTGGAAAGCCTCGAAACTCGACCCGATCGAAGCGTTGCACTACGAGTAAAAGTTTATCCCGATCAACTCAAATGGGGGGCGCAAAAGCCCCCCTCTTTTTTTGCCGCACATAAAAAAAGGAGTGTTGTAAAACCTGTCAAAGTAAAGCAACATTTGTATGGGGTGCTTGGGTAAGCGCAGAGCAGAATGCCGCGCCGCGAGATAATGGCAAAAAAAAGGGACTGTTGCCAACCAGTGAAGGTTCTGCAACAATCCCTTTGATCTCAAACGAGGTCGGGAATTACATCATACCGGGCATGCCGCCGCCCATTCCGGCGGGGGGCATCGCGGGTTCTTTTTCTTCCTTGACGTCGGTGATGAGGCATTCGGTCGTCAGCAGCAGTCCGGCGACGCTCGCCGCATTCTGCAATGCGGAACGGGTGACCTTGACGGGGTCGAGGATACCGGCTTCGAGCATATCGATGTATTCACCGGTGCTCACGTTGAAGCCCATATTGCCTTTGCCCGCCTTGACTTTCTGGACGACGACGCTGCCCTCGTAGCCGCCGTTGATGGCAAGCTGACGCAAGGGTTCTTCGACGGCGCGTTCGACGATTTTGGCGCCGATGGCTTCATCGCCTTCGAGCTTCAGTTTTTCGATCACGGAAGCGGCGCGGACGATGGCGACGCCGCCGCCGGCGACGATGCCTTCTTCGACCGCCGCGCGGGTGGCGTGCAACGCGTCATCGACGCGGTCTTTCTTTTCCTTCATCTCGGTCTCGGTCGCGGCGCCGACGCTGATGACGGCAACGCCACCGGCGAGTTTCGCCAGCCGTTCCTGAAGTTTCTCGCGATCGTAATCGCTGGTGGTCTCTTCGATTTCGCGGCGGATCTGACCGACGCGGCCCATAATCGCTTCCTGCGAACCGCAGCCTTCGACGATGGTCGTGCTTTCCTTGGTGACGGTGATGCGCTTGGCTTTGCCGAGCTGAGCCGTCGTGACGTTTTCCAGCTTGATGCCGAGATCTTCGCTGATGCAGGTACCGCCGGTCAGAATGGCGATATCCTGCAACATCGCCTTGCGGCGGTCGCCGAAGCCCGGCGCCTTGACCGCGCAGATGTTGAGAATGCCGCGCATTTTGTTGATGACCAGCGTCGCGAGCGCTTCACCCTCGACGTCTTCCGCGATGATGAGCAAGGGCTTGCCTTCCTTGGCGACCGCCTGCAACAGGGGGAGCATATCATTGAGGTTGCTGATCTTTTTCTCGTGGATCAAAACGTAGCAATCCTCGAGGTTGGCTTCCATCGCTTCGGCGTTGGTGACGAAATAGGGCGAGAGATAGCCCTTGTCGAACTGCATACCTTCGACGACGTCGAGCGTCGTTTCGAGGGTTTTCGCCTCTTCGACGGTGATCGTGCCGTCCTGACCGACTTTAGCCATCGCTTCGGCGATGATGTTGCCGATGGTGGTGTCGCCGTTGGCGGAAATGGTCGCGACCTGCGCGGTCTGATCGGAAACTTTCTTGCTCGCTTTCTTGAGCTGTTCGACGACGGCGGCGACCGCCTTGTCGATGCCGCGTTTCAGCGCCATCGGGTTGCTGCCGGCGGTGACGTTTTTGAGACCTTCTCGATAGATCGCTTCGGCGAGCACGGTCGCGGTGGTGGTGCCGTCACCGGCGACGTCGTTGGTCTTGCTGGCGACTTCCTTGACCATCTGGGCGCCCATATTGGCATAGGGGCACTTCAGCTCGATTTCCTTGGCGACGGTGACGCCGTCCTTGGTGATCGCGGGCGCGCCGAATTTCTTGTCGATAACGACGTTGCGGCCCTTGGGACCGAGCGTCGCCTTGACCGCCTTGGAAAGCAGCGTCACACCCTCGAGGATGCCGCGACGCGCTTCATCGGAAAAAATCAATTGTTTAGCCATAATTCAAAAATCCTTTTCAGTTGATTAAAAAAATTAGCCCACGATCGCGAGGATGTCGTCCTGATTGACGACCTTGTATTCCTTGCCGCCGACCTTGACTTCGGTACCGCCGTAACGGCTGGTCAGGACGATATCGCCGACTTTGACGTCAAAGGGGATCTTTTTGCCTTTCTCGTCGTTCTTGCCGGTGCCGAGGGCGATCACTTTGAATTCCTGCGGCTTTTCCTTGGCGGCATCGGGAATGAAAATTCCGCCGATCTTTTCCTCGGTGTTTTCCTGCATCTCAAGCAGAACGCGGTCGCCGAGCGGTTTGATGTTGACTTTTGCCATTTTTTCTCTCCTTATGTTTGGCAATTCAGCGTATGTGCTGACTTCCTGCTGAAATTCCCGCCCGGCGGAATGCCGGACGGGATTTTTCCTGATTTACGGCTTGGTCGGAACTTAATCGACCACTTCGGCATCGACGACGCCGTCGTCGTTTTTCTTGCCGGAATTGGCGTTGGCGTCACCCTGCGGCGGCGGGGGCGCGCCCGCGCCCTGCTGTTGCTGCTGCGCGTAGACGGCTTCGCCGAGCTTCATCGCCAGTTCTTCCAATTCCTTCATCGACGCTTTCATACCGTCGGTGTTGTCCGCCTTGATCTCGTCCTTAAGGTGGTTGATTTTCGATTCGAGATTGCTCTTGACGTCGGCGGGAACCTTGTCGCCGTGCTCTTTCAACTGTTTCTCAAGCTGATAGACCATCGATTCGGCGTGGTTCTTGGTCTCGATCTTGTCCTTGGCGGCCTTGTCGTCGTCGGCGTGCGCCTTGGCTTCATTGACCATACGCTCGATCTCGGCTTCCGAGAGACCGCTCGACGCGGTGATCGTGATGTTCTGCTCTTTGCCGGTGCCGAGATCCTTGGCGGTGACGTGCAAGATGCCGTTGGCGTCGATGTCAAAGGTCACTTCGATCTGGGGCACGCCGCGCGGAGCCGGCGCGATGCCGTCGAGCTTGAACAAACCGAGGCTCTTGTTGTCGCGGGCAAGTTCGCGCTCGCCCTGCAACACCCGCACATCGACCGCGGGCTGATTGTCCGCCGCCGTGCTGAAAATTTCACTGCGCTTGGTCGGGATCGTCGTGTTGCGGTCGATGAGCTTGGTCATCACGCCGCCCATCGTTTCGATGCCGAGCGAAAGCGGCGTCACGTCGAGGAGCAACACGTCGTTGACCTGACCGCCGAGCACGCCGCCCTGAATCGCGGCGCCCGCGGCGACGACTTCGTCCGGGTTGACGCCCTTGTGGGGTTCCTTGTTGAAAATCGCCTTGGCGGTTTCCTGCACTTTGGGCATACGGGTCATACCGCCGACAAGGATGACTTCCTTGATCTTGTCCGCCGCGACGCCGCTGTCTTTGATGCAGTTGTCGCAAGGCTTGCGGGTACGCTCGAGGAGCGGATCGCAGAGTTGCTCCAACTGGGCGCGGCTCAACGTGATGTTCAAGTGGATCGGGCCGTCCTGATTCATCGTGATAAAGGGCAGATTGATCTCGCTCGACATACTGCTCGACAATTCGCATTTCGCCTTTTCGGCGGCCTCCTTGAGCCGCTGCAACGCCTGCGCATCCTTGCGAAGGTCGACGCTGTATTCTTTCTGGAACTGGTCGGCGAGGTAACTGATGATCGTCTGGTCGAAATCATCGCCGCCGAGGTGCGTATCGCCGTTGGTCGCCTTGACTTCAAAGACGCCGTCGCCGATCTCGAGCATCGAGATATCGAAGGTACCGCCGCCGAGGTCGTAGACCGCGACGACTTCTTCGGTTTTCTTGTCCAGACCGTAAGCGAGCGCCGCCGCCGTCGGTTCGTTGATGATGCGGAGCACTTCCAGCCCCGCGATCTTGCCGGCGTCCTTGGTCGCCTGACGCTGACTGTCGTTGAAGTACGCGGGCACGGTGATGACCGCCTGGGTGATCTTTTCGCCGAGGTAGGCTTCCGCATCGGTCTTGAGCTTCTGCAGGATCATCGCGGAAATTTCCGGGGGCGAATAGACGTGGTCGCCGACCTTGACGTGCGCGTCGCCGTTGGCGGCTTCGACGATCTGGTAGGGCACGAGTTCACGCTCGCGGGCGGTTTCCGCATATTTGCGGCCCATCAGACGCTTGATCGAAAAGATCGTGTTCTTGGGGTTGGTCACCGCCTGACGTTTCGCGGTCTGGCCGACGAGACGTTCGCCGGTCTTGGTGAACGCGACGATGGAGGGGGTGGTGCGGTTGCCTTCCGCATTGGGGATGATCTTGTACTCGCCGTTGTCCATCACTGCCATGCAGCTGTTGGTCGTGCCGAGGTCGATACCGAGAATCTTGCTCATAGTCCTATCTCCTTTGTGTTTGGTTGACTGTTTTCGCTGAAGAATAAAGCAATTGGCGTGCCAACGCTCTTTCCCGCCCGACGCCGCGCGAAAAAAGCGCATTTTGCGCCATTTTGTCACACTTTGCTATGTCACGGTGACACAAAAAGAAGAAATGTCACACTGCACCGCCTTGTTTTTCGCGCGCGTCTATGATATATTGTATATACAAGATAAATAAAGGAACTATATCCATGGCAAGAATCCTTTCTTTTGATGCGATCGTCGCGGCGACGGCGGAACTCTGCCGCAAAGCGGCAACGGAGTTGCCCGACGACGTGCTCGCGTGCCTGAAAGCGTGCGCCGCGCGTGAAACCAATGAAAACGGCAAGGAATTTTTCCGCCAGTACCTGGAAAACGCGCAGATCGCGCGCGAGACGGCGATGCCGCTCTGCCAGGATACCGGATTCGCGGTCTACTTTGTCGAATACGGCGAGGAACTTCAGCTCGACCACGGGACGATTTACGAAGCGATCGACGCGGGCACGGAAAAAGGCTACCGCGAAAACTTTTTGCGCAAGTCGATCGACGCCGATCCGCTCTTTCACCGGGTCAACACCGGCACCAACACGCCTGCGATCGTCCATCTGGAAATCGTCAAGGGCGACCAACTTCACATCACGCTCGCGCCCAAAGGCGGCGGTTCGGAAAATATGAGCCAGCTCAAGATGCTCAAGCCCGCCGACGGCAGACAGGGCGTGGTTGATTTCGTCGTCTCGAGCGTCGTCAACGCGGGCGGCAACCCCTGCCCGCCGACGATCGTCGGCGTCGGCATCGGCGGCACCGCCGAAAAAGCGATGTACCTCGCCAAAAAGGCGCTGCTGCGGCCGCTCGGACAACGCCACGCCGACCCCGATTACGCGCAACTGGAAGCGGAGATCCTCGAACGCATCAATTGCGAAGGCAGCGGTCCGCAGGGTTTGGGCGGATGCGTCACGTCGCTCGCCGTCCACATCAACGCGTTTCCCTGCCACCTCGCAAGTCTTCCGGTGGCGGTCAACCTCAACTGCCACGCGGCGCGCCATGCGGAGGTGACGTTATGATGAAAAAGATCCAACTGCCGTTGACGCAGGAAAAAGTCAGAGAACTCCGCGCCGGAGACAAAGTCTTGCTTTCCGGCGTCATCTGGACGGGGCGCGACGCCGCGCACCAGCGCTTTGTCGAACTCCTCGATGCGGGGAAAGCGCTCCCCGTTGAACTGAAAGATCAGACGATCTACTTCGTCGGTCCCTGCCCGGCGCCTCCGGGCAAGGTGATCGGCAGCGCCGGCCCGACGACCTCGGGGCGCATGGATCGTTATTCGCCGCGCCTGATCGCCGAATGCGGCTTGCGCGGCATGATCGGCAAAGGCAACCGCTCGCAAGCGGTCGTCGAGGCGATGAAAACGCACGGCGCCGTCTACTTTGCCGCGACCGGCGGGGCGGGCGCACTGATCGCGCGCTGCATCAAATCGTGCGAAGTCGTCGCCTTTGCCGATCTCGGCCCCGAAGCAGTCCACCGGCTCGTCGTCGAGGATTTCCCGCTCATCGTCGCGATCGACGCTTACGGTGATTCACTCTATCAGAGGTAGGCGGCGATGAAAAAACGTTACCTTATTTACTTTGCAGGTGCTCTTTTCGACCACAAAGAACTCGGCGGCAATCTGCAACTTGCGCTCGCCCTTGAAAAGCTGGCGCCGCGCTACCAGATCCTGTTGCCGCAAAACAGCGAATCCAACGCGGTGCGCTCGGTTGACGAGATCCGCGACCGCGACTTTGAGATGCTCTTTCGCGCCGATCTCATCCTCGCCAATTTCGACGGCACGGAGCTGGATTCCGGCACCGTCGTCGAATTCTGCTTCGCCAAGATGCTCGATCTGCCCGCCGTGCTCCTGCGGACGGACTTCCGCCGCCACTGCGGCGACGGGAGCGATCCCTGGAATTTGATGTGCTCAAACTACCCGCGCACGCAAGTGTGCCAAATCGACGCGATGACGCTCTTTCACGAGGTCAAAACGCTGCCGGCGCTCGCCGAAGCCGAAGAAAAGATCGCCCAACTGACGATCGACGCGCTCGACCGCGCCGTCGCGATGCCCGGCAGGCTGACCCGAGAAAACGCGTTGACGGTCTACCGCGATACGCGGGACGCCATCGGCGGGATTATGCCCAAGCTTTTTCCTGAAACGCGCTTGCAGGAAATTGTCGAAGAAAAAATCCGGCGCGGACTTTACCTGTAGCTTGAAATTTCAGGCAATTCTCGTATATTGATTTTCAGCAAAGGAGGAGCTTGCCATGAAAAAAATTCTCGCCGTCTCGCTTTTCGCACTCATTCAAACCGTCTGGGCGATCACGCCGCCCGCCGGGTGGTTCACCGATTTCGACGCGGCAAAGGAAACGGCCGTCAAAGCCAACAAACCGGTGCTGGTGCTCTTTTCCGGCACCGATTGGTGTCCGCCGTGCAAACGGCTCCGCACCTCGTTGCTCGACACGCCGGAATTTCAGCAAATGATCAAGGAAAAATGCGTCGCACTTTACGTCCACGTGCCGCGCGGCAACGACGAAGCGTTTGTGCGCATGATGTCGCACTTTCACTTCGTTGAACTGCAGGGCGTCCCGACGATCATCGTCACCGATCCCTCGATCACCAAAGTGCTCGTGGAAATCAACGACCGCACGCTCGGCGGATTTGCCGCCGGGATCGAAACGGCGCAAAAAGCGCTGTAACTATTTTTCCACCGCCGGGATCGGATTGGCTTTTGCTTCCTCTTCCGAAAGGAATTCGATGAAATCGATCTCGGCGACGCTCTCCTGCTCGAGGTGTTGCGTGTTGCCGCCGATCAAAATGGCGAACTCGGATTTGATTTCATCCTTGAAAAAGGCGCGGTAGTCCGCCAGCACGTTGCGTTCCTCGGTCACCCAGACGCCGGGCGCCGTCGTGCGGTTGCGCAGCGTGAATGTGCCCAACTGCATTTGCCCGAGGTTGTAACGCTTGAGTTCGCTCTTGCCGATCTCGGTGTTGACTTCCCAGCGGTAACCGATGCCGCGCTGACTGATCCGGTCACCGTCGCCGATGCTGAGGTGAATTGCCTGATCGTCCTCTTCATTGTCGCCGGGCGCGACGTCCAGCGGTTTGACGACGCGCCAGCGCCAGCGCATGATCGGCGTCGCTTTCAAATCGATCTTTGGACCGCTGGCGATCATACCGTTTGAGCTATTGGTCGTGACGACCATTTTCCATTGCCCCGGACGATCCGGATTTTCCACCAGCGTGTAGACCGTCTTTTCCGCCAATGGGACCGTTCCGACGCTTTCCCACGTGGAGGAAAAGGTTTCCGGATTACCAAACGGAACCGGCTCTTTGGCGATCAACGGCAAACACGCCGCCGCCAACAATGCCATCCACGTTTTCTTCATTTTCTGCGATCTCCCTGTTGTTGTTTGTATTGACGATATTTCGCCATAATTTGCGTGACATACGCCTTGGTCGAACGGATCTGGATATTTTCCACCACGTCGCCATCGAGCGTTTTGGGCTTCCACGCTTCCGCGCGGGAGGGCCCGCTGTTGTAATAGATCAGCGCCAATTCCTTGGCGCACCGATAATTTTTATATTTTTGCAACCCCTTTGAGAGATACCAGCACCCGATCTCGAGGTTGAGCGAAACGTCAAAAAGTTCCGAATCGGAAATCAACATCCGATGATGAATTCGCGACCACTCGGCGACCGCGCCGTTTTTGCCGGGCAACACCTGCATCAAACCGTACTCGCCTTTGCTGCCGCGCTTCCACTGATTGAAACGGCTCTCCTGATAGATCACCGCCCGAACAAAATCCGGATCCAAGTCATATTTTTTTGCGACGGTTTCAATTTCCCGGGCAAACGAAGTATCGTTCAGCGTCGAACGATAATCGAAGCACAAAAAAAGCGTCAGCGCCAGCAAAATCACCATCGCCGTCAAATGACCGACGACAAAAAAAAGCGTTTCCCGGTTTTTCAGCAGGAATTCCCCCAGTTTAAATATTGGACAAATCCATTGCCGTCTGGATCATCTGAACAAAATCGCGCGTCTTGAAATAATTGTGAATATCGTGCATCAACTCATTCGGGATATCGGCGGAAACGTAAAACACATTATCCCGCATTTCCGGCACGATCCGCGACAGAACGCGATCGGTCAACGCCGGATCGTCGCTGAAAAGCACGCCGCAAACCACGCCGCTCATCATCGGGATCAACACCGAAACCTGCGAGGCGCTGGTCGCGTCGGGACAATCGATCATCAGCACGAAATTCCCCAATTTGTCCTTGCCGAAAGGTTCAAAGCTCATGCGGATCGCGCCGCGCGCCTTTTTTCCGTTTTCCAGACAGGCGGGCAGACGCACCCCCGTATCGACGTACCAGATCGGCGCATCGGGCATGGGAAGCTGTTTCACCTGATCGAGTGTCAACGCCGCCGGCGCAATTTTCAGCTTGAGAAGCCGTTCCGCATTGCGGCGACGCCCCGCGACCAGATAGAGCGTCGGCTCCATCTCGATGACGACCAGTTCTTCACAGCGCAGCGCATTCTTGACAAAAAACGCGCGCTTGCCCTCCATCGTGCCCTCGCTGAAAGCGTATTCACGCTGTTGGAGATTTTTGGCGAGGTCGATCGGCGCGGAAAGCCGCACCAGCGCCGCATTCATCACCTTCGGCTTCGAGGTCGTATAGATCAGAAACTCCTCAATGCCGCTGTTGGGTTGCGTTTTGTCGCCGGCAAAAAAGCTGGTGTGCGCCCATCTGGCGCAATCGTCTGATTGCGCCAGAGTCCGAACATTGAAATACAACGCGCCCGCCGTTGTTTCCGGAATCATTTTCAGCAATACGGTTTCCGCCGCAAAAAGCGAAAAACAACTGCTTATCCACGCAAACAAACAAGCGAGCAGACGTTTCATCGTTTACTTTTCCTCGGCGGGAAGCGGCTTTTTCGGCAACTTGACTTCGATGTGCAATTCGCGGAGCTGTTTGATCGTCACTTCGCTCGGCGCATTCATCATCAAGTCTTCCGCCTGCTGGTTGAAGGGGAAGGCGATCACTTCGCGGATGTTGGGCACGTCGGCGAGCAACATCACCATGCGGTCGATGCCCGGGGCGATGCCGCCGTGCGGAGGCGCACCGAGCTTGAACGCGCTGATCATACCGCCGAATTTGCGGTCGACCGTCTCACGCTCGTAACCGGCAATCTCAAACGCCTTGTACATAATGTCGGGGCGATGGTTGCGGATCGCGCCGCTGGAAAGCTCGATGCCGTTGCAGACGATGTCGTACTGCCACGCGAGAATATCCAGCGGATCGCGGGTCTGAAGCGCCTCCATGCCGCCCTGCGGCATCGAGAAAGGATTGTGCGAGAAAATGATCTCGTTGGTCTCTTCGTCCCGCTCAAACATCGGGAAGTCGACGATCCAGCAGAAGCGGAATTCGTTGTGGTCGATCAGATCGAGCTTGTTGCCGAGCTCGGGGATGACCGCGCCGCCGACTTTCTGCACGTCCTTTTCCTTATCCGCGAGGAAAAAGAGGGCGTCGCCGTCTTCGACCGCGCAGACTTTTTTAAGGGTGTCGAGAATCTCCGGCGTCAAAAATTTGACGATCGGGCTTTTCTGCGTGTCGCCCGTCCAGATGATGTAAGCCATGCCCTTGGCGCCGTTTTCCTGCGCGAAGCCGATCATATCGTCGAAGAACTTGCGCGGCTTGTCGACCACCTTGGGCGCCTTGATCGCGCGGACGACGCCGCCGTTTTCAACGCAGCCGGCAAACGCCTTGAAACCGCAGTTGCGGAAAATCTCGGTGACGTCGACCATTTCGAGCGGGTTGCGCAGATCGGGCTTGTCGGAACCGAAACGGCGCATCGATTCGCGGTAGGGAATCCGCGGGAACGGCACGCCGGAAAATTTCTTGGTGCTGAACTTGGTGAAAATGTGCGCGATCAACCCTTCGAGGATCGCAAAAATTTCATCCTGATCGACGAAGCTCATCTCGACGTCGAGCTGATAAAATTCGCCGGGACTGCGGTCGGCGCGGGCATCCTCGTCGCGGAAGCAGGGCGCGATCTGGAAATAACGGTCGAAGCCCGACACCATCAGCAATTGCTTGAACTGCTGGGGCGCCTGCGGCAACGCGTAGAACTTGCCGGGGTGCAGACGCGACGGCACGAGGTAGTCGCGCGCGCCTTCCGGACTGCTCGCCGTTAGGATCGGGGTCTGGTATTCGGTGAAGCCCGCTTCGATCATATAGCGGCGCGCTTCCGCGATCACCTGACTGCGGAGCACGATGTTTTTGTGCAACGCTTCGCGGCGCAGATCGAGGAAACGGTATTTCAGGCGCAACGCCTCGGGCGCGCTGTCGTCCTTGGCAACCTGAAAGGGGATCACATCCGCTTCGCCGAGCATTTCCATGTCGGTCGCACGGACTTCAATCTCGCCCGAAGCGAGTTTCGGGTTGACGGTTTCCGCCGAACGGGCGACAACTTCGCCGTCGAAGCGGACGACCGACTCAACGCGCCATTTGTCGAGCGCCTGATAGAACGAACACTCGGGATCGATGACGATCTGAGTGAGCCCGTAATGATCGCGCAAATCAATGAAGATGATGCCGCCGTGGTCGCGGACACTGTGGATCCAGCCGGAAAGCCGGACTTTCTTGCCGACGTCGCTTTTGCGCAACTGGCCGCAAGTATGCGTACGAAACATAGAAACACTCCTTTTTCGAGTTGTTGAAATGGGCACAAAAAAACCTGATACGGCTATTATGATTTAATATAGCATCAGGTTCCGCTTTTTGCCAGTCGCGCAGGCGCGCGAAACGCGAGAAAAATCTATTTTTCCGCCGGATCAGCGTTTTCCGGCACAATGCCGGTAATGCTGTGCCGTATCGTGCACGCCGCCCTGCCGCCACAAAGTCGCCAGCGCAAAGGTCGTCAACTGAAACGCTCCCCAGCAAAAGAGGATCAGCGCAAGATGCCACGCCCGGCGCAGAAATTCCGACGAATGACTGCGCGCGATCCAGCGCACCAGCGCCCAGCTGAAAGCAAGGAAAACGAGATCGGCGACGGCAAGGTGCCACGCCGACGAGGGAATGACGACGAAGGCTCCGCCAAACGCGACGCGCGCAAGGGCGTGCGCCAAAAGCGGCACATAACCGATGACGACGAGCACCCACCCGGCGAAACTGCCGCACGTCTCTCCGCACAGAACGCCGCCCGAAGCGTTGACCGCCAACGCGGCGAACACGACGAGAAGCGCAATCCCCAGCGTCGTGTAATTGAAAAGGCGCTTGTAATGCCCCCGTTTTTCGCTGTAACGGCGGCGGAAATCAGCTTTCTTTTTGCGTTGCGTCATATTTCACCGCCTTTTCCCGGTCGGCGCGGCGCCGATGCGCCGCACGAGCAGATACGTGATATAGCCGATCAACAGCATACCGAGCACCAGCGCGCTGTAGGCGTGGGGCCACCAGATGCCGTCGGTCATCATCGTGAATTCCGACATGCCGCCCAAGCCGGTGATGACCGTGAGCGGCATAAAGACCACGTTGATGATCGCGAGGTACTTCATGATGACCGCCAGATTGTTGCTGACGACCGAAACGCGCGCGTCGGACATGCCGGTCAAAATGCCGGCGTAGATGTTGGCGAGGTTGTCGCACTGTTTGTTTTCGACCGAAATGTCCTCGAGAAATTCCTCCTCTTCCTCGTTGAATCCGATGCGTCTGGCGTCGTTGCGGAGCCGCAACAGCAAAACCTGATTGGCGCTCGTCGCCGATTCGTAGTAGGTCAGACTTTTCAACAGCGAAAACATATTGACCAGACTCTTGTTGGTCACCGCAAATTCGATCTTGGTCTCGATCTCGTCTGAAATGTTGCGGATGATGCGCAAATGCTGTAAAAAGTGCGCCGTCGCGTGGTGGAGCAGACGGAGCAACACCCCTTGGATCGTATTGCCGCGCAACGGCATTCTGCCGTGTTCAAAGAGCGGCATCGAATCCGCCTGCAACACGATGATGCGGTCCTTGAAAAGAAAGGCGCCGATCGATGACACGCGAAACGTCATTCTGCGGTCGACCTGACAGTTGCGGGGCCGCTTCATAATGACGGCAATGTGAGTCGGTTCGTACTCAATACGGCTGATCTCATCTTCGTCGAGTGCAGACGCAAGCGTGTGCTCGTCGATGCCGCACTGCTCGATCAGATAGCGTTTTTCCTCGTCGGACGGCGCACTGTACACCTGAATCAGCCCGAGTTGTCCGTCGGGGCAGATCTGGACGCGCCCGTCCACAAGATCATAGCATTTCAACATTGTTTAAACCCTCCGTTTTCGCCGGGAAAGAATCCCGGCAGGTCGCAATTGGAAACGGCGGAAAGCCGGAGGGCAAAGCGCAGGAATTTACCGGATCGGGATCCCGGCCGGAAATGATGCGCCCGCTCCGGCTTTGCACCGTCGGGGAACTGCGTCGTCGCTGTTACTGCTCATATACTCCAGCCTTGGTTGATGTTTCTCTTTCCGGCAAATCAGAACAATTTGCCGCCGTTATAAAAAAATATAACCCCTTTTTTCTTCTTTGTCAAGAAAAAGAATACGCTTTTTGCCAAATTCATCTTGACAAGGCTCACGAGATGCGGTATATTTTGACATTATGAAAAGAATCCGCATCCTTTTTCTCATTCTTTCGCTGACATTCGTGATGATGCCGCAGGCGCAGGCGATCGACCCGATCACCCTCGGCATCATCGCCCCGATCGCGTTGCGCGCCGCCAAAGCGGCGTCGCCTTACGTCGTGCGCGGGCTCGGCAACCTTGCGCGCTCCAGCGGCTGGGTCTTCAAAGACGCCTTCCGCATTCTGCGCATGCCGCTGGGCATCTGCCAGATGCTTTTCCTTTGGCCGTGGGGATATTTCCGCACCGGGTTGATTAACTTTTTCCGCGGTTGTATCGCGCCGGTCAAGATGGCGTTTCACGCCTTGCTGCTGCCGGCGTATATGTTCGGTCTCAAGACCAACTTCTGATATGGCGTTCGCCCGCAGCAAAGTCCGACAGCTCAAAAGAAGGCGCACGACCTTCCGGTTGCTCGCCGACTGGTACGGCGAAGAACGCGCCGAAACGGAAATCGCCGCCCACACGTCGCAACCGCGCGCACTCGGCGACATCCTCCACGACATTTCCGACGAGATCCTCTCGGTTGACGCCGCCGATTTCACCAAACTCGAGACCGAATGGGCAACGATCGCCGGCAAGACCGTCGCCCGGCTGGCGAAAGTCGTCGGTTGTCACGATCACGTGGTCGTGCTCGGGGTGCGCCACAGCGCGATGGTAACGGAATTGCGTCCGTCGCTCGATCTGCTCAAGGGAAAGATCAACCGCGTGCTCGGGGAAAATTTCTGCCGTGAATTAAAGTTGACCGTGATCTGATCAGAAACTTTGCGCTTCGCGCACCAGCTTGCGGTATTGCTCAAAGATCTCGTTGCGGAAAACGAATCCGCGGAAAAAGCCGTCGTCGTCGACGACCGGCAGAAATTCAAACTGGTACTTTTCCATCTTTTCCATCGCCGTCGCAAGATCGTCGTCGGCGCTGACGCTGCTGCGCACCTTTTTCATCAGATCGAAAACGACGAGATTTTCCGCGACAACGGGGTCGAGCAACGCGCTCGTGATTGCCGCGCGCCGGATCGTGCCGAGCAGATGATTCTTTTCATCGACGACCGGATAGACCATCATCTTGGGCGCAGCGGCGATCGCGGCGGCGACTTCGGCGAAGCGCATTTCCGGGCGCAGCCGCACCGCGCGCACATCGAGGTTGAGCCGCACCGGCAGCCGCTGGAGCATCGCCCGATCGGGATCGTCGGAAATGAGGTGATTTTCCACCAGCACCTTGCGGTAGATCGAATTGGGTTCCCAATAGCGCGAAACGACCCACGAAACCGCCGAAACGATCATCAGCGGCACAAGCAACGCATAGCCGCCGCAGACTTCCGCGATCAGAAAGACGCCGGTGAGCGGCGCCCGCATCACCGCGGTGAAAACGCCGCACATACCGACGACGAGAAAATTCGCCTCGTTCAACTCGACGACGCCCGTTAAATTCAAGCCGTGCGCAAAGGCGAATCCCGCAAACGCCCCGATGAACATCGACGGCGCAAAGATCCCGCCGTCGCCGCCGGAATCGACCGTCAGCACCGACGCGATGGACTTCAAAAAGATCGCGGCGAGCAAAATGAGCGCCAACCGCCACGCCGGCGAGAGGAATTCCAGAAGCGGCGCCGACGCGATCAAACGGTCGGTATGGCCGTCGAACGCCCAGCTGATGAAACGGTACCCCTGCCCCCGCAACGGCGGAAAGACGGTCAACAACACGCAGAGCAGAAAGCCGCCGACAAAGAGCCGATGCCACGCGTTGGGGAGCTGGCGGCGCAGAAATCCGCTCAATAAATAATTGCCCTTGATGACGTAAACGCCGACGATGGCGGTGATGACGCCGAGCAGGAAATACCACGGCACCGCCGAAAGTTTCCACGCCGCCGCCGCTTCGACCATCGGGACTCCGCCCGACGGGAAAATGATGCGCGACGTGACCGTCGCGACGGCACTTGCCATCAACATCGGCACGAGCGCGCCGACGCTGAAATGCGGCAACAACACTTCGACGGCAAAGAGCACGCCGCCGATGGGGCTGTTGAAGATCGCGGAAATCGCCGCCGCCGCGCCGCAGCCGATCAGCAACAACTTGTGACGGCGGTCGATCTTGAAGAGCGCGCCGCTGGTTGAACCGATCGCCGCGCCGGAAAGCACGCTCGGAGCTTCCAGCCCGGCGGAACCGCCGGCGCCGACTGCGAACGCGCTGGAAATCAAATGGGTAAAGACTTCGCGGAATTGAATCCACGTCTTGCGCCGGTAAAGCGCGAGGATCAACGGGCTGAGACTTTTGGCATAACGCGGGCCCGTGCATAATCTTTGAAATAAAAAGGACGCCAGAAGTCCGAGAAAGGGGACGAACATCACGATCCCGATCCAAGTGAATTTGCCGTGCCACAGATCGGGGGAGGAATCGAACCAGATGCCGAGTTTTTCCAGTTTATCGACGAGCGTGTGCAACGCCGCCGCCGCCAATGCGGCGCCGACGCCGATCATGATGGAAAGAACGATGATCAACGCGCGTTCGCCCATTTTCCGGCGCAGGTGCGACGCCGTCAGCGTCAGCCGCCGGTGCGTCAGAAAAAAAAGCGCTCTCATCGGCAAAACTCCGCTTGAAAACACAAAAGCCGGGCTGAAAAAATTCCAGCCCGGCTTTGCGTAGTCATAACAACTGAACCGAAAACTTTAGTTCAGTTTGAGACCGGCCAACGACTCGTCGTTGAAGATCTCGCCGACGTCGACCATGTCTTCGCCGGGTTTCAGCGCGGCGGTGTACTCTTCCTCGGCGGCCTTGAGGTCCGCCTCGGTGAAGTCTTCGCCGAGCGCCTTGATCGAGAGGCCGATGCGGCGTTCGTCGTGGTCGACTTTGATCACGCGCGCTTCGACTTCATCGCCGATCTTGAGCACGTCTTTGACCTTGTCAACGCGATCGTGGCTCAACTGCGAAATGTGGATGAGACCGTCGATCTTGTTGCTGAGTTCGATGAACGCGCCGAAAACGGCGATCTTGGAAACTTTGCCCTTGACGACGTCGCCGACCTTGTAGAGCTGGTCGATGTTCGCCCAGGGATCTTCCTCGACCTGCTTGAGACCGAGGGAAATACGCTGCTGCTCGGGATTGATCTCGAGGATGACGACTTCGACTTCCTGACCGGGCTTGAGAACCTCGTTGGGATTGTTGATCTTGCGGGTCCAGCTCATGTCGGAAACGTGGATCATGCCGTCGATGTCGTTTTCAATCTCGACGAAAGCGCCGTAGTTGGTCATATTGCGGACCTTGCCGACGATGTGCTTGCCGACGGGATATTTTTCCGCGAGGACTTCCCACGGATTGCGCTCATTCTGACGCAGACCGAGGGAAATTTTGCGGCTGTCGCGATCAATGTCGAGCACGACCGCGTCGATTTCCTGACCGGCGGTCAAGACGTCGCTCGCCTTGTTGATGCGCTTGGTCCAGCTCATTTCGGAAACGTGGATCAAACCCTCGACGCCGGTCTCGATCTCAACGAACGCGCCATAGGGCATAATGTTGACGACCTTGCCGTGAACCTGACTGCCTTTGGGATACTTTTCGATGACGTCGTCCCACGGATTGCGGGTTTTCTGCTTGAGGCCGAGGGAAACGCGGCCCTTTTCCTTGTCGATGCCGATGACGACGATGTCAAGTTCCTGACCGACCGAGAGCACTTCAGAGGGATGCGAGATGCGGCCCCAGGAAATGTCGGTGATGTGGAGCAGACCGTCGACGCCGCCAAGGTCGATGAACGCGCCGAAATCGGTGATGTTCTTGACGACGCCGTGGCGGGTTTCGCCGACCGCCATTTCATCGAGGAGCTTGGAGCGCTGATCGCGGAGGCTCTCGACGAGGAGTTCGCGGCGGGAAACGACGATATTGTGACGCTCGACGTTGATCTTGATGATCTTGACGTCGAATTCCTTGCCGAGGTACTCGTCCATGTTGTGGACGGGGCCGACGTCAAGCTGCGAACCGGGGAGGAACGCGGGGAAGCCTTCGACATCGACCATAAGGCCGCCCTTGACGCGGTGCGCCATGAAGCCCTTGACGATGTGGCCTTCGCCGTATTCGGTGGTAATTTTGTTCCACGCCTTGATCGAGAGGGCCTTCTGGAGGCTGAGGGTCGGGGCGTTTTGACGGTTTTCGATTTCTTCGAGATAGACCTCGATCTCATCGCCGACGTTGACTTCGTCGTACTTGACGAATTCGCCAGCGGGGATGAAACCTTCGGCCTTGAAGCCGATGTCGACCTGGACGCCGTCGGGGCGTTTGGCGGTGATTTTGCCGGTGATGATCTCGCCCTTGTTGAACGAGCGTTTGGTCTCCTTGGATTCGAGGAGGGACTCCATGCTTTCCGGAATGTTGCTGAAATCCAGGAAATCGGCGAAGTTGTTTTCTTCCATGTTGTTGATTTTCTTGTTGTTTAGGTTGTTGAACGAATGTTAAAGCGGCACCGTGCCATCTTTAACCGATAATAAAGATATAATATACCCCCGCAATCAGAAAAAGTCAAATCATAACGTTGCCGACAAGCCTTTTACAAAAAAAACGCCTTCAAGCGCGCTTGCTTTTTGAAAAGTGACAGGGCATATTGTGATATTATGAAACCACCTCCGTAAAAAGAGGGGAAAATATGGTTTGCCAGAAAAAAAAGGAATTTTGCTTATTTGCTTTGGATTAGCATTCGCAATGTGTGTTGACGAAAGTTATGGCAAGGATGATGCCGAAGGGAAACCCTCGTCGCAGACTTCGCAATCCCAGTTCCTCACGTATAAAAAAGCGGCTGAGGGCATCTCCAAGCGCAACAATTCCTGGAAAGACTCCCGAAAACGAAAAACGGTAGACTTTCGGTTGAAATAAGCAAACGACCGCCGCGCAGCATACGTTGGAAACAGAGCCCCAAAAAGAATTATGCAAAGTGGCAAAATTTTGAACGATGCGTTGTCAGCGATTGCGGACGAGGTCGATCACGTTCACCCATTCGACCTCGGGATCCGCGTCGAGCGCCGCGAGGTAACTCTCAAAACGCTGCCACTTTTCCGGCACGTTCTGCATTTCGCAACTGTGTCCCCAAAAGTAAAATTTGCCGCCGTGCGTCTTGGCAAATTCAACTTTTTTCAGAAATTCCCCGTCGAGAAAGTGCGATTGCGATTGCAACAGCAAAACGTTGTCGTTGGTCGAAAAATCCGGCGTATAAAGCGTCGATCTGCCGTATTCAAACCCCGCATCGGCGAGCGCTTTTGCCGACGTTTCGTCGCAGACGCCGCACGGATATGCCATGCCCGGCACTTCCATCTGAAAGAAATCCTCGAGCATTTTGCGGTCTTCGCACTGGTCGTAAACGAATTCCGAAAGCTTTTCTTTGGCGTAATTGAGATGGTAAAGTCCGTGCCCGCCGATCTTGAAGTCGCGGTAGAGTTCTTTCATCTCGTTTCTCGCGAGCCAGCGGTTGATGAAATCGGGGTGGTCTTTGAATTGCCACGTATCCGTCCGCCGGAAATCGCGGTAGTGAAAGCCGAAATTGACGTTGAACGTCGCTTTGCCGTGATATTTTTTCAAGAGTTCGACCAACTTGATGTCGGTCTCGGTGGCATCATCCCAACAACAGGCTACTTGAAGCATCGTTCCCACCCCTAAATGTGTTGCGTCACTTTTTCCATGAAAATTTCGCGCCAGCGCGGTTCGGCGGAGGGCACGAGGCACGGAATCGTCGTTTTGGTCGAGTGGTAAAGCTGATAGAGCTGTTCCAGCTCCGCGTCGATCGTTTCATTTTTCGCCAGTTTGACGTCGATGACGGCGCGCAGATAGAGGATCCGCCACCGCCACGACGCGGCGATTTCAGGCGAAACCTGACACGCGTCAAGCAGCGCGAGCGCCTTTTCGGCGCGGGCGAGATCGAGGTTTTTCGCCTCGTACTCCAAATGCCACGGCTTTTCCGGGTCGACCAGTTCCGCCGAATAAGCGGAGCGGCGTTTGTCGCCCTGCACCAGAACCGTGCGGTGCTCCAAGTCTTGTTCAAGCAAAATCGTCGCCTCGACGCCCTTTTGCCGCGTCTTTTCGCCGAAATAAAAGGCGAAGTAATCCCCGGCGATTTCCGTCATCGGCCGCGGATTCCAGCACCACGCGAGCATCAGGATCTTATTCATATCTTCGTAGATTCCCTCGGAATAGGGACGCACGCCGGCAAAGTTGGCGCAACGATGCATTTCCTTTTCAAAGTTGACCGGGCGCGGATTGGCGCCGAAACCGCCCCACGGCAGCATCCCCGCCATGCTGATCTCGTTGAAGCCCGTCATCGGCAGATTGCCGGGCGCACCTTTGGCGACGACGCCGGCGTCGGCGGGATCAACGGAAAGAGCATTGACGTATTGTTTCAATTCCGCATCGCGCCGGAAAAGATCTGCCCATTCGCCGTCGGTAAAGGAGTCAAACCGCCACGTGCTCATCGTGAATTCACAATTTTTGAAGTGCTTTCTGGCAAGTTCCACGAACTTCGGAATGATCACCCAGTACCCTTTGGCGCCAAAGGGCGCGCACTTTTCGCAGGTACAGCCGCCCTGATCGTAGGGGCACGTCGAAATGCGGTCGACGCCGCAATCGGCAAAGGCGGCAAAGACTTCTTCGCGCCAACGCAAAATCAATTCCAAGCCGCCGGGGGCGTTCGGGCAGATTTCGACGTGGTAGTGGCCGCTCAAGTCACTGCGATAGTTGTTGTGGTTCCCGTGCCAGTCGGCGCGAAGATTTT
Source organism: Lentisphaeria bacterium UBA1791 (assembly GCA_002314455.1). GTDB lineage: Bacteria > Verrucomicrobiota > Lentisphaeria > Victivallales > Victivallaceae > UBA1784. The sequence continues at coordinate 53,235 of DCFZ01000030.1, read as the reverse complement.
CCGGGCTGTTGGCGTAGGCTTCATTGGCGAGGCTGAGCAAATTGCCGTGCATTCCGCAATCGCGCGCCGCGTTGAAAATTTTGCGCAACTGCGCGATCTTTTTCTGCGCCGCCGGATCGTGGATGCCGTTGAAGTGGTGCATATCGAACCAGACGCAGATCTCGTTGCAACCCCAGAGCGAAAGATCGGCGACGTAGTCGCGCAATTCCGCTTCGCTTGCATTGTCGTAAAAGTTCCCGAAATGCGTCGCGAAATAGATGCCGCGAGCCGTCTTTTTGGGGGCGTCCGTGCCGCGGAAGGAGTTGTCGCGCAGCACTTTCCCGAGTCCGTAAAAGAGCGCGCGCACCGAACCGCCCGCGATGGAAATTTTCTGATTTCCGGAAACGACGAAAGTTTCCGCGGGCAAGGTTTCGTCGATCCGGAATTCGATCTCGCAATTTTCCGGCAGGTGCGACTGATAGCGCAGGATCACGTTGTGAAGCATATTTTGACTGGCTTCGGGAATCTCCGCCGCCGTGCCGCCGGAAAGCAGCACCGAGCCGAAAAGGATGGTCAGTAATTTTTTCATTTCGTTTCCTTTCTTATTCTGAAAAAAGTTTAAGTCCGACAATGCCGCAAAGGATCAATACAAGGGAAACCATGCGCCACATAGTCGCGGATTCGTGAAAGAGGATAATCCCGCCGACCGCCGTACCGAGCGCACCCAGCCCCGTCCACACCGCATACGCTGTGCCGACGGGCAGATGCTTGACGGAAAAGGCAAGCAAAATGGTGCTCGCCGCCATACCGAGCACGACGACCGCGCTCGGCACCAGACGACTGAAACCGTGCGAATATTTCAGCGCGATCGCCCAGACGCATTCGCAGACGCCCGCGAGAAAAAGCAAAAGCCAAGCCATAAAGATCCTTTTGTTGTGTTCAATAATATAGCGCCATCCGGCAAATTTGCAATTGAAAAAAAAGCGGTTGTATGCTATTTTATATCAATACGATAATTAGCAGGTAATACCATGTTTCAGACGTTGATCTCGTTTTTGCAGAGCGTTCCGTTTTTCCACTTTACCTCATTCGGCATTCTCGCGATGATCCTCGTCGGCAGCAGCTGGTGCCTCGTCGGGCTCGTCATGGGCGACGCGCCCAAAAAGGGGATCGACCCCGCGCTCGTGCAGTTGTGCGGCGGACTTTTTTCCGTCGTCATCGGTTCCTTGATTATGGTGGCGACCCATTCCTACTCCTCGGCGCCGGCTGCCGTCACCTGTTGGACTCTTTTGACCTATTTCATCAGCGGAGCCGTCAACTTCGCAATGCTGCAGACGATGGCGGCGGCAATGCAGCGCGGCCCCAACGGCGTCGTCTGGGGAATCATTCAGTCGTCGCTGGTCTTTCCTTTCATCGTCGGCGTGAGTGTTTTCGGCGTCGCCTTGAGCGGCCCGCGCCTCGCCGGGATCATCCTTTTGCTGCTCGCGCTGATTTTCTTTGCCTCCGCCAAAAACAACGCGGCAAAGACGCCCCGGTCCAAGGGGCTGAACTGGAAAATCATCGCGCTGATCGGCATGGTATTGGCGGCGACCCAGCAGAACCTCTCGACCGCCCCGAGCTACTTTGAAAGCGCCCGCGGCGTCAGCAGCATTATGCGCTCGATCGCCTCGGCGGCGGGAACGCTCGTCGCCGCGATCATTTTCACGCTTGCGCGCCTCACGCCGGAACTCAAAACCAAACTTCTTTTCGGCATCAAAAACCCGGTTTTGTGGAAATACATTTTCGCGTTGCAGACATTCAGCTTGCTCACTTCCTACCTTTTGCTCTACCCCGGCATCGACGTGATGGCGGATCACGGTCTCGGCGGCATGTGCTACCCGATGATGATCGGATCGTGCATCGTTGCCTTTACGCTGTTGAGCGCGTGGCTCCTCAAGGAAAAGATTTCGCGCATGCAAATTGCGGCGCTCGTCGCCTGCGTGCTGGGGCTCGCCGCCATCTGTCTGCCGGCAAGCGTCAGTTTTTCCACGTTGTTTCAGCGGATCGTAACAATAATTTTAACAGCGGATTGGAAGATTATGTCAGACTGCATCAAGTTTGCTAGTTCCTCAAGATGACGCAGACAACGGGAACTTTGCGGGAGCACGACGACAGCCGCGCCAGCTGTTGCCACGGCATTGTAAGTTTCATCAGCTGCCTCATTCTGCAGTCGCAAAACCAACTTGTAATTGATTAGAAAGAGATTATATTAACGATATATGACAATACAAAAAAAAGGGAACTTCCGATGAAAAAATTTTGGGCGGCATTACTCGGAGCGGCAGCGCTTTCCGCCGGGGCGGCAACTTTTCTTGCCGAATTTGAGAGTTTCGACTGCGCCGCCCCCGCCGAGGCGAAAAATTGGGGCATCGCCAACGGCAATGGCTACGTGCACTTCAACGCCGACAAGGCGGTGATCAAAGCGACGCTCGAGCTCCCGGAAACGGGCGACTACTATGTATGGGTTCGCGCGTGGGCGGCAAACGACGTTTTCCGCAAGGCGACGCTTTCGATCAACAAGCAGATCGTCGGTACGTTCGGCGACGGCAAACCGGAGGGGAACGCCCCCGGCTTCACCTGGCAGCGCTCCAAGAAAAAAATCCACCTCGACGCCGGCAAAATCGAAGTCCGTGCGATCAGCCAATCGGAGTACACCCGCTTTGACGCGCTGATCCTGACGACCGGCGACGAAAAATATACCGGCAAAGTCGAAAATCTCCCGGGTCTGAAAGCCGCCTTTGCGGGCGCCGTTTCCGCGCGCGGCAACGCGGTCAAAAGCGCGCCGCTTTACGGCAAAGGCGAACCGATCCTGTGTTTCGGCGCGGGGCGTCCGTGGCAGGGCGTCGAATTCGCCAACATTTTCGCCAAAAACGGCGCCGCCGTGCGGTGTGTCAACGGCCCTTACCTCGACGGCTTGAGCGGCGCGCCGATCAAACAGCACATGGTCGACAAGGTGGAGCCGAAACCCTTTGACGGCATTACGATTGCGTTTGAAACGCTCGATCAGCAGAAACTGGTCGTCTTTCACCTTTTCCAGCAGACTCTGCTCGAGGATCTTCTGACGCCCGAGCGCGTTGCCGCGCTGAAAAAGTACGTCGAAAACGGCGGCCACATCCTCTTCACCCGCACCGCGCCGGAAAATTGTCCGGAACTGATGCCCGTATTGCTTGGCGACGACTGCCCGATCGACGAGGTCTACCGCGCCAACCGTCCCGCCGGAAAAGCGTTTGAAAATTTTCCCGAAACGCTCCCCGTCTACGGCGTTTACCGCGAAGTCGCGCCGGTTGCCGGTGCGGAAGTTTTGAGTATGATCCGCGATGAAAAAGGTCACGAAGTCTGCCCCTACATCGTCCGCAAAAAAATCGGCAAGGGCACGGTGACGTTTTTCAACGCCGAGCGGAGCAATCCCCGCGCGATGAAAGAGTACGGCAACTGGGCGTACGCGACAAGCTTCCTCGCCGCGCTCGCCAACGATTGCGCCGGCTTGCATCTTGCCGCCGAAAAACTGATCCGCTATCCGGCACCGATCCCCGAACGCAAACAGCTTGAAAGCGTCAAAGTCCGCGTCGCCGACCCCCTGCTCGCACTTACGCCGACCGCCGAAAGCCCGGTCGTTGCCGGCGACACCGCGACCTTTGCCGACGGCGCGAAACTCGTCGTCAAACAGGGCAAAGTCGATTTCTACTTGCCCGGCAAACAATCTCCTCTGATGCGCGACGCCCAGATGCCCAAATTTCAAACCCTCGGCGCGGCACGCAGTTACACCTCGGAAACGGCGGAAGCCGCGGGCGTCACCGACGTCACCAAGGATCTTAAGCTCGACCTCAAATATATGGGAATGAGCGTGCGCAACAACGAAGTCGTCCTGCTCTACACCGGCAACGAAACTGAAATGGAGTGGATCTTTGTGAGCGGCAAATTCGACCTCGACGGCAAAAATTTCGTCGGTTACGCCGACCGCATCGAGATCAAAAAGTGCCCGGCATTGATCGGGAGCGTCGAATTCACCGCCAAACTGAATCTGGAAAAACCGCTGGTCGCGCGCCGCTTTTCCTGCTATATGGATCCGCGCGGCTACACCGACGCCGACATGTCGGGCAAAACCAAGGGCGACACGCTGCAGTGGTGCACCTTCGCTTCCGGTCAGCCGTTCGAATATGTCGCCTGCGAAAACGGCGTCTATATGGCGCATATTTCCGCGCCCTTTATGACCAGTCAGCGGCTCTCGCGTCAAGCGGGGAGCGATGCGATCACCGACACCCATTTCGCCGGATTCGGGCGGCTTGCCGCGCCCGTCGCTTCGCCGTGGTACTGGCATTGGTACAAAGAGGGCAAGGAAGACGGTCACAACGACTTCATCGCGATCTATCAGTACATCCGCCAGAGTCTGCGCCGTCAGGCGGGATTGAGGGAACTGCCCGCTTATCCCCATACGGAAGTGAGCTACCGCGTCACCAATCGCGAACGGGAGGAAATTTATCAAAAGGCCGCCGCGGCGGGCTACCGTTTCTTCATGCGGCAGAATCCCGAAAGCCCGGTCGACAAACTGCCGGAAACGCTCCCGTGGAACAAGGAGATCCTCGATGCGGGGATGCGTCCCTACGCGTGGAGCGCGGGCAGTTATGTCCAGGGGCGCGACGGCTGGGTCTACAAGAATCACCCCGAGTGGTTCGCCCGCGACACCAAAGGCGAGATCCAGCGTTACTTCGGAACGCCGACAGAAGTCGGCTACCCCGTCATCGACGTCAACAACAAGGAATTTCAGGAATGGTATAAAAAGACCGTTCAGGTGCTGATCGACGGGGCAAAACTCGGCTGGATCTACCGCGACATGGACGGCACCGCGAGCGGCATCGTCAACTTCGCCTTGCCGCAGAGCCCCAACAGTATAGCGTCGCAGATCCACCTTTACAAGTTTTTCCACGATCAGGATTGCCGCGTCGGCATCGAGGGGCAGAATCCTCTCATCATCGACCAGTTCTGGTACCGTGCGCCGCTTTACACGCCCTTGGCGGGCAAGGAATTCGCAATGCTCGGCAGCGCGCCGTGGTGCGACCTCGAGGGCGGCGTGGGACTCGATCCTTTCCGCCTCGGCATGTACGGTTGCTTCCCGCGCTTTGAGATCGAAGCGACCTTTCTCGGCGTCGACCGCATCCCCGGCGAAGTCGAACGCGGTCTGCGCGTCGTCTCGCTCGTCAAACCTTTCAACGCCGCGCTCGACCACGTCGGCATGCCTTTCATCCGCGAAACGGAATTCGGCACGACGTGGATCGGCGAAAAGGGCGGCGCGCTGCTTTTCTGGAATCCGGTCAGGGAAGTCACCGTCGACTTGCCCGCCGGCTGGAAAATCAAGGGCGTCGAGGGCAATGTCTTGCGCGACGTGCCCGGCGACGCCATTTACCTGATCGAACGCCAATAAAAGAGGTACAAAAAAATGAAAAAGAGTTTGACGCTGGCACTGGTCGTTCTTTCCTCGGCAATGCTTTTCGGCAACGAAACTTACCGCGACAGTTCCGGGCGCATTACAGGGACTCGCTCGGAATTCGGCGGTACGACGACCTACCGCGACAGTTCGGGACGCATTACGGGTACAAGTTCCGATTTCGGCGGCACGCGTACCTACCGCGACAGCTCCGGACGCATCACGGGGACGAGTTCCACCTTTGGCGGCACGACGACCTACCGCGACAGTTCCGGACGCATTACGGGCACGAGTTCCGATTTCGGCGGCACGCGTACCTACCGCGACAGTTCCGGGCGCATCAAGGGTACGCGGCAATAAAATGAGCGATTTTTCCTTTGCCGTCGAGATCGGCGTTTTGCCCTCCCCTGCCGAGATGGTCGCACTTTACCGCGAAGCTGACTGGTGGGGCGACGAAAACGATTTCGAGTCGGCAAAAAAGATGTTGTCGGGCTCTTTCGCCGTCGCGACCGCGCGAAGCGGCAACACCGTCATCGGCATGATGCGCGCGATCTCCGACGGCGTCAGCGACGCCTATATGCTCGACCTCGTCGTTCAAAAGGAGTTCCGCCGCCGCGGCGTCGGCCGCGCGCTCACGGAAAAACTCGCGGAGCATCTCCATCGTTGCGGCATCGAGTGGATCGTTCTGATCGGCGCGCCCGGGACGGAAAAGTTCTACGAAAACTGCCGCAATTCCAAGATCATGGGCGATCATACGCCGTGGCGTTTTTTTGAGGCGTAAGATGGGGGCACTGCTGGATTTCCGGCGCGTCACGGCGCAAAGCCGCGGCGCGATCGCCGACCGGATCTACCGCTCCGGCGTCAAAAGCTGTGAATTTTCCTTTGCCAACCTGGTGATGTGGGGCGAAACGTTTGATATTTGCTACGCATTTCATCGCGATCATCTCTATCTGAAAGAACTGGATGACGACGAAAATCAATATTGTCTGCTCTTTCTGCCCGACGCGCAAAACGAGCCGGACGGCGCCGAGTTGCGCGAAGTTTCCGACGCCTTGCGCGATGAAAAAAATCCCGGCGTTTTCTACTGCGTGCCCCGGGAATATCTCGACCGCCACGACGAACTTGAGCAATTTTTCACGATCGCCCCGATGGGCGAAGATTATGACGATTATCTTTACGACATCGACGCGCTCGTCGAATTGCGCGGCGAAAAACTCGCCAAAAAGCGCAATTTGATCCGTCAGTTTCTCCGCCTTTACCCCGACGCAAAAGTGTGCGAAATCCATTCCTCGATGATCGGCGAATGTCTCGCGCTCGCCGAAACATGGCGGAGCACCCACCCCGACAAGGATGCGCCTGAAATGCTTCAGGAAAAAGCCGCCCTCGCCACGCTGATCGAAAACTTCGAGGCGCTTCAAATGACGGGGTGTGCCGTCTATCACCAAGACCGGATGATCGCCTTTGAGTTGTGCAGTCTCGTCAGTTGCGGCATTTTCGACGAACACTATGAAAAGTCGCTCTACACCTACAAGGGCGCCGCACAATTTCTCAACTGCGAAACGGCAAAATTGTTGCAGGGCAAGGCAAAACTCCTCAACCGCGAACAGGATCTCGGCCTTGCCGGACTGCGGCAGGCAAAACGCTCTTACGCGCCCTGCGAGATGGTCCGAAATTTCGCGCTCACGCCCAAAATTTAGCGCAAAACGCTTGCCCGACCAACGGGAGGGCTGTACGGAGAAAGGGGTTCGGGAAAAACCAATCGGGTCACCGATTGGTTTCCCCCGATGTAGACACTGGAATCCGGATTGATCCTTCCTCACACACCAAACGATACCAGTACAAGATCCCGCCTTGGCGGGCGCTGGGGGAAGTCAAGGGGGGGGCGGCGTGAACGCTCCCCTCTTGTTTCCATCACGTCCGCGCCGCGAGATCAAAAAAAGGGCTGTTGCTTGCCGGTCAAGGTTTTGCAACAGCCCCCGTGGAGTGCAAGCGGGATCAGGCGAGTTTCCACTCCTTGACGGAAATCTTGCCTTTTTCGATCTCACTGGCGAAAGCTTCGGTCACGGCACTGTAAAGATCGCCCGCGAGGTGAAGTTCACAGCCGGTACCGATCTTGAGATTGAGATCACCATGATAGGTGCCGTTGATCCAAAGATCGCAGTTCTTGCCGATCACCAGCGTATCGTCGCCGGCGCCGAAATCAAGATTTTGGATCATGCCGGAAACGCCGCTGCCGAACTTCACCGTGTCGTCGCCGTCACCGAGGGCGACTTTGCCGAGATCGAGGTTGTTGTAACTGCCGAAGGTGAATTTGTCGTTCGCTTCCGTACCGCTGACAATCGCCGCATTCAATTTGGCGAATTTGCTCTTGGAACCGTCGTTCATCGTGAGTTTCTGAACGCCGACGACTTCCTCGATTTTGACGTCGCTGTACTTGCCGAGGGTGATCTTTTCGGCGGAATTGAGCTTTTCGGCGCTGAAACTTGCCCCGGTGCCGATCGAAAAGGCATCCGCGCCGGCGCCGAAATCGAGGCTCGTCACCGCGCCGGAGGCGTAGCTGCCGAACTTCATCGTATCGTCGCCGTCGCCGAGGGCGACCTTGCCGAGATTGAGGCTGTTGTAACTGCCGAAGATGAAATTGTCGTTCGCTTCCGTACCGCTGACGATTGCCGCATTCAATTTGGCGAAATTGCTCTTGGAACCGTCGTTCACCGTGAGTTTCTGAACGCCCTGCACGTCGCCGATCTGAACGTCGCTGTACTTGCCGAGGGTGATCTTTTCGGCGGAATTGAGCTTTTCGGCGCTGAAACTTGCCCCGGTGCCGATCGAAAAGGCATCCGCGCCGGCGCCGAAATCGAGGCTCGTCACCGCGCCGGAGGCGTAACTGCCGAACTTCACCGTATCGTCGCCGTCGCCGAGGGCGATCTTGCCGAGCGCGACGATGTTGTAGTTGCCGAAACTGAAATTGTCTTTTGCTTCCGTACTGCTGACGGTCGTCGCCGTCAACTTGGCGAAATTGCTCCTGGAACCGTCGTTCACCGTAAGTTTCTGAACGCCCCGCACGATGCCGATCTGAACGTCGCTGTACTTGTCGAGGGTAATCTTTTCGGCGGAATTGAGCTTTTCGGCGCTGAAACTTACCCCGGTGCCGATCGAAAAGGCATCCGCGCCGCCGCCGAGCTCGACGGTACACAGCGTCACGTTTGAGTTGGCGTCGATCGTGATCTTGTCGTTCTTGTCGTGCCCCGTCACGTTGGCGCCGGTAAATTTGACGAATTGTCCGATCGCAAGAGAACTGTTGTAATTTTCCGAGAAATCGACGCTGCCCATCGCGACCTCGGTGTACTTTTGCGTTTTCACGCCGTTTTCCTTGGCGGTCTTGCCGGATTCGACCGTGATCCCGGCGATGTTGCTGAGTCGGGTGATGAAATTCGCCACCGCGTTGGACTTGATCGCAACGGTGTTTTTGCCTTCCGCGAGGTCGATCGACGCGGCGGTCAGCGTCACTTTCGCATTCTTTTCGATCGTGATTTTGTCGCTGCTGGCAGTGCCGTAGCCTTTCTGGAAGCCGAGCTGGAACGCGTGCGGCCGCGCGGGGAGCGTCAATTTGCCGATGTTGACGACGTCTTGCGCGAACGTGACGTTGTTGAGATTGGTCTTGTTGACCACATCCTGAATGTCCGCCGGCGTCAAGTCGCTCCCTTCCTGATGGCCGACGATCAATCCGCCGGTGGTATCGTTGGCGAAAAGCGTGTTTTCCAGCATATTGTCATACTGGTCGCGGGTGACGGCAAGCTCGGAACCGCTCGCAAGTTCAAGGATTCTGATGCCGTCGATCGTCCTGCCGGAAAGCACGTTGTACTTGCCGGAAACGACGAGATTGCTCATCGTCGCGTAGTCGTGATTGAAAAAGCCGGAATCGTACATATTCAGCGTGCCGATGGCGGCAACGCCGTTGTTTTCAAAATCCGCACCCGCGGCAAGCGTCACTTCACCGAGCTGGACATAATTGTTGTTGCAGAAAACGGCTTCCGCGCCCGCCTGAAAATCGTTGCTGATGAGCGTGCCGTCGGCGGTGATGACAAGTTCGCTTGCCGGCATCAGCACCACTTGGGTGTGGCTCTGCTCGTCGACGATCCGCTTGAGACCGTTGATTTCGATTTTTTCCGCATCCGCAGAATAGATATTGTCGAACGTGACCGACTGCGTTTCGCTCACCGCGCCCCCCGCGTTGCCGGCGCGGAAAAGATAGGTCGTGTTGTTGACATCTGCCGTCAGAGAAACCGTCACGCTTTGACCGGGATCGAAAACGCAATCCGTCCACGTGTCGCCGCCGTCGGTGCTGTACTCGAGTTTGACGACGTTGCTGTCGCTGTCCGTCGCATTGACAACAAACACCACGCTTTCCTTGATCGTTACCGTGTCGGCTTGGATCGTGACGACGGGCGTCCCGGCGGTCGCATTTTCAGCAGGAAGAATTTCTTGTGACATCATTTTTTCCTTTTTGTTCAGGGTATGCAAAAAACATAACTACAATCAGAATATAAGAGGTGATCGCAGAAAATACAATCGCGTTTTTGGAAAAAACATATAATTTTTGCGCGCGATTTTTGCCGCTTCCCTTCTTTTCGGGGGGGGCCCGACAGGCATCCCCCGCTTCGCTTGGAAATCATCGCTTTTTTTGACAAAAACGCTTGTAAAGCGCAAAAAGCGATGCTAATTTAAACGGTGCCGGATTCCGGCGCGTTCTTTTTTTGGTTTTGTTTGCATCAGATTGCATCAGATTTTCGAGGAAACTATGGCATTGACCGTCAATCTGCCGCGCTCGGCGCAAGTCGCCAAGGTGTTGGAGCGCAAGGTGTTTTCGGGGGAATACCCCCCGAATCTGCCCTTGCCGAGCACACGGCAACTTGCGGCGCAATTCAATTGCTCCCAGCGGGTGATCCTTTCCGCGATTGATCTGCTGGAAAAGAAAAACCTCCTCGTCCGCCAGGAGCGCCGCCGCATTTTCGTCAAGGCGCGTTCGGCGCGCGACAACGCCAAGGAGATCCTCTTTTTCGCCTACGGCAACGAACTTGGCGCGCACGGCATCTATCAGGCGGTCAACGAATTGATCCTCCACGGCGACGCGCCCTGCCGCTACGATTTTTTCAGCCGCATCATCTCGTCGGCGAGCGCCTTTGACCGTGCGCGGCTCGAGCGCGAGATCGCCCGGCTCGACAATCTGGGTTTCATCGACTGCGCCCTGATCTATTCGCCGCTCGACGAAGAGGCGATGAAAAAGTGTCTGGCGTTGCCCTATCAGGTCATCTTTCTCGGCGAAATGCCGACGTCGGGCAAACTCCCCCCAAACGCACAGCTCATTTCCCCCAATTCGGCGGGACTTCTGCTCACGGCGGCGAAATACGCGGCAAAAAAACACTATGCCACGCTCGCTTTCGCCTATTGGGAACTGCCTTTCGGCAACTACGACCAACAGGCGTTTGACGAGATCAAAACCTACCTCGACGCCAAAAAGATCAGACTCCAGCTCTTTCCCGTTTCCGGCAATTCCATCGCCGAAGCGGCGCAACATTTTGCCGATGATTTTCCCGGAATCACCAAAAAGATCAGCGGCAAAACGCTCCTTGCCGCGCACAATTTGCACTGCGCAAGTTTTGAACGCGGCGAACTTGCCGGCAATTTCGATGCGCTCACCCTGACGATCCCGCAGGGAGATTGCCGCATCAGAACGATCCGGCGCGACTACTCCAAACTCAAACGGTCGATCATCGACGCCATCGAGGGGAAAAACCGTCAGCCGCACATCACGGCGGATTACGCATTTGAAGTCAAAGAACCAACCCAAATATGAGGAGAAAAAATGTTTATCGACATCCACGCCCACGCCTTCCGGATCCCCAATCCTTTCGTCGTCCGCTTCCCCAACTGCGACGAATTGCTCGCGCGCTACGATGAGTGCGGCATCGAAAAGGGATGTTTGCTCCCCATCGTCAACAGCGAAATCTATCTGCCGCAGGCAAATGAAGACATCCTCGAAATGGCGGAAAAACACCCCGACCGCATCATCCCCTTTTGCAACGTCGATCCGCGCGCGCTTTCCGATTCCTGCCACGCGCCGCTCGACCGCGTGCTCGCCTATTACAAAGACAAAGGCTGTCGCGGCGTCGGCGAGATCATGCCCAATTTGCGCACCGACGACGAGCGCGTGCAAAATCTTTTCCGCTGTGCCGAAAAGGTGGGATTGCCCGTCACGTGGGATGGTTCCGACCGCATCGGCGGCGACTTCGGCCTTTTCGACCTGCCGGGGATTCCGATGTACGAACGCGTGCTGGTGAAATTCCCGAAACTGACCGTTTTCGCCCACGGCCCGATCTTCTGGTCGGAACTCGCGAAACTGGCGACGCCCGCCCAGCGCAAGCCGATTTTCAACGACAACGCCGACTACGTCTTTTCGCCGATGTCGATCGGCAAGATCCAGGAAGAGGGCGTCGTGCCGAAACTTTTCCGCACCTACGGCAATTTGCTCGGCGAACTTTCCGACGCGGCGGCGATCTTTGAAGCCGATCCCGATTACTGCGCGAACTTCCTTACCGAATTTCAGGATCGCCTCTTTTTCGGCACCGACTTCTGCGGCATCGGGCAGAAATTCGGCACGATGGAAATCCTCCTCAAGTGGCGCGAGGAAAAACGCATTTCCGAAACCGTCTTCCAAAAGATCGCCCGCGAAAACGCGATCAAATTTTTCCAACTGTAAAGGGGCAATAAAATGCAACTTGACCGGCATCGCCGTTTCGGCTCTTACGAGCATTACAACCGCGTCCTCTACGGCGGGCACAGCCACGACGACAGCGAAGGGCGTTTTTTCACCTTCGCCGGCGACACGCCGCTCTTTATGGGCGCTGAGAGCGACTACACCAAGGACACCTGGTGCTATCAGGCGAAGCAGGGCATTCTGATGTCCGGCATCGCGCTGACGCCGGGCCACGTCGAAGCGGGGCCGCACGATCTCTTTTCGCAGTGGTTCCACGAGAGCTGCGACGTCGTTTCGACGTGGCGTCACGGCTATATGAGCTACGAATTGACCCAGCTTTCCTCGTGGTGCTCCAGTTTGCGCGTCAAAATGGACGTCTATCCGCTGCAGCAGGACGACGGCTTTCTCGTCACATACGAGATCACGACCGGTCAGCGGATGCTCTTTTGCGCCGGCTTCGGCGGCATCACGCCCTTTTTCGGCCGCTTTGAGTACCACGTTTCGCCGGGGCGCGAACTCTGTCTCGGCGATTGCGCCGGCAACTGCGCGAAGGTCGGCAAAAACATCGCGACGATCACGGGCCCCAAGGAAGTGACAATGACGATTGCGAGCGACTTCGACGCCGAATTTTCGACCGACTCCGCCGCCGCCATGCTCGAAAAATATCCGTCGATGTTTCTCACCAAACATCAGGAAGACGCCGAAATCGTCAAGATTGTCCGCGAAATTCTGCCGCAACAAACCTTTACCGGCAAGCTCGTCGTCCTCCGCAACGCGACGCAGGAAACCGTCGACAAGTATTTAAACGACAAGGAAATCGGTCAAAAGATCCGCGGCGAGATCCGGAAAAAGTATGCCGCCGTCACCTTTGCGACGCCCGATGAAACGCTCAACGACAGCGTCAAAGACGTTTCGATCGCGCTCGACGCCTCGTTTCACGGCAAGACCTTTTACCACGGCGCGACCGGCTACCACGCGCCTTTCCTCGGCTGGCGCGGCTGGTACGCGCCCGCGCTCCTCGGTTGGAAAGAACGCGTCAAGTCGGCGATCATAAGCCACTTCAACACGATCACCCGCGCCGCGGGCGAGGAAAAGGTGTGGTGGGACGGCGCCGATCGCCCCGACCTCGACCACGAGGGCACGCAGTACAGTCATCTGCAGAATTCGAGCGGTCACCTCACCGCGCTGCTCCATCGCGATGACATCTACGACATGCAGGAAGTCGCCGTCGACATGACGCTCTATTATTTGGAAACAACGCGCGATCTCGAAACGGCGGCGGAAATCTACGACCGCCTCGTCGAAGTGCTCGACTGGGAGGAACGCATTCTCGCTCCCGATGGAAACGGTCTGTATCAGAACTTCCTCAATACGTGGATTAGCGACGGGCACAGCTACAATGGGGCAAAGTGCGCCCAAGCAAGCAGTTACAACTACAGCGCCAACGTGCGCACGGCGCGCATCGGCAAACTGCTCGGCAAGGACGTGAGTCGCCTCGAAGCCCGCGCGAATAAAATTCAGGCGGCGTTTCAAAAGGTGTTGTGGCAGGAAAAATCCGGCGTCGTCGCCGAATCGGTCGACACGCTCGGCAACAAGCTCGTCCACGCGATGCCGGAACTTTCGACGATCTACCTCGCCGGCGACTGCGGCAACGTCGACTTTTTCCAGAACTACCGCCAGCTGCGCTACGCGGAAACGGCGATCCCGCAGGAAACGACGTTGCTCCGCAAGGGCAAACTCTTTTACTCGAGCAACTGGCAACCCAAGAAATACTCGACCTGCGGACTTTTCCCGGCGGAAAACGCCGCGCTCGCCCTCTGTTATTTCCAAAACGGGCAAGCGGAAAAAGCGCATGAGATCCTCCGCGCGTTCGCGGACGCTTTCGATCTTTCGCCTTACTGCGGCTCGATCACCCACGTCCTTTCGGCGCAGGGCGGCACCGACGACGGCGACATCGACTTCACCGACGTTTCGAGCACCTATTTGCGGCTGTTGATCGAGGGGTTGTGGGGCGTGCGCATCGATCTTGTCAAGGGGGAAGTCCGCTTTACGCCGCAACTGCCGGATGATTGGCGCGATGCGCATCTGGAACTGCCCTCGGCGAGCGTTTCGCTTCACCGCGAAAAATTGGTTGACAACTTCGTCTTTGCCGCGCAAGCGGGGGCGGAAAAACGCATCCGGCTGCCGTTGCGCTATGCCGAAGTCGACCAGATTTTCGTCAACGGCGCGCAAATTCCATACGCGATCGTCCCCGGCATCGGCAAGGCGTTCGCGGAATTTTCGGTCGACGCGGCAAAAGCCGACGTCAAAGTCTACTACCGCCCCGTCGAATACCCAAAATTGGCGCAAAGCAAAATCACAACTTACGCCGGCAATGTGCACGACATCGCCGTTTCGGGCGGCGCGATCGAGGAGATCATCGACTGGAGCAACGCCCTTGTACGCATCGGCGATTCCACCGTCAAGGTCGCCGACAAGACGGGGCAGAACGACTTGCTCGTCAAGGTTTCAAACGGCAGCGTCGCGTGTTTTCTGCCGCTTGCGCTTGACATCAGGCAAATCGTTGAGAAAAAAGTCGTTGCGCCGTTTACTGAAAGTCAAATGGTCGATCTTGCCCCCTACTTCAACGCGTCGCTCACGACGATCCACGACCAGAAATTCACGTCGCCGCGGCCGCAGACTTATTCGATCGGAATGCGGCTCAACGGGCGGTACGCGTGGGAATGGAACCACTTCGGGCACAACGCGTTAGTCGTTGACGACGCGCTTTTGCGCAACGCGCACGGCAAGTTGACGACGCCATCCGGCATCGACTTCGCGACGCCCGAAACCGGCAACAACGCGGTCACCGTCTCGCTCTGGGAAAACTTCCCGACGAAGATCGAGATCCCGCTTACCGGCAAGGCGCGCGAACTTGACTTGCTCCTTTGCGGCACGACGCACGCGATGCAAAGCGGCGTCGTCAACGCGAAAATCACAATCGTCTACGCCGACCAAAGCATCCGCGTCGTCGAACTTCGCCCGCCCTTTAATTTCGACGACTTCCTCGTCGGGGCGTTTCAGACGCAGAATGAAACGCTCTATTTCAGCGCGGGTACGCACGGCATGATCCAAAAGATTGAACTTGATCCCCAAAAAGAACTGAAAACCTTATCACTGGAGGCCGTCGCCAACGAGGTCATCTTGAACTGCCTCGCGGCAACGCTCCGCAAATAACAGAAAGGATTGAAAAATGAAGAAAATGTTGATGGCATTGGCGATGGGCGCGGCGCTCTGCGGCGCGGCGGAATTCCGCATCGAAGCGACGGCGATGGAAGAAGTCGGCGAAGGCTGGCTCACCCATTGCTCCGGCACGCAGGGCAAGATGCGCGAATCCAACGCGAAAAACATCAAACTCACCGGCACTTACATACTCCCCCAAGGGCAGTATGCCGTCTGGGTGCGCACCGACACCAACAATGAAAACTGGCGAAAACTGCAGCTCAAGATCAACGGCGCTTCCTTCGGCAAGTACGGCGACGAAAAAGTCAAGGATTACACCAAGCCGAGAAAGCATTGGAAAAAGGCGTTGCTCCCCCTCAAGGTCGAAGACGCCAGCAAGCCGATCAAAGTCGAGATCATCGCCCTCTCGCAATACGGACGCATCGACTGCCTCGTGTTGAGCGACAACCCCAATTTCGTTCCCTCCAACGACAACGCGGAATTGGAGGAAATCGAGGAAATCGAGAGCGCCGAGTAAATTCCGGCAAAGGGGGGGGCGGTTTACGCCCCCTTTTTTGTTTTCACTGCTTGCAAAAAGAGCGGCGCGGCGGTATATTTCAAGCGTCCACTCAAAAAAAGGAGCTTTTATGCAGAAAAAATTTTTGACGATGCTGGCATTGTCCGTTGCCGTCGCGCTTTTTGCCGATGGCGGAAAACCCAAGCAGCCGGAATGGAAAGGCAAATCCGGGCCGCGCGTGCTGCTCTTTAACGGCGGTCGTCCGTGGCAGGGCGACGGCGTTTCCTCGACCATCAGCGGCGCCGGATTCCGCGTGCGCAACTACAACAGCGTCTATCTGGACGGCTTCGGCGGCGCGACGATCAAAGCGCACGTGACCGACAAGAAAGAACCCCAGGCGTTCGACGGTTTCACCCCCGCGTTCAAGACGCTCGCCAGCGCGCCCCCGAAATTGCTCGTCTTTCACTACATCCCCGAAAAGAATTACGAAAAGATTTTCACGCCGGAACGCATCGCGCAGTTGAAAGCCTATCTCGAAAACGGCGGCAACTTGCTCGTCACGCGCTCTTTCCCGGCGGGCATCATTGACGAATTGCTCCCCGTCGCGCTCGGCGACATCGCCCCGATTTCCGACGACGAAGCATTTTTCGCCAACCGTCCGAAAAGCGAAACTTTCGCCTGCATCCCAGAAAAGTTCCCGGTCTACGGCAGTTATCGCGAATCCGTCGCCAAGCCGGAAGCCGAAGTGCTCAGCATGATCCAGGACGAAAAGGGCAACCCGATCTCGCCTTTCGTCAGCCGTATCAATATCGGCAAAGGCACGGTCACTTATTTCAACGTCGAAATGGCGATGCCCCGTCAGATCCGCGCCTATGAAAACTGGGCGTATCACACCGCCTTTTTCATCGCCGTCGTCGGCGACAGCGCGCAGACCAAGGTGAAGCCGGAAAAATACATCGCCAAGCTGGAAGCCATCCCCGCGCGTCAGGAAATCGGCGAGACCTCCGCTTCGCTCATCGCCCCCAAACTCGGCATCACCGATGAATCCGGCGCGA
This sequence comes from Lentisphaeria bacterium UBA1791, assembly GCA_002314455.1. Classification (GTDB taxonomy): domain Bacteria; phylum Verrucomicrobiota; class Lentisphaeria; order Victivallales; family Victivallaceae; genus UBA1784. Next base: position 36,268 of record DCFZ01000030.1, on the reverse strand, counting down.
TCCAAGTCAACGGCAATCAGGTCGTTTTCGCCAACGGCATGAAACTTGACGTCGCTTCCGACGGCAGCGTTTCCGTCACCTGGCCCGGCAAAGACAAGGCCGCGATCAAAAAATACGAATTGCCCAAGATCGGCTACTCCAAAAAGCAGAAGGTTTTCGATTCCGCAACCGCCGAAGCGGTCGACGTCAAGGAAGACCTCCACGCCGCCGACATCAAGTGGCATTTTGACGGCATCACGGTCAAGGGCAACGAAGCGGTTTTGACCTACGCCACGCAAGACAGCGAAATGCAATGGTTCTTCAAGGCGGGCAAATTCGACCTCGACGGCAGGACCTTTGCCGGTATCGGCAACCGCGTCGAAGTCAAAAAGTGCCCGTTGCTCATCAGCAGCGTGCAATTCTCGCTCGACCTCGATCTCGACGATCCCCTTTACGCTCACCGCAACGACTGCTATCAGTCGCCCCGCGGCTACACCGCCTTTGATATGACCGGCAAAACCAAGGGCGACACCCTCCACTACGGCGGTCAGCCCTTTGAGATGATCGCCTGTAAAGATGCGCTTTACATCGCCCATCGCTCGCACTACGAATCGACCGGCATGCACATTTTCCGCGACAAGGGCGCGGCGACCATCACGACGAAACACGGCGTGGGCTTCGGCAGAGTGAAAGCCCCCGTCGCGACCCACTATTACTGGCACTGGCTCGGCGACGGCGCCGAACGCAGCCACAACGATTATCTGGCGATGTATCAATATATGCGCCATCTGCTCCGCACCGAAGCGGGCTTGAAAGAACTCCCCGGCTACCCGATCGCCGAATACGGCTATCAGCTCAAGCCGGAGGAAAAGGAATTCGTCATCCAGAGCGCGGCGAAAGCGGGTTACCGCTTCATCTACCCGCCGAATCCTGAAAGCCCGATCGACAAAATCGCCGATGACAACAATATGGCAGTCTACGAGACCATCGCCGAAAACGGCGCCAAGTCGCACATCTGGACGGCCGGCAGCTACGTTCAGGGCAACGGCGGCTGGATCATCAACAACCATCCCGAATGGTTCGTCCGCGACGAAAAAGGCAAGATCCTCCAGTACTTCAGCAAATACCCGGTCATCGACGTCAACAATCCCGCATTCTACGACTGGTACGTCACCGTCCTCAAGAAAGCGATCGACGGCGGCGTCGGCTGGGTCTACCGCGACATGGACGGCGCGGCGGGGGGCGTCGTCAACTACGCGCTCGACGAAAGCCCCAGCGGCGTGAAGTCGCAGATCAAATTCTATAAGTTCTTCCACGACAACAACTGCCGCGTCGGCATCGAAGGCCAGAATGCCCTCGTGATCGACGAGTACTGGTACCGCGCCGACTTGTACACGAGCTTCGCCGGCAAGGAATTCGTCCTCGTCGGCTCGATGCCCGGCTGCGACCTCAAAGGCGGTCTGACGCTCGACGTTTTCCGTACCGGCATGTACGCGTGCTTCCCCGCCTTTGAAGTATCGGGCACCGCTTTCGGCCTCGACCGCATCCCCGGTGAAGTCGAACGCGGGCGTCGCGTCTTTTCCTTTGTCCCCAAATTCAACGAAGCCCTCGATCTCGTCGGGATGCCCTACATCCGCGAAACCGAATTCGGCACCGTCTGGATGAGCGACAAGGGCGGCGCCCTCTTCTTCTGGAATCCGGCGAAAAAGGTCACCGTCGAGTTGCCCGCCAACTGGAAGATCCGCGGCGTCAACGGCAATGTCCTCACCGACGTCAAAGCCGACTCGATCATCCTGGTCGACAAGCAATAAGGCATCCGCAACAAGGGGCTGTTGCAAAACCTTGACCGGCAAGCAACAGTCCCTTTTTTTGCCATCATCTGATCTCGTAGCGTGGTGAAAACAAGAGAGGGCTCATTTCGCCCTCTCTTAACTCTCCCAAACCCGCTAAAGCGGGATTTTGTACTGGTGTAGTTCTGTGTGTGATGAAGGACCGATCCGGCACGATCCGATTTATTTCCCCGCTTTTCTGCGGAAAAATAAATCGGCTCGCGCCTCCAGTTTTCACATCGGGAGCAAACCAATCGGTCCCCCGATTGGTTTTCCCCGAACCCCTTTCCACGTACCAGCCCTCCCGTTGGTCGGGCATACAAATGGGTGTCTCGCGGCGCTGATCGCGAAATGAGCGATCATACCAACGCCAAGACCGCGGATTAAACTACGTTGCGTCCCCTTGTCGCCTTGAGTCTTGTGTCCGCGCCGCAGGATCTTCGGCAAGCCGTGTGAACCGGCGTGAAAGCCGAAAGATCTATCACTTGCCAAAAGTGAAATGAGGCAGTATATTAAATGCGGGTTCGATAAAAAACAGGAAAGGACCAAACGATGCTGAAAGGAATTTCCCCGCTGTTGTCACCGGAATTGTTGAAGGTGCTCTGCGAAATGGGGCACGGCGAAATGATTGTCCTCGCCGACGCGAATTTCCCGGCGCGCAGTTGCTGCGATCGCGTCATTGATGCGGCAGGACTCAAGATTCCCGATCTTTTGCGCGGCATCATGCCGATTTTTGAACTGGATCAATACGTCAAAAACCCCGTTTTCATGATGCAGGCGGTCAGCGGCGACAAACTTGATGAAGCCTATATGGAGGAGTGCAAGGAAATTTTCGGTCGCGATCCCGAAATGCTCGAACGCTTTCCCTTTTACGACCTCGCCAAAAAAGCCTACGCCGTCGTTCAGACCGGCGAGACCCGCCAATACGGCAACGTCATCTTGATGAAAGGCGTAATCTTTACCGAGTAAGGGAATCCCCTTTTCCCTCATTTCTTGCGGAAGGAATAGATCCTTTCCAGCGGCGCCGATTCGGCGCGCTCGTCGTTTTCGTTTTTGCAGACGAGATATTGCGTCATCAGCTTCCACCACGCGTGCGAGCAGGGATAATCGGCGAGATGCTTTTGCTTTTCTTCGTCTTCATACTCGACGAAACTGAAAAGAGCGCCGCTTTTGGGATCGTAAAAGATTTCAAATTCGGTAAAACCGCACGCCGCCATCGCGTCGACCACCTCCTGCGGGATGCGGTCGTGCGCATCGCGGTAGGCTTCGAGCATGCCCGGCTTGATATGGGTAATGCGCGCACTGCGGATCATTTTGTCACCTCGTAAAGCGACCACGGCATTCCCGCTTTCCATTGCGTGCCCGGCACATATTTGAGCGGCACATTGGCGACAAAGGGCCGCCACACCCTGATATTCCAATAGGCAGCGCACGACTCGAAAATGCCGAAGCCGATATAGCCCGGCGTCGTCAAGTCCGACGGACGCGGATCGGTGAAATAGGTGACGAGTTTTCCATCGACCGCAATGAACTGGCGGTGGCCCGTACAGCCGGAAACAATATGATAGACCTTGCCCGCTTCGACGGGACAACTCGGCGCGATCACCGACGGCTGATAGTCGGGCGTGCGTTCGATGCCCGCCAGATTGGCGTACCAGCCGCCGAGACAGCCGAGGTAGCCGTCGCCCCAGATTTCCGGATATTTCGCGCGCTCGGCGCCGAGGTGAAGTTTCGTATTCCAGAACCAGATGAGGTCGTGGTAGCTCGGGGAAAGGATCTCGGCGTCGAATTCGAGCACGACGTCGCCGGTAACGGGCGTCTTGTAAAAGATCTCGCCGTAGGTCGGCTCGTCGGCGCTGCCGCCCACCAGACGGTTGTTTTCGACGCGCCACGCGGGCGTGCGGTTGACGTAAGGCCAGTCGGCGATGTCGAGCGTGTCGAACTGCATCAGAAGTTCCGACTGGTCGAGGTCGATCTCTTTGTCGATCAATGAAAAAATGCGTGCCATAAAATCATTACTCCTTGTCGATCAAATAGACGGAATTTCCGGTGCGGCGAACAGCCATATTTTTTAGCATCTGCTATTTTCCCTGTTTGAGTTCGCGCACCGCCTCGACGACCGCTTTCGCCTGATACTCGAGTTGTTCGCGCGTAAGGGGATAAAGCGGCAAGTGGGTGTAGCTGTGGTAAAACATTTCTTCGGTGCGCGGACAAGTCGCGGCGAGCTGATTTTCGTCGTAGCCGAGCATTTTCATGATGCGGAAACGGTACATCGGCCCGAAGTGGGTGATGTTGGTAAGCCCCTTGGCGGCGAGTTTTTTTGCAAGCATCTGGATGTCGCCGCCGACTTTTTTGGGGTCGATGCGCAACAAATATAAATGGTGCGTGCCAAACGTTTCCGCGGTGTCGGGCTTTTCGGTCAGAATACCCGCTTCTTCGCTCAACACGCCATTCATGTACTCAAAGGCGGCGCGGCGTTCGGCGATGATCGCGTCGAGGCGCGACAACTGCTGAAGCAACCCGAGCGCCTGAATCTCCGTCGCCGAATGGTTCGGCGCGACCTGAACGTTGCCGAAGCGGTCGGCAAGCGGCGAAACGTCGTAGAGCCAATCTTTGATCTTGCGCGAAAAATCAAGTCCGAGGAAACGCGCTCCGGCAAGCTGGCTTCCGGCGAAATCCTCGCTCGTCAACAGAATGCCGCCCTCGCCGAAGGAGTTGATGTTTTTGACCTCGTGGAGCGAAAATCCGCCGAAGTGACCGATTGAACCGATCGCACGTCCTTTGTAAAACGCCCCCATCGCGTGCGCCGCGTCTTCGAGGACAAAAAGTCCGTGCTTTTTCGCAAGCTCCATGATGGGATCCATATCGACCGGCGCGCCGCCGAGGTGGACGGGCACGATCATTTTCGTTTTGGGCGTGATCTTTTTGGCGACGTCCGCGGGATCGAGGTTGATCGTTTCGGGGTCGATGTCGGCAAAGACAATCTTCGCGCCGATGCTCAATGGATACGCCATCGTCGCGATAAAGGTGACGGCGCTCATAATGACTTCGTCGCCCGGTTTAAGTCCGGCGAGCTTGTAGGCGATTTCCATACCGCCCGTCCAGTTGTCGACAAAGGAGGCGTATTTCGAGCCGAAGCGCGCGCGGCAGAGTTCCTCGACCTTGGCGACGTTGCCGCCGAGCGTCAGTTTCGTCGCGCGTCCGGCGACTTGCCCCAATTCTTTCAACGCCTTTTCCGCGTTGGCGAACGCCGCCGCATAGCGGGGATCGCCCGCGTCGGGCAACAGAAATTTCGCGACCGCGACCGCGTCGCTGCCGTTGTAGTACTCGCCGACCGCATGCCACGGCACTTTGCTCTCGCCGACCGCATAACGGAAATCGCCTGAACTTTTTTCACCCATGATGAACCTCGATGTTTATGGTTTGTTTCAAATGGCACGACAAAAAACTACTGCAGAAACACAAAAAAATCAATCACTTTTTTCCTTTTCCAGTTGATTTTTCGGCAAAATATCTTATTTTATAATACGGTTTTGTATTATAAAACGGGGTAAAACGATGCGTTCCAAAGATCTGCAACAGGAAATCCTGCGCGCTTTTCTTACCGGGAAACCGACTTTTACGCGCCCGGAACTCGCCGAATTGTTTCACGAGCGGCAACCGGGCATCGTCAACGCCGTCGATGCGCTGAAAAAAGCAAACTTTCTCACCGAACCCGGGCGCACCGGCAAACGTACCGGGCGGCGCGCACCGCAACTTGCGCTCGCGCCCGACGCGTGGTGGACGGCGGGGATCGACTTTCAGTTCAATGGCTCCATCGGCGTCATCGTCGATTTCGCCGGCAATCTGCGCTATCGTGCAAAGCTTCCGGCGAAGAAGCGGGGGACGCTTGCCAACTGTCGCGCCGAGTTGCGCGGATTGCTCTATCTGCTCCGCGACGCCGCCGGCAAAGAGTGGGAAAAAGTGCGGGGCGTCGGCTTTGCCGACCCCGGCATCGTCGATGTCCGCCGCGGCGTTTCGTTGCAGGCGCTGCACGTGCCCGGGTGGGAATCCGCCCGCACGGCGGAGTGGCTCCGCCGCGAAACGCAATGCGATGCCGCCATCCTGCCGGAGTGCCTCGTCAAATTAAGTTCCGCCACCCGTTATCACGCCACCGGGAGCGGAATCTTTTATCTTGAGACCGGCGCGGGGATCGGCGGTGCGTTTTATCAGGACGGGCGCTTTTTTACCGGCGACACCGGTTCCGCCATGGAGATCGGCCACCTCATCGTCGAGCCCGGCGGCACGCTCTGTCACTGCGGCAATCGCGGCTGTCTGGAAACCGTCGCCGGCACGGCGGGATTGCGCCAGCGTCTCGCCGATGCGATCGCGCACGGCGTCGACACCAAACTATCGGTCGAAAATTTCTCGATCGCCGAACTTGCCAAATGCCTTGAATGCGACAAGACCGCCCGCGTCATCGCCACCGAATGCGTCGAAAAGATCGCCTGCGCGCTCGGCACCGTCGTCACGTTGCTCAACCCGGCGGAAATCATCATCGGCGGCGAATTGACCGCGCTCGGCGATTTCCTCATTCACGCGCTCAAGCGCAATCTCAAACTCAACACCCTTGCCGGCGCGACCGAAAAGCTGAAACTTTCCTTCCTCCGCGGCGACGATCACAACACCGCCTGCGAAGTCGCAAGGTTGATGCGCGATCGCCTCGTCAACCGGGAATGAGAAGAAAGTTGCGCACCGCCGGCGCAGACACAAAACTCAAGGGGGCTTGCATCGCCCCCCCCTTGCCTTCATACGCTATTGCTTGTCGATCAGGTAGATGCTGTCGCCTTTGACATCGGTCAAAACATTGCCGTTGACGCCGCGGATCTTCCAGTTGGCGGGCAACTCGACGGTGACCTTTTTCGCCGGATTCCAGAAGAAGAGGGCGCCGCCCTTGTCGCCGATCCACGTCGTGCCGAAAGGCGTTTCGCGGACGTAGGGCATCCCCGTATTGTCGAGCGCCTCGTTGAATTTCGGGACGAAAGAAAGCACGCGTTTGCCGCGTTCGACTTCGCCGGGCACGCGGTCAAAACCGAGCATCGTACCGCTGTTGTCAAAGGTCATGAACGACGCGTACATACCGAGCCGGAAAGGATCGAGCGTCAACCCGAAAGGATCGTAGTTCATCGGCGCACCGCCGACGAGGGCGAACTCATACCCATGCAGCGAAGTGTATTTATCCGGGCGATACCAGTATTCGTCGAGGACGATCGGATTCATCCCTTCGACCGACACGCGGCAGTTGTTGTCGTGGAAGAAACGGTAGAATTTGACCTGCGAAGCGAGGCCGTGGGGGCTTTCCTTAAGCGCGTAGTTGATGCAGTTGCCCGCCGCGCCGTCCATATCGCGGTAAACGCCGCGGATGCCGCTTTCAATCGCCGGTTTCACCAATTCCGTGAACCATTTGAAAAACTCGGGATTGTTGACGTCGATGACCGGATAACGACCGCCGTAGCTGAAAACCTTGCCATTCTTGTCACGGACAAACCATTCGGGGTGGTGGTTGAGGATCCAGCCGCCGTTGCCCTGCTCGTAACTGCCCGCCGACCAGACGCGCACCTGAAGCCCCATGGCGAGCAATTCGCGGTTGCGCTCATATGTGTTCGGGCTGAAGGTGGAGGTGATGAACGTCTCAAAGCCGGGGATCAAGATATAGCGGTAGCCCGCTTGACGGATCAAGTCGGTGACGACCTCGGCTTCCCCCTTGGAAATGTGGTTGTAGTGCCCCATCGGGTAGGCGGGAAGTTCCTGCAAGTTCGCCTTGGCGCGCAACATTTTGCGCATGAATTGGTAGATCGCCAGATAGTCGTTGTGACCGCGTTCGGCGCCCTCGCCTTTCCAATGCCAGTAGCAGGCGCTTTGAACCGGAGCGTGGACACGCCCGACCGGGATCGCCCGTTTGTTGGCGATGTATTCCGCCCCCTTGTCGCGCGACATGCGCACGTTGACCGCCTGAACGTCGTCGATGTGGGCAAGGTAAATGCCGTTTTCGTAAACGAGCAACTCAAAGGGCTGCCCCGAACCGAAAACGCTCCAGTCGCTCGTGTCGCTTTTCGTCTTGCCGCTCATATCGAAATCGGAGTAGCCGCGCGGCTCCGAATAGCAGGAAAAGCGGCGGGCGAATTTCGGCGCAACGGGGTCGAGTTCCGCCTCAAAGGTCAGCGTCGTCAGATAACGATCGTCCGCCTTGAGAACTTCGACGCGGTCGGCGAAACCTTCCATCGTGCGTCCGTCGAGCAAAAGTTTGCCCGCCTTGAAAATCCAGTGCATTTCGGCGCCGGGCGCGGTGTAGACCAAGACCGCATTGCCGCCGTCGGCGTAAAGTTTTTCGAACTGCCAGTTGAGATCGATCGCCTCGACTTTCGCCGCCGCGTCGGTCGCTTCGGCGGTCGCGTCGTCAAAGTAATTGCGGTCGGCGGCAACGCCGAGCTGCGGGATCGCAAGCTTATGAAAAAAGGGCTTTTCGTCGCCGGGGAAACTTACCGCGAGTTCGCCGTTGGCATTGACGACGAGTTTGACGCCGTTGGCAAAGGTCGCCGTCCGGTCGGCGATGACGGGCGCAGTGGGGTTTTCAATGATCTTGTTTTCCGGCGGCAACACCGAAACTTCGACTTCGCCGACATCGCTTCTGCCGGGAATCGGCTGATAGCTGCGCAGCAACTTTTCCGGGGAAGCCGCAAATTTGCCGCTGTCCGCGGAAATCGCGATGAAAAATGCCGCCCCGTACGCCCACTGGGAAAACTCTTTCAGCGTAAGCGCATAGCGCGATTCGGCGTTGACAAACGTAACCGTGCCTTTGCCGATCGTCTTGCGGGCGATGTAGGGCATCAACTTGTCACCGGCAGGCGACGTGATCCAGCTCAACACTTCGGCGCCGGATGTCGGCACCGCCTGACGGTAATACGCCAACACCGGCAATGTTTTGGGGAAGCACTTGAAAAGATCGCCCTCGGGGCAATTCGCGGTCAATGGAATTTCGGCGTCGACACTCTCGATCCCGCCCAGTTCCACCGGTAAAAGATCGCCGGCGTCGCCCGGTGCATTGAGGAAGAAGATCACGTTGCCGCCGTTTTCAACGTAAGTGCGCAACGTCGCAATCCTTTCGGGCGTCAGCATCTGATCGAGCAGATCCTGCTTGAAAAGGTGAAAGATGACCAGTTTATAAATCGAAAGATCTTTCATCGCCGGCGTGATGCCGTCCATCGGCGTCGGCTCGACCTTGTCGTTGGCGTGATCTTTGATCGACGCGCCGCCGAAACCGTCGAGGTATTTGCTGTTGATCGAACGCACGCGGCACTTCTGCTTGACGAAAACATTGGCGAGGTCATCCCCCTGCCACGGGCGGCCGCCGTTGAAAAGCAACACCTTGCTGCCGTTGTTGCCTTTCCACTTGGGCAACGAACTTTTGCCCGCCGGCAACGCGACGGCAACGGCGCACAAAAGCGCCAGCACCAGAATCTTTTTTAACATAAAAACCTCCTGAATTCTTGATCCGTGACAATGATTGATGGATAATATAATCGAAAAGCTCTTTTTATTTCTATATTTCTTTCCTTAACGGAAAACGCTTTAATCTATCACCACTGCACTTTTTTTTCAATTACAGATACTCTTTTTTTTGACATTTCACGTCAATGGAGGTATTTTAAGAAAAACGAAAGGACATTATTATGGAAGAAAACCAAGGTTACCATTTCAAAACGTTCAGCGGCGTCTTTCTGCCGTCTATCTTAACAATCATCGGCGTTGTCCTTTTCATGCGACTCGGCACGATTGTCGGCACGCTCGGCGTCGCAGGAGCAATCGGCATCCTCATTTTCGCCGAAAGCATCGCGATTGCCACGGGACTTTCCATCTCGGCGATCTCGACCAATACCAAAGTGGAAAGCGGCGGGCCTTATTTCCTCATTTCCCGCTCGCTCGGCACCGGATTCGGCTCATCTGTCGGGCTGACCTACTTTATCTCGCAGTCGCTTGCGGTACCGTTTTACATGCTCGGTTTTGCCGAAGCGCTCGCGATCAGCTATCCGGCGCTCGGGAAATGGACGCTGTTGCTCAGTTTCATCCCGCTCGTCATTTTATTTGCGATCGCGCTGGTCGGGGCGAACTGGGCAATCAAGACGCAATACGCCATTTTCACGGTGCTCATTCTTTCCATCGTGGCGATCTTTGCGGGCGGTTTCGCGCACGATCCGTCGCTGGCAAAGATGAGCGAAAATCTCCACGCGAACGGCGGTCTGAAAGTCGACGTACTCGTTTTTGCGGCGAATTTTGCCATATTCTTCCCGGCAGTAACAGGATTTCTCGCCGGCGTCAATATGTCGGGCGATCTTGAAAATCCGCGCAAATCCATTCCCTTCGGCACGATCGCGGCGATTATGGTCGGCTTTGTGCTTTATTTGGCGGTGATCCTCCTCGTCGGGGCGGCGTTTTCGCGCACCAGTTTGATCGACAACGCCTACCAGACCTTGTTGGATGGCGCGATATCGTACACTTCGATTTTCATCATCCTCGGCGTGGTCGCGGCGACGCTCTCAAGCGCGCTCGGCACGCTGATCGGCGCACCGCGCATTCTGCAGGCGTTCGCCGCCGACAAGATCTTCCCCGTGCTCAATATCTTTTCCTACGGCAGAGGAAAAAGCCGCGAACCGATCATCGCGATGATCGTGACCTTTCTCATTTCGGTGGCGACCATCTGCTGGGGGACGCGCACCGCGCACAGTTCCGGCGGCAACGCGCTCGACGCCGTCGCCGGACTCGTGACGATGTTCACGCTCTCGACCTACGCGATCATCAACATCGCCGCCGCCGTCGAGGATTTCGCGGCGAACCCCTCGTTCCGCCCGCAATTCCGCCTCTATCACTGGACGATCGGCGCCTACGGGGCAATCGCTTCGTTTGTCGTCGCGCTCTTTATCAACCCCAGCTTGATGCTGGTCGCGTTTGCCATCATCGGAGTCATTTTCCTGATCGCGCGCCGCCGTACGCTCGAGACGAATTTCGGCGATGCGCGGCGCGGCTATTACTTTGAACACATCCGGCGCTCGCTGACGCGCTTGGCGGCGATGCCCGTCGACAAGAAAAACTGGCGTCCTGAATTTCTCGTCCTCGTCGGGGGCGATCTCAAGCATCTGGAGTTGATCCGCGCCGCGTCGCTGCTCAACAACGACCGGGGTATTTTGAGCGTCGGGCGGCTCCTTATCGCGCAGGAAAAAGCGGCGGCAAAGCGGCACGACGCCATCCGGAAACTCGAAGAATTTTCCCGCGAAAACGACATCCTCTTTTTCCCGACGGTCGTCGCCATTCACGACGAAACCGAGCACGACCGCGCATTGACGATCCTGTTGCAGTCGCGCAATTTCGGCCCGCTTACACCCAACATCATCCTTTCCGGCTGGCCGAGCCGTCCGGAACGCGTCGCGGCATTCGGCAGCCATCTGCGGGTCATCCAGCTGTTGAAAATGAATCACCTGCTGCTGCTCAACAGCTTGAGCGATTCGCTCACCACCGGCAAAACCATCGACATCTGGTGGCGCGGCCGCAAAAACGGGGAATTGATGCTCATTCTGGCGCATTTGCTCAGCTGCAACTGGATCCTGGAAAAAAAGAGCATCCGCATCTTGCGAATCGTCGCCCCGGGGGAGGAAAACACCGCGCACCGCGAATTGACGCAACTGGTCGACAACGCGCGGATCCCGGCGGAAACGGTCGTCATCGCCTCCCGCGATCCGTTCCCGGTCGTTTTCCGGCAATACTCCCGCAACGCCGCCGTCGTTTTCCTCGGCCTCGTCGTTCCGCAGGAAGCGGAAACCGTCGCCTTTTACCAGGCGATGGATCAACTCCTTGACCTGATGCCGAAAACATTTCTCGTCTCGTCGGCGGGCGATACCGACATCGATTCGTAAGTCAAGCGCCCGTTATCGGGCGAAATTCACAGGAACTTTGACTTCGCGCACGGCGTTGCCGGAAAAGATGCGCTTGACATAGCCGCCCTCAACGGCGACGATCTCGAGCGCCTTTTTGCCGTTTTCGTAAAGCTCAATCCCGTGCGGGATCGGCCGGACGGGGGAAGTCTGAAGCAACTCCGCGCCGGTCAGCGGCATATGGGTAAAGGCGATGATTTTATCCAAATGCGCGGCGATTTCCGCATCGGAACAACTGCCCGAATCGTTGAGAAAACGCAGATAGTTGTTGCGAAACGCCTGTTCGGCATAGTAGGTATTCCACTGGGAAACTTCGCGGATCTGCTCGCGGTAAAGTTTCACGCCTCCGGGCGAAACGAAGCGATCCTGCCACAGAGTCAATGCGTATTCCCGCGCCGCATCTTTCGACTGACGCTGCATCACGAGAAAGAACCCCGCCTTGGGCGCGACAAATTCCTGATAATCCGGCAGTTCGCGCATCTGATAAAACATGGATTCCCCGGTGAATTTCGCCTGAAGTTCCAGCAGTCGCTCGCAGAGCACTGCACCGAAGCCGGTAAAGTTTGCCGGATACTGGAAAAGTCCGGCGTTCATTTGTCCATTGTGAAGCAATTCATGCGCGAGAATTTCCGCCGTAAAACAGGTCTTGATCCGAATCTGCCGTTCGGTGGTCGCGGGGAAGCTTTTGTTTTCCAGCCGGAGCGCTTCGAGCGTGACGACGTTGTGATTGTCCGCCGTGCCGAGTTGCGCCATCGCCCGGGTGCGGAACTGCACGTCGCTCGAAACGTGCGACAAGACGGTTTTACCGGTTTCCGTGCGGGGAAATTCCGCCAGCACTTTCAAAAGGTGCTGTTGCACGTCGGGCACGATGCCCTCCATCCTTTCGGCAAAGGGGATCTCTGCGCCACAAAGGAGAGAAAACGCAATACAAAAAACGGCGAGGACGAACTTTTTTCCAATCATTTTTTACCTTTCACTGGCGGCTTTTGCGCCGAATCGGATTTTCCTTTTTGAAGCGGAAGCAAACTTTCATAATGGCGAGATTGCAGCATGATGTTGGCGACGTAGGGGATCGTTTCGGAAGCCCGGCAGTACCCGAACTTCGCCCGGGTCGCGTAAGTCGGCGACTCCAGCAGCGCGAGCGCCTTTTCGGTATTGCCGAACCAGACATCGGCATTCAACCCGAGCTGGGCGGCAAGTATGCGCGCATCCTGCACATGGCCGTAACCCGCGTTGTAGGAAGCGAGCGCAAAGCAGAGCTGATCTTTCGGCGCGACCGATGGGGAATCAAAGCGCCGGTAGAGTTTCGCCAGATATTTCGTACCGGCGTGCACGCCGTTGTCCGGGTTGGTCAAATTGGAAATGCCGAGTTCTTTGGCAGTAGCCGGCATCACCTGCATCAAACCTGCCGCCCCGACGTGGTTGACCCGCGTGGGGACAAAGCGGCTTTCCTGATAAGACTGGGCGGCGATCACATACCAGTTGAAGCCGTAAAGCGCCGCGTATTTTTGAAAAATCGCATCGTAAGGTGAAATGGAGGTCAGATTTTTGTTGGTGGCGGAAACTTTCACCTTGGCCACGCCCTGGGCGCCGTAGTAGCGCCGGTAACAAAGATTGTAGAAAGTGCTCTTGTGCTCCCGGGTAAAAAAGGCGTTGATCGCCGCCGCGAGTTTCGGGTTGTTTTTGCGCACCACCCAGACAAAGGATTCCGGCTCGCGCAATGCCAGCAGTTTTTTTACCTGATACCCCGACGCCGCCGCGATCGACAAATGCGTGTCGTCCATCGCGGCGAGATCGAACTTGCCCTCGCTGACGTTGCTCAACATAACAAAGTAGGCGACTTCGTCGGTCAGCGGCACGATCTCGACCCGGATCCCCGACTGCTGCAGTTTCAACAGCGAATCGTGACAATTACTGCCGCTTCTCACATAAACGCGTCTGCCGTTTAAATCGGCGACGCTTGAGATCTTCTCGTTGGAGCGGCCGATCACGACTTGCGTCGTACTGCCGTAGGGTGTGCAAAAAATCAACTGCGGATACTTCTTGACCCTTTCCGGCGTCAGCGAAAAATTCGCCGCGATGAAATCGCCCTTGCCGTCGATCAGAAACTGACAGAGCTCGGAAAGATCCTGCACCATCACGGTCGAAACGCGCGCGGGGATCCCCTCGCTGAAACGTTGGGCAAGTTCATACTCAAACCCCATCAACTGCCCCTTGTGCATGAAACAGCCGAACGCGTCGTTGGTCGTCAGCATCCGGATATAGCCGCGACGGCGGATGTAATCCAGATCGGCGACACAAGTTTCACCGTCGGCAAATTCCCGTTTGACGGGAGCGGCGGCCGGTGTTTTCGCCGCCGGATCCGCCGGCTTGGCGTCGGGAACGGTCGCCGCCGGTTTCGGGGTCGCCAACGCTTCCGGCGACAGATTCCGGATGAATTCATCCAACTGCCCGACGAGCTCGACGCCGTCGCTCGAAACGGCAAAGACCAAGGGAACGTTGCTGCGCAACGGGAAAAGTTTGCGGATCCCCTTGCGGTAGGCGAGCCAGGAATCGAGCGAACTTTCGTTGAGCACGGAACAACTGATTTTGCCCGATGCGACCTGCTCAATCAATTCATCGTGCGGGATCGTCTTGGTAAGTTCGCGGAATTTCACCCCTTTTTTGCCTTCGGCGAAGCGGCGGAAATTTGCCGCGTAAGTCGTGCCCGGCAACAATACGACGGTCGAGCCGACGAGCGCTTGGCAGTTGTTCCCCTTGAGTTTGGAGTTTTCCGAGGTAAAGACAATCTCGCGCGTATGAGCAAAGGGGATCGACAATAAATATTCTTCGCGGCGCTCCGGCGTATCGGCGAGATTCGCGGAAATGAGATCGCCCTGACCATTTTTCAGCATCGGAAACAGCGCCTTGAAATCGGGGGCGCGCACATACTCGATCTGCAACTGCCAACTCCGGGCGAAACTTTCCAGCAACGCCTGTTCGCGGTCGATCGGCATCACGCGGCGCGGCAACCCCCGAATCTGCATCTGCTCGCGGGCGGTATCGGTCGTCAACACCCGCAACTTGCCGGAAGCACGGATTTCCTGCCAACTTCGAGCAAAGAGCGGCGCGGCGGCAAACAAAAGCCAGACGCCAAGCGCAAAGAAAACGTTTTTTTTCAACATCGGACATCTCCTTTTGTTCTAATATAATTTCAAAGCATAAAAATGGCGTTCCCAGTGCGATTCGAACGCACGACCTGCTCCTTAGGAGGGAGCCGCTCTATCCAGCTGAGCTATGAGAACGCGAAAAAAAAGGCGGCGCACTTGTCACGCCGCCGGAAAGATGATTTTTTACTTGGTGTTCGGAATGATGATCGGGTCGCCTCTGTAAACGATCGAATCATAATTCTTGTTTGCCAGACGCACCATTTCGGGATCCGCGCCGTGTTTTTTGGCGAAATCCGCAAGTGAAATACTCTCTTCGGTGACTTCGATGATTCGGGCATTGGAAAGATCGATCGCCGAAGCGGCATCCGCATTGGGGGTCGGCGTAGCCGGAGCGACCGGCGTGACCGGCGTGACTTCCGGAGCACTGCTCGCGGGCGCAACCGGCGCCGGCGCCGCAACACTGTTGGGGCTCTTGCCGGGGATGACAATCTTTTGACCGACCTGCAGACGGCGCGAATCCGCTTCCGTCATATTGTTCGCCTTGAGGATGTCGGCGGATTTCACTTTGAAGCGGTAGGCGATCGAGCCGATCGTGTCGCCGGACTGGATCTCGTAGAAACCGTCCTTGTTCAAATTCGAGCTGCCCGAAGCCGCTTTGCCGGAGGATTTCACCGCCGCGCCGGCGCCGGGGATCGTCAGTTTCTGACCGACCCGGAGCTTTTTGGCGGAATTCGCATCCAGATTGTTGATCGCCATCAGCGCGCTGAGTTTGACGCCGTGCTGTCTGGCGATCGCACCGAGCGTATCGCCCTTGCGGACGACGTAGGTCGAAGTTTTGCCGGGCAGCGTTGCGGTGGTGACGGAATCGACACCGCCCGTCGACATGGCGTCGGTCATCGGTTCATAAGTAAGGGTCTGCGGCTGAAGCACGGTCGCCACCGGCGTTTTCGGCGGGGGCAACTGGGTGACTTCTTCCGGTTTCGGGCCGGAATAATTGCGTTCGTCCATCACGTTGGACGATTGGCAGCCGGCGAGCACCAGCGCTCCGGCCGCGGCGATCCACAGATTTTTCTTCATTTTAAACTCCTTGGTGGCCGCAAGAAGCGGCAATTTTTGAGATGTTTTCATTCCATTGATATAATATAGAAAACAATCTTGTATTTTCAACTGCAAAATGAAGAAAAAATGAAAAAAAGAGCGTTTGAGCAAAAGTTGTTCGCTTTTTCTCAAACGCTCGCGGAAAAATTACTTCAATTCCGAAGTGTGCAAGGCATCCATTTTGGGACTGAAAGGTTTCGGACCGTTTTCCGTGATGAGGTAGCCGGTCTCAATGCGGGCGCCGTTGAATTCGGGGTGGCCAAAGAAACTCACGTCGACGCAGATCGTCATGCCGGGTTTCAGCACGTCGTCGCTGTTGGGGCCGAAGAAAGGCGCTTCGGCTTCCAGAAGCCCGATAGTGTGCGCGAAGGGGCAGACCAAATAGCGCAAAAGATCGTGTTTGGCGAAGTATTCGCGGCCCGGGGCGTCGATCTCGCGGCCGGATTTCCCGACTTGAAGCATCGCCTTGGTCAGGCGGAAAACTTCGCGCAAGTGATTGATGCAATCCTTTTGACGCGCCGTGTATTCGCCCGAAACGGGGACGGTGTCGCCGAAAACGCCGGCGTAGCCGCGCCATTTGGGGGCGAGGCCGAGCATCACGAGTTCGCCGGGGGTGAGCACCTTGCTGCTGGCGGTCGGAACGACCGCGTTGGCGCGGGTGCCGCTGCCGACGATCGCGGAAAAGCCGAAGCCGCTCGCGCCGCGGCTGCGGACGGCGTATTCGCCCTCGGCGGCGACTTCGATCTCGCTCTTGCCGGGCTTGACGGCGGCGCTCATCGCGTCGCAGGCGGCGTCGGCGAGGTTGAACGCGTGACCGATCTGCTCGATTTCCCACGCGGATTTAAGCTGGCGCAACGCGAGGAAATCATCGGTGATGTCGATCAGTTCCACGCCGGAAAAACCGGCGAGGATGCCCGCGTGGCAGGCGGTCGGCATGCGGTCAAGACCGACGAGTCCGACGCGGCTGACTTTGCCGAGCATCGCGTTGAGTTCCGCAAAGAGATGCGGAAAATCGATAATCGTCGCATTGGGGTATTCTTCGTCGGGCACCATGAAAACGGGGAAATTGCGCGTCTCGCGGATCGCGCTTTCCTGCTTGGCAAAGGGTTCGCTTTCGGGACCGCCGAGGATCATCGGCGCGCCGACGCGCGGCACGAGCACCGCGCCGCTCTCAAATTGCGGGCACCAGCCGGTCAGGAACCAGCCGTTGCCGATGTTGAATTCATCGTAATAGATCAATGCGAGGTCAAGTTTTTTGGCTTCGAGAATCGCGCGGACTTTTGCCAGCCGCGCCTGCGCTTCGGAATCGATCAAGTAGCCCATATTTTTTCCTTTCCTTGAATTAAAGGGGCACAATGACTGCGTGAAATGAAAAATCAAAGCGGAGCAAGTTTCAGAGGTCGGCGACCCGCTGGGGGATGTAGGCGGCGTCCATCCCGTTGCGGAAAAAGGCGGCATAGGGCAAGCGGGCTTGCCGGATCGCTTGAAAATTTTTGCCGCAGTGAAAACGTGTCATAACGCGCCTTTTTCGTTGATGCAATAATATAAAGGAGAATCGATCGTTTGTCAAGCGCATCGGTCAAAAAACGGAATATGAAAAAAACTTTTTCAGTTGACAAAATTCCGATTTGTGCTATATTATGCGCCATTTTAAGAAAGGATCGTCACAATGTATGCTGCTTTTCTCGCGATCTGCGCGGGGCTTTGCAACGGGATGTGCGGCGTCGGATACCGGATCGCCGCTTCGGGCAAAACGGCGCCGATGCAGTGTGCCGTCGTCGCTTCGATTTTCGGTTCGGTGATCTTCGGTTTCCGTGCGCATGCGGAATGGGCCAATGCCTCGTGGGGAATGTGTTTTGCCGGCGCCGTTTTCGGCTTGACGCAATATTGGTCGATCCGCGGTTTCCGCTGGGCGATGAAACTGGGCCCCTTTTCCCCCGCCTGGTGCGCGATGAGCCTGAGCTTTTTGCCGGCGATCATCTACGCGGGGATCTTTCTCGGCGAAACGCTTGACGTTTGGAAATACGCTTCGATTTTGGCGACGGTGGCGGCAATCGTTTTTGCCGGCGCTTCCGGCAACGGCGGTTCGACCGCGTGCGGTTCGACCGCGCGCCGCATCGTTTACATCGCAACGCTTTTGATGATCCTCGTTTCGGCGGGGACGATCAACGCCGGATTGAAATTCTGTACCGTCTATACGGAAGCGGGATATTCGCAACCGATGCAGAGCGCGGGCGGCAACGTCATCATGACGTGGGTCTACGTTTTTATGGGGCTGGGCTGTGCCGCCGATCTGACGATCACCCGCCGCTGGCAAAGTACGCGTCTGGGCTGGATCGGCAGTCTCATTATGGGCGTCGGCGCGGTTTCAACGTTTTCGCTGTTGGTGAAGATCCTCGACGCGCCCGCCGTGATCGTCTTTGCGCTGACGCTCTCGGTGGCGTTGCTTTCGGCGACGGTGATCTCGACGCTTTTCTTTCACGAAAAACGCACCGTTTTCTGGTATCTGACCGTCGGATTTTCGTTCGCGGCGATCGTTTTCAACGTCCTGTAATTACGCGTGCATCTTGGGATGCCAGCGCCCGCTCACGAGATAGATGAGCGCGACGATGTTGGTGGTCAATGACGCGAGCGGCGCCGCAAATCCGACGTGAGCGAGCGTCGCATCTGCCATCACGCTGAAAAAGTATGAGACCGGCACCCGGATGACGAACGTGCCAAAGAGATTGTTCGCCATCGAGAAAAAGGCGCGCCCGCAGCCGTTGAAAAACCCGTTGGTGCAAAAGACGATCGGTACGAGAATATATTCCCAGCTGAAGCTTTTGGCGTAAAGCGCGCCGTGCCGGATCACCTCTTGCGCGCCGTCGCTGTTGCGGTCGATGAAAAGCGCGACCATCTTTTCCGGGATCGTCTGAAACGCGATCAGAAAGACGACGCCGAAAGCCATCGTGATGGCGATCGCCACCCACAGCGTTTTGATCGCGCGCACCGGACGGTTGGCGCCGATGTTCTGCGCGGTGATCGCCGCCATCGCCATCGCAAAGCTGAAAGCGGGAAGCATCGCAAATCCGTTGATCCGGTTGACGATGCCGTAACCCGCCGCCGGCGCCGAATCCGCGCCGCCCATCGCATTGACGATCGATACGATAAAGAGAAACGACAAACTGATGAGAATTCCCTGTACGGCGATCGGCATGCCGATCTTGAGGTAACGCCACGCGAGATCCCAGACGATGCGGAAATTGGGCAGTGCGAACTTGAAGCCGAAATTGCCGTATTTCAAATAAACAAGTGCGAGCACCATGCTCAACGCCTGCGACGCGATCGTCGCATAGGCGGCGCCTTTGACGCCGAGCTGAAACGTCGAAACCAGCAGGAAATCCCCGACGATGTTGCACGTACAGGCGATCCCGATGAAAACCAGCGGCGCGACCGAGTTGCCGAAGCCGCGGAAAATCGCCGCCAGCGCGTTGAAGCCGAAAATGAAAAAGATTCCCCACGAACAGATCTTAAGATATGCGAGCGTTTCCGCCGCCGCTTCCTGCGGCGTGTGCAAGGCGCGCACAAGGAGCGGTGAAAGCAACACCATCACCATCGTGGTGACCACGCCCATCAAGGCGGAAAAACTCAACGTCATCCCGACGCTCCGGCTGGTGTTGCGCTTGTCGTTCGCCCCGAAAAACTGCCCGATCAGAACCGTCGCCCCCGTGGTCAAGCCCATAATGAACGACATCACCAGATGCAAGACTTCACTGCCGTTGGAAACCGACGCAACGCCGATCTTGCCGCCGCCGAAACGGCCGACGACCCAGAGATCGACGGCGCCGTAAAGCGCCTGCAGCAAATTCGCCAGCAGAAAGGGAATCGCAAAGCCGACCAGATTGCCGACCAGACTGCCCTTGGTGAGATTTTTTTGTCCGGAAAAAGCCGTTGCCATATTGAAAAATTCCTGAAATCATTTGTATAATATAGCATAAAACCGGCTTTTCCGCAATGGAAACAAGAGATTTTCCAACTTGCGCTTGCAAAAAATGCGACGAGCGTCTATTTTATATATAACAATGGTAAAGCAACCCCGAAAACTCAACAGAAAGGGAGCAAAAATGGGTTACACGATTCCGACTGCTGAATATTTTGAACGTATCGCCAAGTTCCAGGCGCGGATCAAGGCGGCGAAACTCGACGCGTGCCTCGTGCACGGTACCGAGTCCGACTTCGCCAACGTCCGTTACCTTTCCGAATATTGGCCGACCTTTGAACAGGCGGGCGTTTTCGTCCCCGCCGAGGGCAAACCGGTGCTGTTGATCGGCCCCGAAAGCCTCAAGTATGCGCAGGGCCGCAGCGTGCTGCCCGAAATCGCGCAGATGCTCAACTACCGCGAATCCGCCGAACCGGATTATCCCGGCATTCCGCTGGCGACTTTCCCCGACGTCGTCAAGCAGTCGATGGGCAAAAAGAAGCTGAAGAAACTCGGCCTCGTCGGCACCGCCGTGATGACGAAACCGACCCTCGACGCGATCGCCGCGCAGTTGCCCGGCGTCGAAGTCGTCGCCGCCGATGAAGTTTTCCGTCCGTTGCGCTGGTTCAAGAGCGAAAACGAGATCAACTGCCACCGCAAGGCGTTCAAGGTCGCCGAAAAGGCGGTTCAGGCGATCCTCGACGAAATGAAACCCGGCATGACCGAATTTCAGGTCATCGGTATCGCCCAGCGCGAAATTTACGCCAACGGCGGCGAATACGAAGGCCACAGCCTCTACTGCTTCGGCGGCGACCGCACCAGCAACGGCATCAGCCGCCCGACCGGTGCGAAAATCAAGAAAAACGAGATCATCCAGCTCAACATCGGCGCCCGCGTCGGCGGTTACAGCAGCTCGATCGGTTTGCCGGTCTACTTCGGCAAGCTCCCCAAGGAACAGCTCGCGCTCGTCGAATTCGGTCTGCGCGCCCACAAGTACACCTTTGAACTGATGAAAGCCGGCGTCGAAGCTTCCAGCGTCGCCAAGAAATACACCCAGTGGGGTATCGATCAGGGCTGGGGCGACTATATGCTCTACGGCCCCGTCCACGGCCTCGGCATCATGGAAACCGAAAGCCCCTGGATCGAAACCACCAGCAAGTACAAGTTGCAGGAAAATATGACCTACCAGATCGACACCTTCTTTACCGGCAACGGCTACGGCCTGCGCTGGGAACGCGGCTGCATCGTCAAAAAAGGCGGTTGCGAGCTGATGTCCAAGAAATTCATGTCGATGGACTACTGCAAACTCGACTGATTGCGGTCACACCCCAAATCCCCGCCCGAAATCCGGACGGGGATTTTTTTGCCTTTCCGCCGCCGCCACAAAAGATCCTACCGCATCCGTCCGAAAAGAGCATGCATCATTTTTCCTTTATGCACTTGACTTTTTCCCTCATTGGTAGTATTTTATAACAACACTTACGCGGAGAGATGGTTGAGTGGTCGAAGGCGCCGCATTGGAAATGCGGTGTACCGCAAGGTACCGAGGGTTCGAATCCCTCTCTCTCCGCCATGTTTGTAAGAAAGACGGGCGTTCAGAATTCCCGCTTACCGCAAAAGGTATAAAACACGAAGAGGTCTACGCAGATCTACGCAGATCTACGGAGGTCTTTTGAGGTCGATTTAACTCAACGAGAGTTTTACGCGATCACGGCATTTTAGAGTGTGCCAAACGCGAAAACTCGATTTTTTTCAGAGTGTGCCGCGTGCATAAAAAAACCGCACACGTTAATGTGCGGTTGAGTGTGCCGTCAATTTTACTTGACGATTTTATATCCCTCCTTCAACATTCCGATTTGCTTAAGCTCCGGACGCAATAAACGCGGAGCGCCTGTGAACGACGGCTCCCATGTCGCGCATACTGTGTCCTGATCGTGCATGACCAGACGACCGTGCAAGATATCGTAGAGAACCTTATCAATCAGGCGCACCCCCATCGGGAATAGCTCGCGCCGCCACAACGTGGACGCGGTATCATCCGGACGGACGAAGCACCAGTCCTGCGCTGCGATCGGACCACCATCCACCGTATCGTTGAGCCAAAAGACGGTTCCGCCCGCCACTTGGTCGTGGTCGCGGATCGTCCAACGCACGGCGTCACGGCCGCGATGAAGCGGCAGTAACGACGGGTGATAACCGATCGCCCCGATCGGCAAACAATTGCGCACGGCACGGCTGATGAAGTCATGCGAGTGTGCCGCGATGATCAGATCCGCTTCCGGCATATTATCGGACCGAAGCGTCCCCGCCGGATAGATCGGTATCTGATATGCCGACGCCAGGACGGCAAGCTTATCGTCGCGTGGCGAAAAGACCCCGCGTAAATCGATTTGCCCGATAAGAATCAAAGTCGCTGCACTGATTGTGAATGTCAATTTTCATTAGGTCGTCACCACCTTGATTTTTTTGTTTTGATACTGTTTTTTGAGTCGGTTGAAGACGGCGGTCTGATCTTGCTCGCTGTCACAAATAACGATGACGCCATACTGCTCTTTATAGCCGTTTTGGGCGAGATCAGCCGCCGTAACGGGACTTTTTGTTTTCTCCATAATAGACCTTTCTTTGCAATAAAAAAAGCCCCGGTACAGTAGCGAAACCGGCGATCAACTGCTATATTATAAAACCACTGTGGCAGTTAAAACGATGCCGGTTCCGGTGTGCTATACCGGGGCGGGCGGAGGGCGTTTCATGGACGGCAATCCGTGATACGCCACTGCTTTTTAGATGTTTCTGAAGATCCTCACCTCCTAAAACGGGACCGGCGACAGCTCGTCGGCCTTGCGCTTGAGCGCTTCGATAGACTTATACAATTCCAGACTGTTGAGATACTTGAATTCGTTAGCGTTGGCGATCTTGGCTCCGCTGACTTTGCGGACGATTCCGACGAGATAGGCAGCAGTCTGCTGGCGCTCGGGAAGATACGGCTTTACCTCGTTGTACCAAAGCGCCCACATCTTTCCGACGGCGGGGCTGCCGACGACCTGACGGCGGTCATTAAGCTCGCGGATCACATCCAACGCCGCCTGATCCGAAAGGTCTCGGGACGTTTTTACGCCGTGCTGCGCGAGGATGAATCGGTACTCGTCATCCAAAACGCCAGCATTTTTTTTTGCAATGTGGATCGCCGCGAGCTTCTTACGGTCAATCATTGCTTTTGTCCTCCAGCAAACAGCAATGCCTTAGCGGCAATCAGATAGGCGTTTTTTTTTGCTTCGAACAAGTACCCCATGATTATTCCTCCGGCCAGACGCCGCCGGACTTGCGCCACTGGACGCAAAGTTTCAGGTCGCCGGCGACCATCGGGCGGTTTTCGCTGGCGGCGTATTCTGCGGCACGGCGAAGATCCTCGTAGAGCGTGCGAAGTTTGCCGTCGCGCTCCTTGGCACTGGCGTAGGCGCACTCGATCAGAGCGGCGCTCGGCGCCGGTGTAAAACTACGACAAGCCGCTTCGATCTCGGAGCGGAAAATTTTGTCGGGAATATCGAGCGCGTATTTGATCCTGCCGCGGAACTGCTCAAAGTAATCGCTCATCGTCCCCGTGGAAAACTCTTTGATGTAAACGTCGGTAAAGATGAGCGCGATGGCGCAGCCGCACTTGTCGTGCAAGTCGCGTAAGAGCTCAATCGCGTCGGCGCGACCGCCGCGCGGCAAGAGGAAGCCCGCCTCGTCGGCGATGATAACGTTCCTTGACGTGAACGCCTTAAAGAGACGCTGCTCTAAAATATCTTTTTTGACACCGGCGTGACCGATGCCGCACCGTGCGGCAAGCTCGGTCGAAAGTTGGCGGCGCGTACAGCCGGACGGAACGCGAATATAGCGGGTGCGGCCGTGATTGTGAAGCCGCGCCCAGTATTGGGCGGCGTAGGTCTTGCCGCGTCCGGTGGGTCCCGTGATCGTCACCATCGCGGAGAATTTTGCGGCGTAGTCGAGCGTATCGAAGATCCGGCGCGTTACGATTGTGTCGACGAGCGGCATTTTGGTCTCGGCGCGCTTTTTGGCACTGGCGATCGCTTCCATCAGCGCGCCGAACTCGCCGTCGTAAGTTCCCGTGAATACGGAGTAGATAAACGACCAGTCGTACCCGATCGCTTTTTCCAGCTCGATCTTACTGTTGCCGAGGACGTCGAAGGTGTAGCCCCAGAGCCACTCCAAAGCGTCTTTGACTTCGTCGGGGTAGCGCGCGATCGACGCGCGAAAGACATTCAGCCCGACGTTGATGACGTCGCGGCTCATCCCCGCCTCGACGGCGGGATTGTCAATGCTGTGAATTTCGTGCCGCTCGTCTCCGGCGGCAAAACCTTGTTTTCTTGTTGCAGACATTTTTCCCTTGCTCCTATTGTTTTTATTCGGCATTCAAGCCGAGGTCAAGCGTCAATTTTTGAAGGTCTTTAAGAATGACGGATTTTATCGTGTCGCGGTCGCCGTGAAGGTGACGCTCCATTTCCAAGACGTCGCGAACGCCGGATAATTCCTGCGCCATCCGGTTGTACTGCGCGACGAATTCGTGCATCGGACACGTCGCCGCGCAATCGTAGAAATCGTGCTGGCAGACCATACGACCGTCTCTTTCCACATAAAAGGGACACTTTGCTTCTCTCATTTTTTTTGCTCCTATTATTCTTCGTCGGCGTCGTCGTTTTGGCGATGCCGCATAAAGTGATCGAAAGAGGTCATATCCTCCGCGGAGGCTTCCTCCGGCTGAACCGGAGACGGCTGAAGCGCGATCAATTTGTCGCGCTGCTCGGAGGGGTCGTCGGCGCGGAAAGAGACGCCTGCGATGCCGACGTGACGGACGCTATGCGTCAAGCCCTTGACGCTCGAACTGGTGTCACGCGAGGCGATCAGCACCGCGTCCGGATCCGCGCGGAAAACTTCAATCGGCGACGCGAGATATTTGCCGCCGGAAAGCTTCTCCACGGTCGTGCGCGCTTCCTTTAACTGGCGGCGCTGGCGGGCGAGCTGCTCGCCGATAAGTTTGCGCGCTTCGGCATCGTCAAGGGCAAGCGCCTTGATGCGGTCGCGCGTCCGCGCTTCGCAGATCAGACGACCGTCGGACGTGAAGCAGAAAACGTGGCTGTCATCATTGCGGTCGAGCTTGACCAGGACGCTTTGCCCTGCCGGTAAAAGGTCGGAGTAATAGACGGTGCGATTCCATTGCACCGAGGGGCCGCGGTCGACTTTGCGCACGGCGACCGGTTTGAGCATCGCGAAGCGCAACTCCTCCGGCGTAAAGGCGCGTCGCGCCGGGCGGCTTTCCCAGATCTCGGCGGGGCTTTTGCCCGCGTGAATGGTGCCGCTTTTGGGGCGGCGGTGTTCCTTGTCGAGCCACGCCGCAAAGAGCTGACAGAACTGCTCCAAACTCGGAAGCTCCTCCGGGTGGCGGTCGAAGTAATCGGCGTTGGGTGTGCGCTCGCCGGGGCGGGAGCCGAGATAGTCCGGCATTGTCTTGTCGAAGCGGAGCATCATATTTTTAAAGAAGCTCTCGACGGTTTTGGCGCGCCCGTTATAAGGGAGAGAATTGATGCACGATATGCCGAGCTCGGCAAAGATACTATGCGCGTGACCGTCGACGGTGTACGGAGTGGAGAAGCCTTGGGCGGTGTAGTCTTTGCCGTTGTCGAAGTAGGCGTAGGCGGGCGGTTGCCCCGCCGTGTTGACGAGGTAAAGCGCGAGCGTGTCGATAAGAGTATCGGCGCAGACCGGCTCCGTCGTGATCCAGTAGGAGGCGAGATACCAACTGCGGGCGTCCAGGAGCGCGGCGATCGTCGGGCGAACGGCGATCCAGCGGTTGGCCACATCATCCCACACGCGGACGCGGGTGTCGAAGGTGCGGCTGTCGCCGATCACACATTCGCCCGGGGCGATGTCGGTCCAATCCCTCCGGATGAAGTCGACAAATTTGTTGCGGGCGGCGGTCTCGCCGAAGCGAGCGTAAACGACCGCTACCTTATCTATTTTGGTGAGCGCGTAGCGCGCCTGCGCGAGGCACGGAATTTCCGCGCCGGGGATGATGTGCATCGTTTTTTGCACGGCAAGCCGGTACGCCTCGGCGAGCGGCAGACGGTTGATATTGAGATAGAGCGCCCAGAGCGTTTTCCAGAAAAGCTGATCTCCCTTTTGCGGGCGCTCGCCTCGCGCGTAGCTGTTGGCGAGCGATCCGGCAGTCCGGCGCTTGATCACCCAGTTGCGATAGTTATCGTAGGTGAGCTGGCTCTTGCCACCGCGCCCGGACGTCAGAAGCGACGGGTATTCCGCGCGATGATTGAGCGCGACCAGCGTGCACGCTTCCTGCTTGGTGACGCCGCGCTGCGCGAGGTTGTCGACCGCCGCAATGAAACGCTCGCGCTCAAGCGCGATCTGACGCTCCTTTGCCGGCAGTTCTGCAACGGGGATCAGAGGCTGCGGTGTTGCTGCCGCTGACCTCGCCGGCATCCAATTTGTGAATTTTGCTAAAAGTCCCAATTTTTGCTCCTATACCTTTTAGCGTAAACCTTTTGTTACTTTCTCGCGGTTATTAGAGTGTTGCATTGCAACATTAAGTATAAACCGCGCAAACCTTTTATTACTTTTTCTTTGCTTTTTTTGAGTGTTGCATTGCAACATTGTGAGTGTTGCATTGCAACACTTTGTTTTCCCCGCGCACACGCGCGGGGGCGGATGCGCTTGAACTCTGTTCAAGCGCTGAAGCGATAACGGACTCGATTTCCGCGACCTCCTCTAGAAGCGCGCTTTTCGCCTGCTGCAATGCGACGACATCGACTTCGCGGCGCGTTTTCTGGTACTCAAGCGCGGCACCAACGAGGATGAAGCCGGAGCGGAAGGCGTTTTCCGCATTGCGCTCGGTAACGGCACCGACAACGCTTTCGGCGTCCATCTGCGCGATGCTGCCGACCGCGTTGTCGAAACCGGGGAGCAACTGCTGAATAGCCGTATCCGTTTCTTTAACCGATTCGCCGAGAAAAATCCTGACGGCGAGGCGTACTTCCAGGCGATTCATTTCTGTGATCGGCTTTTTGAGTTGCTTCAGAAAAGCGTCGATCTGGACGACGTTGATCGATGTGAGCGGCACAAGCTTGTTGAAAGCGAGCGAGAAAAGCAAACGATAGGTGGCGGTATCGCCCTTGCCGAGGGCGAGTACGTCAAGCAGAAGATCGCCGACGGCGCGCAGGTGGTGGAGGTAACTGCCCGCCAAGCCGAAACGCTCGTGCGCCCAGCCGATCCACAAGTTGCCGATGTAGTTGCGCTTTGCCAACGCGACGGCGACGCCGATCACATTGCAAGCGCGTGCTTCGGTTTGCTGTACCATCGTGATGACGGCGGCGAGCGCGTCGCCGTCCGGCTCGCCGAAGGTGCCGTCGGCGAGGCGATTGATCAGGGTAAAAGTTTCGTCGTTTGTCATGTTTTACTCGTCCTTTTTGCCCAGTTCCTTGGTGACCGTGTAGGAGGCGATCTCGCCGCGGCGAATCTCAACGCCGGAAATCTCGGCGCCGTCGCTGAGTGCTTTGACCAGTGCCTTGTTGTCGAGTTTTTCCGTCACGATCACCGCCGGAATCTTGAGCGCCTTGACCGCCGCCAGCGCAGCCTCGCGATCCTGAATCTCGAGGTTCGCCACGGTGCGAAGCCCGTATTTCCCGAATTCGGTGACGTGTTGACGGGGTTTCACGAAGCGCTCCCGGTGCGCGTCGATGTAGGCGCAGAGCGTATCCGCCGCCGTCGTGATGTTGGCCTCAACGGCCGCGAGGTAGTCGTCCGCCTGTTTTTTGAGATTGGCGATGCGCTTTTCAAAGTCGGCTTTGATCTTGTCGCGTTTGTGGGTCAGAATCGCGATCTCACGAAAAAGCTCGTCCGCCTGCTCAACGGTTATCGCCATGGCGGTGCGGTTGTCTGAAAGCCTCGTCGCCATTACGCCACCTCGCCAATGAAACGGTCGATTGCGTCGATTAGACATTTGCGGACATCGCCGTGCAACGCGCGGCTGATCGTGGTGTCGCTGACGCCCAGGATGTCCGCGATCGTTTTGTACTGCGCCTTAAAGTGATCGCCGACGTAGCGGAGAATGCAGTCGATCGTGACGCCGTTATCGCGGAGCTGCCGAATAAAATCGCGAATCTCTTCTGTGGCGCCTGTATGCTCGCTGTGGAGACATTCAGTCAGTATCCGCGCGATCGAGTCGCGGTGAATCTGATTTCCCGCTGCAGATAGGAGGTCTCGCAACACGGTGAGTTTGCCTTGCGTGAATTCATTCATGGTCTGGTCTTTCCTTTTTTTTAGAGTT
Organism: Lentisphaeria bacterium UBA1791; assembly: GCA_002314455.1. Classification (GTDB taxonomy): domain Bacteria; phylum Verrucomicrobiota; class Lentisphaeria; order Victivallales; family Victivallaceae; genus UBA1784. The sequence goes on along the minus strand of DCFZ01000030.1, from coordinate 7,958 downwards.
TCGGGATATTTTTATAACAATCGTTGGAAATCTGGACGCGCCGGATATAATCCCGCGCCGAGTGTTGCGCGATGTGGTTGATCTGCGCGAGGTCGGCGATCGAAAGCTCCGGGCAAAAAAAGTGATCGCGGTTGACTTTGTACCAGGTCGGCCGGTTCGCGGCCTCGTCTGCGAGCGCGACGATCCGACGCGGATCGAGTATCTGCGGAATGAAGCGATATAGTACCGCGATGCGGCTGATCCGCCGCAGTACAACCTTTTCCGTTTTGGCGTCGATGGTCTCGACGTCAATTGCTTCCATCGCAGTCTGCACGTCGCGAATCGCGCGCGCCGTTTCGAGTAGAAGCTCGAGCGTGACGGGGATCTCCCGGTTGTCTTTTTCGGAGATGTCGGCCATTTTACTGCCTTTCCACGAAGAATGCGATGACCAGAAACAGCAGAAAGATCATCGCTGTCAGAAGCCACCCGCACCGTTCCGTATCGCCCGTGATTGGCTCATAGGGGTCAATTCCTGTCGAATAGTATTCGTCATCGTACGACTTGATGTTTTTTTTCATGCCGAAAATTTTCATACTCTGCTCCTGTGGTTTTAGTTTTATGCGCGTATGCGCGTCACAATTCGATGATATCTTCCGGGCGGCACTTCAGCGCGAGCGCATAACGTCGCGCCATCTTGACCGTTCGGATGCCTCGTTTTTCCTGTTGCTGCACGTTTTGGGCGAAGGCCCCAACCTTGTCTCCCAGAGTGCGAAGGTTCATTCCGAGCGCCAGACGTTTTTGTTTCAGTCGAGTCATTTTTTGCTCCCAGTTATCCTGTCTGCGATAAAAATAATCTCATATTGAGATTTTTTCAAACTCTTTTTGCGATTTTTTTAATTTTTTTTATTGATTTGTTATGAAAAGGAGGTTATTTTTAATTAAAAAGAATTAAAAGCGAAACAAATGACACCAGACACTATACTGAACGCGTTACGCGAGGCTTACAAAAGAGCTGGCACACAATCTGCGCTGGCACAGCAGGCTGGAGTATCGCAGGGCCGGATCGCCGATTATCTCAATGGGCGATGCGATATCTGCCACATGGAGATATCTACACTGCTGAAGATATTTCCAGATATAAAAATAGATTTCTTTGGGGAAAGTAGCGGTGATAAAGCAACGGACCTGATGCGGGGGCAACTGCTGATGGTTTTTGATGGTCTATCTGAGGAAGAAAAAATGCGCTGCTTGTCGCTGGTTATCGCAAACTTTCCGGATCCGATCGTGAGAAAAAACGTTAAGGAGTAAATATGGAAAAAATTCGCTGCACGAGATGCGGGGCCCCCTACGAGATCGAAAAAGAATATCTCGGCAAGGTGTTTGCCTGCGAGAAGTGTGGAAAAAACTTTCTCGCGACGACAAAGGAGTTTTCGGAACCAACGTCAAAACCAACGTCAATGAAGAAATCGGGGGCGTTGGGAGCTGAGCTGTCGCCCTGCCTCTACTGCGGCGAAATGATCTCTCCCAAAACGCTCCGTTGCCCCAAATGCGGCGCGCACAAACTTTACCTTCCGCTAACAGTAATCACCTATTGGGTTTTGGTCAGCTTGATTATTTCTCTCTTCGCGGCAGTCGTTATTCTCATACACTAATCGTCGCGGCATCTTTCGCTTCCGCCTTTCCCGCTTCACCAGGATTTTTTTGTCCGTCCTTGTTGCACACCATATACTGAAAATCACTTTTTTTGATTAAGCGGGACTACAATCCACCCTATATATAGAGAGATAAACTCTTTAGGCGACGTTGCTCCTACGTTGCCGGCGGCGGTTTTTCTTCGTTGTAACCGCCGCTCCCTTTGCACAACAGCCGTCCCGGCTTGAAAGGGAATAGCCTGTGGCTCGTGCGCTTCCCCCCGGCGATACAGGGGGTTTCTGATTTATAGGGATATCGCTTATATGAATCTTTCGAACCTTTTTTCCAGCGTTATCGGCGCGGTTACCGTCGGCCTTTTGGATTTTTTGTTTTGGGGCCGGCAAGGCAAGCTCGAGGATCGGGTCTCTAAACTCGAAACAGAAAAAGTAGACAAGCTTTCCGCTAAGTTCGACAAGCATTTGGAAGCCGATCAGAGCCAGCGAATCCTCGCGCTTTTGGAGCAGGTTTCCGGGAGAATGGCAAAAATGGAAGACTCCCTCCAGCGCGCGCTGGAAAACAACGCCGGTCAGGACCAACGGATCTCCAATCTGGCGCTTTATACGCAGAACCTTGATAAGGCGCTGCAGAATCACGAGAAAAATTATCATCACAGAGGTAACTAACTGATGCAGGTCAATATCTACGGTTTACGGCAGGCGATTTTGCGCGACATGAAGCGCTTCTTCGGGGCGCCGGTTGCGGCGACAGAGCTGAAGGACATTTCGCTGGAGCCGGCGATTATGCGCGCCGATGAGGACGATGTGTTGTCCCAGGCCGTGGAACTTGTCGGCATGGGTTATCTTGAACCGGTCAAGGGCTTCGGCGGCAAGTATTTGTCGATTACTGTGAAGGGTCTTCAGGAGCTCGCCGACGAATTCGATCACAGCCCGTTTGTTTATGGTCCGAGGGCGGCAAAATGACGCAGCGTAACAACATCGCCCGGCTCCCGCTGGAATCCCGGATGCGCATTGCGCAACTCATTGACGACGGGGCGAGCTATGACGAGATCCGCTCTGACGCGGAAATCTGCCGGCTCGACGTCACTTTGCACAACTCGAGCTTCGGTGCCTATCGCGTGAGCGACGAGTTCCGCGACTACTGCGCCGCCCGCCGCCGCTACGGGAAAGAGGTCGAGCGCCGCAAGATCGGCGCTCTGATGGCCGACGGATCCGGGCTTGTCAAAGCGGCGAATTTTGAGCTTCTACGGCTTCTCCTCGAGAAGCTTGAGAACGGCGACGAGCTTGACGAAAAGTCGCTCGCCGCGTTGGCGCGCGGGCTTGCCGTCGCGCAGAAAAACGAGGAATCAAAATCTGCGGAGCGCGAAAGCGCGCTCCGGGCACGGATCGCCGAACTGGAAGAAAAACTTGCGACTTTGAGCCATGTTGACAGCGGCCGAGTCGCCGACGCAATGCTGAAAAAATTCGGGGTGAAATGATGGGATATTTTCTGCCGTACCAATCCAAGTGGATCCAGGACGACAGCCCCATCAAGCTCTACGAAAAAAGCCGCCGGATTGGCATCACTTACGCAACGAGTTTCCGCGCCGTTACAAAATGTTTGCGTGAAAAAGGCGGTTCGAACTTCGTTCAGTGGGTCAGCTCGCGCGACGAATTGACGGCGAAAGAATTTGTAACCGATTACGTCGCCAAGTGGGCGCGCGAAGCCAACGCCGTGGCGCGCGGTCTCGACGGAAACAACGTCGAGGTGATCGACGAGAAGCACGGAATCACTGCCTTTGTGGTAAAATTCAACAACGGCGCGCGGATCTGCTCACTGTCGAGCAACCCGCTCGCTTTCGCCGGCAAAGGCGGAGACGTCCTGGTTGACGAGATGGATCTTCATCAGGATCAGGAAACGCTCTACGCGATGGCTTATCCGTGCATTACCTGGGGCGGTCAGTTCGAGATGGTTTCCGCCTACGCGGCAAACGGGTCCGAAAACACCCTCTTCGCCCGGATTTGCCGTGAGGCGAAAGAGGATAATCCCCGCGGGATGTCGTTCCACCGGACGACGCTCGACGATGCGATCGCCGACGGTTTTGTCGAAAAGATCAATGAGATCAAAAAGGCGAAAAAACGGACGACGCAGACGCGCGATGAATTCCGAGAGCAGATACGTCGGGGATGCGCAAGCCGCTCCGCCTTTGAAACGCAGTACCTTTGCACCCCCAATAACGCGGGCGGTCAGCAGCTGATCGAGCCGGCGGATCTCGTCAAGGCGAATATCAAGCTTGACATCATGCGCAAGCATTACGACGATGAAAGCAACATCGCCGATCTTTCGGAGGCGTGGTGGATCTTTTTCTTCGCCGGAAAAAAACACGTTTTCGGTTTCGATATTGCCCGCACCGGCGACTTGTCGTCGGTGTGGATTAACTGCGTATCTGGTGACAGCGCGCAACTTGCCGCTCTGATTACGATGCGCAACATCCGATTTGAGGTGCAAAAGCGACTTGTCGCGGCGATCCTCGCCGCCGGCGCTGTCGGGTGCGGCGATAAGACCGGCCTCGGCATGGCGATCTGTGAGGAGCTCGAGGAAAAGTTTTACGGAAATTTCCTCGGCGTCAACTTCGCCGCATCCAAGATGATTCTCGGTACGACGCTACAGGGCGCTTTCGAGGCGGGGAAACAAATGATCCCGATTGAAAATCCCGAGGTTAAAGCGGATCTTGCCGCACTCAAAAAGGAGACGACAATGGGCGGCAGGTTGATCTTCGCGGAAAGCAGAAACGAGATCCTTCCGGAAAGCCATTGCGATATCGCATGGAGCTGCGCGCTGGCGCTTTACGCCGCGACGCAACTTGATGGCGGCCCGTGCAGATTTGAATCGGCGGCGAATGACAGCCAGGACGTATCGGACTGGCAGAGCAGCCGTTACCCCGATCACTCCGACGACTATCGATAGGAGCACGTTTATGAAATTTTTGGAAAAGTTTTTTGGGCGCGGTGAGCCGAGCTTCCGCCCGGAAATTTGCGATCGCGAAGTCCTCGATGCGGCATCCGGATTGACGCCGGAAAAGGTCGCTCAGATCATGCGTCAGGCGACGAGCGGCGACATTAAGCGTCAATGCCGTTTGGCGCGGGAACTCGCCGAGCACAACTCGGAGATCGCCCAGGCGCTACAAACCCGCATCGACGCGGTACTGGGATGTCACTGGAGCTTTGCTCCAGGCGACGACAGCGACGCGGCAAAGGCGGCAGCAGACGCTCTAAAAAAAGAGCTCGACGCGATCGAAGGTCAGAATGGAAACGACACCTTCGGCGAGCTACTCGAAGATCTGATGGGGGCGCTACTCCCCGGATTTTCGATCAGTGAAATCTGCTGGAAAGACGGCGGTCACATCGCCGGCTTCAACCTGATCGAGCAAGAGCATTTCACGTTGATCGACGGATTTTATCCGAAGCTTGTGACGTCGGAATGCCCATCCGGGCTTGTGATCCCGCGGGATCACATCATCTATCACCGGATGCGTTTTCACGGCAAGGATCCCGCGCGCGGCGGTCTGATCCGGCCGATCGCGTGGATCCACTGTTTTATGAATTCCGCTGAGAAAAATCTCCTCGGTTTTGTCGAACGTTACGGAATGCCATTTGTCGCCATCAAGGCGGACGAGCAGACCTATCAGAAAGAGCGCAACAATATCAAGCGGTTGATCCGCAACTTCGGATCGAGTGGCGGCGGGCTTTTCAGCAAAAATACCGAGCTTGAACTGATCCAGGCGGCGAACGTCAACGGCGACATATATTTCCGTCTGCGCGAGGCGCTCGCCGGATCCATCACCCGGCTGATTCTCGGGCAAACTGCATCGAGTGGGGACGGCGGCGGGCTTTCCAACGATGGTGCCCAGGATAAGGTTCGCCGCGACCTTATGGAAAGTGATTGCCGGAAACTGCAGCGCACGATCAACGCTCAACTGTGCGCACCGTGGACGAGATTCAACTGCGGCGCCGGCGTTGCCGCACCCAGGTTTACGATCGACTGCAGTGCGCCGGAAGATAAGCTTGCCACCGCGCAGATGCTTCAGGCGCTGAAAGGCGCCGGGCTTGACGCCGACCCGGACGAAATGAGCGAACGCTTCGGCATTCGCCTTACCAGGACGCCGTTGCAAGCCGCCCCGGCGGGAACCGCTTACGGCTTCGCGGATACAGATCCTTCGGGAAAAAAGCAGTCAGATCTTTCCGGCGCTTTGGAAAAGTGGCTCGGCCCGATTGCCGACAAGGTCGGCGATGTCGCCAATGCCGGCGCCGACAAATTCGACAGCGCGTTGAAAGATCTCGCAGCCGGCGATTTGCCGGGCAACTCCAGCGACGCCGAAGCGTTGATGGGCGATGATATGCGGCGCCAATTCGACGAGGGCAACAAATGAGGCTGACGCTTCGCGTCGACGACGCCGAGATCCGCCAAAAAATCAAAGATCTCAACGGCGAGGATCTGATCACAGTATGGAGTGAGGCGGTCTTGCGGATCGCAAAAGCCAACGCCACGAGAGTGATCGGCAGCGGCCCATTCGGCAAGTCGATCGAGCAGAATATCGCGCTTGAAAATTGCGGTCTTACCGCCGAAATCAAGATGACGGCGGCACAGGCATACATCGGGGCGCATGTCCATTACGGCGGGCCGATCATGTCGCGCAACGGAAAGACGCTGGCGATCCCGTTGCCGACGAGCTCAACGGAAAGGTACAATCCTAATCGGCTTTTTGCATCAGATGTGACAGAAAAACTATTCGCTCTGACAAGCAAGCGAGGAAGCCGGTTACTTTTTCGCGCGCCGGCGAAAGGAGAAAAGCTCGAGGCTCCGCTTTTTGTCTTAAAGGATCAGACGGCACCGCAGCACCCGCGCCCGTGGTGGCCGGATGAAGCCGAATGTCAGACGGCATTCGATCAGTTTGTCAGGGAGAATTTTTAGACTATGGGGGCAAAAGAAAACTTCATCCGGAACCGGGTGAATTTGCCGACGGTGCGCGACAGCGCCGGGATCTCGCAGATCCCCGCCGGGATTCGCACCCGCGCGTTCTTTTCCGCGCGTGTCGCCGAGGCTCATATCCTCGACCGATTCCGGCAAATTTCCGACGACTATTCGTCCGGGCGGATCAGCCGCGACGAGGCGAGACACCTTCTGATGCAATACGCCCGCGCCAACGGCAAAGACGACGGTACCGATAGCATGAAAAATCTCGCATCGACTGCCCGGCTGAAATTGATCCTGGATCAGAACGCTAAGATGGCGCACGCCGTCGGCGAGCATGAGCGGATGTATAGTGCGTCGGCACTGAAGATATTCCCGTATGTACGCTATCACGCGAGTGTCGGCAGCGCGGTTCCGCGATCGACGCACCAGCAGTACGACGGCATGGTCTTCGACAAGCGCGATCCGTGGCTTCGGACGCACACCCCGCCGTGGGAATTCGGCTGCAACTGTCAGCTCGAGCAGATCACGGCAAAGGAGGCGGGCAAGACGCCGGTCCACCCGATGACGCCGCCTGATCAGGTGAGAGTGGAATCCAGCGGTTTTGCGTTTGATCCACACGACGGCTTTTTAAGTAACGCAAGCAGTTTGACGCCGCTGACGCGTAAATATGCGATCGATCAGATGGCGGAAGCCGTCAAAAAGCAACAGATCGGCAAGTGCGGGGTCATCTGCAAGGCGCCGACGGCGGGCGCTCCGCTGCTTACGCTGCCCGGTCTCCCCGATGTACAAAATGCTTTCGCCAAAATGCAAAGCGCCGCGCGAGCGGAATTACTGGCGGCGGGGCTGAATCCCAATAATTTGCCGGACGATTATCAGCAAATCAACAACGCATTTGCTGTTGGACAGAGATACCATTTGCCGAAGGCCATTGCCGCCAACGCGCCATCTCAAGCGATCGTTGTAGGGCAATGCGATAAATTCATATCGGATGCAGCAGGAATAACACCGTGCGATATTGTTTTAGAAAGAGGCAACAAGTGGAACGGAATTTTGCACCTGTGGCGAGATCACAAGGATATTTTTGCTGATTCAAAACGTGCAGCAGAACTCCTGCAAAAAACGATTGGCAATCCGGATTGCCGGGTCGTTGTTGGGTTAGAAAAAGTTTATCTTGGAACTTCGCACGCTGCGCCGCGATTTGAATGCCTAAAAAGGGTCGTTGTCCATAATTCGCAGGAACGGATATACTGCGTGATGACGTATGATGAGCGCTCGAAAACACTGAAACTTGTGTCGTGGCACAACGAAGATGATAGTTACGGCGACGAACAATGGTCGTTGCAATAAAAAAAGATGATCCGAATACATGCTGTCAA